>JADGRQ010000010.1 GCA_017880775.1 Burkholderiales bacterium | reverse complement strand
GTGGGCCCGCCCATGATGTAGTGGGCCGCCGCACTGCCCTTGCGCAGCACCACCAGCATCATCGGCACGCCGGTCTGCTGGATCGAGTAGATCAGCGTTGCACCGAGGCCGAGCAGTTCGGCCTTCTCCGCGGCGTCGCCCACGTCGATCCCGCTGGTGTCCTGGAACCAGATGACCGGCACCCGGTCGCGTCCGCAGTGGGTCACGAACTCGCTCATCTTGATCAACCCCTGGCGGTAGAGCTTTCCGCCGATGCCCGGGTAGTCCGCGTACTCCGGATACCCCTTCGGCAGCACCCCCTGCCGGTTGCCGATCACGCCGACCGCCAGGCCGTCGATCTTCACCAGGCCCGCGTAGATCTCGGGACCGTAGTCGGGCCGGAATTCCATGTGCTCGCTGCCGTCGACGAGGCGCGCGAGGATTTCATCGAAGGAGTAGGTCTCCTTCTGGTTGAACGGCAGCAGGTGGTAGAGGTCTTCGGCCGCGAGTTTCGGCTCGGCGGGCTCCGCGACCCGGAAGAACATCGGGTCGTAGGCCGGAATCGCACGCATGTACTCCTTGAGACCGTCGAGGACGCCGTTCTCCTCGTCACACACGCGTGTGAAGAAGCCCGTCTCGTTGTAATGGGTTTCGACCCGGCCCGGCGGGCGCTCCTTGAAGTCGCGCGTGACCGCGATCAGTTGTTCCAGCCCTTCCACGTCGAAGCCGCCTCTGGGCGACATGCCGGAAACGATGCCTGCGCCGCCAACGGCAATGTTCGCGTCCTTGTGCGCGATCAGTATCGTCGGGGTGATTCCCTGATAGCCGCCGCCCGCGGGATTGGTGCCGTAGATGCCCGCGAGCACCGGTATGCCCGCCTGCTGCAGTTCGGCGTGGCGGTAGAACGGCGTGCCCGAACCGCGGCGGTCGGCGTAGAACTTCTCCTGATCGGGAAGCTTGACCCCGCTGCAGTTCACCAGCCACACGAGGGGAATATGCAGGCGCTTCGCCAGGTTCGTCACGCGCAGCACGTTCTCGGCCTGTCCGGGGATCCACGCGCCCGCAAGAACCTTGTTGTCGAAGCCGATGATGACCGCCCAGCGGCCCGAGATCTTGCCGAGGCCGTCGACGACGTTGGTCGTGCCTTCCTCGTTGTCCTCGGGGTTGTAAATGCTGTGCAGCGGCTGCCAGGTGCCGGGGTCGACGAGGTATTCCAGCCGCTGCCACACCGTCAGCGAGCCCCGCTCGTTGATCTTGGCCGCGGGGATGCCGACGTTTTCCTTCGCCTTCCTCGCCGCTGCGATTTCTGCTTCGACGGCCTCGAGCTTCGCCCGGCTGTCCCTCGAACGCGCAATGCGGTTTTCCTTGAGCGGCTTGCCGAAGCCGGGCATCTTTTCAAAATAGGGTCGCATTGCGTTTACTCGCGGTTGGGCGTGGCACCGCAAGCCATGCCGGAGATGATGATCTTCTGGATGTTGGACGTGCCTTCCACGACCTGCAGGGATTTTGCGTCGCGGTAGAAGCGCTCCGCCGGATATTCGGTCGAAAACCCGTACGAGCCGAAAATCTTCATGCACTCGTTCGCCGCGTGCACCGCCGCCTCCGAAGCGGCGTACTTGGCGACCGAGGTCTCGTACTGGTTCGGCTTGCCGTGGTCCTTGAGCCACGCGGCCCGATACACCAGCATCTGCGCGGCCTGGTGCTCGACCGCCATTTCGGCGATCTGCGCCTGGACCATCTGGTGCTGCGAGATGGGTTTGCCGAACTGGGTGCGCTCATTGGCGTAGTTGACGGCGAGCTCCAGCGCGCCGCCGGCGACGCCGAGGGCGCCGGCCGCGCAGCCGAGCCGCGTCTGGTTCAGCTGCCACATGCAGATCTGGAATCCGTTGCCCGGCTTGCCGAGCACGTTCTCCTTCGGCACCTTCATTGCATCGAACACGAACTCGCCGGTCGGCGCGCATTTCAGGCCGAGCTTGGTCTCGATGGCGCGGGCCGTGCAGCCGTGCATCGTCTTCGGCTCAATGATGAAGGCCGTGATTCCCTTGTTGCCCTTCGCCCTGTCCGTGTAGGCGTAGAGCAGCCCCGCGTCGCCCACGTGCGCCTGCGAGATCCAAATCTTGTTGCCGTGGACCTCCCAGTGGTCGCCCCGGTCGATGGCGTGGGTCTTCATGCTGGCCACGTCCGAGCCGGTGTTGGGCTCGGTCATGGCGAAGAAGCCGAGCTGGGAACCCGCAACCCAGCCGGAGACATACTTCTTCTTCTGCGCCTCGCTGCCGAATTTCGTCACGGTCAGCGCAGGCCCGAGGTTCTGCATGTTGAACGGCACCCGCCACGATGCCGACACCCTGCCGATCTGCTCGGCCATCAGCACCGACTCCATGAATCCCATGCCGCTGCCGCCCAGTTCCTCGGGCAGGGCGCAGGAGAAAAAGCCCAGCTTGCCCATCTGCGCGACGCGGCCGGCCCGGAACTCGTGCTTGCTCTCCTCTTCCTCAAGCGTCGGTGCAATTTCCGACGCGGCGAATCGCCGCGCGGTGTCCTGGATCAGCCGCTGGTCTTCGGTCAACTCGAAATTCATCTTCGCCTCGCTTCCGATTGCTGCACGCAGTCCGTCATTCGATCAGCATGAGGAGGTCGTCATCCTCGACCTTGTCGCCTTTCTTCACCTTGATTTCCTTCACCGTGCCTGCACAGTGCGAGTACACGGGGTTCTCCATCTTGAGTGCCTCGATGACGACCAGTTCGTCGTCTTCCTCCACCTTGGAACCAACTTCGACGAGCACGGCCCAGATGCTTCCCGCCAGCGGAGCCCGGACTTCCTGCGCCATAGTCTTCCCCTTTTTCTCCAGATTGATTTGAGCAACGTCAAAGAAATGCCTGCAGCGCACCTCTGAGGTCCATGATACCCGGTCAGAACTTCGTATACCCGCCGTCGATCACGAACTGCTCGCCGGTGTGGTACACGGACCCGTCGCTCATCAGGTAGACCGCGATCGCGCCGAAATCGTCCCGCGTTCCCCAGCGTCGCGCCGGAATGCGCGGCAGCACCGCCTTCGCGAACATTTCGTCGCCCATCGCGCGAGCGGTCATCTCGGTCTCGATCCAGCCGGGCAGGATCGAATTGACGCGAATGCGGTGGCGCGCCAGTTCGACCGCGAGCGCGCGGACGTACGAAGTCACCGCGCCTTTCGATGCGCCATAGTGGCTGTTGCGCGCGGCGCCTTCGATTGCGGCAGTACTCGCCGTGGCGACGAGAGCGCCGCCCTGCCCGCGGCCGGCCATGTGGCGCGCGGCAGCACGGAAGGTGAGAAACACGCCTTCCACGTTGACCTGCATGACGCGCCGGAATTCGGCGAGCGTCATGTCGAGAACCGGCGTGGGCTTCGACGACACGCCGGCATTGGCAAAGCACGCGTTCACGTGCCCCAGCGCGGCGACCGAATCCGCAAACGTTTTCTCGACTGCCTCTTCACTGGTCACATCGCAGACGAAGGCCTCGGCATTTGCGCCCAGCGATGCCTTCGCCTTCGCGGTCTTTTCCGGGTTGGAGCCCCAGATCGCGACGCGCGCGCCCGCGGCGATCAGCGCCTCGGCCATGCCATAGCCGATGCCGCCGTTGCCGCCGGTCACCACGGCGCAGCGTCCGGTCAGATCGAAGGGCTTGTACATCGTCTAGACGAACTGGATCGAAAGGCTGCCGAGCGAGCCGAAGTCCGCACGCAGCGTGTCGCCCTTCTGCGCCCACACCGGGCGGATGAAGGAACCCGAAAGCATGACGCGCCCCGGCTCGAGCACGGTGCCGAACTTGCCGACCTTGTTGGCGAGCCATGCGATGCCCAACGCCGGATGGCCAAGCACCCCCGCCGCGACACCCGTCTCCTCGATATCCGCGTTCCGGTAGAGAAGCCCGCTTGCCCAGCGCAAATCGATATCCATCGGTCCCACTGCCCGCCCCCCGATCACCAGCCCCGCGGCTGCGCCGTTGTCCGCCACGGTGTCGAAGATCTTGCGCGGGTTCTGCACCCTTGCGTCGATGATCTCAATCGCGGGGACGACGTATTCGGTCGCGCGCAGCACGTCGAGCAGGCCCACGCCCGGGCCCTTCAACGGCTTGCCGAGCACGAACACCAGTTCGATCTCGACACGCGGCACGATGTAATTCTCGAACGGCACCTTGGCGCCGTCCTCGACGACCATGTAATCGTGCAGCACGCCGTAATCGGGCTCGTCGATCTGCGAGGACTGCTGCATGGCCTTCGAGGTGAGGCCGATCTTGTTGCCGATCACCTTCGAGCCGGCCGCCACCTTCATCTCGTTCACCAGGCCCTGGATCGCGTACGAGTCCTCGATAACGATGCCCGGATAGGTCTTCGAGAGCTGCAACACGGGCGTGCGTGTTTTTTCCGCATCGATCAGCGATTCAGCGGCCTTCCTGCGTTCAGCATCGGACATCATGATCCGTTCCTCCTCGTAAATTCGCTCAGATTCTCTCAGCAGCGCGATAATCTCGCAATGCGCGCTTCCGGTCTTCACGCCTTGCTGCTCGTCCCGGCATTGCTCGCCGTGACGCCGCCCTCGCCGGCGCAGCGCCAGGCGCCCCGGCCTAACGGGGTCTTCCTGATCGCGAAGCCCGAACTGCCCGACCGGAATTTCCGCCGCGCGGTAGTTCTGGTAACGCAGACCGATGACGCGCAGACGATCGGCGTGATCATCAATCGCCCGACCAGCACACGGCTCCCGGAATTGCTTCCGGACGAGCCGGCCGCCGCGAATTATCGGGAACCCGTGTACTTCGGCGGGCCGGTGATGCCGCGCGTGCTGATCACGGTGTTCCGTTCCGAAACGCCGCCGCCCGCGCCCGCGCTCCAGGCACGCCGCGGGCTGTATCTCAGCATGCATCCGGACAACCTCAAGCCGCTGCTTGCCGCGCATGGCGCGCAATACCGCCTCTACGCGGGATTCTCCGGCTGGGTGCCGCGCCAGCTCGAAGCGGAACTTGCGCGCGATGCCTGGTACGTGCTGCCCGCCGATGCGGAGATCGTGTTCCGCAAGGACATGGAAGGCGTGTGGGAAGAACTGCTGCGCCGCGCACTGGCTCGGAGAACGCGCGGAAAACAAGAAGCCCCGCATGGGAGCGGGGCTTGGGGCCCGGAACCACCGGGCAATGCCGCCAGAGCGACACATTTGCATGCAGCTTGACGCCGCATTTCGGACCGTCGCAACGTGCCGCCTCCTCGAGTGCGGCTCTTTGATTCGCGCTCTCCGGACAGGTCGCCCGAAATCCCGCGTTTGCACGATCCGGTTTCACGTTATGCGCGCACCATGCGCCTGTCAAGAGCGTTCCGCAATTTAGTTTGTGCATCATTGTCAGGTTCCGGTTGAGGTGTGGCGGGCAAGAGCTTGCGCCATGCAGGAATTTGCGCTTGAATGACGTACCGAACGCCCGATTGGAGATGTCCTTGATCCGCTCCCTCTTTGCGTTTGCCTCGCTGGTCCTGGGAATCCCGGCGGCGTGCCTCGCCCAATCCGCCACGCCTGTCGATGATGAAGCGGTGTTTCTCGTTGCTCACCCCGCTTTCCGCGAGCTCGATTACCGCCAGACCGTGCTGATCGTCGCGCCGATTCCCAATGGGGGGCACGTCGGCGTGATCATCAACCGCCCGACGCGCCGCACGCTGACCAGCCTGTTCCCCGAGCATGAGCCATCGCAAAAGGTCATCGATCCGGTTTACTACGGCGGCCCGTTCTCGCGCGGCGCGCTGGTGGCGCTGATCAAGACCGAAACCAGTCCCGGCACCGGCTCGGTGCCGATCATGAAAAACCTTTACTTGTCGTTCCGTGCCAATGTCATCGACAAGGTGATCGAACAGAGTCCGAACGACGCGCGCTACTACGTCGGCTACGTTGGCTGGCGGCCGGGCGAGCTGAAGCGCGAGATCGAGCGGGGACTGTGGGCGGTACAGTCGGCGAGCCTCGATGCGGTATTCCGCAAAGACACCGACGGTCTGTGGGAGGAGCTGATCGTGCATTCGCGCCGCATTCAAGCGGATGCGGCGCATTTCCCGCCGCACGCGGCGCTCGAGTAGCTCAGGCTTTCGCGAAGCTCATCGCGCCCGATTTGTAGTCCACCTTGATCGTATCCTTGGGTGCGAACACGCCCTCGAGTATGAGCTTCGCCAGCGGGTTCTCGATCTCCGACTGGATCGCCCGCTTGAGCGGCCGTGCGCCGTAGACAGGGTCAAAACCAACCGTCGCCAGTTCGGCGAAGGCAGCGTCGCTCACCTGCAGTCCGTAATCCATTTTCGCCAGGCGCTGCGCGAGGAACTGGACCTGGACCTTCGCAATCGAGCGGATGTGCGCCTCACCGAGCGAGTGGAACACCACCAGTTCGTCGATGCGGTTGATGAACTCGGGTCGGAACTTGGTCTTCACCTCGGACAGCACCGCGAGCTTTATCATCTGGTAGTCGTCGCCGGTCATCGCCTGGATCATGTGCGAGCCGAGGTTCGAAGTCATCACCAGGACGGTGTTCTTGAAATCCACCGTGCGGCCCTGGCCATCGGTGAGGCGCCCGTCGTCGAGCACCTGCAGCAACGTGTTGAACACGTCCGGGTGCGCCTTTTCGATTTCGTCGAACAGGATCACCGAATACGGCTTGCGGCGCACCTGTTCGGTAAGCTGCCCTCCCTCGTCGTAACCGACATACCCCGGCGGCGCGCCGATCAGGCGCGATACCGAGTGCTTTTCCATGTACTCCGACATGTCGATGCGAATCAGGTGATCTTCCGAATCGAACAGGAATGACGCGAGCGCCTTGCACAGCTCGGTCTTGCCTACGCCGGTAGGTCCGAGAAAAAGGAACGAACCGTACGGCCGGTTCGGGTCCGACAGGCCCGAACGCGAGCGGCGGATCGCGTCGGACACGAGGCGAACCGCCTCGTCCTGCCCGACCACGCGTTCGTGGAGCCGATCCTCCATTTTCAGCAGCTTCTCGCGCTCGCCCTGCATCATTCTGGAAACCGGAATGCCGGTGGCGCGCGATACGACCTCCGCGATCTCCTCCGCACCGACCTGCGTGCGCAGCAGCTTCATTTTCCCGGCTTTCGCATCGCCTTTTTCGGCGCTCTTCAACTGCGCCTCGAGCTGCGGCACCTTGCCGTACTGGATCTCCGACATCTTCTGCCAGTCGCCCTTGCGGCGCGCTTCTTCCATCTGCTGGCGCAGCTTCTCGAGCTCTTCCTTGATGTGCTGGGAGCCCGCGACTTGCGCCTTTTCGGCCTTCCAGATCTCCTCGAGATCGGAGTACTCCTTTTCCAGCCGGACGATCTCCTCCTCGATCAGTTTCAGGCGCTTCTTGGAGGCTTCGTCCTTCTCCTTCTTCACCGCCTCGCGCTCGATCCGCAGCTGGATCAGCCGCCGGTCGAGGCGGTCCATGGATTCCGGTTTGGAGTCGATCTCCATCTTGATGCGCGCCGCGGCCTCGTCGATCAGGTCGATCGCCTTGTCCGGCAGGAAGCGGTCGGTGATGTAGCGGTTGGATAGCTCCGCGGCGGCGACGATGGCCGGGTCGGTGATGTCCACGCCGTGATGCAGCTCGTACTTTTCCTGCAACCCGCGCAGGATGGCGATGGTGGATTCGACCGAAGGCTCCTGCACGATGACCTTCTGAAAGCGGCGCTCCAGCGCCGCATCCTTCTCGACGTACTTGCGGTACTCGTCCAGCGTGGTGGCGCCGACGCAATGCAGCTCGCCGCGGGCGAGCGCGGGCTTGAGCATGTTGCCCGCGTCCATCGCGCCCTCGGCCTTGCCCGCGCCGACCATGGTATGCAGCTCGTCGATGAAGACGATGGTCTGGCCCGCATCCTGGGACAGCTCCTTCAGGACGGACTTCAGCCGCTCCTCGAACTCGCCGCGGTACTTGGCGCCGGCTACCAGCGAGGCCATGTCGAGCGACAGCACGCGCTTGTTCTTCAGCGTTTCGGGCACTTCGCCGTTGACGATGCGCTGCGCCAGGCCCTCGACGATCGCGGTCTTGCCTACGCCCGGCTCACCAATCAGCACCGGGTTGTTCTTGGTGCGCCGCTGCAGGATCTGGATCACGCGCCGGATCTCGTCGTCACGCCCGATCACCGGGTCGAGCTTGCCGGCGCGCGCGCGCTCGGTCAGGTCGAGGGTGTATTTCTTCAGCGCCTCGCGGCTGCCCTCGGCCTCCTGACTGCCGACGTTCTGCCCCCCGCGCACCTGCTGAATCGCCTTTTCCAGCGCGGACTTGGCGACGCCATGGTCCTTCAGCGCGCGCCCCGTTTCGCCCTTGTCGCTGCATGCGGCCAGCAGAAACAGCTCGGAAGCGATGAACTGGTCGCCGCGCTTCTGGGCCTCCTTGTCGGCAATGTTGAGCAGCGTCGCAAGATCGCGCGACAGGTGAACTTCGCCCGGCGTCCCCTCGACCTTGGGCAGCCGCTCGATCGACTGCTCGAGCGCGCGTTTCAATCCCGGCAGGTTTCCGCCGGCGCGCTGGATGAGCGAGGCCGAGCCGCCGCCGGCTTGCTGGAGCAGCGCCGCGAGCAGATGCTGGGGCTCGATATAGGCATGGTCACGCCCGAGCGCGGCGCTCTGCGCGTCGGAAAGGGCTTCCTGCAGCTGGGTGGTGAATTTGTCGATTCGCATGGGGGCGCAATAAAAGGATACTTGACAGCCAACTGGGGGCTTTTCGCCCTATTTCAACCAGCCCGCCGCCCCATATCGGCCCGGCCGGTCGGGCGCCCCCTCTAGTCGACCCCGCGTCCGGCCTGCACCATCGCTGCCACGCGATTCTCCGGCGGCAGCTGCTTCTCATCTCCGTAGAGTCCATTGCGAAAAACGTACGACGCGGTCTGGTAGAACGCGATGGCCTCGTCCCGGATCGCAGCTTCGGCGACATTGCCCGAAACGGGCCCGGCTGCTGCCAACCGCATGACGTCCACCTTTCGCCCGGGCTGCAGGACCACGAGGCGGCCGTTCCTCATGTACCCGAGCGTCTGGTAGTTCGCCACGAAGGCCCGGTCGGCCTCAGGCGGCGAGTTGAGCACATCGCGGCCGAAGAACTTGGTGTAGTAGCTGAAATCGAGCAGACCGAGGATGGTCGGCGCGATGTCGATCTGCGACATCAGCCGGTCGACGCGCCGGGGGGCGACGTGCCGGGGCGCGTATACCAGGACCGGGATGGCGTACTTGTCCAGCGGAATCTGCGACGTGCCGCGCGCGCTGGCGCCGTGGTCGGCCGTGATCACGAACAACGTGTCGTCGAACCACGGCTTGGAACGGGCGGCCTCGATGAACCTGCCGATCGCGTAATCGGTGTATTTCACCCCGCCGTCGCGCCCGCTGCCGGAGGCAATGTCGATGCGCCCGGGCGGATACGTGTAGGGGCGATGGTTGCTGGTGGTCATGACGTGCGCGAACACCGGCCGCTCGGGGTGCGCCGCCTTCTCGCGATCGATTTCGTCGACCACCTGGTCGAACAGGTGCTCGTCAGCCACGCCCCAGATGTTCTCGAACTCGATGCGCGCAGACGGAATGCTTCTCCGGTCGACGGAACGGTAGCCGTTCGCTTCGAAGAATGCGCTCATGTTGTCGAAATAGCCGTAGCCGCCATAGGCGAACAGCACGCCGTAGCCCTTGTCCTCGAAAACGCTGCCCAGCGAAAACAGATTGCCGTTGTTCGGCCGGCGCACGATCGACTGCCCGGGTGTCGGCGGCAGCGAGAGCGAAAGTGCTTCGAGCCCTCGCACGGTCCGGTTGCCGGTGGCGTACACATTCGCAAACCACAGGCTTTCGCGCGCCAGCCGATCCAGATTCGGCGTCAGGCCGCGCGGATTTCCGTATGCACCAAGAAACTCGGACCCGAGGCTCTCCATGCTTACCAACACCACATTCAGGCGGCGTTCCGGGCGCGCGGCGATAACACGCCGCTCGACGCCCTGTCCGTCGTTCCCACCGACCCATCCGCCCGGCGCCACCTTCATTGCTACACGCACCGCCGCAATTGCCTCGGGAAGCGGAAGCGTCGCGTAATGCCGGTCATAGCTCAGCTCATTGCGGCGATTCGCGGCGAAGAATTCATATGGGCCATCGCCCGCGAGGTCGTTGGACGAGTCATTCGCAAATCGGTTCTTGATGTCCGAATCGACGTATTGCACAGTACCGGCGATCAGCGCAGCGTACGCGCCCAGTGCAAGCACTGCCGGCCTCCATGACAAGGGCGAACCGCTCGAGCGCCACAGTCGGGGTGCGAAAAACCAGGCTAGCATCCCTGCCGGCAGGAGAAGTGCGAGGAGGATGCGCCCCACCGGATAGCTCTCCCAGATATTGCCGATCACTTCGTGCGTATACAGCAGGTAATCGACCGCGATGAAGTTGAATCTCCCGCCGAATTCGTTCCAGAACAGCCACTCCGCCACCGCGAGCACGACAAAACCGTACGTCATGGCAAAAAACACCGCGACGGTGAGTGCGCGATGTAGCCGCGTGCGCGCGAATCGCCCTGGAACGAGCGCGAGCCAGAAAACGACTGGGGCGAGCAGGTACACGGCGAACACCACGTCGAACAGCAGCCCGATGCCGAAAATGCGCGGCCAGTCGGTCACCGCGCCCGGTCCGGCCACATCGGGGCGGAGCGACAACAGCACGCGCATCGCGGTTGAAATCGCGACGAAAGTCGCCGCCGTCACTGCTGCCGGCGCGAAGCGGCTGTATCGAGAAAGCATGGTTAACTGAGCCTCGGGGGGCCTGAGGACGGTCATGGTAGTACCTGACCCTGTCGGCAACCTGTCGCGAGGGCCGCGATCGCCGGGCTCACCCGCCGGAAGCGCTGCTTTGCGGAATTTTCCGCGTCAGGCTCTAAATACACGCGTTTTGCCGAGAGCCACCAGGATGAATGCCGCCAGAGAGAAGGCAGCTCCGGCGTAGAACGTCACGGCGGCGCCAAGCGTGTCCCAGAGCAGACCCGCGAGGGCGCTGGCGACAAGCATGGCGAGGCCGCTTGCGAGGTTGAAAAAGCCGAAGGCGGTGCCCCGCAAATGTGCGGGTGCTGTGTTGGCAACCATCGTCGCGAGCAATCCCTGGGTCATGCCCAGGTGCAACCCCCAAATTGCCACTCCGATCGCGACCGCTGCAAGCCCCTGCGCCTGAGCAAGAACAAGGTCCGCGACGATCAGCATGACGAGCCCGAACCCGAGCAAAGCCCGATGGCTCATACGGTCAGCGAGTTTGCCAGCGGGGTAGGCCGTCAGTGCATACACGACGTTCATGACCACCAGGACCAGCGGCGCATACGTGTCGGGAAGTCCCTGTTGCTGGGCGCGCAATATGAGAAACGCTTCGCTGAATCGCGCAAGGGTGAATACGCCGCCCACAACGACCACGAACCAATAGGCGCCGCCCAGCTCGCTCAACGTCGCCCACTGGATCGGAGAGGTCAGCTTGCGTCGCGTCGCGCCCGTACCGGGTTCCTTGACCCCGAGCATCAGCAGCAGAACCGCTACCACGGCAGGAATGACCGCAAACCAGAATACCGTGCGGAAATCTCCCGCCCAAGCCAGCATCAGCCCGACCCCGAGCAGCGGACCGAGAAAGGCCCCGACCGTGTCCAGCGATTGGCGCAAACCGTAGGCCGCGCCCCTGATCTCCGCAGGCACCAGATCGGCGACGAGCGCATCGCGAGGAGCGCCGCGTATTCCCTTGCCTATCCGGTCCATGAAGCGCGCGGCGAGGACCCAATTCACCGTCAATGCGAGCGCGAAAAGCGGCTTGGAGATCGCACCCAGCCCATAGCCGATCACCGCCAGAGACTTGCGCCTGCCGAGGTGATCGCTGAGCGCCCCCGAAAATACCTTCACGATCAGCGCGGTCGACTCTGCGACCCCTTCTACGACGCCGACTGCAAGAGCAGTTGCACCGAGGCTCGAGACCATGAAAACAGGCAGCAGGCTGTGGATCAGTTCGGACGAGACGTCCATGAACAGGCTCACAAAGCCAAGCATCCAGATGCTGCGCGGAATGGCAGACGGTGTCTTCACACGGACGCCCTTTCACTGCTCATTGCCGCTGAACATCTAACGCACCACCAACACCGCCCGTCCGGCATATTGCACCACTTGCTTCGATACCGATCCGAGCAGCAGGCGCGCGAATTTCGAACGTCCGCGGTCGCCGACCACGATCAGGTCCACGCCATGGCGGTCAGCGTCGTAGATGATCTGCTCGGCGGGATGTCCGACGCCCACCTCGAAGCTCGCCTTGATCCCCTTTTCCGCGGCGGCGTGCTTGAGTTCAGCGAGCAGCTCGCGATGATACTGGCGCGAATTTTCGATGACAGCCTCCGTCTCCACGTCGTCGCCTACCTCCGGGGGGCGCGCCACCGACAACACGAACAACTCCGCATCGTCCTTCGCTGCAAGATCGCACGCCATCGCAAAGGCCTTTCGCGAGGCCTCGGATCCGTCGTAGCCGATGAGAATCCTGCGGTACATGGTCACCCCCGTTTCGCTACGCCCGGCACCGCGGCGCTCTTGGTCGTGTCCACTTCTTCGACGTTCAGCAGGTGTCGCGGCATGAACCAGGCGTTGGCGATCAGCGTCGGCACAACCGCGCTCGCGATCACCGCCGCGACCAGCGCCGAGTATTGCGCCTGGTCCACGATCTCATGCGACAGGCCAAACAGCGCGGAGATCGTGCCGAAGGTCAGGCCGGTGGACATCAGGAGCGTCGTGTACATGCCCTCCTTGCGCGGCGAGCGGAACGCCTGGGTGACCGGATACACGCCCGCGATCTTGGTCAACACCTTCACAACCAGCATCAGGATGAACGCGCCTGGCGCGGCGATCAATGCGGGTACCGACACGAATGATCCCGCGCGGATGAAGTAAAAGGGGGTCAGCAGTCCGAAGCATAGCGTGCGCAGCCTGCGCACGAGCACGTGGTCTTTGCCCACCGTCCCCGCGAGCACCATGCCGATCAGGTACGCGGGCAGCACCGCTTCGCTGTCGGCCCAGGCCGCGAGCGCGCCCATCCCGAACAGGCAAAGCAGCAGGAACTTCGCCTCCATCTCCGAGGGCCGTCCGCCGTAGCGTTTGAAGAAGCGCGGCGTGATCCACGGCAGCGCGACGCAGGCGAGCGCGAGCGCGCCAACGAACAGTACGGTCTTCAGCGTGAATGGCGCGAAGATCAGTCCCAGCGCGACGACGGTCCCGAGGTCGGTGATGAAACATGAGGCGAGTACGGTCTTGCCGTAATCGGTCGTGTTGAAGCCGAACTCAATCATCACGGCGTACACCACGGCGACCGAAGTGGTGGACATGGCGATGCCCGCGAGCCAACTCGCCGCCGGATCCCAACCGAGCACCCAGCGCGCCGCGGCCGCGCACACGAAGAACGGCGCGAAAAAGCTCACCAGGCCGACTGCTGTCGCCTCCTTCCATTTGCGGCGAAACACCTTCGGATCGAGCTCTGCACCGGCGAGGAACGTCAGCACGATCGCGCCGGTGCCGGAAAGGAATCTGATCCAGCCCTGGTCGGCGCCCAGCGCGGCCGTTCCGATCAACGCGCCGATCACCAGCTGTGCGATTGTGCCGACCACGATCTCCGACAGCGCGGTAGCAACGCGCAGCCAGATCGAGATCAGCGTGGCGGCAAGCGCCAGCCCGAGCCACAAAGCTGCAAGCGCCCAGATTTCGGTCATCGCAGTCGCCTCCTGCCTCGTTCGCGCCTAATCCCTTCCCTCGGTCGTCCCGAATTCGGCCTCTGCTTTCCCATAGAAGACCCGGACGCCCTCATTGCGGATTATGCCGAGCAAGCGATCGGCGTCTTCGTTACTCAGCAAAAACTCGACCTCGACCGTCAAATCGCCGGCGAGCTCGTAAAAATGCTGCTCATGCAGCACGCCGTGGCGGCCGAATCCCGCGATCGCGCGAAACGCCGAGCCGCCATGGATGCCTGCCTTCTTCGCCGCCTCGAGCAGCCATTCGTACAACAGGAGCCCGTGGTGCTTGCGGTTCTCGTGGATGTAAAAACGCAGGTAGGTTCCTCGCATCTTCTCCTCCCGTGATCAGAACCTGTAGAGCAGCCGCATGGTCGCGATCCCCGCGAAGGTCAGCGCGATAGAGCCGATCACATGGGCGCTGATCAGCACCGCGGCCCATCCGAACTGCTCTCGCGCGAGCAGCGTCGTGGCTTCAGCGGAAAATGTCGAGAACGTCGTCAGACCACCTAGAAACCCGGTCGCAAGCAACAGGCGGACCTCCGGCGGTAACACCTGGAAGTTGTCGAACACGCCCAGCGCGATTCCCATCAGATAGCCGCCGATGAGATTCGCCACGAGCGTGCCGAACGGTAGCGTCGGGAAAACCGGGTTGAGGAGCAGGCCCAGCCACCAGCGCAGCCAAGCCCCGACCGCGGCGCCCGCGCCGACCGCGAGAAATCCCAGCGATGTCATCGGTATGCCTCCGACAGTTATTGTTCCGCCATTCGGAACGCGTTGCTGAGCCGTAGTGGGTTCGCAAACTGGCGCCTGCGCGAGTGCTACGCCGCGCCCGGTTCCTTGCGCTGCCAACGCCCCGCGGCCTCGTCATCGGTCGCACGCGCCTCCACCCAGCGCGCGCCCTGCGGCGTCTGCTCCTTCTTCCAGAACGGCGCGCGCGTCTTGAGATAGTCCATGATGAATTCGCACGCAGCGAAAGCATCACCGCGATGGCCGCTCGCGACCGCCACCAGCACGATCTGGTCGGCCGGCTTGAGTTCGCCAAAGCGATGGATGACGGTGCAATCGAGCACCTCCCAGCGTCCCTTTGCCTGCGCGACGATGCCTTCGATCGCCTTCTCTGTCATACCGGGGTAGTGCTCGAGCGTCATGGTCGCGACCGCGGATCCGTCGTTCAGGTCGCGCACCAGACCGATGAAGCTGGCGACCGCGCCGATCCTGGCATGGCCGGCCAGGGCGCGGATTTCCGCGCCGACGTCGAAGTCCTCGCGTTGCACGAGGATCTTCACTCTAGCCTCCCGTGACCGGCGGGAAGAAGGCCACTTCGTCGCCGGATCGGATCGCCGAGGCCGCCTGCGCCATCTGCTGGTTGACCGCCATGCGCACCAGCCGGGTTTCCGCCAACGCGCTCTGCCACACGCCGCCGCGCGCGACCAGGTGCGAGCGCAGGCCCGCGAGCGTCGACACGCCCGCCGGCAGCTCGAGCTCCTCGGAAGAGCTTCCGACCTGCTCGCGCAGCCCGGCAAAATACAACACTTTAACTTTCATCGATACAACTCCGCGAACGGCAGGAAGCGCACGGCGTCGCCTTTGCGGATCGCATGACCGGCGGGATTATCCACGATCCCGTCGGCCCAGGCGGTCGACGTGAGCACCGCCGAGTCCTGCGTCGGATAAAGATCGAGTCCCCCCGCCGGGTTCAACTTTACGCGCAGGAACTCGCGGCGCGGGTCCGGTTTCAGCCAATCGAAGTCGGCGCGCAGCCCGATCGATCGCGGTGCGACCTCCTTCATTCCCTGCATCCTGAGCAGGAACGGACGCACGAACACCAGGAAGGTAATGAAGCTCGAGACCGGATTGCCCGGCAGGCCGATGAACGCGGCCCCCGCGACCTTGCCGAAGGCGAGCGGACGCCCGGGCTTCATCGCGATGCGCCACATCAGGAGTTCGCCCTCGGCCTCGACGGCCGGCTTGACGTGGTCTTCGTCGCCCACCGACACGCCACCGGAGGTCACGATCAGGTCGTTCTCCGCGGCGGCGCGGCGCAGCACTTCGCGCGTCGCGGCAAGGTTGTCCGGGACGATGCCGTAGTCGCGGATATCGCAGCCGTACACCTGTGCGAGGCCGTTCAACGTGAATCGATTGGAGTTATAGATTCTCCCCGGCGGCAGCGGGTCGCCCGGCATGACGAGCTCATCGCCGGTGAAGAACAACGCAAGGCGCACCCGTCGGCGCACCGGCAGCATCTTGATGCCGACTGAGGCCGCGAGGCCGATGTCCTGCGGCCGCAGTTTGATCCCCGCGGCAAGAATCTCATCGCCCCGCTTTACGTCCAGCCCGGCAGCGCGGATCCACTCCCCACGCCGCGGCTTCTTTTTCACCACGACCTGATCGCCGTCCGTGGCGCAGAATTCCTGCATCACGATCGCGTCGGCACCGGCGGGCACGGGCGCGCCGGTGAAGATGCGCGCCGCGGTTCCCGGCGCGAGCGCGACACCCGCCGTGCCCGCGGGTATACGCTGCGCGACCCTCAAGCGAGGCTCGCCCTCGCCCAGATCGGCGATGCGCACGGCATAACCGTCCATCGCGCTGTTGTCCATCGGCGGCACGTCGAGCTCGGAGCGCTGCGCCGACGCAAGCACGCGCCCGGTGGCCTCGAGCGTGGACAGCATTTCGGTTTCCGCCACCGGGCGCGCGCCGGCGAGCAGAACTTCGAGCGCTTCGTCGACGCTGAGCAATCCCTTGTTCATGCGATTTTCAGGTGGCCGAGGATGAACGCCGCGATGCCCGCATCATCGTTCAGGTCCAGCACGGGCAGCCTGGTCTCGAGCTTCGCATCGGTCGCGACGGCGACAATGTTCGGATCGTTCGGATGCAGCGGCGGGGATTCGACCGCCGGCCGATAGACCTCCAGCTTCGGGATCGGGTGGAACTTGAATCCTTCGACCAGCAGCAGATTGCAGGGCGACAGATGCCTGACCTGATCTTCGAACGAAGGCTCGCGCTCGCCGCGCAGCTCGTGCATCAGCACCCAGCGGCGCGACGAAGTCACCATCACCTCGGTGCAGCCTGCCAGGCGATGGCGGTGCGAGTCCTTGCCTGGATGGTCGACGTCGAACGTGTGGTGCGCGTGCTTGAGCAGTGAGACCTTCAGGCCCTGCTTGACGAAGCGCGGGATCAGCTTTTCGATCAGCGTCGTCTTGCCGCTGCCGGACCAGCCGGCAAAACCGAAGATTTTCATACGGCTGATTTTATCAGCCGCGGGCGACCCCTCACTTCCGATAGTTGGGGAAGAACAACTGCTCACCGCCGATCTTGTAGTCGGCGATCGCCTTCTGCCCCTCGGGCGAAATGACCCAGTCGATGAAGGCCTGCCCCATCTCCTTCTTCACGTGCGGATGCTTGGCCGGGTTCACCAGCATGACGCCGTACTGGTTGAACAACCGCTGGTCGCCCTCCACCGAGATCACCAGATCGCCGCGGTTCTTGAAGGAAAGCCAGGTGCCGCGGTCGGTGAGGGCATAGGCGTTCATCCCCGCCGCCGTGTTCAACGTCGGTCCCATCCCCGACCCGGTGTCGCGGTACCACGGACCCTTGTCCTTGGCGATGTCGACGCCGGCGACTTTCCACAGCTCAAGCTCGGCGAAATGGGTGCCGCTCTTGTCGCCGCGCGAAGCGAACGGTGCCAGTGCCGCCTTGATCTTCTGCAGCCCCGCGACGATGTCCTTGGTGCCGCCCACCTTCGCCGGGTCGGATTTCGGGCCTACCAGCACGAAGTCGTTGTACATCACCTCGAAGCGCTGCACGCCCCAGCCGTCGGCGACGAACTTCTCCTCGAGCGGCTTCGCGTGCACGAATACGACGTCTGCGTCGCCGCGCTTGCCCATGTCGAGCGCCTGTCCCGTGCCAAGCGCCACGACCCGCACCTGAATTCCGCTTTTCCGCTCGAAGATCGGCAGCAGATGCTTGAACAGCCCCGACTGCTCGGTCGAGGTGGTTGAAGCCACTGCTATGAACTTCTGCTGCGCGGCCGCAGGCAACGCGATGGCTAGCAAGGACGCCAGCACCGATCGGCACATCGATTCCATGGCAGTTCTCCTTTGATGAAGGCCGCGGCTTCAGCCGAAGCAGGTTGCTTGAAGAATGTCTCCACCGGCGCGCACTCGACCAGCCGGCCCTGGTTGATGAACAACACCTCGTCGCCGAGTCGGCGCGCCTGTCCGAGGTTATGCGTCGCCATCACGATCTTGGTGCCGGAGGCGTCGAACGCACGAATGACCATCTCGATCTCGCGCGTGGCGGTCGGATCGAGGCTCGCGGTCGGCTCGTCGAGAAAAAGGACTTCCGGATGCAGCGCCCACGCGCGCGCCAGCGCGAGGCGCTGCTGCTCGCCACCCGATAGCACGCGCGCCGGACGATGTGCCAACTGCGTCAGGCCGACGCTTTCGAGCGCTTCGAACGCGATCTGCTCGCGCTCGGCGCGGGCAACGCGCGCGACCTCTAGTGCATAAATGACATTCGCCAGCGCCGAACGGCGCAGCATGATCGGGCGCTGGAATACCATCGCCTGCCTGCGCCGCAGGCGTTCTGCATCAGGCTCGTTCCACGCGATTTCTCCTGAGGTCGGCTGAAGCAGTCCATGCATCAAGCGCATCAGCACGCTCTTGCCCGCCCCGTTCGCACCCAGAATGATGGTGCTCGGGCCTGCAGCAAGCTCGGTCGAGACGCGGTCGATGATTGCCTGCCCGCCGGCGGAAAAGCAGACGTCGTGAAGCGCCAGCGGAAGAATGCCGCGGGAAGCGTGCATTACCCGTAACGCCTCTGCGCGGCTTCCTTTACCAGGAACGCCGCCGCGTTGAGCGCAATGACGAGCGCAATCAGGACGATACCGAGCGACAGCGCGAGCGGAAGATCGCCCTTCGAGGTCTCCAGCGCGATGGTCGTGGTCATGACGCGCGTGACGCCATCGATGTTGCCACCGACGATCATCACGGCGCCCACCTCCGCCGATGCACGGCCGAGCCCGGCGAGGATGGCGGTGAGCAGAGAAAAGCGGATGTCCCACACTAACGTGAGCGCCGCACGCAGTCCCACTGCGCCGAGCGAGCGCAGCTGCTCCTCGTACTCGATCCATGCATCTTCAACGGCCTGCCGGCACAGCGCCGCGATGATGGGCAGCACAAGAATCGCCTGCGCGATCACCATGGCAGGGGGCGTGAACAGCAACCCCATACCACCGAGCGGGCCCGCACGCGAAAGCATCAGGTACACGACCAGCCCGACCACTACGGGCGGCAGGCCCATCAGCGCGTTGAGGAGCACGACGGCTGCCCGTCGCCCGGAGAAGCGCCCGACCGCAATTGCCGCACCCAGGGGTAATCCGAACAGGGTGGCAAGTGCGACTGCCGAGAGGCTCACCTGCAGGCTCAGCAGCACGATCTCCGCGAGAGCTGCATCGCCAGAAACAATCAGTCCAAATGCGCCGCGCGCCGCTTGCAGGATGCCGTCCACACCCTCTCCTACCGGCTCCGCCGGTCCAATCGGCAAAGCATGGTATATGTTTGTCTTTGCATATCAACCTATTGCAGAGGAATATAATTCACCCGGTTGCGTATCTGTAATAGGCATGTACATGCATAAAGAACAGGGCATCGAGTTCGACGTGAGTTGGCTCACCGGCGACGGATTGCCGCGCGAACACGGCTTGGTGCTGACCCGCCTGCTCGACGCCTTGTCACGCGCCGCCTCGCTGCGCGTCGCCGCGCGCGCGGCTGGAATTTCTTACCGCTTCGCATGGGGACTGCTCGGCGCAGGCGCGCGGACCCTCGGAGCGCCCCTCGTCGACATGGGACGCGGGCGCGGCGCAAAGCTCACGCCGTTCGGTCGCAGGGTGCTGGAGGCCGATGCGCGGGTGCGCAGCACCCTTGGCGAGCCCTTCGAGCGCCTGCGCAACGAAGTTCGCGAGATCCTGGTCGAGGCGTTGCCCGGCCGTCCACGGCTTGTGCTGCGCGCCAGCCACGACCTCGCACTGGGCGAACTGGCCCGTTTGTGCGCATCGCGGCTCGATCTGGAGATCGAATTCCAGGGAGCGGATGACAGCCTCGCGGCCCTCGCGCACGGACAATGCGATCTCGCCGGCTTTCACGTCGCCGATGCACTGCCCCGCGCTGCCGCTGCCGCCGCTGCGCTCGGCCGCTGGTTGGATCCGAAGAAGCACCATCTGGTGCATTTCGTCGCCCGCGAGCAGGGACTCATCGTACGGCATGGCTCGCGCATCCGCAGCGTGCACGATCTCGCCCGGCCGCGCGTGCGTTTCATCAACAAGCCACCCGGTCACGCGGCCGAGGCGGACCGCGCCAACGCCGATCTTCTGGTTGCCGCCGAGGTTGCCGAAGGAAGAGCCGATGCCGGATTCGGTTTGCGCGCGGCGGCAGCGCGGTACGGGCTGGATTTCGTGCCGCTTGCCACCGAGCGCTACTTTCTTGCCGCTGCCCGCAACACGCTTCGCGGCGCGGGCTTCCAGGCATTGCGCCATGCGCTGCGCAGCCCCGAATTCGGGAAATCGGTTGCACTCCTGCCGGGTTACGATGCATCTCGGGCGGGAACCAGCGAATCGATACCGGCGGCGCTGTCGTGGCTGGGACACGCCCGCGCCGGGACATGACATG
Source organism: Burkholderiales bacterium (assembly GCA_017880775.1). Lineage (GTDB taxonomy): Bacteria > Pseudomonadota > Gammaproteobacteria > Burkholderiales > SG8-39 > JADGRQ01. Next base: position 101,761 of record JADGRQ010000010.1, on the reverse strand, counting down.
AATCGAGGCATCGCCGCATACCTGCTCGCGGCGGCGGCACTGGTCGCGCTGACCGCGTTCGCATTCTCGGTCGGACGTTACCCAGTCTCGCCCGGCGAACTATGGGGTGTCTTCGCTGCCAAGATTTTCGGTTCGGCCCGGGCGCTTCCCGACAACGTCGAAACGATTATCCTGAAAGTGCGCGGGCCGCGGGTGTTCGCGGCGTTGCTGGTGGGCGCGGCGCTCGCCGCCGCGGGCACCGCGTATCAGGGCATGTTCCGCAACCCCCTGGTGTCGCCCGACCTGCTGGGGGTTTCAACCGGAGCGGCGCTCGGCGCGGTGCTGGGGATCTTCCTTTCGCGCGATATCTGGATCATCCAGGCTTTCGCGTTTGCCGGCGGCCTCGCCGCCGTGGGCTTGGTGTATTGGATCGGATCGTCGGTGCCGCGTCACGACCCGCTGCTCGCTCTCGTGCTCACGGGCGTCGTCATCGGCACCCTGTTGGGCTCGGGGATCGCGCTGCTCAAATACCTCGCCGACCCGTACAACGAGCTCCCGGCGATCACCTACTGGCTGCTGGGCAGCCTCGCCTCGATCACGCCGTCCGATCTCGGCGCGGCAAGCCTGTTCACCGTGGCGGGCCTCGCGCCGATGCTGCTGCTTCGGTGGCGCATGAACTTGCTCGCGCTACCCGATGACGAGGCGCGCGCGCTCGGCGTGGACACCCGGAAGCTGCGTGCCGTGGTGATCATCGCCGCGACGCTGATGACCGCAGCCGCCGTCGCCGTAAGCGGCATCATCGGGTGGATCGGATTGATCGTGCCGCACGCAGCGCGGCTGCTGGTGGGGCCCGATTTTAGCCGCCTGCTGCCGCTGGCGATGCTGATCGGTGCGGCTTTCCTGCTCGCCGTGGATACACTGTGCCGCACGGTTGCTGCGATCGAAATACCGCCCGGCGTGCTCACCGCACTGCTTGGCACACCGTTCTTCCTGTGGCTGTTCGCAGTTTCGAGGAGAGGTTGGTGACGCGGGCGGCGGCGATGCTGAGCGTCGAAGGCCTCGCGATCGGGTTTCCGCGCCGCACGGTCGGCGCGGGCATCGGCTTCTCGCTTTGCGCGGGCGAAGTGCTGTGCGTGCTCGGCCCCAACGGCGGCGGCAAGACCACTTTGTTCCGCACGCTGCTGGGCCTGCTTGCGCCGCACGCCGGAACCGTCCGGCTCGACGGCATGGCACTCGCAGAACTGTCGCGCAGGGAGATCGCGCGCCGCATCGGATACGTTCCGCAGGCCCACGCGGGCGTCTTCGCATTCACCGTAAGCGAGATGGTGCTGATGGGCCGCACCGCACACGTGAACCTGTTCGCCGCGCCCTCGGCGCGCGACCGCGAGGCGGCCGAGCGCGCGATTGAAACGCTCGGAATCGGGCATCTCGCCGAGCGCGCTTTCACCGAGATCTCCGGTGGGGAACGCCAGCTCGCGCTCATCGCGCGTGCGCTCGCGCAGGAGCCGCAGCTGCTGGTGATGGACGAACCCACCTCGAGCCTCGACTTCGGCAACCAGGTGCGCGTGCTCGTCCACGTACGCCATCTCGCCGCGCAGGGCATCTCGGTGCTGCTATCCAGCCACCAGCCAGATCACGCACTGCAAATTGCCGACCGTGCGCTGCTGCTCGGCGAAGGGAAGGCCCTCGCCCTTGGCGCCCCCCGCGACGTGATTCGCCCCGATACGCTGCAGCGCCTGTACGGCATCGACGTGCGCATTGTCGAGACCGCCGACGGCGTGCACACCTGCCTTCCCGACTATGCGACGCGCCGCTAGCCTGATCGCGATCCTGCTGTCGTCGCTCGGCGGCGCGGCGCATGCGCAACCGCTGGTGGTGTTCGCTGCGGCGAGCCTGAAGAACGCGCTAGACGAGGTTGCCCTGCTGTCACCGTCGAAACCTGCGATCTCCTACGGCGCCAGCTCGGCACTCGCGCGGCAGATCGAGAACGGCGCACCGGCGCAGGTGTTCATCTCGGCTGACCTGGACTGGATGGATTACCTCGAAAGCAAAAGGCTGATCCGTAGCGAAACGCGCAGGAACCTCCTGGGCAGCAGGCTTGTCCTGATCTCGCCCGCTGGCAGTACGGCCAGAATCGAAGTCCGCCCGGGCTTTGCGCTCGCAGAGCTGCTCGGTGGCGGGCGGCTCACGCTCGGCGATCCCGCGCACGTCCCTGCAGGTAAGTATGCGAAAGCGGCCCTGGAGAAACTCGGGGTCTGGGACGCCGTGTCCGGGAAACTCGCGCCTTCGGAGAACGTGCGCGTGGCCCTCGCCCTGGTCGCACGCGGCGAAACACCCCTCGGCATCGTCTATGCGACCGACGCCGCCGCAGAGCCGAAGGTACGCGTCGTCGCCACATTTCCCGACGGACTGCATGCCCCAATCGTCTATCCGGTGGCGCTGACTTCCGCAGCGAAGGATTCCGCCGCCGCCGGGTTCGTGGCACTGCTCTTCTCTCCCGCCGCACGCAAGGTTTTCGAGAAGCACGGTTTTACGCCGCTAAACTGACGGGGTGTTCGACGCCCTGACCCCCTCGGAGCTGGAGGCGCTGCGCCTCAGTGTGAAAGTTGCCGCGGTCAGCGTCATCGCGAGCCTGCCGGTGGGATTCGCCCTCGCATGGCTGCTCGCCCGCCACCGTTTCCCCGGCAAGAGCATGCTCGATGCGGTGGTGCACCTGCCGCTGGTCCTGCCGCCGGTGGTGATCGGCTACCTGCTGCTGGTCCTGTTCGGCCGACGCGGGCCGATCGGCCAGTGGCTCGACGAAACCTTCGGTATCGTGTTCGCGTTCCGCTGGACCGGCGCCGCGCTCGCCTGCGCGCTGATGGGCCTGCCGTTGCTGGTGCGCGCGATCCGGCAGTCTCTGGAGGCAATCGATCGGCGGCTCGAATCGGCGGCCGCGACCCTCGGTGCGAGCCGCCTGTGGGTGCTTGCGAGCGTCACCGTTCCGCTGAGCCTGCCCGGAATCATCACCGGCATGCTGCTCTCGTTCGCGCGGAGCCTGGGCGAGTTCGGCGCCACCATCACCTTCGTGTCCAACATCCCCGGCGAGACACAGACGCTCCCGCTCGCGATCTACACCTACACGCAGGTCCCAGGCGGCGATGCGCAGGCCATGCGGCTGTGCATCATCTCGGTGCTGCTGTCGCTCGCGGCACTGCTTGTCTCCGAAGTGCTGGTGCGACGCGTCAACGTCAGGGTTTACGGCGATGCGCATTGAGGTCGATGTAGCCCGGCAGCTGGGCGCGTTCCGGCTCGAAGCCGCATTCGAAAGCGAGGCAGTGGTCACCGCGCTGTTCGGCCGCTCGGGCTGCGGCAAGACCACCGTGCTGAACATGATCGCCGGGCTGTTGCGTCCCGAACGCGGACGCATCGCAGTTGGGGACCGTGTCCTCTACGACAGCGCTACCGGAACGGACCTGCCGTCTGCGCAGCGCCGCATCGGCTACGTGTTCCAGGACGGGCTGCTGCTGCCGCACTTGAGCGTGCGCCAGAATCTACTCTACGGGCGCTTTTTCACGCCGGAGGCCGGGCGTTGGGCGGACGTTGACAAGATCGTCTCGCTGCTCGACCTCCGGCCGCTGCTCGAACGGCGCCCGCGCAACCTTTCGGGCGGCGAAAAGCAGCGCGTCGCGATCGGCCGGGCGCTGCTCGCGAGCCCCCGCCTGCTACTGATGGACGAGCCGCTCGCATCGATCGATGCCGGCCGCCGCGGGGAAATCCTCTACTACGTCGAACGCCTGCGGGACGAAGTCGGGGTGCCGATCGTGTACGTCAGTCACGAGATCGAGGAAGTGGTGCGCCTTGCGGAGAACATGGTCCTGCTCTCCGACGGCAGCGTCGCGGCCGCCGGGCCGGTCCGCGAGCTGATGGGCCGCATCGAACTGCGGCGCATGATCGGCCGCTATGAGGGAGGCGCAGTCGTGGAGACACGCGTCACGGAACAGGATCTGACGAGCGGCCTTGCCCGCCTCGCGTTCGCGGGCGGCGAGCTGCTGGTCGCCGACGTCGATGCGCTGGTAGGCGAAACGCTGCGGGTGCGCGTGCGCGCGCGCGACGTATCGATCGCGCTCGAGCGGCCCAGGGACATCAGTATCCTCAACTGCCTGCGCGGCCGCATAGTGGAGATCGGCGCCGAGCCCGGCGCAAGCGTCGACGTCAGACTCGACGTAGCCGGCACCCCGATCATCGCGCGCATCACGCGCCATTCCGCCCACGCGCTTCGGCTCGCAACCGGCCAGGAGGTCTGGGCGCTGGTGAAGTCCGTTTCGCTGGACCGCCACAGCTTGGGCTACGCTTGACAACGCGCGGCCTGCGAGCGCATTCTTCGCGCCTCGCGGGGATCGCAGGCTCCCCGCATTTCAAAGACGCCGTACGTCCAAGCTCTGCAGCACTCTGAAGGTGAGAGCTATGGACGCAAGCATCACTCCGCCGCGCTGCGGCAATCCCTTGCAACCGATGAACCCCCGCTCGTCATCGACGTGCGGAAAAAACCGGCGTTTCTCGACGCTCCGGACGTGATCCGCGGCGCGCTTCGGCGCGACGCGCTGCGCATCGGCGAATGGGCGAGAACACTGCCATCACGGCCGCGGTGGTGGGCGTCATCCTGAATCTCGCGCTGTTTTTCGCATACCATGTTCTCTGGCCCGAGGGATTCGTTGGTCGGTTCGAAACCGCCTCGGCGTTGATCGGCGTCGCTGCCGCGTTGGCCCTGTTCCGATTCAAGCGGGGAATCATGAAAACTGTCGGTGGCGCGGCCCTCGTTGGACTGGCATTGCACTTTGGTGCATGGATTGGTTAAAACAGTAGAACGCTTACCAGGAGGATCGAAGGATGCCCGCATACCTCATCGGTGAAGTGGAGATTGCCGATCCGGAAGGGTACAAGGAGTACGCGAAGCTCGTTCCGGCGACGATTGCGCAGTACGGCGGGAAGTATCTCGTGCGCGGTGGCGCGGTCGAGGCGAAGGAAGGCGACTGGAACCCCAAGCGCGTCGTGGTGCTCGAGTTTCCGACCATGGACCAGGCGCGCAAGTGGTACCACTCGCCCGAATACGGCCCCGCGCTCGCCATACGGCTGAAATGCGCGAAGGCGAAGCTGATTCTTGTCGAAGGTGTGAGCTGAAACGAAGACGGCGCCCGAAGGCGTCGTTTGACGTCGCGCGGCGGAATCAACCCGCGCGAACCACTCCGCAGGCCATCCGCGCGCCGGCATTGCCGACCGGCTGCGAGGCGTAGTCATCGGGCTGCACGTGGACGATTACGCCGCGGCCAACCACGCTCGTCGGCCCGGCCGCCACCGTGATCACGTCGAGTACTACCGTCATGTTCGCGTTGCCGGATGCGTCGGCTTTGAGGTTTGGCATGTCACCCGCGTGGCGCTCCTGCGTACGGCCCGGCCCGTGCGGCTTGCCAAGCGGATTGAAGTGACCCTTCGCACTCATCCCGTCACCCGAACTACAGTCGCCCGCCTCGTGCACGTGAAACCCGTGCTCCTGGCCGGGTTTGAGTCCGGAGACTTTCGCGCTCACGCGCACCCTGCTGCCGACCTGAACGAACTCCACGGTACCCGCGGTCGCGTTGCCGGTCGTCGGCTGCAGTTGCACTGTCGCGCGCGGTCCTTCGTTTCCGCCCATTCCCGCGCACCCTGCGAGCGCCGCCGCGATCGCCGAGGTAAGTAGCGTAATTTTCAATCGCGCCCCGGCTATTATTTCTTCTTGCCCGCGTCTTTCGTCGCCGCTGCGGGCTTGTCCACGATGCCTTTGTTCTTCTTGTAATTCTCGACCGCTCTGTCCTGGGATTTACCGAGGGATTCCGCGTCGGCCGCGGCGGTGAGCTTCGTCTTCTCCGCGACAGCCGCCTTTTCGGCATCCGACTGTGCCGGAGGCGCCGGCAGCTTTGCCTGTGCGACAACCGAACCCAGCGACAGCGCCGCGCCGACCGCCAACGCCAACGCGATGGTCAGTTTTTTCATCGCCTCCATCCTCCTCATTTCCGTTCCGCGCGCGGCGCGCCGGCGGGTACCGCCCCTCCCGCCGCGGATCGCGCGCCCGACTTCATTTCGTTGTACCAGTATTCGTGATGTTCCTTGGCCCAGGTTTCGTCGACATATCCCGAGCGCATTGCCTGGTAGGCGTCTTCGACACCGATGGTTCCAACGTATATGTGGCCAAGCGCCACGAGCATGAAGAGCAGCGCGGAAATCGCGTGAAATATCCAGGTCAGCTGCATCGTAGCCCGCGTCTGGTCGAAATTCGGAAACAGCAGGATCAGGCCGGTAACGGCCGAAAGCAGGGTCAGCCCGACCACGCAGCCCCAGAACCACGCCTTCTCGCCTCCGTTGAAGCGCCCGGAAGGGACATGCTCGTTGCGCGCGAACATCGCCCAGGCCTTCGCAAACCAGTTGAAATCGTAGGACTTGGGCAGGTTGTCGCGCACCAGATTCGGCACCATCACGATTACGCTAAGCAGAAACACGGGACCGACGAAATTGTGCAGATTCTTCAGCAGCGAAGCGAGCCAGCCGAAAAGCGTGTAGCCCGTGACCGGCAGCAACACGTGCTTGCCGAACAGCATCACCAGGCCGGATACCGCGAGCACGCAGAAACTGATTGCTGACGTCCAGTGCGCCCAGCGCTCGAACTGCGTGAAACGCGGCATCAGGCGCCCGGTGGGCTTGTCGTGCGTCTTGAGCGGCCCGAAACTGAAATAGATCCCGGCAAGGACCGCGACGACGATCAGGATCGCAAAGCCGCCCCAAACGGTCACCGGGCCATTACGTATCTGCCGCCAGGTTTCGCCGGCCGACTGCACCAGCACGCCGGTCTCGCGACCCTTGACCGTGGTGACGTACTCCTGGCCTTCCTTGCGCACCTCGCGCCAGACCGGAGCGTTGTTGTAGGGCTGCGTTTGCTGGCGTTCGGCCTGCGTATTGTCGGCGGGCTTGCCTTGTGCAGGGGCCGCTGCGGGAAACGCGAACACGAGAGCGGCGAGCGCCCAGCGTGTCAGCCGGATGAGCTTGGGCATTTCGTTCTTCTCCCGGGACCCGTTCCTACTACTGATCAATCCGCTTGTACTCGTTCTGGCTCTGATTGCGCTGCTTGATCTCGGCTTCCCAACTGACCTTGTCGCCCTTGGTCCACTTCGCGCCAGCGAGCGGTTCGTTGTCCCAAGGCTTCCCGTCGGGCTTGCCCGAGTACTTGCCCTGCTTGTAGACGACGACCTGTTCGGATTCGCCGCAGGCCACGAGACCGACGGCCAAGGCGAGGCCCGCCGCACACACGACGAGGCGTCTCATGATTTCGGCGCCGGCGACGGCGCTGCGGCCGGCTTGCCCGGCCCGTAGGCCGTCCCCCAACCCCACACCTCGGAGCCCTTGCCCCGCTTGAACACGCGCTCGCGGTAGATGTCCGCGATCACGTCGCCGTCGCCACCGAGCAGCGCCTTGGTGGAGCACATTTCCGCGCAGGCGGGCAGCTTGCCCTCAGCGAGGCGGTTGCGGCCGTACTTCTGGAACTCTTCGGCCGAGCGGTCCTTCTCCGGACCGCCGTTGCAGAACGTGCACTTGTCCATCTTGCCGCGCAGGCCGAACGCGCCCGCCTGCGGGAACTGCGGCGCGCCGAACGGGCAGGCGTAAAAGCAGTAGCCGCAGCCGATGCACAGGTCCTTGTCGTGCAGCACTACGCCGTCGTCGGTCCGGTAGAAACAGTCCACCGGGCACACCGCCATGCACGGCGCATCCGAACAGTGCATGCAGGCGACCGATATCGACTTCTCGCCGGGCACCCCGTCGTTGATCGTGACGACGCGGCGGCGGTTCACGCCCCAAGGAACCTCGTGCTCGCTCTTGCACGCGGTAACACAGCCGTTGCACTCGATGCAGCGCTCGGCGTCGCAGAGGAATTTCATTCTGGCCATGGCGTTCTTCCCTATGCCTTCGCGACCTGACAGAGCGTCGTCTTGGTTTCCTGCATCAGCGTCACCCGGTCATAGCCGTAAGTCGTCGCGGTGTTGACGGCCTCGCCGCGCACGATCGGCGCCGCGCCGTCCGGGTAAAACGGCAGCATGTCCTGCCCCTGCCACCACCCCGAGAAATGAAACGGGATGAAGCAGGTGTCGGCCCCGACCCGCTCGGTCACTTGCGCCTTGACCTTGAGTTTTGCACCCGTGGGCGTCGATACCCAGACATATTCGCCATCCCGGATGCCGCGGTCGGCCGCCGCCTTTGGATTGATCTCGACGAAGTTGTCCTGCTGCAGTTCGGCAAGCCAGGGGTTGGAGCGCGTCTCCTCTCCGCCGCCCTCGTACTCGACCAGGCGCCCGGAGGTCAGGATCAGCGGAAACTGCTTGCCCGCATCCCGGTTCTTCTGCTGCACCGTCTTGAACAGCGTCGGCAGCCGCCACAGGTTTTTCACGTCGTCATGGGTCGGCCATTTGTCGATCAGGTCGGGGCGCGGGCTGTACAGCGGCTCGCGGTGCAGCGGCACGCCGTCAGGGAAGTTCCAAACCACCGCGCGCGCCTTGGCGTTGCCGAACGGATGGCAGCCGTGCTTCATCACGACGCGCTGGATGCCGCCGGACAGGTCGGTCTTCCAGTTCTTGCCTTCCGCCTCCTTCTTCTCGTCCTCGGTCAGGTCATCCCACCAGCCGAGTTTTTTCACCAGCACGTGGTCGAACTCGGGGTAGCCGGTGGTGATTTCGGCGCCTTTCGAATGCGAACCGTCCTCCGCCAGCAGGTTGACGCCATCCTTGTCGACGCCGAAGTTCGCGCGGAAGTTGCCACCGCCGTCCATCACGTGCTTCGTGGTGTCGTAAAGGTTGGGCGAACCGGGGTGCTTGATGGCCGCGGTGCCGTAGCAGGGCCACGGCAGGCCGAAGTAGTCCCCTGTGAGGTCGTAGCCGGTTTTCGCATCCTTTCCGCCCTTGGCACGCAGTGTCTTCACGTCGAACACGTGCATGTTGCGCATATGCGCCTGCAGCCGTTCGGGCGACTGGCCGGTGTAACCAATGGTCCAGGTGCCGCGGTTGATCTCGCGCAGCGTGTCCTCGATGTCGGGCTCTTCCATTCCACCCTTGCCCTTCACGAGCTTGATGTTTTGCTTGCCATCCTTCTTGCCGACCAGCTGGTCGGCAAATCCCAGCTTCTGCGCCAGTTGATACATGATCATCTGGTCGGTGCGCGAATTGAAAACCGGTTCGATGACCTGTTCGCGCCACTGCAACGAGCGATTCGAAGCGGTCACGCTGCCGCTGGTCTCGAGTTGCGTCGCTGCAGGCAGCAAATACGCGCCGTCCTTCCTGGCCATCGCGAACATTGCGGCCGACGCCGACGGGTACGGGTCGATCACGACCATCAGGTCGAGTTTTTTCATCGCCTCGAGCATTTCGAGGCCGCGGCTCTGCGAGTTCGGCGCGTGACCCCAGTACACCACCGCCCTGATATTCGGGTCCTGATCGATGTTCTCGTTCTTCTCCAGCACCGCGTCGATCCAGCGCGACACGGTGATACCGGGCTTGGTCATCTGACCGGGAGCAAACTGGCTCTGCAGCCACTTGAGATCGACGTTCCACACCCGCGCCCAATGGGCGAATGAGCCGGGCGCAACGCCGTAGTAACCAGGCAGCGAGTCCGGGTTCGGGCCGATGTCGGTCGCGCCCTGCACGTTGTCGTGCCCGCGGTAGATATTGGTGCCGCCGCCGGGACGACCGACGTTGCCGAGTGCGAGCATCAACACCGCGCTGGCGCGTACCACGGCGTTGCCGTTGGTGTGCTGCGTCTGGCCCATCGCCCAGATGATGAAGCCCGGCCGGTTCTCCGCGAGCGTCTTCGCCACTTCCAACATTTCCTGCTCGGGCACGCCGGTGACGTCCTGCACCTTGTCGGGTGTGTACTTGGCCATCACCTCTTCCCTGACCTTGTCCATCCCGTAGACGCGCGCCTTGATGTACTCCTTGTCCTCCCAGCCGTTGTTGAAGATGTGGTACAGCAGGCCGAACAGGAATGCCACATCCGTGCCTGAGCGCGCGCGTACGTACTTGTCCGCCTTGGCGGCAGTGCGCGTGAAGCGCGGATCCGCAACGATGACCTTGCAGCCGTTCTCCTTGGCATGCAGCGTGTGCAGCATCGACACCGGGTGCGCCTCGGCCGCGTTGGAGCCGAAGAACAGCAGGCACTTCGAATTCTGCTCGTCGTTGTACGAGTTGGTCATCGCGCCGTAGCCCCAGGTATTCGCGATGCCTGCAACCGTGGTCGAGTGGCAGATCCTCGCCTGGTGGTCGGTGTTGTTGGTGCCCCACAGCCGCACCCACTTGCACAGCAGGTAGGACTGCTCGTTGTTGTGCTTGGACGAGCCGACCACGAACAGCGCGTCCGGACCGCTCTCCTTCTTGATCTTCAGCAGTTTGTCGGAAATCTCGCTGTAGGCCTGGTCCCAGCTGATCGTCTTCCATTTTCCGCCCTCGAGCTTCATCGGCTCCTTCAGGCGGTGCGAATCGTGCGTGATGCCGTGCTCGCGGATCGACGCACCCTTCGCGCAGTGCGCACCGAGGTTGAGCGGGGAATCGAACACCGGCTCCTGGCGCACCCAGACGCCGTTCTGCACGACCGCGTCGATCGCGCAGCCCACCGAGCAATGCGTGCACACCGTGCGCTTGATCTCAACCTTGCCGGCGGGCTTCTCGTTGGCGGCCTCCGCGCGCTCGATCATGTTGAACGGAAGTTGCGCAGCCACGGCGCCCGCGCCCAGCGTCAGGCCGGAGCGTTTGAGGAAGGCGCGGCGGTCGATGGTCTTCGCCATCGAGCCGGCAAGGCCGCGCGAAAGGCGCCGTTGGGGGGCAGCTTGGCTACCAGCTTTGCGCGTCAGCAGCATGGCGGACTCCTCAGACCTTGGTGGTGCGGTAGTAGTTGTTGATGTGCTCGGATACCTGATAGCCCTTTCCGGCGTGCTTGTCGCCGGTGGCAGCCGAAGCCTTCGGCTTTGAGGAGGGTCCGGCGACGATCGCGGCGGCAGTGGCTACTCCGCCCGCGCTCGCAGCAAGGAGAAAATTGCGCCGTGCGAGTTTGATCTTGGTCTGAGCCATCTTCGTCTCCTTGTCTCCAACCACAATTTTTTCTATGCAAACAGCTTATGCACGATTCTAGGGTAATTGAAAAGCGATGCGATCAAGCGAGCGCATGTTTTTCGCGGGCGTTGCAACACACGCGAGCGGGTCGCTTTATTACCAATACGATTCGGAGGGGATTCTTGCACTGCACAACGGAGAGCTATCGCATTTCGAACGCGGTCAACTCGAGCTCGAAGTAGTCGCGCGCCAAGCGCCCGACGTACTTGTAGAAAGCCGTGTTCCCGGACTTGTCTATTGCATCGCACAACAGAATCGCTGCAGGCCAGATCCACCGCTTGAAGAAGCGGTGTTGCTCTTCCAGGTCGGCATATTGCTCTGCGATCAGATGGCGCATGGTCTCGCACAACGCGCCCATATGATCTTCCGGCAAGTAGACCTCCCCGCGCCGCGCGAGCCCGAGCGTGGCGAGTTCTCCGCGCAACTCGGCCAGCGGGCTGTCCACGGTGGAACGCGTCGTGTAGGCACCCGTATAGAGGGTCACTTCGGCCTTGCCGGTGCCGACGAACACCTGCTCGAACTCCTCGCGCACGGTTTCGGCATTCGCGCTCGCCGATGCCTCCACCAGTTGCTTCCACGCCATTGCCAGAGGGCTTGCGGTTTCGGCCTGCATTTCTCCGGACTGCGCAATCGCCACCAGCAGCGCGGCATCCGGCGCGGCGTAGAACAGGCGCGCAAGCAGGCCGTAGAGGTTCGCGCGCGCCTGGTCCTCCGGCGCGAGAACACGGATCTTCTCCGCCTCGCTCATTTCCTGCCGGTGTAATCGAACACCGAGGATTCGCCTTTGTTTTCCATCATGTCGACCACGCGGCAATCGGCGCACATCTGCAGGCGCCGGAGCGCCCCTTCGCCGGCGAACATCGAGTGCCCGGTGAGCTTGCCGAGCATGTTCTCGACCATCTGCCGGGTGCCGTAGGGCTTGCCGCAGCGCACGCAGTTGAACGGCTCGGCTTCATTGAGGATCACCGACGCCTTCGCTTGCGCGGTGAGCAACAGGCGCGGCGCCAGCGCGATGGCATCCTCCGGGCAGGTATTGGCGCACAGGCCGCACTGCACGCAGTTGCGCTCGATGAAATGCAGGCTCGGCGTCTCCTGCGAATCGATGAGCGCCGACGCCGGGCACGCGCCGATGCATGCCTTGCACATGGTGCAGGTCTGCTTGTTGACCGTGATCGCGCCGAACGGCGCGCCTTTTCCGAGGGGAACTTCTTCTTTCGGCGCAGGCGCATGCTTCGCCAGATGGTCGATGCAGAAATCCAGCGTGGTGCGCTTTTCATTGGAGAGGTTGAACGTCGCGGCCTTGTCCACGCCGCGCGCAGGCGCGAACGCCCAAAGCGCGCGTTCGAGCGCGGCCGCATCCCCGGCGACGATCAGTTCGAAATGCTTTCCGGAATAGCCGAGCGCATTGAGGATCGTTTCGGCGTGGCCCATCTGTTCGCGCAATGCTGCCGCGTAAGCGTCGGGCTCGTTGCCGCTCGAGACGATCGCCACCTGAGCCGCGCCGTAGCAGACCGCGCCGAGCAGAGTATCCATGCCGATCGATGCGATGTGGAACACCTCGATCGGGATCGCGCGCGCCGGCAGCCCCTTGCCCTGCCCCGGTCTATGGCGCGCCACACCGCCGGGAACGCCGCGAAGCGCGCGCCGGCCGACGCCCTGAACCAGCGCGCGACCGTCTTCGGTGTTGTGCAGCACCATGCAGGCGTCCTTGCCGCCGGCTTCGCGAAACACGCTCAGCGCGCTCTTCAGGCGCATGCCGAGGTCGGACACCCGAGGATATGCGTGCGTCATCGCGCCCGTGGGACACACGCTCGAACACCCGCCGCAGCCCGCACACAAGTGCGTCTCGATCTTCACCCGGTCGCCGTCGCTCGAGATCGCGCCGGTGGAGCATACGTCGATGCAGCGGTTGCAGCCGGGCTGGGCGTTGCGGCTGTGCGCGCAGATGCGCTCCCTGTAGACGAAGAAGCGCGGCTTCTCGAATTCACCCACCAGTTGCGCGAGCTTCGCCGCGGCGAGCGATTGCTCGAGCGGATCGCGCGCGGGCGCGAGATAGCCCTGCGGCAGGTCGGGCGTGCGGATCGCCGGCTCGTCCGACAGATCGAGCACCAGGTCGAAGTTTTCCCTGCGCGCCGTTTCAGCCCGGGAAAAATCGACCGCGCCGATCGCACCGCAAGCCGCCACGCATGCGCGATGCGCCTTGCATTTCGCGAGATCGATCTGGTAGGTGTAGTCGATCGCACTCTCAGGGCAGGCCTCGACGCAGGCGTTGCAGCGAGTGCACAGTTCGAGGTCGATCGCGTTTTCCTGCGTCCACTCGACTTCATACGCGCCGAGCCAGCCGCGCACGCGCGCGAGCCTGCCCGTCCACACCGGGAAACTGCGTTCGAGGGGCAACTCTCCGCCCTCCACCTTCGTGATCAGCACGCTCACGTCGAGCGCGCCGGAGAGCCGCTGCGCCCAGTCGAGCGCCGCAGCGGATGGGCCGATGACGAGCAACTGCCCTCCCGACTTGTACTCCACGGTGGGCACCGGCTCGGGCTCGGGCAGCGCAGCCATCGCGAGCAATGCGGCGATCTTGGGAGTGGCCTGTTTGCCCTCGGCCGACCAGCCCGCCGCCTCGCGGATGTTGACGAAACGCAGGTCCGCCTTCGACGCCGCCGACTGTGCGAGTTCGGAGAACAGCGGCGCTTCTTGCGTACAGGCGACGATCAACTCGGAATCGGAAAGCGCGGCCTGGAACGCACTCGCCTGCTTGCGGCACAGTTCGGTGTAGAGGGTGAGGGGGGTGCCGGTCTTGAGCGCGGCCGCGAGCGCTTTCGCGTCGAGCGGAATCGTGTTGTTGCAGTTGCAGAGCTTGAGCGTCTTATCCGCGATCGACATGGTCTTTGGATTCCTCGGCCACCCGGATTTCGGCTTGCGGTTCCGGTTGATCGCTCGCCCCCGCGTCGGCCGCGGCGGTCGCCGCAGGCGCCTCATCCACAGGGTCCGGCTCGGGGCCGAACAGCGTTCGTCGGGCGTGCTGCAACTGTTCGAGCAGTTCGGGAGAAATCGGGTCTTCTATCGAGTAGTCGCCGATGTAGGTATCGAGGCCGTCCATGACATTGAAGCGCGGGTCGGCGAAGAGCTTCTTCAGCGCCGCGCGCTTCACCCCCTCCGCGACCACCTTGCTTTGCATGAACGCGGTGAAGTCGGATTCGAAGTTCAGTTGGTCCACCGGCGGCAGCGGCTTCTCTGGAACCTCCACGGCCGGCGTCGCGGGCACCGGCTTCGCGCTTTCAGCGACGGCTTCCCGCTTCACCCGCGACCAGCGCGAAAGGAAGGCCTCCTTCTCGCCGGCCATCATGTCCTCGCGCGGTCCTTCGGGTGCATGAACGAACGCGGCTTGATGCGCTTCTTCGGTTCGGGCCGGTAGTTCTTCTTCACCCACTCGCCGACCCACGCGAAAACGTCGGGCGGCATCGCCACCGCATCGACCAGTTCGCTGCCGTCCATCCAGCGGCTCGCTTCGTGGTAGCTCACCGTGAGGAGCAACGGCGCGGCGCGGCCCTCGTCGATGCGCCAGGAGACGAATACCTTCGGCTCGGCAGTCGAAACGTTGAGGTAATAACCTTCGGCTTCATCGCGGTGCAGCAGGATGTCGTGGCCTGGATAAAGCCACTGCGTCACGCCGTCCGCATCGAGGATCATGCGCGGCCCGACCTCGCCCTCGTAGTCCGGCAACACGCCGAACGGTTCCCACGCCTCGCTCTGCCACCGGTTGTTCAGCGAGCGCCGCTGCATCACCACCGCGACTGAAAACCTGGGTTTTTCCATGCGCTCGGACTATAACCCACTCTGCTATCATCATTCGGCTCCCGCTGCCAAAGACACCATGATTCAAAAGGTCTTTCCGATCCGTACCAGCCTGCGAGCGCCGCCTTACGAGGGCGGCGCCTTCGCCGATACACTCGGCCGGCCGTTGCGCGACCTGCGCATTTCGGTCACCGACCGCTGCAATTTCCGCTGCGTCTACTGCATGCCGCGCGATGTGTTCGGGCCGGACCACGCGTTCCTGCCGCACGACGAACTGCTCAGCTTCGAGGAAATCGCGCGCGTGGCCGGCGTGTTCGTCGGCCTGGGCGTGAAGAAGATCCGCCTCACCGGCGGGGAACCGCTCGTGCGCCGAGACCTGCACCGGCTGATCGGGCTGCTGGCGAAATTGCCGGACATCGACCTCACGCTCACGACCAACGGCTCGCTGCTCGCGAAGCAGGCGCAAGCGCTGAAGGACGCCGGCCTGCAGCGCATCACGGTCAGCCTCGATTCGCTCGATGACGTGACCTTTCGCGCGATCAACGATGCGGACTACCCGGTCGCGCGCGTGCTCGAGGCAATCGATGCCGCCGCCGCCGCTGGCCTCAAACCGGTCAAGATCAACATGGTGGTCAAGCGCGGCGTGAACGACCACCAGGTCCTCGACATGGCGCAACACTGGCGGCATACGGGCCACATCGTGCGCTTCATCGAATACATGGATGTCGGCAGCACCAACGGATGGCGCATGGACGACGTGGTGCCCTCGGCCGAAGTCGTCAAGAGCATCGGCGATCACTTCGCGCTCGAGCCGATCGACCCGGGCTATGCCGGCGAGGTTGCCGAGCGCTGGCGCTACAAGGACGGCGCGGGCGAGATCGGCGTGATTTCCTCAGTGACGCAGGCGTTCTGCCGAGATTGCAACCGCTCGCGGCTGTCCACGGAAGGACGGCTGTTCACCTGCCTGTTCGCCAGTTCCGGCCACGACTTGAAATCGCTCGTGCGCGGCGGCGCCTCGGACGCCGAGCTGCGCGACCAGATCGTCGCGGTCTGGCGCGCGCGCGGCGACCGCTATTCCGAGATCCGCACCGCCGAGACGGCCAGGCTGCACAAGGTCGAGATGTCCTACATCGGTGGTTAACAAGCCCTACCGCCCGAAACTCACCGGCGCCGGCAAGCCAGCGACCTTCGAGGTCGAGGCGCTCAACGAGCGCGGCGAGATGGTGCCGACCGCGATTGCCGGCGAATCGCCGCTCACGCTCTACCTCGACAAGCGCGAGATCGTAACGCTGATGACGCTCGGCCAGGCGCCCGAGGCGCTCGCTCTGGGTTACCTGCGCAATCAGCGCCTGGTCGGGTCGATCGAGGAGATCGCCGCGGTCCAGGTGGACTGGGAGACCGAATCGGTCGTCGTCACCACCCGAAAACGCACGCCGAAGAAGACCACTGCGCTCAAATCGAAGCTGAAAAAACGCACCGTCACGACCGGCTGCGGTCAGGGCACCATGTTCGGCAATCTGATGGAAGAGATCGACAGCGTGAAATTGCGCGACGACGTGATGCTGCAGGACGCGCAGCTGGTCGTGCTGATCGAGAAGGTGCGCAAGTACGAGACGATCTACAAGCAATCGGGCGCGGTGCACGGCTGCGCGCTGGCGCAACAGAGTGCGGATGGCGCGGAGATCCTGATGTTCGTCGAGGACGTCGGCCGGCATAACGCGGTGGACGCGATCGCCGGGCTCATGTGGCTGGAGGGAATCGACGGCTCGGACAAGATCTTTTACACCACCGGCCGCCTCACCTCGGAGATGGTGATCAAGTGCGCGCAGATGAGAATACCGTTCCTGGTTTCACGCTCCGGGCTCACCAAGATGGGCCACGACATCGCGAAAAGGATCGGCATCACCATGTTCGGCCGCGCTTCCGGCCGGCACTACCTGCTGTTCACCGGCGGCCATCGCCTGCGGCGCACCGAGCCGCAGCCGACCATGCTCGCCTGAGCGGCAGGATTCGCGCTTTGGATATCTTCGAGCACCTGCTGAGTGCCGCACCTGCAGCGCGAGCGTGCGAATGCGTTGACACCTGGTGGCCCGGGCACATCGAGATCGCCCGCGCTTGGCCAACCCCCATAGACCGCGCAATGGCCGGCGGGCACGCCGCCGATCGCCTCGGCTGGGCGTTCGCCTCCGGCTATCAGGCGGCGCTGCGCGCGCTGCTGCCGACGCTGCCGGAAGACGGGATGGCCGCGTTTTGCGTCACCGAGGCGGAAGGAAACACGCCGCGCGCAATACGCTCATCCTTGCGGCGCGAAGGCGCGGGGTTCGTTCTCGATGGGAGCAAGCGCTGGACCACCCTCGGGCCTTCCGGCGGGCTGTTTCTCGTCGCGGCGAGGGACGAGGCTGCCTGCGGCGAGCGCGTCGCGCTGCGCATCGCGCGAGTCTCGTCGACGGCACCGGGCGTGCGCGTCGAGATGATGCCGCCGACGCGCTTTGTTCCGGAGGTGCCGCACGCACAATTGCACTTCAACGGCGTGCAGGTCGCGCCGGAGGATCTGCTGCCCGGCGACGGCTACGATCTCTACGTCAAACGATTCCGCACCGTAGAGGACCTGCATGTGAATGCTGCGATGCTCGCCTATCTGGTGCGCGAGGCCGGGCGCCTTGCGTGGCCGCGAGATTTGATCGAGCGAACCATTGCAGTGTTAGTGGCTGAACGCGGTCTCGCGCTCGATGATCCCACGCACCCTGCCGTGCACATTGCGCTTGCCGGGGCGCTCGCGCTCGCAAGGACGCTGGTGACGGAGGCGGAACAGAATTGGGCAAGAAATGCCGATGATCCGGCCTTCGCCCGCTGGCAGCGCGACCGCGAGTTGCTCGGCGTGGCGGGCAAGGCGCGCGCGACACGGACAGAGCGCGCGTGGGAGCGGCTGCGGGGTTAGGTCGAAGGCTCCTCCAGTCTCTGATTGGTGTATCGTGAATTCATGGTTGAATCCCGGCAGCAGGAAAAGAAACGCTTCTTCGATCTTGCCGACCGCCTTGCACGTTCCACCGATGCAGCGGAGCAGGAGCGTCTCAAGGAAGAACTGGCCCGCATGACCTTCGGCGAGTAATGCCCAGGATCCCGTGGACCGGGCTGCCTCCCGCGCCCGGCGACCATCTCTGACGTCTATTTTCGGGTCATGCGGCGGCACGCGCCAGTGGTAGAGTGGTAGCGAGACGCGAATGCCAGCCATGCCGCTAACTGCCGAAACGATCGAAGCCCCCTTGGCGCCGGATCAGCTCGCCAGGCGCTGGCAAGCCTTGTGTGCCGACCCGACTTTCGAGGACGTCGCCGGAAAGATTGAACTCACCGAGTGGGGAGAGATACTGATGAGCCCGGTCGGCAAGAGTCACGGGATCGCGGCCATGCGCGTTGCCGAGGCGTTGCGAAAGGCGCTCGCCGGACACACGATGGCCGAGGTGGGAGTCGCAACATCCATTGGGGTTCGCGCGCCCGATGTCGCATGGTGCTCAGAGGGCTATCTCGCTGCGCATCCCGAGGAAATGCCCCTGTCCAGCGCGCCGGAGCTTTGCGTGGAAATCGTTTCGGCAAGCAACGCGTTGCCCAAGTTGCGGGAGAAGGCGATGGCTTACGTCAGCGCCGGTGCGGTCGAGGCGTGGATCGTGTATCCGCAATCCCGGCAGGTCGAAATCTACGGCCGCGAGGGACGCAGGGACGCGACGTCTTTTGCGGTGGATATGGCGGCAGTGTTCGCGTAGGAGTCCAGGAAGAGGCCGTCGAAAGTCAGAGCCATTAACCCGAGCGCAGGCAAGCGCCTACTGGGTCCCCGCGTCCGCGGGGACGACGAAAGCGACGGGGACGACGAGACCCGCGGGGACGACGAAACTACGCCGGCTGCGTGGCAACCCGACGACGCGCCTCCATCTGTTTACGCGAAGGCAACAGCAGCGCCGCAGCGAGCGTGAGCGCCGCGAGCAGCGAGAGCACAGTGAACACGTTCTGGAACCCGCCGGTGGTACGGTGCAGGAACGCAATCAGCGGCACCGCGACCGCGGCCACGCTGAGCGACACCACGTAGCGCACCGCGTATACCCTGGCCCGGTACTCGTCGCGCGTGTAGCGGCCGATGATGGCGTCGTTGAGCGGGATCTGGCCGAACACCATCAGCATCATCAGCACCGCCACCACCAGCATCGCCGCGCCGTCGAGCGTGCCGGCGAGAAACAGGAACGGGATCTGCAGCAGCGTCACCGGCACGAAAACGCTCTTCAAGTCGACCTTGTCGATCAGCGTGCCGACCACGACCTGCGCGAGCGCGGCGATGCAATAGACGATCGAAACCAGCATACCGATGCCTAAACCGGTCTGCGTGAACATCGCCATGCGCTCCTGGAACACTTTCGGCATCGCGACCGTGGTGGCATTGAAGATGATTCCGCCGCAGACGGTGGCGATCAGCACGATGCCGAAGATCCGCCACATGGTGCGCACGTCGATGTCGAGGCCGAGCTTCTTGCCGGTCTTCGCCACCTTGCCCGGATCCTTCACCAGAAGCAGGAAGGCCACGCCCGCGGCAATCGTGAGTGCGCCGGGAACGAAAAAGGCTGCGCGCCAGCCCACGAAGTCCATCAGCGCGCCGGCGACGAGCGCCGCGGCCGCGAGGCCGAAGTTGCCCCACAGTCCGTTCCAGCCGAGCACGCGGCCGATGCGTTTCGGGTCCGCTACCAGCATGGCGGTCGCCACCGGGTGGTAGATCGCCGCGAAAATGCCGACGCAGAACAAGCCGATGCCGATCTGCAACGGCGACCGCGCGAACCCTGTCAGGAACAGGCAGGTGCCGATGCCGAAAAAGAACACCCCCATCATCTTGTAGCGGCCCCAGTGGTCGCCCAGCCAACCAGCGGGCAGCGCGAACGCGCCGAACGCGATGAAGCCGCCGAGCGCGTACGGCAGCAGTTCCGAATACGGCTGGTTCCACTCGCGCGCAAGCCCGAGCACCACCGTGGGGAAGATCAGCATCGCCAGGTGGTCGAGGAAATGCCCGAGATTGATGAAGGGAATTAGAAACGGGTTGCGCGCCCGGTCCGTCTGCATGGCGAGAGTCTCCCACGCTCGCGAGGGCGCGGCAAACAGCGTTTCGCCCGCGTAAAATCCGTCGCATGACAGGCGTTTCCGGAATCGTGCTCGCCGGCGGCCAGGGCCGCAGGATGGGCGGTGTGGACAAGGGCCTGCAGGCCCTGCGCGGCCGGCCGATGATTGCAGCGGTGCTCGAGCGACTCGCGCCGCAGGTGGACGAAGTGCTGATCAACGCCAACCAGAACCTCGAGGCCTATGCGCGCTTCGGGTATCGCGTCGTCACCGACGAAGTGGGCGGGTTCGCCGGGCCTCTTGCGGGTCTGGCGAGCGGGATGAAGCTCGCTTCCCGGGCGCTGGTGGTCACCGTGCCCTGCGATTCGCCGTTCCTGCCGACCGATCTGGTCGCGCGCCTGCACGCCGAACTGGACGCCAAGCGGGCGGACCTGGCGGTCGCGAAGACCGGCGCGCAGGCGCATCCGGTATTCGCGCTGGCGCGCCGCCGCCTGCTCGCGAATCTCGAATCCTTCCTCGCAGCAGGCGGGCGCAAGATCGATGCGTGGTACGCGCCGCTCGATGTCGTCGAAGTGCCGTTCGACGACCAACCCGACGCGTTCAGCAACATCAACACCCGCGACGAGCTCGCGACGTTCGAGAAACTGAGCGAAAAGCGATGAATTCGGTACAGAGCGTCGTCAGCTGCCTGGACGGCTACGACCCCGACGCCCTCGCCGTCGACAAGGCGAAGGAGGCGATCCGCGCCTGCCTCACGCCGGTCGCGGACGTGGAACGCGTTGCGGTTCGCGCCGCGCTCGGGCGCGTGCTCGCCGAGAGAATCGTGCCCGCGATCGACGTTCCAGCGCACGACAACTCGGCGATGGACGGTTACGCGCTGCGCTTTGCCGACCTGAAGCCCGGCGCCGATTCCGCGTTCCAGGAAGTCGGTGCCGCATTCGCTGGCCGCAAATTCGACGGCAAGGTCGGCGCGGGCCAGTGCGTGCGCGTGATGACCGGCGCGGTGATGCCGGCTGGCGCCGACACGGTCGTGATCCAGGAGGTGGTGCGCGCAGAAGGCGGGCGGATCGTCGTGCCGGCCGGTCAGAAGGCGGGCCAGAACGTGCGCAGCGCTGGCGAGGACCTCAAGACCGGTGTCGCGGTGCTGCATCCCGGCCAGCCGTTGCGGCCGGCGGAGCTGGGCCTGATTGCCTCGCTCGGCATTGCCGAGGTCGAGGTCCGCCGCAGACTGCGCGTGGCCTTCTTCGCCACCGGCGACGAGCTTGCATCGATCGGCGCGCCGCTCGCGCAAGGCGAGGTCTACGACTCCAACCGCTATACACTTCACGGCATGCTTACGCGCCTCGGCGTGGAGATCTCCGACCTGGGGGTGGTGCGCGACGATCCCGCGCAACTCGAAGCGGCGTTCCACAAGGCTGCCGCCGGCGCCGACGTGGTCATCACCACCGGCGGCGTCTCGGTCGGCGAAGCCGATTTCATCAAGCAACTGATGGCGCAGCTGGGTGAAGTGCTGTTCTGGAAGATCGCGATGCGCCCGGGGCGGCCGATGGCCTTCGGCAGGATCGGCAAGGCCGCGCTGTTCGGGCTGCCCGGCAACCCGGTCGCGGTGATGGTGACCTTCTACCAGTTCGTGCGCGACGCGCTGCTTTACCTGTCCGGCCGGACCGACGACTACACAGTGCCACTGTTGAAGGTGCCGGTTATGGCCGCTCTGCGCAAGGTCCCGGGCCGCACCGAGTTCCAGCGCGGTATCCTGTCGCGCGATGCGAACGGCGAATGGAAAGTGCGGCTCACCGGCCAGCAGGGTGCGGGCGTGCTGCGCTCGATGTCGGAGGCCAACTGCTTCGTCGTGCTGGAGCACGCGCGTGGTAACGTCGCGGCCGGGGACCTGGTTTCGGTTCAATTGATGGAAGGACTCGCATAGCCATGGCAACCAACCGCTTGAGGCAGTTGAACGACTTCGGCCAGTCGGTCTGGCTCGATTACATCCGCCGCGATTTCGTCACCGGCGGCGGCCTCGCGAAGCTGATCCTGGAGGACGGCCTCGCGGGCCTCACCTCGAACCCGGCGATCTTCGAGAAGGCGATCGGCGGCGGCAACGAGTACGCCCCGGCCGTGCGCGCACTGAAAAGCAAAGGCGCCGGCGCGATGGCGCTCTACGAGGCGCTCGCGATCGAGGACATCCGCGGCGCCTCCGACCTGCTGAAAACGGCGTTCAAGGCGAGCGAAGGCCGCGATGGCTACGTGAGCCTCGAGGTGTCGCCCTTCCTCGCACGCGACACTGCCGGTACCATCAACGAAGCGCGCCGCCTCTGGCAGGCGGTCGCCCGGCCGAACCTGATGATCAAGGTTCCAGGCACCGCCGAAGGGCTGCAGGCCATCGAGACACTGCTCGCCGAGGGCATCAACGTCAATGTGACGCTGCTGTTTGCGCGGGGCATGTACGAGCAGGTCGCCGCACGCTACCTGGCGGGGCTCGAGCGCCGCGCTGCGCAGGCTGCCGACATCGGCCACATTGCGAGCGTGGCGAGCTTCTTCGTCTCGCGCATCGACAGCGCGGTGGACCCGCTCGTGCCCGAGCCCCTGCGCGGAAAGACCGCGATCGCGAATGCCAGGCTCGCCTACGAAAGCTTCAAACGCATTTTCTCCGGTTCGCGCTGGGACGCGCTCGCCGCCCGAGGCGCGCGGCCGCAGCGCCTGCTGTGGGCCAGCACCAGCACCAAGGACCCCGCCTATCGCGATGTGATGTACGTCGAGGAACTGATCGGCAGCAACACCGTGAACACGCTGCCGCCGGCGACGCTGGATGCGTTTCGCGACCACGGCCAGCCCCGCGCGAGCCTTGAAGAGGACCTCGGCGCCGCGCGCGCGACGCTCGAGGCCGTCGGCAGGCACGTCTCGCTCGACCAGGTCACCGACAAGCTGACCGAGGACGGCGTGAAACTCTTCGCCGACGCGTTCGACAAGCTGCTCAAGGCGGTGGAAGCCGCGCGCGCGGCGGCATGAACGGCACCTCAGACGACACCCCGGCACCGCTGGTCGAGATCCGCGACCTGCATTTTTCCTACGGCTCGAACAGTATCTTCCGCGGACTGAACTTGAGCATTGCGCGCGGCAAGATGGTCGCGATCCTCGGTGCCAGCGGCTGCGGCAAGTCCACGCTGCTGCGCCTGATCGGCGGACAGGCGCGTCCGCAGAGCGGCAGCGTGACGGTCGAAGGCCAGGTGGTGCACGAGCTCGATACCGACGCGCTGTACGCGATGCGCAGGCGCATGGGCATGATGTTCCAGGTGAGCGGCCTGTTCAGCGACCTCTCGGTGTTCGAGAACATCGCCTTTCCGATGCGGGAGCACTACGACCTGCCCGAGGATCTGATTCATACGCTGGTGCTGATGAAGCTGAACGCGGTGGGCCTGCGCGGCGCGCATGCGCTGATGCCGGGCGACCTGTCCGGCGGCATGGCCCGGCGCGTGGCGCTGGCGCGCGCGATCGCCGTCGACCCGATGATCGCGATGTACGACGAGCCGTTCGCCGGGCTCGACCCGATTTCGCTCAACGTGATCGCGGAACTGATCCGCAAATCCACCGATGCGCTCGGCAGCACCTCGATCGTGGTGACCTACGATGTGAGCGAATCGCTGAAGATGGTGGACCACATCTACGTGATCGCCGACGGCGTCGTTGCCGGGCACGGCACGCCGGACGAACTGCGCGCCTCGGACGACCCGTTTCTCAAGCAGTTCCTCAATGCCCTGCCCGACGGGCCGGTGCGGTTTCATTTTCCGGGCAAGACGATTGCCGAGGATGTGGGGCTGGCGGTGGGTCCGCACGGATAGCGGTTGTTTCATCACGTTTTTTGACGGATAAAAGTGGGCAGGGCTAAGTTTTCAACCGATACCCCGTCCTGAATATCCACGCCACAATCGCGAGCGAAATCACCAAGAACACCCCCGTCATCGCGAGGCTGATCCCGACACTCACATCCGCGAGCCCGAAAAAGCTCCACCGAAATCCGCTGACCAGATACACCACAGGATTGAACAACGCGACCGTCTGCCAGAACGGCGGCAGCATGCTGATGGAATAGAAGCTCCCGCCAAGAAACGTCAAAGGCGTGATGATCAAGAGCGGTATGACCTGCAGCTTCTCGAACCCGTCGGCCCAGATGCCGATGATGAAACCGAAGAGACTGAACGTCACCGAAGTCAGCACGAGGAACAGCACCATCCAAAACGGATGTTCGATGCGCAAAGGCACGATCAGCGCCGCCGTAGCCAAAATGATCAGACCGAGGACGACCGACTTGGTCGCGGCCGCCCCGACGTAGCTCGTCACGACCTCGAAAGAGGACACCGGTGCCGAGAGCAGTTCGTAGATCGTGCCGGTGAACTTCGGGAAGTAGATGCCGAACGACGCATTCGACATGCTCTGCGTCAAAATCGACAGCATGATCAGGCCGGGCACGATGAAGGCGCCGTAGCTGGTCCCCTCCACCTGGGGGATGCGCGACCCGATCGCCGCACCGAAGACGACGAAGTACAACGAAGTCGAAATCACCGGGGCGATGATGCTCTGCATGAGCGTGCGCGCCGTGCGCGCCATTTCGAACGCGTAGATCGCGCGGATCGCGTAAATGTTCATTTCCCGTCCCTCACCAGGGTGACGAAAATGTCTTCGAGCGAGCTTTGCGTCGTATGCAGGTCCTTGAACCGGATGCCCGCTTCGTCCAGGTCCTTCAGCAGCGCAGCGATGCCGATTCGATCTTCTCGCGCGTCGTACGTATGGATCAATTCGTTCCCGTTGTCAGACAACTCCAGCTTGTAGGCCGAGAGCGCGGACGGGATACTTTCCAGCTTCTCCTGCAACTGCAGCGTCAACTGCTTCCTGCCGAGCTTGCGCATCAGCTCGGCCTTGTCTTCCACCAGGATGAGCTCGCCCTTGCTGATCACCCCGATCCTGTCGGCCATCTCCTCGGCCTCGTCGATGTAGTGGGTGGTCAGGATGATGGTCACGCCGCTCTCCCTGAGCGAGCGCACCAGCCGCCACATGTCCCGTCTGAGCTCGACGTCGACCCCCGCGGTAGGCTCGTCGAGAAACAGGATCCGCGGCTCGTGCGACAGCGCCTTGGCGATCATCACGCGTCGCTTCATGCCGCCGGACAGCGTCCGGATCATGTTGTCCCTCTTGTCCCACAACGAGAGATCCTTCAGCAGTTTCTCGATGTGCGCGGGGTCGGCGCGCTTGCCGAACAGACCGCGGCTGAAGGACGCCGTGGCCCACACGGTCTCGAAGGCGTCGGTCGTCAGTTCCTGCGGCACCAGACCGATCAGGGAACGCGAGGCGCGATAATCGGTGACGATGTCGTGACCGTCCACCTTGATGTTCCCCGTGCTCGCATTGACGATCCCGCAGACAATGCCGATCAGCGTCGTCTTGCCTGCCCCGTTCGGGCCGAGCAGCGCGAAGATTTCCCCTTCGCGTATGTCCAGATTGATGTTCTTCAGCGCCTGGAAACCGGAGGCGTAGGTTTTCGAGAGGTTGGTGACAGAAATGATGGATGGCATGGCTACACGAGGGCGCCAACACGCTGGACGTTATGACGAATGCTGCCCGCGTTCGCCCGGTTCAGGCAAGTACATCCACGCTCAGGCGATGTCGGGGGTATGCTTGCAAAGCAGCCAAATCTTGCGGTTCACTTCCCGGAATTGACGTTTTTCGCTGCAGCGCGGAACTCCGCTTCCGGGATGCCGTCTCCAAGCACAGGGGGTTCCCCCTGCAAATGAGATCCCATCCGCACGCGAGGCGATGCTCCATGACGACTTTTTCTCTCAATGGCAAAACCGTCACGGTCGTGCGCTCCGCCGAGAAGCCGACCGGCGTGGGTGAACCCGGCGTTCCACCGATCGGGCCTGCAGTCGCCAACGCTTGGCGCGTGCTGTCCGGCAAGCCGGTCCGGCATCTTCCTTTCATCCGCCAGTCAACCTAGGAGTTGCCCATGAAAACGACATTGCTGACGATCGCGATCGCAATGGCTTGCGGTGCGGCGGTACTGGCCGGATCGCGGTTCATCGAGGCGGAAGGCGCGCAGGCCGAAGCCACGGTGGCGCTGAAGCCTGCCTCGGAGTTTCAGGACATCCAGGACAAGCGGACACGCTCGATCGCGCTGTTCCAGGAAGCGGGCAAAGTAATCCAGAGCCCGCGCTGTCTCAATTGTCATCCGGTCACGGACCGGCCCACTCAGGGCGATGACATGCATCTGCACGAGCCACCGGTCCAGCGTGGCGCGGGGGGCATGGGTGGGCCCGCCATGCGTTGCTTCTCGTGTCATGGCGCGGCCAACTTCGACCCCGCCAAGGTTCCGGGCAACCCCAGGTGGATGCTGGCGCCGGCCTCGATGGCATGGGTCGGCAAGTCGCTGGGCCAGATCTGTGCGCAGATCAAGGATCCCGCGCGCAATGGAGGCAAATCCATGGATCAGCTCGTCGAGCACATGGCCCGCGACGAACTCGTTGGTTGGGGTTGGCACCCCGGCGCAGGCCGCACGCCGGCGCCCGGCACCCAGGAGGAGTTCGGCGCACTGATCAAGGCCTGGACCGAAAGCGGAGCGTACTGCCCGAAAGGGTGATAAGAGCGGCGGACTTCGGGGCTCAACCGTGACGCCCTAGTCTCCCTCACCGAGCAACTTCGTCCCCTCGGCGCCGGGCAGCGCTTCCACATTCTTCAGTTTCTTCTCGATCTGGCGTGTCCGGGTTTCTGCAGCGTCGATTGAATTGGCAACGGTCTGCAGCTGGCGCTTGGTGTTAGCCAAGACTTCGCCGAACCTGCCGAACTCGTTCTTCACCGCGCCGAGCAGCGCCCAGACTTCGCTCGAGCGCTTCTCGATCGCCAGCGTCCTGAACCCCATCTGCAGGCTGTTCAATATCGCAGTCAGCGTGGTCGGGCCGGCGAGCGTGACGCGAAAGTCACGCTGCAGCAGGTCGAACAGGCCGGGCCGGCGCAGCGCTTCGGCGTACAGGCTCTCGACCGGAAGGTAGAGCAGCGCGAAATCGGTGGTCGCGGGCGGCTCGATGTATTTTTCGCGAATGGTTTTCGCCTCGAGCCTGATGCGCATCTCGAGCGCCTTGGAAGCCGCTTCCACGGCCAACGGATCGGCCGCGTCCTGCGCCTCCTGCAGTCGCTGAAAGTCCTCGAGCGGAAACTTCGCGTCGATCGGCAGCCAGACGGGTCCGCCGCTTTCCGGGCCGGGGAGGCGTAGCGCGAATTCGACCCGATCGTTCGAGCCGGGGCGCGTCGCGACATTCTTCTCGTACTGCGCCGGAGTCATCATCTGCTCGAGCAGCGCGCCGAGTTGCACCTCGCCCCAGGTACCGCGCGTTTTGACATTGGTCAGAACGCGCTTCAAATCCCCCACGCCCGCGGCAAGCGTCTGCATCTCCCCCAGGCCCTTGTGCACCTGCTCGAGGCGCTCGGAGACCTGCTTGAAGGAGGCCGACAGGCGTTGCTCGAGCGTGGCGTGCAGCTTTTCGTCGACCGTGGCGCGAATCAGTTCGAGCTTCGAGGCATTGTCGAGCCGCAGCTTCTCGAGTTGTTGCTCTACGGTGAGCCGCAAAGCATCGAAACGCCGTTCGTTCGAGCCGCTCAACTCCACCAGCTGGCGCGAGAAGCCGTCGATCTGGTTGTTCTGCACGGTGGCGATCGAGGTCATCTGCGCCACCACGTTCTGGTTCATGCGGTCGACGCTCGCGGACAGCTCTTCACGCGCCGCGCGCGCGCCGGCCTCGGCTTCGCCGCGCAGGTTTTTCTCGCGCGCAAGCAGCACGAACAGAAGCACCAGCGAAACCGCGGCCACCACCAGCGTCAGAACGACGAGCGCCTCGATCATCGCCGCATTCTAGCGCCCGCCTTCAGCGTCCTCTGCGTTGGCGTCCCCTGCGTCTGCGTCACCCACCTGCCAATCCTCGCGCCGCACGCTGTGCCGCCGGTTGTGCCGGGCGCGGTGCTTGTCGCGCCAATACTCGTCGATCTTGTCGAGCACGAACTCCCGCACCTCGGCCGGAAGGTCGGTGGAGGCCTCGCGAAAACGCGTGCGCACATCCGACCACTGGAACGCGCCGTCGCGCACGAACACCGGGGTGCGGTCCGCGAGCGGGCTGTCCTCGCCCGTGTCGACGCCGTCGTGGAAAAAGCCCTGCACCTGGCTCCAGAGCAACGCGCGCTCCTTGCGCTGGATGTCGTAGCACAGTTGCAGCGAATCGATGGCCCCGGAGGCGGCCTGCCACAGGAACAGGTCGAAATACCCGTCCTGGAACCAGCGCCTGCGCCGGTTCGGGTCGTGCTGCTGGATATGCGTGATCTCGCGCAGCATCGCGCTCAACCCGTGTCGCGCAGCGTCAGCGCGGGCGACATCCGCAGCACCTTGCGGGACGACAGCCACGCATTCAGCGACAGCAGTGCGAGGCCGGCGAGCGGCCCCGCGATCCACAGCCAGCCATTGGCGGGAAGGTCCAGTTCGAACACGCGCCGCGCGAGCACTGCGCTGATGGCGAGCGCACCGACCGTCGCGAGCAGCCCCGCCACCAGCCCCATCGCGGCGAATTCGGTGCGCTGCGCGCCCGCGATCTGCGCCGAGGAGGCCCCGAATGCGCGCATCACGGCCGCTTCGCGCCTGCGCTCGTCCTCGGTCGCGACCAGCGCCGCGTACAGCACCAGCAGCCCCGCGGCGAGCGCGAACAGGAACACGAACTGCACCGCGACGATCACCTGGTCGAGCACCGCCTGCAGCTGCTTGAGCGCCGCGCCGACGTCCACTATCGTGAGGTTCGGAAAGCGCGCTGCGAGCCGATTGATCAGCGGCTCGTGCTGCGGCGCGAGCCGAAAACTGGTGATCCAGCTGGTCGGATAGCGCTCGAGCGCCCAGGGCTGGCCGATGACGAAGAAATTGACCTTCATCGAGTCCCACTTCAGGCCGCGCAGGGACGTGATGCGCGCGCTGTAGGGCTCGCCCGCAATGTTGAAGGTGACGGCGTCGCCGAGCTTGAGGCCGAGCGTCTTGCCCAGGCCCTCTTCGATCGAGATCTCCGCCGCGCCCTTGGATTGCGCATCGAACCAGCGGCCTGCGCTCACGCGGTTGTGCGGCGGCGGCCCGGCGGAATACGACAGGTTGAACTCCCGCTCGACCAGGCGCCGCGCGCGCTCGTCGACGTAATCCTGTTCGCTCACCGGCTTGCCGTTCACCGCCGTCAGGCGGCCGCGGATCATCGGATACAGGTCCGGCATCGGGATGCCGTTCGAGGCGAAGAATTCCCCGAGCGGCGCGATCTGGTCGGGCTGGATGTTGAGCATGAAACGGTTGGGTGCATCCGGCGGCGCCGCGCGGCGCCACGCGCCGATCAGGTCGGCGCGGGTGATGGAGAGCAACAGGATCGCAGTCAGCCCGAGCGCGAGGCTCGCGACCTGCACCGCGTTGCTGCGCGAATGGCGGCGCAGGCTCGCCAGGCCCAGTCGCACCGCCATGCTGCGCGCGCCGAGCGCGCGTGCGACCGCGCCGGAGGCGGCGGCACGCAATGCAAGCCAGCCGGCGGCGACGAACAC
Source organism: Burkholderiales bacterium (assembly GCA_017880775.1). GTDB lineage: Bacteria > Pseudomonadota > Gammaproteobacteria > Burkholderiales > SG8-39 > JADGRQ01. The sequence goes on along the minus strand of JADGRQ010000010.1, from coordinate 72,152 downwards.
AACGACCGCAGTGGCAAAGCCGCCGACCACGATCGCGCCCAGTTTTACGTTGCCCGCCTGCCATACGAGAAGCCCGGCCAATGAGGCGAATCCGGCGGCGTAGGCGGCAAGCGCACCGCCGCGCGGAGCGCCGGATTCGCGGCGCATGACCCGCACCGCGGGAACGTTTTTCAGCTGGATGAGCGGCGGCAGCGAAAAACCAAGCAGCAGCACCAGGCCGACGAGATACCCTTGCAGTGCGGGCAACGGCGAGGCCGGCGGCAACTGCACCTGCAGGATTCCAGCGATCCACTGCACGATCAGCGCATGCGCCGCGTAACCGACGGCGCAACCGGCCGCGCATGCACCGAGCCCGAGCAGCAGGAACTCCGTTCCGTACAGCGCGAGCAGCCGCGACTGGCTCGCGCCCAGGCAGCGCATCACCGCGCAGCCGTCGAGGTGGCGCTCGACGAAGCGGCGCGTGCCGAGCGCGATCGCCACCCCGGCGAGTACTGCAGCGAGCAGCGCGGTGAGGCCGAGAAAACTCTGCGCACGGTCGATGGTGTTGCGCACCTCGGGCCTTGCGTTCTCCAGGCTTTCCAGGCGCTGGCCGCGCCCGAGGCGCTGCTTCGCCCACGCCGAGAACTCGTCCACGTCCTTGCGTTCGCCCGCCGCGAGCAACTGGTAGGTCACGCGGCTGCCGATCTGGATCAGCCCGGTGGCAGGCAGGTCATCCTTGTTCATCATCAGGCGTGGCGCGATGTTGAAGAAATTCGCGCCACGGTCGGGCTCGAGCGTGAGCACCGCAGCCACCGGGAACTGCACGTTGCCGAGCTTCACGCGCTCACCGGGCACGACGCCGAGCGCCGAGGTCAGTCGCTCGTCGAGCCACACCGTGCCGCGTGCCGGGCCGCGCGGCGCCGGAGCATCGGGCTGGTTGAGTCCGGGGGCGCTGCGCAGCCGGCCGCGCAGCGGATATGAATCGGTGACGGCCTTCACGCCCGCGAGCAGGCTTTGGCCATTGGCCTGCGCCATCGAGGCCAGGTTGACGCTCTCGGCCCGCGCCAGGCCGCGGCGCGCGATTTCCTCGGCGAACTCGCGCGGCCAGGGCTGGTCGGCCTGCAGCGACACGTCGCCGCCCAACAACTGGTGCGCGTCGCGCACCATCGCGTTCCAGATGCGGTCGGCGACGAAAGTGACGCTGGTAACGCTCGCCACGGCGACGACCAGCGCGAGCGCGAGTACGCGCAGCTCTCCGGCGCGCCAGTCGCGCCCGAGCATACGCACGGCAAGGCGCATCACCGGCGTCACGCAACGGCCCTTCCGTCAGACGATTCCACGCGGCCCCCGACCAGGCGAATGATCCGCCCACAGCGCGCGGCGAGCTGCTCGTCGTGCGTCACCATCACCAGCGTGGTGCCCCGCTCGCGGTTCAATTCGAACATCAGCCCGATCACCGCCTCGCCCGAGGTTTCGTCAAGGCTGCCCGTGGGCTCATCGGCCAGCAGCAGCTTGGGCTCGACCACGAAAGCACGCGCCAGCGCGACGCGCTGCTGTTCGCCGCCGGAGAGGTGCTTGGGGTAATGATGCAGGCGCTCGCCCAGCCCTACCCGTTCGAGCATCTGCTTCGCCGCGCTCTCGGCATCGCGCCGTCCGGCAAGTTCGAGCGGCAGCATCACGTTCTCGAGCGCATCGAGCGCTGGGAGCAGCTGGAAAGACTGGAACACGAATCCTACCGCTCTTCCGCGCAGCGCGGCACGCGCATCCTCGTCGAGCGCAAACAGGTCTTCGCCGTCGAGCGTCACGCTGCCCTTGCTCGGAACGTCGAGCCCGGCGAGCAGCGCAAGCAGCGTCGATTTGCCGGAACCCGATGCGCCGACGATCGCGACCGCCTCGCCGGGCATGACCGCGAGATCGATATCGCGCAGAATAACGAGGTCGGACGCACCGCTTTTGACGACCTTGCCGACGCCGCGGGCGGCGAGCAAGGCTTTGACTTCGAGGGGCACTGTGGCATCCATTCTGCGCTTGGGCTTGCTCGTATTAAGTCTCGCCCTGCCTGCGTGCGCAGGCGCGGCGGGAACCATCCTGGTGTTCGGCGACAGCCTGTCGGCCGCCTACGGCATCGCACAAGACCGCGGCTGGGCGGCACTGCTCCAGGCGCGGCTCAAGGAAGGGCACATGAATTATAGCGTCGCCAACGCATCGATCAGCGGCGAAACCACTGCCGGAGGGCTCTCGCGCATCGGCACGGCGCTCGAGCAGCACCGTCCGAAGGTGGTGATCCTTGCGCTCGGCGCGAACGACGGCCTGCGCGGCCTGCCGCTCGACGCGATGAAGAAGAACCTGGCGCAGATCATCCGCGCGGCGCAGGGCTCGAAGGCGCGCGTGCTGCTGGTGGGCATGAGGATGCCGCCGAACTACGGGCCGGACTACACGCAGCAGTTCGAGCGCAGCTACGCGGAACTGGCGAAGGAGTTTAAGCTCGCGCTGGTTCCGTTCCTGCTGGAAAGCTTGGCGGAGCGGCGCGAACTGTACCAGCCGGACAACCTCCATCCCGTCGCGGCCGCGCAGCCGATGATTCTGGAGACGATCTGGAAGCAGCTCGCACCGTTGCTGAAATGACACGCGATGTTCGGCGGCGACTACAAGATCACGAAATCGGGCAGCTTGACCGCCTTCGCATCGAACGTCGCCGTGGCCCTGCACCCCCGCCTGCGGTTGTGAGCTCCGATGAGGCAATCGGCAAAATCGGCAGCACTGTCCTTCCAGATAAACAGGGTTTCCTCAATCGCCGGTTCATCCTCGAGCCGGGCTTCCGAGGCATGGAGCAGTCCGGAAATAGCTTCGACGATTTCTTTTTTTTGCAGGCTGTATCGGCTTCGCAGCACCCATTCGGTTTCCAGCAGGACCAACAGGCTGATGAATACGTCTTCCCTGGCACCAACCCCGCGTTTGATCAGCTTGCTGGCTTTTTCGAACTGAGCCTCGTCGTCACGGACCAGAAAACGCACGAGAACGTTCGTATCGATCCCGAGCATCAGCGCGACATTTGCGCAACGGATACGGGCTTGCGACCCTTCTTATGCAGTACACCGGCGAGTTGCATGATGCTTTTGCTCTTCACACGCATGATCACGGTTCCGTCCGGCATCAGGGTGAACGTCATCCGGTCCCCGGATTTCATTCCGAGGCTATCGCGTATTTCCTTGGGGATCGTCGTCTGGCCCTTGCTGGTCAGCGTTGCGACGGTTGTCATGGCGTATCTCCTTATCCTTACGTTGTGTATTATAGTAAGGAATTCGTCGGGGGGCAACTAAAACAACCCGTCGCCGAAAATCGCGACCGCCCGCGTCCACCCCGCTGAAGCCCCGCGGATCTTGTGCGGAAAGCAGGAGATGATGAACCCGTCCCCTGGAAGCGCCTCCAGATTGTGCAGCTTCTCCAGGTGGCAGTAGCCGACGTGCCGGCCCGCCTTGTGCCCCTCCCAAATGAGCGAAGCGTCGCGTGTTTCCTTGTACTTCTCGGCGGTGTGGACGAACGGCGCGTCCCAGCTCCAGGCGTCGGTACCCGTAAGCCGCACTCCGCGTTCGAGCAGGTGCATGGTCGCCGCATAGCCCATGCCGCAGCCGGCGTTCACGTAGTCCTCATGCCCGTAGCGCGACCCGGCGCGCGTGTTGACCACGACGATCTCGAGCGGCTTCAACTCATGGCCGATGCGCGCGAGCTCGGCCTCCACATCCGCCGCGGTGACCACGTAGCCATCTGGAAAATGGCGGAAATCGAGCTTCACGCCGGGCTGGAAACACCATTCGAGCGCCACCTCGTCGATGGTGATCGCGCGCTCGCCGTCGTTCATGGTCGAGGCGAAGTGATACGGCGCGTCCAGGTGCGTGCCGTTGTGCGTGATGAGTTCCACCTTCTCCACCGCCCAGGCTTCGCCGTCGGGCAGGTCTTCCTTCCTCATGCCGGGAAAGAACTGCAGCATCTGCGGCACCGAAGTCTGGTGGTCCAGATAGGTGATTTTCGGTCCAAACGGCGGCGGATCGGAGATCACGTCGTTCTCGAGGTAGATGGACAGGTCTACGAATTTGCGTGGCATGGAAGCCTCCCGGAGCCGACGTTATACTGCGGACGCGGCCACACTAAAAGAGGCGGGACATTGAAGGCGCCCTCGTTTGCCTATGCGAAGCCGGGTACCCTGCCGCAGGTCTTCGATCTGCTGGAGCGTCACGGCGACGGAGCGAAGATACTGGCCGGCGGGCAGAGCCTGCTCGCGTCGCTCAACCTGCGCCTCTCATCGCCTGAATTGCTCATCGATATCACCGGGCTGCCGGGCTTGAATGGAATCCGGATCGCAGACGGGAAAGTGCGCATCGGCGCCCTGACCACGCACCGCCAGATCGAGCAATCGTCCGAAATCGCCGAGCACCTGCCCCTGCTCGCGCAGGCCGTGCGCCATGTCGCGCACGTCGCAATACGCAACGTTGGAACGATCGGCGGCAGTTTCGCGCTCGCCGACCCGGCCGCGGAATATCCTGCCTGCGCAGTGGCTCTCGACGCGACGGTGGTTCTCGCCGGAAGCAAAGGGGAGCGCCGCGTGAAGGCGCGAGACTTTTTCCGCAGCCTTTACGAGACCGCGCTCGTTCCGGGCGAAATCGTCACCGCTGTCGAGTTCGACGCGATCAGGCCGAATTTCCGCTCCGTGTTCCTCGAACTCGCGCGCCGCCAGGGCGATTACGCGATCGTCGGGCTCGCAGCGCACGCGAAAGCTGACGGGAGCCGGTTTTCCGACGTGCGGCTGGCCTTCCTAGGCGCAGGCGCTACGCCGGTGCTTGCTGGAAACGCGATGGCCTCGCTCGAAGGCAAGCCCTGTAGCGCCGATGTGGTCGCAGCCGCAAAGGAAGCCCTCGCCGAAGACCTCGATCCGCCGAAAGACCTCACTACTTCGTCGGCCGCAAAGCTGCATCTCGCGCGGGTGCTCACCGGCCGCGCGCTTGCGGCGCTCTCACAGTGACCGGCGCCATGGACCACGCACTCGACACCACGATGATCCTGAACGGCGCGCCGGTCAGCCGGCGGATTCCTGCGCGGCAACACTTGATCGACTTCCTGCGCGACGAGATGGGGCTGACCGGCTCGCACCTGGGCTGCGAGCACGGGGTGTGCGGGACCTGCACCGTCCGTGTGGACGGACAAATCGTGCGCGGCTGCCTGACGCTCGCGGTGCAGGCGAACGGCAAGCGGGTCGACACCATCGAGGGCATGTCCGATTCGGGCGAACTGGCGGTGCTGCAACAGGCGTTCCACGCGCGCAATGCACTGCAGTGCGGATTCTGCACGCCCGGCATGCTGATGGCCGCGCAGGACTTGATCGGCCAGAAGAGGAAATTGAGCCGCGAAGAGATCCGCGCCCATCTCTCCGGCAACTACTGCCGCTGTACCGGCTACCAGTCCATCGTCGATGCCATAGAAGAAGTGTTGCAGACGGACGTCCCTCATGGGCAAGGCTGAGCTCCCGCTGCACGCTCCGGGTACGAAGACCGGCCGCGGTTACATCGGCCAGAGCACGCCGCGCGCGAACGCGAAGCGCCTGCTGCAGGGCCGCGGCACATTCGTCGATGACCTGCGCCTGCCGCGCATCGCGCACGCAGTGTTCTTCCGCAGCCCCCACGCACACGCGCGCATCGGCAAGCTCGACTTCTCCACAGCGCTCAAGGCGCCGGGGGTGATCGGCGTGTTCGACGGCCACGCAGTGGCCGAATACTGCAAACCCTGGGTCGGCGTGCTCGGTCACCTGAAGGGCATCAAGTCCCCGCCGCAGCATGCGGTGGCGATCGGGCGCGCCTGCTGGCAGGGCGAAGCGGTCGCCGCGGTGGTCGCCGAGACGCGCGCGCAGGCCGAAGACGCCGCCGACCTGATCGAGGCCGAGTGGCACGAGCTGCCGGTCGTCACCGACATGCAGGCCGCGCTCGAGGGCAAGGTGGTGATCCACCCCGAGCTGGGTGACAACATCTGTTTCCAGCGGCAGTTCGTGACGGAAGGCTTCGACGAGGCGTTTGCAAACGCCGATGTCGTGGTCGAGGAGACCTACGATTTCGGCCGCCACACTGGAGTGTGCACGGAGGGGCGCGCGATCCTCGCCGATTACAACGCGGCCGAGCATACGCTGACGGTGCACCACGCGACGCAGGCGCCGCACATGATGCAGGACATTTTCTCGCGGCATCTCGACATCCCCGAGTCCAACGTGCGCGTGATCTGCAGGGACATCGGCGGCTCGTTCGGCATCAAGGTGCACGTCTATCCCGACGAAATGGCCACCGCGGCGCTCTCGGTGATGCTGCGCCGGCCGGTGAAGTTCGTCGCCGACCGGCTGGAATCGTTCCTCACCGACATCCATGCGCGCGAGCACCGGGTGACGGTGCGCCTCGCCTGCACCAGGGACGGCGACATCATCGCGTTCGACCTCGACGATCTCACGGCTATCGGCCCGTATTCGGTCTATCCGCGCACCAGCGGCATCGAGGGCAACCAGGTGGTGAACCTCACCGGCGGCCCGTACCGGCACAAGCAATATCGCGCGAACATGCGCGCGGTGTTCACCAACAAGAACGTCACCTGCCAGTACCGCGCCGTCGGCCACCCGATCGCGGTGGCGCTGACCGAGGGCGTCGTCGACATCGCGGCGCGCAAGCTCGGCATGGACCCGGCGGAATTCCGCCGCCGCAATCTGATCGCCGACGACGCCTATCCGTACACGTTTCCATCGGGCATCAAGTTCGAGAAGCTCTCGCACCACCAGTGCCTGGACAAGCTGCTCGCGCTGATGGATTACGAGCGGCTGCGCGCCGAGCAGGCAGCGCTGCGCGAGAAAGGAATCCACCGGGGCCTCGGGCTCGCCGCGATGATCGAGGTGACCAACCCGTCGCCCGCCTTTTACGGCGTGGGCGGCGCGCGCATCTCGGCCCAGGATGGCGCGACCCTCAGGCTCGATCCCGCGGGCATGGTCAACGTGCTGTGCAGCGTGACCGAGCAGGGGCAGGGCACGGAGGGCATCTTCGCGCAGATCGCGGCGAGCGTGGTCGGCGTGAGCGTCGAGCGCGTGCGCGTCACGACCGGAGACACCGGTGTCACGCCCTACGGCGGCGGGACCTGGGCCTCGCGCGGCGCAGGCACAGGCGGCGAGGCGGTGCTGCAGGCCGGGAAGATCCTGCGCTCGAACATCCTCGACGTCGCCGCGGCGATGTTGAACGAGGATAAGGCGAAGCTCGACATCGTCAACAACGAGGTCGTGGACAAACTCACCGGCGCAGCAAAGGCGACGCTGGCGGAAATCGGGCGCGTCGCGTACTTCCGGCCCGACACGCTGCCGATGAGATTCCAGTCCGAGCTCACGGTGACGCGCCATTACACGCCGCGCGAGTATGGCTTCACGTTCACCAACGGGATCCAGGCGTCGTGGGTCGAAGTCGATGTCGAGACCGGCTTCGTGAAGCTGCTCAAGCACTGGTGCGTCGAGGACTGCGGGACGATCATCAACCCGATGCTGGTGGACGAGCAGATCCGCGGCGGCGTGGTTCAGGGAATCGGCGCGGCGCTGTTCGAGGAATGCCTGTACGGCGAAGATGGCCAGTTGCAGAACGGCAACCTGGCCGATTACCTGGTGCCGATGGCGGGCGAGATGCCGGACATCGTCGTCGGCCATGTGGAAACGCCCACGCTCGGCTCCGAGCTCGGCGCGAAGGGCGCAGGCGAGGCCGGCACCGCCGGCGCGTCGGGCGCAGTGATGAACGCGATCAACGACGCGCTTGCGCCGCTCGGCGCGCAGGTGACTGCGATGCCGTTCACACCGCAGAGAATCCTGGAGGCACTCGGCAAGGCTTGATGGCGTCCACGCCGCTGTTCAGCCGATAGCGGCACGGTTGCCAAACCCCCGGGCGTTGAGCACAATGCAACAGGACATAAGAGGGACGCCGTTCCCGAGACGAAAAGGAGGAATCATGAACATTTCCAGACGCAACTGGCTTTCCATCGCGGGCGCGCTAGCAATTGCACTCGGCGTCTCTGCCTCGCCCGCGCAGGCGCAGCAGCCGATCAAGGTCGGCATGAGCATGCCGCAGACCGGCTCGCTGGGCGCGGGCGGCAAAGCCGCGCTGGTCGCGCTGAAGATGTGGGTCGAGGACGTGAACGCCAAGGGCGGGCTGCTCGGGCGCAAGGTCGAACTCATCGTCTACGACGACCAGACCAACCCCGCGCTGACGCCGGGCATCTATACCAAGCTGCTCGACGTCGACAAGGTGGATCTGCTGATCGCCCCGTACGGCACCGTTCCCACCGCGCCGATCATGCCGCTGGTCAAACAGCGCAACCTGCTGCTGATGGGCAATTTTTCGTTCCAGGTGAATCACACGGTGAAGCATGACATGTGGTTCAACAACGCCCCCTGGGGCACCGCCGCGAGCTGGTTTGACGGCTACTTCATCGCCGGCCAGAAACTCGGCGCCAAGACGATCGCCTTCCTCGCCTCCGACCAGGAGTTCGCGCAGAACCTCGCCAATGGCGCGAAGGAACTGGCGAAAAACGGGGGCCTGAAGACGGTCTACGAGCAGAATTACCCGCCGACCACAGTCGACTTCTCGTCCATGATCCGCGCCATCCGCTCGGTAAAGCCGGACCTGGTGTTCGTCGCGTCGTACCCGAACGACTCGGTCGCGATCGTGCGCGCGGTGAATGAGATCGGCGTCGGCCCGGACGTGAAGCTGTTCGGCGGCGGCATGGTCGGCCTGCAGTTCACGCCGATCATGGAGTCGCTCGGCTCGCTGTTGAACGGCATCGTCAACTACAACTCCTACGTCCCCGGGATGAACTACCCGGGCATCGAGGAGTTCCTGCAGCGCTACTCGAAGAAGGCGGTGGAGGCCAAGGTGGATCCGCTCGGTTTCTACCTGCCGCCGTACAACTATGCCATCGGCCAGATGCTCGAGCAGGCGGTCACCGCGACCAAGAGCCTCGACCAGAAGCTGCTGGCCGACTACCTGCACAAGAACGAGATGAAGACCATCGTCGGACCGATCCGTTACGGCCCGGACGGCGAGTGGGCCACCCCGCGCGTGGTGCAGGCGCAGTTCCGCGGCGTGGTGGACAAGAACATCGAGCAGTTCCGCCAGCCCGCCAGGCAGGTCGTCCTCTACCCTGACCAATACAAGACCGGCGACGCCATCGCGCCGTTCGAGAAAGCGCGCAGCGGCAAGTAGTGGCGCTGTCGTTCGAGCTGCTGCAGGAGGCGGTCCTCTTCGGTGTCCTGCTGGGCTGCTTCTATGCGGCGGTGAGCATCGGCCTGTCGGTGTCGTTCGGGCTGCTCGACGTGCCGCACGTCGCGCACCCCGCCATCATGGTGCTCGGCGCCTATTGCACCCACCTGCTCGGCCGCTACGGCTGGGACCCGATCGCCGCCGGGGTCGCGCTGATGCCGCTGTTCTTCATCCTCGGCGTCGGCATCTACCGCTTCTACTACGAGACCTTCGAGAAGCGCGGCAGCGACGCCGGCGTGCGGGGCCTGGCTTTCTTCTTCGGCGTCGCGTTCATCATCGAGGTCGGGCTGATCCTGGCGTTCGGCGTCGACCAACGCATGGTCGAGGCCGACTACATCGGCCGCAGCCTTGCGATCGGCAGCTTCCGCCTCCCCTGGCGCATGCTGGTGGCCTTCGGCGTCGCGCTGACGCTGACCGCGGCGCTTACGTTGTACCTGTCGCACACGTTCACGGGGCGCGCGATCAAGGCGGTGGCGCAGGATGAACCGGCGCTCAGGCTGATGGGCGCAAACCCGGTGCGCATCAAGCAGTGGGCATTCGGCATCGCCACCGCCGTCACCGCGCTCGCCGGGGCGATGCTGATCATCGTCGGACCGGTTGAGCCGAGCCTGGATCGCGTCTACATCGGGCGCACCTTCTGCGTGGTGGTGCTGGCAGGCCTGGGCAGCATGACCGGCACGCTCGCAGCCGGGCTGATCCTCGGCATCTCGGAATCGATCGTGCTGATGACGTTCGGCGCCTCCTGGGCGCCCGCGGTAGCGTTCGGGCTGCTGCTCGTCGTGCTGGGAATCCGGCCGCAGGGGCTATTCGGAAGATGAGCGGCACATGAGCGCCCGATGATCCCCCGCAACGCAAGGTTCTGGACCGGCGCCGCCGCGGTCATCGTGCTGGCGGTGATCGTCTCGCTGAGCAGGGCGAACGAATATTTCTTCTTCGCCGGCTTCGTGGTGCTGCAATCCGTGGTGCTGGCGACCGCCTGGAACATCCTCGGCGGCTACGCCGGCTATGTGAACTTCGGCACCGCGGCGTTCTTCGGCATCGGCGCATATATGGCGGTGGTAGTGATCAACGCGACCGGCGCTCCGCTCGCGGTGCAGATCCTCGCGGGGGCGGCGGTGAGCGGGCTGCTCGGCCTCGGCACCGGCCTGCTGACGATGCGCCTGCGCGGAATCTTCTTCTCGATCGCCACGGTCGCGATCATCTTCATCGCCGAAACGCTGATCACCAACTGGCGTTACGTCGGCGGTGCGACCGGCATACAGCTGTTGCGCCCGCCGCTGATGGAGCCGTTCGGTTCCTACACCAGGATGCTGTTCGTCGTGATGGCCGTGCTGGCGGTGATCGCGGTGTCGATCGCGCGCTACATCGAGACTTCGTGGATCGGCCGGGGATTGCAGGCGATCCGCGACACCGAGGAGGCGGCCGAATGCAGCGGCGTGCCGACGCTCAAGCTGAAGCTGTTTGCCTGCACCGTGTCGGGCGCGCTGATGGGCGCAGCGGGCGCGCCGCTGCCGATGTACCTGAGCTTCCTCGAACCCGCCTCGTCGTTCAGTCTCAACTACTCGGTCGCGGCGCTGGCCGGTGCGATCATCGGCGGCACCTCGCACTGGCTCGGGCCGGTGATCGGGGCGATCCTGCTCGCCTCGGTGCAGCAGATCGTCACCGTGACGATTCCCGGCGAGATCAACGTGCTGGTGGTCGGCGTGCTGCTGGTGGTGTTCGTGGTCGCCGCGCCCGACGGGGTGCTCGGCTTGCTCAGAAAACTACGCGGAAAGCTCAGGCGCCCGCGCGCTCCGGCTGAAAGCCCTTCATGAGCGGGCCTTTGCTGCGCGTCGAAGGCGTGACGAAGTACTTCGGCGGCTTCACTGCGCTGGCCGGGGTGAGCCTGGACATCGCGCAAGGCGAACGGTTCGGCCTGATCGGGCCGAACGGGTCCGGGAAGACCACGCTGATCAACTGCATTTCCGGTTCGCTGAGGAACGACGGCGGCTCGATCGCGTTCGATGGCAAGGAGATCTCCGGGTTGCCCGCCTACCGGCGCACCCGCCTCGGCATCGCGCGCAGTTTCCAGATTCCGCGGCCTTTCGGCAGCATGTCCGTGCTGGAAAACCTGCAGGTGCCGCTCGAGTACGTGGTTCACCGGGGGGCGCTGCACACTGCCGACACGCGCGGCGAGGCGATGCAGATCCTCGAGACCATGGGCCTCGCCGACAAGGCGGCGACGCCCGCGAACGGTCTGACCCAGGTGCAGCTGCGCAAGCTCGAACTGGCGCGCGCGATGGCCTCGCGCCCGCGCCTGCTGATCTCGGACGAGGCGATGGCGGGCCTGTCATCCTCGGAAGTGGAAGAAGTGATCGCGATCCTCGGCAGGCTGAACGACACCGGCATCGCGATCATCATGATCGAGCACATCATGCGGGCGGTGATGCGCTTCTCGCAGCGCGTGATCTGCCTCGACGCGGGCAACATCATCTGCGAGGGCCCGCCCGAGGCGATCGTCAAGGACTCCATGGTGCAGAAGGCGTATCTTGGCGCTTAGGCTAACCATCGACGGCGTCGAAGCCGGCTACGGCGCAGTGCGTGCGCTGCACGGCGTGTCGATCGGGATCGGACACGGGGAAACCGTGGTCCTGCTCGGCGCCAACGGCAACGGCAAGAGCACGCTGATGAAATGCGTGATGGGCATGGTGAGGCCCACGCGCGGCTCGGTGACACTCGAGCTCGACGGCCAAACGCACGACCTGACGCAGCTCTCGACCGAGCAGATCGTCAACCTCGGCGTATCGATGGTGCCGGAGGGCCGCCGCCTGTTTCCGAAGCTCACCGTCGAGGAAAACCTGCTGCTCGGCGCCTACCGCCCGGCTGCGCGCGCGGCGCTGGCGCGCAACCTGGCGTTCTGCTACGCGACGTTTCCGCGCCTGACCGAGCGGCGCCGCCAGCTCGCCGGCAGCCTGAGCGGCGGCGAGCAGCAGATGCTCACGCTCGCGCGGGCGCTGATGACCGAGCCGAAGATCCTGCTGATCGACGAGCCCTCGGTCGGGCTCTCGCCGCTGCTCGTCACCCATACGATCGACAAGATCCGCGAGCTGAAGGAGCGTTACCGGCTGACGGTGCTGATGGCGGAGCAGAATTTCAACCAGGCGATCCGGATCGCCGACCGCGGCTACGTCATCGTGCACGGCAGGATCGAATACGAGGGCAGCTCACGCGAGGATCTCGGCAACAACGAGCTGATTCACAAGCTCTACCTGGGGATCTAGCGGACGTCATTGCCGCGCACGCGGGAATCCAGATTCTGTTTCCCCTTCACCGGACGCTTACATTTCTCTCCGGTCAGTCACCGTTGCTCCTTTCGATAGAACTGGTAGCCGTTGCGCCCCTGCTGCTTCGCCCGGTACATCGCCGCATCGGCGTTCCTGATCAGCTCGTCGGGCTCGGCGCCGTCGCCTGGGTACAGGGCGATCCCGACGCTGGCAGTCACGTACGGCTGGTGGCCGTCGATCTCGAACGGCCGGGCCATTGCCGCGACCACCTTCTGCGCCACCAGGCCTGCGTCGTCCGCCTGCGACAGGCTCGAGAGCACGACCGCGAACTCGTCGCCGCTCAGGCGGCCCACGGTATCGCCGCCGCGCACGCTTTCCCTCAGGCGCGCGGCCACGCTTGCGAGCAGCTTGTCGCCGACGCTGTGGCCAAAGCTGTCGTTGACCGCCTTGAACCGGTCGAGGTCCACGAACATCACGCCAACCTGCCAGCGGTTGCGCTGCGCCAGGGTGAGCGTCTGCGTCAGCCGGTCGCGGAACAGGTATCGGTTCGGCAACCCGGTAACGGCATCGAACTGCGCCAGGTAGGTCAGCTTCTCCTCGGCGTCCTTGCGCGCGGTGATGTCGGCCATCGCGCCGATCATGCGCAGCGCCCGGCCGGCGCCGTCGCGGACCACGTGACCGCGATCGAACACATGTGCGTAGCTGCCGTCCTCGCGCCGTATGCGGAACTCGTCGCTCCAGTTCTCGCCGCCGGATTCGAGCAGACGCTGGATCCCGCCCACCACCCGCTCGCGGTCATCCGGGTGAATCTCGTCGTACCAGGACCCCGCGTCACGCTGCAGATGCTCGCGCTGGCGGCCGAAGATGCTGGAGACGTTGTCGTTCCACCACACCTGGTTGCGCACCAGGTCCCAGTCCCAGATCACGTCGTTGGTGGCGCGTACCGCCATGTTGAATCGCTCGTTGCTCGCGCGCAGCGCCTCGTCCGCGGCGATGCGCTCGCGGATGTCGCGCGAAATCGCGGCGATGATCCAGGTGTCCCCGGAGCGCAGCACGCGCTGCGTCGACTCGAACGGCAGCAGCGAGCCGTCCTTGCAGCGGTAGTGGGTCTTCATGCCGCCGACCACCGACGGATCCGCGATCAGCTCGTCGTAGGACCTCTCCAGCTCCTCGCGGCCCACCGGCAGCACGTCCTGCGGCCCCATCGAGAGCAGCTCCTCCCTCGAGTAGCCGAGCAGCCTGCACGCTGTGCTGTTTACATCGACGAAGTGCATGGTCGCGCGATCGATCAGCACGATGATCTCCGCCGAATTGTCCATCGCGAGGCGGAACCGGCGCAGGTCTTCCTCCACGCGTCTGCGCGCAGTGATGTCGCGCGCGACGACGACGATGAGCGGCCCGGCGGCCGACGGCACGACGCGGCGGAAGGTCTCTACCGGCAGCCGCGAGCCGTCCTTGCACCGGTACCAGCCCTCCACCCGCGAGCGTTCCTGGTCGCCCGCGATCAGGCGTGCATAGGCGAGCGCGAGTTCCTCGCGCGTTCCGGAGAACATGTCCCGCGGCCCCATGGCCAGCAACTCCTCCCGGCTATAGCCAAGCGCGCGGCAGGTCGCTTCGTTCACGTCCACGTAGCGCATGGCGGCGGGGTCAACGAGCAGCACCAGGACCTCGGAGGCGTCGATCGCCGCGCGGAAGCGGTGCAGATTTTCTTCCGCCTCGGCGCGCTCCAGCGCGATGAGCGCCAGGCGTACGCCGCGATCGGCGAGCTCCAGCTCGGCCGCCGAGGGCGAGCGCGGCTCGCGATAGTACATGGCGAAGGTGCCCAGGACCTTGTGCTCGCCCGACTTGATCGGGACCGACCAGCACGCGCGCAGGCCATGCTCCAGCGCAATCGCCCTGTGGCTGGCCCAGAGAGGATCGGTGGCGATGTCGTTCGTGATCACGCGCTCGCCGGTGAACGCGGCGGCGCCGCACGATCCGGCGTGCGGCCCGATCTCGATGCCGTCGATCGCCTGACGCCAGCTCGCGGGAAGACCGGGTGCGGCGCCGTGGCGCAGGTGGCGGCGATCCGGATCGAGCAGCAGGATCGAGCAGGTCATGCCGTCAGCCTGCTGCTGGAGCGCAAGGGCGAGTCCTTCGAGAGCCTCGGCCAGCGGCCGGCCGAGCGCGATCATTTCCAGCACCTTCTTCTCGGCCGCCAGCAGCTGCTCGGCCCGGCGCTGGGCCGCCCGCGTTCTCAGGCTGAGGATTCCATGGGCGATGTCCTTCGCGAATTCGTCAAGCAGCGCAATCTCGTCCTCGTCGAACGCTTCGGGCTCGACAGTGTGAACGCCGAGCAGGCCGATCACCTCCGCGTCGCCGATGAGCGGAAAGGCGGCGAACGCCCGGTAGCCGCGGGCGAGCGCCTCGCTGCGCCATTGGTCGAAACGCGGGTCGGACCCGATGTTGCGGACCGTCTGAGGAACGCCGGTGCGCACTGCGGTACCCGCCGGCCCGCGCCCGAACGCGCTGTCGCCCCACGAGAGCTTGATCGATGCCATGCAGCCGTCGTGGTCACCGGCGCTCGCCGCCGGACGGATCGCCCGGTCCGGCCCGTGCTCCAGAAGGCCGATCCACGCCATGCGGTAGCCGCCCGAGTCGACCAGGATGCGGCACAGGTCGCGCAGCAACTGATCCTCGTCGGCGGCGCGCACCAGCACGCGGCTGACCTCCGCCAGGATCCCGCGCGCGCGCGCGATCCCGCGCCGCTCCCCTGCGGGGCGCCGGGAATCGTCCGCTCCACGTATCCGGGGCATGCCGTGCCTTTCTTCCGAGCCGGCAATAGTACCTTGGTACTACTACTTTGGTACTACTACTTTGGTACTACTACTTTGGTACTACGCGGCCGATCGTGCGCCCGCCGCCTGCGCGCTCACGCTTCCGGCAGCAGATTGCGGATTAAATCGAGCAGATTGAACGAGCTGTACGGTTTCGCCGGATAGGCGGTCGCCCCCGCATCCCGCGCCTTTTGCTCGTCGCCGCCGCGCGGACCGGCCGGCTCATCGCCTGAGCGATATTGGGCTAGACTGCGCAGCCTCCAACGGCCTGTTGGCGCGAATCTTCCGGCGGAACGCGAAATGGTCGGCGTTTACGATTTCAGGCTTGTCGCACTTTCGGCGGTGGTCGCGGTCATCGCGTCCTTCGCTGCGCTTGACCTCGCCGGGCACGTCAGTACCGGGCGCGGAAAGGCTGCGCGGAGCCGGCTGCTTGGCGGGGCCTTCGCGATGGGGACCGGCATTTGGTCGATGCACTTCATCGGCATGCTGGCGTTTCATTTGCCCACCCCCATCGCCTACGACAGGCCCGTCACGATGCTGTCCATGCTGATCGCGATCGCGGTGTCGGGTCTTGCGCTGTTCGTGCTGAGGCGGCACGCCATGACGGCGGCGGACATGTCTGTCGGCGCCGCGTTGATGGGGGTCGGCATCTCCGCGATGCACTACACCGGCATGGCCGCGATGAGAATGTCGCCCCCGATCGAATACGACCCGCTGCTGTTCGTCGCGTCGGTCGTCATCGCGATCGCCGCCTCGCTGGCCGCCTTGTGGATCGCGTTCCAGCTGCGGCAGAAGCATTCGGGCGCCGCCATCCTCGCCAAGCTCGGCAGCGCCGTCCTGATGGGGCTCGCCATCACCGGGATGCATTACACCGGCATGGCGGCCGCCCGGTTCGCCCCCGGCAGTGTATGTCTTGCAGCCGATTCGACCGGCGGCATGGAGAACGCCACGCTCGCCGTGATCGTAGGACTCGCAACGCTGAGCGTCCTGACGATCACGCTGGTGATTTCGGCGTTCGATGCGCACGCTGCCGCGAATAGCGCGAAGCGTGCAACCTCGCTGCGAGCTGCGAACCAGCAACTGCGCAGCGTCGCACTGCACGACAACCTGACCGGACTGCCGAACCGATTCCTGCTCGAGGACCGGCTGGAACAGGCATTGTCGCGCGCCGGCCGCAGCGGCAAGCGCTTCGCCCTGATGTTCGTCGATCTCGACAAGTTCAAGCCCATCAACGACGCCTTCGGCCATCACGTCGGGGACGAATTGCTGAAGGCGGTGGCACAGCGCCTTACGGGTTGCGTCCGGCGGGAAGACACGGTCGCGCGCACGGGAGGAGACGAGTTCGTGATCGTATTGAGCGACATCGCGCAGGCGGAAGACGCCTCTGTCATCAGCGCCAAGACTCTGAAGGAGTTGTCGCGGCCGTTCCAGATCGAGGGCCGCGATCTGGAGATCTCCTGCAGCATCGGCATCAGCATGTATCCCGAGGACGGCGCGGACGCGGGCGTCCTCATGGTCAAGGCCGACGCGGCCATGTACCACGCGAAGAAGGCAGGGTCGAACTGCTACCGATTCTTCGCCCCGGAGATGGGCGCGACGTCGCCTCGCGGCCGGGCCGGTAAAGCGCGACGCTGACCACCATGCCCCGGACCATGCATGCAACAACCAATCAATTCATCGCAAGAACCAAGGTGCCGACTACCGACGCAAAGCATGAGTGAACAAGAAGACCACACGCCTGCGAACACGCCTTTACGTCAGCAGCGGCATAATGCTGGCGATCGGTTTGTGTTGCGCCCTGTTGATTTATCTGACCGCCGAGGATGATCCGGTCAGCGCGGTGAGCTATGTCGTGGTAGACGGCGTTACCTATCCGATCGCCCCCGGTTCTTCCAAAATGTATGTGCGTGAACTGCAACGCTTTGGCGGAAAAGCGACGGTGCTGATTGATGAGTTAAACCGCTGGTTTGCGGGACTATGGCAGGGGAAATCGCTTGCAATCACCGTAGCCTGGATCAGTATCGTCGTATCGCTTGGGGTTTTCCTGTTTGCGCGCGACCTGTCGTCGGACGCGAACTCCGACGAATGATTCGCTAGCGCGGCTGCTTTGGCGGGTGCGCCCGCACTGCCTCTTCGTTGACTTCTGCGCCCCATCCCGGACCGACAGGCAGGAGCAACTCTCCGTTCTCGATCTTCGGTGCGACCGTGACCAACTCGTCCTTCCACGGCACATCATCGACCTCGATCTCCATGATCCGGAAGTTCGGTATCGCTGCACAAAGGTGCGCGCTCATCATGGTCGCCAGATGCCCATAGAAGTTGTGCGGAGCGATATTGATCTCGTAAGCCTCGGCCATGTTGGCGATCCTGACCGACTCGAGAAAACCGTTCCAGAGAACGTCGATGATCGCCACGTCGACGGCATGGTGGTCGAAATAAGGGCGATAGTGGCGACGGCCGTAGATGGCCTCGAGCGACGCGATCGGCGTGGCGCAGGAGCGGCGCACGTGCGCAAGCGCCCGCGGCTCGTGGACATCCATCTCCAGCCACGTCATCCGGTACGGCTGGGCGGCATGCGCGATCCGCACCAGGCCCTCCGGCTTGAGGCTGAAATTGAGGTCCATCATCAAACCGGCTGCGTAGCCGAGGCCGTCGCGAAACGCCGCCAGCTGGTCGGTGATCGCACTCACAAGGCCGGCGTCGTAGTTGTGGGCGAGGTCGAGCCCGACCACGCCGAAGCCGGGGTTGACCATGCGCGGGCGTTCGCCATCGAACACCAGCGGGTTGGTCTTGATCGCCCGGTATCCCCTGCGCACAGCATCAGCGCCTAGCGCTTTGACGTCATCCAGCGTGCGTAACGGCGGCGTGCCGATCACCTTTTCGAAAAACTCGTGATTGCGCGCGCGGAACGTGCCGCAGTGCGACCAGTAGAGCTGCAGGCGTTCGCGATACGGGCCTCCAAACAGCGCGTAGACCGGCACTCCGAGCGCCTTCGCCTTGACGTCGAGGCACGCATTCTCGATCGCCGCGATCGCCTGCTGGACCATGCCGCCGGGCGCCATGCGGGTCATCGCAGTCAAGGTCGCAGAGAGCCTGCCGACCGCGCGCGGATCCTGCCCGATGGCCGACTGCGCGAGCTTGCGGATGACTGAGGTCAGGCCCGGGTTCCACTGCGCCTCGTTGAATTCCGACCATCCGACGAGACCTTCGTCGGTCGTGAGCTTGAGGAAGCTGAACGTCCTCCAGCCCGCATCCGCGTGCAGGTCATCGATCCTCGCGATTCTCACCCGCCTGTCCTCAGAGCGTTACCACGTGAGTCACCGGTTCACCGGCGACGAAGCGCGCGACATTCGCTGCTACGAATCCGGCCAGGCGATTGCGACCGATCGGGCCGCTGGCGCCCGCCACATGCGGCGTGATGATCAGGTTGGGGCAGTCCCACAGCGGATCGCCGGCGGGCAGCGGCTCAGGATCGGTCACGTCGGTTCCCGCGCCGCCGAGTTGACCGCTCTTCAGCGCTGCCCCGAGCGCCGTGGAATCGACCAGTCCGCCGCGCGCCAGATTGATGAGCAACGCGCCCCGCTTGCACGCGGCCAGTTGCCCGGCGCCGATCATGTGTTCGGTCGCCTTCGAATAGGGCACTGCGATCAGCACCACGTCGGCTCGCGCGAGTACGGCGTTCAACTCCGAGATCGGGCGCATCTCGTCCGCGAGCCGATCCGGTTTCGCCGAGCGCGAAAGCCCCACGATGTGCATGCCGAAGACTTTCGCCCGGCGCGCGAACTCGCGTCCGATGCTGCCGAAGCCGACGACCGCCAGCGTGCTTCCTTCCAGAGTGCCCATGCGCTTGGCGTGGCTGCGTTCCCACTTGTGAAGCTGCTGGTTGGCGAGGACGTGCGGCAGGCACTTCACCAGCGCGAGCAGCAACGCCATGCCGTGCTCCGCCACTGCAGGTGACCAGCTGTCGCCGGCATTCGCGATCACCACCCCCGGTGGGACACCGTGGATCTGCAACCCCTCGTAGCCGGCGGTGAACGACTGGATGAAGCGCAAACGTTTCGCCCTGGCGCGCAGTACTTCGGCCACGTTTGCATCGAAGAAATGGTCGCCGATGACGAGGGCTTCGATGTCCGCTGCAGCATCGCTCAATTGCCCCGCGTTTTCGGCGATGGTCAACTCTACGCGGGGTATCTCGCGCAGACGCGCCTCTATCTCCCGTCCCGCGATGCCGGGCCAGAATGCAAGCTTCAACTTTAGTCCTCCGGTTTGAATCCAGAGGCCCGAACGATACCGCGATAACGCTCGTAGTCCGCCTTGACGATTACCGCAAACGCTTCGGCTGTAACGTTGTCGAGCTCCATGCCGAACTTCTCGAGCCCCGCGAGGCCCTGTTCGGACTTCATGGTCTCGGCCATCGCCGCGTTCATGCGGCCCAGCATGCCGGCAGGCGTCCCTGCGGGCGCAAACATGCCCAGCCAGTCCTGGAACAACACGTCCTTGTAGCCCAGCTCCTGCATCGTCGGCACATCGGGCAGCGCGCGCGAGCGCTTTGCGCCCGTCGTCGCGAGGATGCGTATCTTTCCGGCGAGATGGCTGGGAAGGGCCTCCGCCACCGGGCTCACGTTGGCGGGGAGGTGGCCGCCGAGGAGATCCTGCATCGCCGGCGCACCGCCCTTGTACGGAACGTGGCCGAGGTTGATCCCGGCGGCGCGCCCGAACAGCTGGCCCGCGAAGTGCTGGCTCCCGCCGGAAGGCGCACCAAACAGCGCCTGCTTCGGATTGGCCCGGATCCATTCGATGAAGTCGGCCACGTTTCTGACGCTCGCGGGCACCGCCGGTCCGACCGCGAGGCACAACGTGGAGCGCGCCCCGATACCCACCGCGGCGAAATCGCGCAGCGTGTCGTACGGCAGCTTCGGATAGATATGCGGATAGATCAACATCGGGAATGCCGGCGTGAACAACAGCACGCTGCCGTCGTTCCTGGCGTTCTTCACCTGCTCGGCGGCAACACGGCCTCCGGCGCCGGGGCGATTTTCGACGATTACGACCGGCGCGACGGAGCGCCGCAGCCCATCGGCAAGGAGGCGCGCGAGCAGGTCCGTCGCGCCGCCGGCCGGATAGCCGACGACGACCGTGATTTGCTTGAGCCCTTCTTGCGCGAACGCGCGCGGCGCAAGCGCTGCTGCGCCAGATCCGAGCAGGAATCGGCGGCGAGAGATCATTACAACGCGTGCCGCGCAATCCTCAGCCGCGTCACGCGCATGTCGTCGCCGCGGATCTCCCGCAACGCGTAGCCGACGAACGAAGAAACGACACCCTTCCGCCAATAAATATCCAGGTCGGCGTTGTCCATCGGCTTCGCGCGCGAGGCGACGAGCGCACCGGCTTCGGCAATCGCGTCGTCCGTCAGCGCCTTGCCCACCAGCAGCCCTCCGGCCTTCTCCACCAGGAACGGACGCGAGGCAACCGCCCCGAGCGCAATCCGCGCTTCCTCCACCGTCCCGTCCGACGCGGTCTTCACCGCCGCTGCAACGCCAAGCACCGGGAAATCGAACGCGCCGCGCCGGCGCAGTTTCCAGTAGCTGCTGTTCCACCCGGACGCCGCCGGCAGCAGGACTGACGTGAGGATCTCATCGGGCCTGCGCGTCAGGTAGTCCATGCCGTCGTTGTTGTAGAGGTCAGCGACCGTGACCTCGCGCTCACCCGTCGCCGAAAACAGCCGCACTTTCGCGCCGAGCGCGATCAGAGCAGGCGCGGTATCGGTCGAAGACACCGCGACGCAGCGCTTGCTGGCGGTCGCGACCCAGCAGATGTCGCCGTCCTTCTTCATGCAGAAGTCGATCGCCTTGCGCCATTCGTAGTTCTGGTTGTAGTAGTTGCAGCGCGTGTCGAGGCACAGGTTGCCGCCGAGCGTGCCCATGTTGCGCAAGTGCGTGGTCGCCACCTGCGCCGCCGCCTGGTAGAGACCAGCGTACTTTTCGCGGACCGCCGCGCAGTGGACGACATCAGAGAGCGTCAGGCCGGCGCCGAGCCGCATTTCGCCATTCCCGCCGCTGCCGTTGGAGATGTTTTTCAATCCTTCAACGCGCGCGAGCGAAATCAGCGCGGAAGGCGATTGATGACGGCGCTTCATGTTCGGCAGCAGGTCCGTGCCGCCCGCGATCAGCATTGCATTCGGACCCTCGCCCGCCAGGATGCGCGCGGCCTCGGCAAGCGTGTCAGGCGCGTGATGGCGGAACCACGGCAGGCGCATCATGACGCAGCCATTCCTTCGAGTTTGCGCGCCGGAGCTTTGCGCTTTTCCTTCGACGCGTTGCCGTCGCCACCTTCCCAGGGCGGCGCGACACAAATCGGCTCGGGATACGGCACCGCCGGGAAACTCTCCGGCCCGACGCGCGGGTTCTCGCCCTTGGCTTTCCTCTCCAGCGCCCTCAACACCTTGTCGGGCGTGATCGGCACCTCGTCGATCCTCACGCCGACCGCGTCCCACACCGCGTTGGCAACCGCGGGCATCACCGGCAGCAGCGGCCCCTGCCCCACTTCCTTCGCACCGAACGGGCAGTTCGGATCCGGGTCTTCGATCAGCACCGTCTCCACCTCAGGCATGTCGAGCGACGTGAGGCTCTTGTATTCGAGCAGCGAAGGAATCTTGTGCACCAGCGCGCCGGAGAGCTTCGGCGGCAGGCGGCGGAACACCTGTTCTTCCATCAGCGCCTCGCCCAGGCCCATGTACACGCTACCCTCGACCTGCCCGCGCACGCTGACCGGATTGATCGCGCGGCCGATGTCGTGCGCGATCCAGACCCTGGGCACCGTGATCCAGCCGGTCGCAGCGTCCACTGCGACTTCGACCACGCACGCGGTGTAGGAATAGGCCGGTGACGGGCCGACGCCGCCGCCCTTGTAGCGCGCGGGCGCCCTGGGCGGCGAATAGGAGCCCACCGATCCGAGCGTGCCGTGCTTCGCCTCGGCGAGTTCCACCGTCTCGCGGAAACTGATGCCCCGGCCGGGATCCTCTGCGAGGAACGCGCGGCCTTGCGCGAGCACGATGCGCTCGGGCGAAACCTCGAGGTGTTCCGCGGCTGCCTCGGCCAGCACCTCGCGCAGCCGCTCGGCCGCCTGGATCGCCGCGTTGCCCATCATCACTGTGACGCGGCTCGAATACGAACCGAGATCGATCGGCGTGAGCCCGGTGTCGCCGGTCACGCAACGCACATCGAAAGCATCGATGCCGAGCACCTCCGCGACGATCGCCGCGAGCACGTCGTCCGACCCCTGCCCGATCTCGGTCGCACCGCAGAACACCGTCACCTGCCCGCTGCGATCGAGCAGCAATTGCACGCCCGAATGCGGCATCTTGTTCCAGTAGATCGGCAGGCCCGCGCCGCTCATGTAGGCGCCGCAGGCGAGACCCAGGCCGCGCCCCTCCGGGAGCTTGCGGTGCTTGTCCTTCCAGCCGGAGATGTCCACCACCCGCCGGATGCATTCCGCGAGGCCGATCGAGCCGATCCTGAGCCAGTTCGCGGTAAGCGAGTTCGGCTTGGCGACCATGTTGAGCCGCAGTTCGGCCGGATCGATGCGCAGTTTCTCGGCGATCTTGTCGAGCTGCACTTCCTGGCCGAAGCGCGGCTGCGGCGTGCCGTGGCCGCGCTTCGGGCCGCAGGGCGGCTTGTTGGTGAAGGTGCGGCAGGCATCGAACTTGAAGCGCGGCAGTTCGTAGCTCACCGGCTGCAGCACGCCGGTATAGAAGGTGCTCGCCGCGCCGTAGGAGCCGTAGCCGCCGCCGTCGAGCAGCGTCTGCAGGTGCATGCCGGTGATCTTCCCGTCGTTCATCACGCCGGTGCGGAACTTCATCAGCACCGGGTGACGGCCGCGGTGCATGTAGAACACCTCTTCGCGCGTCAGGCAGATCTTGACCGGCCGCCCGAGCCGCATCGCGGCTCGCGAAACCACGATCTCGTGGTTGTGCAGGTCGCACTTGCCGCCGAATCCGCCGCCGTTCGGGCAGGCGATCACGCGGATGTGCGCGGCGTTCACCTGCAACGCCCTCGCGAGCGCCCGATGGATGTAGTGCGGCACCTGCGTGCTCGACCAGAGCGTGAGCTTGCCCTCGCCGTCCACCGCGGCGACCGACGCGTGCTGTTCGATCGGCAGGTGGGTGTTGCCCTGGAAGAAGAACAGGTCCTCGAATACGTGGTCCGATTTCGCCAGCGCCTCCTCGACGTCGCCGAATTCGTAGGCCTGGATGCGGTGGATGTTGCCATGCTCGCCGTATTCGTGGATGCGCGCCTCGGGATGCGCAAGTGCCTCCTCGGGCGTGGCGATGGTCTGCAGCGGCGTGTACTTCACCTCGATCAGGTCCAGGGCCTCGGAAGCGGTCTGCTCGTCCTTCGCGATCACCGCGGCGACCGGGTCGCCGACGTAGCGCACGCGCTCGGGGGCGAGCGGAAACTCGTCCTGCGAAACCGGCATGATGCCGAAGCTGACAGGGAAGTCCCTGCCGGTGAGCACCAGGTGAACGCCGGGGTGCTGCTCGGCGCGCGACACGTCGATCGCATCAATGCGCGCGTGCGGATGCGGCGAGCGCAGCATCTTTGCGTGCAGCATGCGCGGCAGCACGACGTCATCGGCAAACTTCGTCAGCCCGGTGACCTTGGAACGGCCATCCACCCGCCTGCGCGGCTTGCCGACCACGTCGAATCTTTTCCGCGTGCTCATTTCGCCTCCTCGCGCATTCTTCGAGCGCCCTCTTCGATCGACTCGTAGATCTGCAGGTAGCCGGTGCAGCGGCACAGATTTCCGGAGATGGCCTCCCTGATCCGCTCGCGGCCCGGGTCCGGTTCCTTGTCGAGCAGCGCCTTCGCCGTCATCAGGATCCCCGGCGTGCAGTAGCCGCACTGCGTCCCGCCGAGGTCGGCGAACGCGGCCTGCAGCGGATGCAGTTCGGAACCGCGCGCGAGGCCTTCCACGGTCTCGATCGAGCGGCCCTCGCATTCGATTGCCAGCACCAGGCAGGAAAGCACGGGCACGCCGTCGAGCAGCACCGCGCAGGCGCCGCACTCGCCCAGCTCGCAGCCGTGCTTGGTGCCGGTCAGGTTCATCTCCTCGCGCAGCACCTCGAGCAGGGTCTTGTAGGGCGCAAACAGAACTTCGGTCTGTTCACCGTTCACGCGTAGCGTCACGCGCACATTGCGCCGCGCTTCCACCACAGCGTTCATTTTCGGACTCCGGATGCGGCCGCGACGCGCGCGGACCGGGTTGACGGCGCGGCGGCCCGCGTTGACGGCGCAGCGGCGCCGAGGCCGCGCACTAGGTAATCCGAGAGCGACTGCGCGATCTCGGCGACCGATTGCGCCCCGTCGGGCCGGTACCAGCGCGCCGTCCAGTTGACGGCGCCGAGCATCGCGCGCGTGACCAGCGACGCATCGCCGGGAGCGAATTCGCCGCGCTTCATGCCTTTTGCCACCAGCGCGCGCACCGCGCCCTCGTAGGCATCGCGCTTCTTGATCACCGGTTTGCGCAGTTCCTCCGGCAGCGCTTCGACCTCGAGGTGCGCGGTCGCCCCTTCCAGCTCGTCGAGCATGCAGTGCACATGGTCGCGCATCACGGCGCGCACCTGCTCGGCGACCGGCACCGCTGAACGCTGCGCGGCCTTCGCCGCGGCGAGCATGTGTTCGAGCGTGCGGTCCTGGCAGAACAGCAGGATCTCGTCCTTGCCGCTGAAGTAATGGTAGAGGTTGCCTGGGGATAGATCCGCCTCTTCGGCGATTTCGCGCATCCCGGCGGCGGCCAGGCCGCAGCGGCGGAAAACGCGCGCGGCGGCGTGCAGGATCTCGAGCTGCCGCGCCTCGTACTTGCGCCGCACGCGTTCGGAGGCAAGCTTATTCGAACCAAGATTCAAAATTTGAACCATAGTTCGAATTCTAGGCTCCGCTGCGTCCGGGCGCAACCGGACATGCAGATCTCCCGCATCCGGCTCTCGGACAAGACTTTATGCGTTTGCCCTCGGAAAGTCGCGTGTGTCGATGCCAACGGAAATACAGCCGAATGCGCGTAGCCGGCTCCACCGATCATGACAATTCCACTCAACCACCTACGCCTCCCGATTGCGGCAGGCGCGGTTCCTCGAAAATCAATGTTGCCGTGGCGCAATTACCGGGTCATGGCCCCGTACACCATGTCGCGGTACAACTCACGATAATAGTTGCGCTGGTTCGGCGCCTGCATCATCCAGACGGCGACGAGGCGCTCGCGCGGGTCGATCCAGAAATAGGTGCCACCGAGCCCGGCCCAGTTGTAGTCGCCCACTGTGCCCGGAGTCGATGCAAGACCCGCGCCAATGCGCACGGCGAAACCCAGGCCGAAACCGTAGCCGGGAGCCGGCCCGCGGATCGCGCCGAGATGGTCGCTCGCCATGTACTCGACCGTCTTGCGCGACAGGATGCGCACGCCGTCGAGTTGGCCGCCGTTGAGCAGCATCTGCGCGAAGCGCAGGTAGTCTGCAGCGGTGGACACCATGCCGCCGCCAGCGGAGAGATACTTCGGTTTATCGCGCACCGGCAGCAGGCTTTGCGCCGCACCAGAATCCGGGTCCTTGGCAAACGCCTCGGCAAGTCGCGCCTGCTTGGCGGGTTCGACGAAAAATGCGGTATCGACCATCCCGAGGGGTTTCAGGATGCGCTCCTCGAGGAAGCGGTCCAGCTCCATCCCGCTTACGCGCTCGATCACATGGCCAAGCACGTCGGTCGAGCGGCTGTACTCCCACGTCGTGCCCGGCTGGAATATCAGCGGGACGGTGGCGAGCTTTTTCACGAATTCGGCATTGGTGTGATTGCGGCCATCCACGTCGTTCTTTGTGTAGAGATCCTTCACCATCGACTTGCCGAACACGCCGTAGGTGAGGCCCGAAGTATGGCGCATCAAGTCCTGGACGGTCATCTCGCGCTGTGCGGCAACGATCTCGAGCACCGGTTTTCCCGCCGCGTCCTTGCCTTCGACGCCGACCTTCAGGCCTTTCAGCTCCGGGATGTGCTTGGAGACCGGATCGGAAAGAAACAACCGCCCCTCTTCGACCAGCATCATCGCCGCCACCGACACGATCGGTTTGGTCATCGAGTAGATGCGGAAAATTGAGTCGGTGCGCATCGGCGTGCCGCTTGCCGGGTCCTGTGTCCCGTAGGCCTTGTTGAGGACGACCTCGCCGTTGCGATACACCACCAGCACCGCACCAGGAATGCGGCCGCGCGCGATATCGGCCTGCACCACGCTCTCCATGCGCGCAATGCGTTCCGGCGCAAACCCGCCGCCCGTCGGCCGCTCTGCATGGTGCTCCGCGTGGTGATCGTGCGCACAACCCGCCGCGAGTGCCAGCACCGCGGCGCTCGCGGCGGCCGCAAACAGCTTCCGCATCACCTCTCTCTCCTCATATTTTCTCCAATGGCGCAATACAGGGTTGCCGCAGCGCGCCGCTCACTTTATCGAATTCTGCAGCTTTTCGACGAACCTCCTCGTAACGGCGGCAAAACCGTCCCGCGTCGGGTGCAGCTCGTTGCCCCACCACAGCCGGTAGTCCTTCGCCTTCGTGGAAAGCGTGCCGCGCAGGTTGATATAGGTGACGTGCCTGAAGGAAGCCATCGCAACAACCGACTGGAGCATGCCGTTGAAGCGATCGATCATCGTCGCTGCAATGACGACCCGTTCCGGCAGATCAGCGTAGTCCTTCTCGCGAAATCCAGGCTCCAGCCACGGGCCGGGCAGCGGCCACCCTCCACCGAGATATCCGCGCCCGTCAGGAACTGGATAGTCATAGCCGTGCACCACAATCGGGATTGTCGGCTCGTTCGGCCATAACTGTTCGCACGCTCCGGTGATCCGGCTCAGGATCTTCACATAAGCCGTGCGAATCCTCTGGTCGATCACTCCGTCGAGCACGGTTGCATTCAGTCCGGGAAACGACGAGCGCTTATGCTCGAGCAGCATCCCGAACTCGGGTCCTGCAAAGTCATTGCCGCCGCCCGAAAGCAATACTGCGGTCGGTACCTTGCCGTCCCGCTTGACCCGCTCCAGACAGCGGACAAAATCATCGAGCTGCCCGCCACCGTAGGCCATGCTCTCGACAGTGTCGCCGCGATGGGAGACCGATTCGACCCGGTACCCGAACGCATCGTCCAGCATCTTGAGCACGTCGTAGAAGGGATAGTCGAACCAGGAATCCCCCTCGGCCACAAGTATCCCCACGTCGGCAGGAATGGCCGAGGGAACGAAGGCCGCGGATTTCTTTCCCTTGTTGCGCGCGGCCTTGTGCAAGGACCGGTAGCGGGCCTGGACAGCGCTCTCGCGTTGCTTGCGGACCCTGGTGCGCAATGCGACCGTAGCAGCCGCCTCCTTACGGCCCGTCGCGATGGCGGCGCGCTCCGCAGTTGACTTGCGGAATGCCGTTACGGGCACCCGCTGTGGCCGCTGTCTCGTTGCCATGTTTGCCCCCTTTATTCCATTCCGTTCAGGCCTGCCAAAGTAGCATCATTTCCTGCGGAAAACGATGACGTGCTGCCACGGCAGATTGCTCACGGTCTTTACCCATTCGAGCGGATGAACCGCAACCTCGTTCCTCACTTGGGCTTCGGTCATGGTGTGCAAGGGTTTGATCGGCACTTTCGGATCGCCCGCCCTGTACTCAACGAACACCAGCCGGCCGCCGGGCTTGAGCGCACGCGCAATCGCAGCGAGCATCTCGTACGGATATTCGAACTCGTGGTAGACGTCCACCAGCAGCGCGAGATCGAGCGTTGCGTGCGCCAAGCGCGGATCGGTGGTGGTGCCAAGCACGGCCTTCACGTTGGATGCGCGCCGCTGCGACATCTGTACCTCCAGCAGCCTGACCATTTCGGGTTGGATATCCACCGCGTATATGGTGCCTGGAGCGCCCACGCGCTCGGCCATGCGCCAGGAGTAGTACCCGCTGCCCGCTCCGATGTCCGCCACCGTCATGCCGGGTTTGAGTTCCAGCGCGGCAAGCACCAGATCCGGCCGTTCCTCCTCCATGCGCTCGGGGCGCTCGAGCCACGGCGCACCGTGATAGCTCATCACTTGCGCGATCTCGCGGCCGAGGTAGACCTTGCCTATGCCGTCGGGGCTGGCCCGAACGCGGGCGTAGCGCTCGCCATTTTCCGCCAGCGCAAACGGCAGCGTGAGGGCCTGGAACAGCAGCAACGCCGCAAGGCATGTGCGACTCATGCTTCGATCAGTGCAGTTGCGGCTTCCTCAGAAAATCCTGGCGGTCGGCCGAATGCACCTGCACGCGCGATACCGCGCCCTCGCGCGACAACGTGAGCGGCACCTCGCTGCCCGCTGGTCCGATCGACCAGACCTTCCGGTAGAAATCCGCGAGTCCCTGCACGCGGTCTCCCGCCACCTCGAGCACCACGTCGCCGGATTGCACGTCCGCGCGCTCCGCCGGCCCGCCTTCGGCCAGGCCGGCCACCGCGATTTTCTCGCCGACTTCGGCCGTGTACATGCCCAGCCACGGGCGCGGCGGGCAGTTCGCGCGCCCGCGGGTCAACAGGTCCTCCAGGATCGGCTCGAGGATGTCGATGGGCACGATCATGTTGCCCTGCAGAGATTTTCCTTCGACCTGTTCCTGCACCAGCAGCGAGCCGATGCCGAGCAGCCGGCCGTCGTCCCCGATCAGCGCTGCCCCGCCCCATTGCGGATGCGCCGGCGCGGTGAAGAGCGCCTCGTCGAGCACGTACTCCCAGTAGCCCGCGAACTCACGCTTCGCGAAGACCTGCGTCTTGAGCGCATGCTTCCGGCCGCCGTGGCCTGCCATGATCACGTCATCGCCGACCTCGCAGGAAGCCGCCGATCCGCGCCGCAACGCGGCAACGCCCAGGCGGCCGAGCGGCTGCACCAGGCCGAAACCGGTCGCCTGATCGTAGGCGAGAGGATAGCCGCCCACCGCATTGCCACCATTCGTCGTCAGCCAGACCGCGCTCGCCTCGGTGATCAGGTAGCCGATGGTGAGCACCAGCCCGTCGTCGCGGATCACCACGCCGTTGCCGAGCCGCTCGGTGCCGAGGATCGAAGCCGTGAACGCGTCCTCGGGCACTTCGGTGCGCACCGAAACCACGGCGTCGAGCGCCCGCTCAAGATCGAAGCCGACTTCCCCGGAATCCGGTTGCAGCTTCGCGGGGAATGCCCAGTTGTGCGATTCGGCCATGTCAGCAGAACCGCTCGCGCAGCTTCACTTTCCAGAACTTGCCGGTCGAGGTGCGCGGGATTGCGTCGAGGACCTCGAAGCGATCCGGCAGCTGCCACTTGGCGAACTTCGACGCGAGGTGCGCGCGCAGTTCGTCCGTGGTGGCGGTCTTGCCGGGCCTGAACACCACGCAGGCGAGCGGCCGCTCGCTCCATTTCGGATCCGGGATCGCAATCACCGCCGCTTCCTGCACCGAGCCATGCGCCATCAGCAGGTTTTCCATGTCCACAGAGCTGATCCACTCGCCGCCCGACTTGATCAGGTCCTTGGTGCGGTCGGCGATGCGGATGTAGCCGTGCGAGTCGATCGCCGCGACGTCGCCGGTGCGCAGCCAGCCGTCGGCGGTGAATTTCTCAGGGTCCGCAGGCACATTATGATAACTGCCGGTGATGAACGGCCCGCGCACCTGGATCTCGCCCACCGCCTTGTTGTCCCAGGGCTGCTCATGTCCTGCGTCGTCCACGATGCGCAGGTCCATGATCGGCACCGGTACGCCTGCGGTTGCATAGCGCGAGATGCGCTCGTCCTCGCTCACGCCCTGCAACTCGGGCTTGAGGTAGGCGATGCTGCCGACCGGGCTGGTCTCGGTCATGCCCCAGCCCTGCGTGACAGTCGCACCATGCCTGAGGTAGGTGCGAATCAGCGACTCGGGCATCGCCGCGCCGCCGACCAGCATGCGCACCCCCTTCGGAAGCTTGTACTTTTGCGGATTCGATTCGAGCAATTGCGCCATCGCCAGCCAGATGGTCGGCACGCCCAGCACGTAACTGGGTTGCTCGGCGGCCATCAGCGTCATCAGGTCTTCAGGGTGCAGATGCGGGCCGGGAAAGACCAGCTTGATGCCGAGCATCACGCAGCCGTAGGGAATGCCCCAGCAGTTGGCGTGGAACATCGGCGTCACCGGCAGCACGCGGTCCTTCGCCGACAGGCCCCAGTGATCGGGCTGGTTCGCCATCAGCGTATGGATCACCGTCGAGCGGTGCGAATACACGACGCCCTTGGGCCGGCCGGTGGTGCCGGAGGTGTAGCACATCGAAACCGGGTCGTCCTCTTCGTGGGGAACGTAGTCAAAACCCGCGGGCGCGCCGGCGATGAACGCCTCGTAATCCACAAACGGCGCATTCACCTTTGCGCCGCCGAACGGAACGACGATGATTTTCTCGAACGCCGCCTTGGCGCGGAACTGCTCGTAGAGCGGCAGCAGGATGTCGTCGACGATCAGGAATCGGTCGTTGGCGTGGTTGGCGATCCACGCGATCTCGTCGGGCGCCAGACGCAAATTCAGCGTGTGCATCACTCCGCCCGCGGCAGGGATGCCGAAATAACACTCCAGGTGCGCGTAGTGGTTCCAGCAAAGCGTGGCGACGCGGTCGCCCTTTTCGAGGCCGGCGGCGAGCAACGCGGACGCGAGCTGGCGCGAGCGGCGGTAGAAATCGGCGAAGGTATGCCGCACCAGCGACTTGTCGGGCAGGCGGCTGACGATCTCCGACTGCGGAAACAGCCGTCCGCCTCGTTCGAGCAGTTGGTTGATCGACAGCGGCATGCGCTGCATGGTCGAGCGGATCACGCGGGTCACCGGTTAACTTCGTCCCCAGGTCGCCGCAGTATAGTCACGCGAGCGGATCGGGAGCAACGGGCAATGACGCCCACTGAGCGCCGTCGTGACCGTAGATCAGTGTCATTGCCTTGCGCTCGCGCAGGCCGCGCAGCATGGCCAGCGAGTGCCTCATCTCGGCGGCGTTCCAGACGGCGCCCGCGGCCGGCATTCACGCACAGGGACTGGTGCCCCTGCGTATGCCCCGGCGTTGGAATCAGCAGCAGGGTTCCGTCCCCGAACAGGTCGCGCTCGCCGTCGACCAGCTCGTAGTTCAAGGGCTGATCCCAGTCGCGGCCGCTGTACTGGCTCGCTGCAGCGCCCGCTGCCAGCATCTCTTCCCGCTGCACGAGTATCGTCGTCTGCGGGAACGATGCATTGCATCCGCAGTGATCGAAATGCAAATGCGAGTTGACGACGTGTGTGACGGCATCCGCTCGGATGCCGAGCAGACCGAGCTGGTTGACCACCCCTTCTGTTGCGCCGCAATACATCTGGAAGAAGCGACCGGTGCGCTCGCCCAGCCGGGCGACCGGATCGCGCAAAGTGTCGCAGTGAATTCCGGTGTCGAACAGGACGCGGCCCTTCGGGTGGACGAGCAGGAACGCGGGCACCGGTATCCCCAGCCGGGCGCCAGCCGGATCATCGGGAAAGAACGCACGCCGATCGAACTCCATTGCGCCGCAGCTCAGTGCGTATATCCTGACCATCGCGTTCCTTTTCGAGTCGTGTCAGCGCAATCCGCTGCCCATGCGTTATCCGGTCAGCGAGGACGTGGACGGCGTTTGAAGGAATGTCCTTGCAACATCGATCATCATTATTATTCAAAACCTTGGGAGGCTCTATGAGAAAACTGATCGCTGCAGTGTGCTTCATCCTGGCGACCTCGCCGCTGGCGATGGCGCAGGACAAGTCGGCCAAGAAGGAACCGAGCGAAAAGCAGAAGGCGCAGCAGGAACGCATGAAGGATTGCAACGCCAAGGCCGGCGACAAGGGCATGAAAGGCGACGAGCGCAAGAAGTTCATGAGCTCGTGCCTGAAAGGCCAGGAGCCGGGCCCGTCGGCCAAGCAGCAAGGTCAGCAGAACAAGATGACCGATTGCAACAAGCAGGCCGGCGACAAGGGCATGAAAGGCGACGAGCGCAAGAAGTTCATGAGCAGTTGCCTGAAGGGCTGATCAACTGGAAACCTGGGTCCCCGCATTCGCGGGGACGACCCGGTCAGCCGCGCAGCTTGAAGCGCTGGATCTTCCCGGTCGCGGTTTTCGGCAGTTCGCCCAGGAATTCGATCCAGCGCGGATACTTGTAGGGTGCGAGCTTGTCCTTGACGTGCTGCTGCAGTTTCGCCTTGAGCTGATCGCTCGCGGTCTGCCCCTGCTTCAGCACCACGTAGGCCTTCGGCTTCACCAGCCGGTTTTCGTCCTCGGCGCCGACCACGGCCGCTTCGAGCACCGCGTCGTGCGAGACGAGCGCGGCCTCGACCTCGGCGGGGGACACGTAGATGCCGCCCACCTTGAGCATGTCGTCGGAGCGCCCGCCGTAGACGTAGTAGCCATCGGCGTCCTGCGAATACTTGTCGCCGCTCCTGGTCCACTGGCCGGCGAATGTGGTGCGGCTCTTTTCGCGGTTGTTCCAGTAATACGCAGCGCTGGTCGGGCCGCCGATCTGCAACTCGCCCAACTCGCCCCGCTTCACGGCTTCGCCCTGATCGTCCACGATGCGCAACTCATAGCCCGGCACCGCCTTGCCGGTCGTGCCATAGCGCAGATCGCCCGGGCGGTTGGCGAGAAAGATGTGCAGCATTTCGGTCGAGCCGATGCCGTCGAGGATCTCGACGCCGGTCTTCTCCTTGAAACCCCTGGCGATCTGCGGCGGCAGCGCTTCCCCGGCCGATATGCACATGCGAATCGACAGCGCCCCGCTTTTCGGAAAAGCGGCATCCGCAAGCATCGCCGCGTATAGCGTCGGCACGCCGTAGAAGACCGTCGGCTTCCCCTCGGTGAGCCGCTTGAACACCGCGGCCGGGGTCGGTCGCTCCGCCATCAGGATCGTCGTCGCACCCACGGCCAGCGGAAACGAAAGCGCATTGCCCAGTCCGTAGGCGAAGAACAGTTTCGCCGCGGAAAACACCACGTCGCTTTCCGCCAGGCGCAGTACCCCAACCGCATACAGCTCCGCTGTGACGATCAGGCTCGAATGCACGTGCACCGTGCCCTTCGGCATCCCGGTCGATCCGGAGGAGTACAGCCAGAAGCACGCGTCGTCGCGCGTGGTCGGCGCCGGCGCGAGCTCCTTGCGTCCCTTCGCCAGCACATCTTTGAATGCGACATGTCCCTGGGCGTCACTGCCCGAGACGATGATGTGCCTGAGGAAAGGCAGCTTCCCGATGAGCGGCGCGAACTGCGGCAGCAGGGCTTGCGATACCAGCAGCGCCTGCGCGCGGCTGTCGCCCAGCATGTACTCGTAATCCTTCGTCGTGAGCAGCGTGTTGACCGCGATCGGCACGATGCCCGCCTTGATCGCGCCCAGAAATGCGACCGGCCAGTCGATGCCGTCGTGCATCGCGATCAGCACGCGGTCCTCCATCGCCAGGCCGAGCGACAGCAGCCCGCTGCCAAAGCGGTTTACGCGCTCGGACAGTTCCGCGAAGCTGTACTGGCCCGCATCGTCGACATAGGCAAGCTTGCTGCCCCGGCTTGCGAGGTTGCGCTCGACCAGGTCCACCGCGGCGTTGTACAGGCGCGGAATCTCGATGCTCGGCGGGCTGGCGGAATGGTCCGCGGTGGAGATAGACGTGGAAACACTCATAGTATTCTCCCGGTCTCGCTACGCAGTCTGTTCGGCCTTAGCCCGCGCGAGCGCCAGCCACTCCGGCCCCCACTCGAGCGCCTTGTCCTCGGGCATCACCCCGGACGATGCGTCGTGCCTGACCCGCTCGCCGATCCGCTTCGCTCCGAGTTCGGTCAACACGTCGTCGAAACGCTTGCCGCCGAAGTTGAAGGTCTCCGCGTAGGTGCGATCGCCCAGCCCGAACAGCCCGTAGCGCACGTGGGCGAGATCGGGCCTGTCGCGGCACAGCGCACCGTAGAGATGCTTTGCGTTGTCGGGCACATCGCCCTGTCCGTAGGTGGAGGTGCATACGAGGAACACGCCCTCGCGGGCGAACACGCCCGCATCGAGGCCATCCATCGGCAGCACCTCGACCTGCGTGTCGTCGTCTTCCCAGGTGAGCTGCAACTCCTGCGCGACCAACTGCGCGGTGCCGGTCATGGTGCCGACGAGGATGGTGAGCTTGAGCGGCAAGCGCGGAACCCCCCCTTTTCGTTGACACTCAATATATTGCACCTTAGAATTCCCGTCAAGCATTATAATGCACCGTGCCCGAACAGAGCGAAACAGCTTACCTGCGCAGTATCGGCGAACGCGTGCGCGCGCTGCGCGCTGAGCGCACACTCACGCGCAAGGGCCTCGCGTCCGCCTCCGGCGTCTCGGAGCGTTACCTCGCGCAGCTCGAATCCGGGCAGGGCAATATTTCGGTGCTGCTGCTGCGGCTGGTCGCGCATGCGCTGGGCACCGGCGTCGAAGACCTGGTGCGCGAGTCGGCCGCGGTCACGGCGGCTCGTGAGCGCCGTCGCGTGGCGCTGGTGGGCCTGCGCGGCGCGGGCAAGTCCTCCATCGGCGCGCGGCTCGCCGAAGGCGTGAATGCGACCTTCATCGAACTGGACCACCAGGTGGAAAAGGAAGCCGGCACCAGCCTGGCCGAGATCTTTTCGATCTACGGGCAAGACGGCTACCGGCGCTTCGAGCGGCGGGCCCTGGCGCGCGTGCTGAAGCAGAACGCGCGCGCGGTGATCGCCACCGGCGGGAGCCTGGTGAGCGAACCCGAAACCTACCGCGAGCTGCTCGCTTCGTGCTTCACCGTCTGGCTCAAGGCGTCTCCCGAGGAGCACATGCGGCGCGTGATGGCGCAGGGCGACCTGCGCCCGATGCAGGGCCGGGCCGCCGCGATGGACGAACTGCGCCGCATCCTGCAGGAGCGCGCCCCGCTGTACGCGAAGGCAGATGCGACGCTCGACACCACCGGCAAATCCGTGCGCCAGTGCGTCGCCGACCTGCGGCGCATGCTGGCGGCGGCCTGAGACGGGCGATCGCATTCACTGGCTTTTCGGGTCGAGCGCATCGCGCAGCCCGTCGCCGAGCAGATTGAACGCGAGCACCGTGACGAAAATCGCCGCGCCCGGAAAAACCGCCAGCCACGGCGCCTGGGTGAGAAAACGCTGTGCCGTGTTCAGCATCGACCCCCAGCTCGGCGCGGGCGGCTGCTGGCCGAGGCCGAGAAACGACAGGCTCGCCTCGGCGATGATCGCGGTGGCCACCGCCAGCGTGGCCTGCACGATCACGGGCGGCAGGATGTTCGGCAGGATGTGGCGCACCAGTATCCGATGCGGCGGATTGCCGACCGCGCGCGCGGCCTCGACGTAATCTTCCGATCTGACCACCAGCACCTGGCCGCGCGCGAGACGTACGAAGATCGGCGTCGCCGTGATGCCGATGGCGATCATCGCATTGCCGAGGCTCGGCCCCAGAAATGCCGCCAGCGCGATGGCGAGGATGAGGAACGGGCAGGCCAGCATCGCATCGGTAATGCGGCTGATCAGCGCATCGAGCGGGCCGCCGACGTAGCCCGCGAGCATGCCGAGCGGCACGCCGACGCCGAGCGCGATGGATACCGCGATTACGCCCGCGGACAACGATGCGCGGGTGCCCCAGATCACGCGCGACAGCAGGTCGCGCCCGACCTCGTCGGTGCCGAACCAGTGCGCAGCGCCGGGCGGCCTGCGCACCAGCGAGAAACTCGTCTGCAGCGGATCGAAGGGCGCGATCCATGCAGCGCCCAGCGCAAGCACGATCACGCCGGCGACCACCGCCAGCCCGAACACCGCGGTTTTCCGCCGCAACAGGCGGCTCAGCGCGCGCCTGCCCGGACTGTCGGCTTCTGCGTTCATCCCCTCAGGCGCGGGTTGACCAGCACGTAGGCGACGTCCGCAATCAGATTGAGGAGCATGTAAGTCGTCGCCGTGACCAGCACTACCCCTTGCACCACCGCGTAGTCGCGGTTGAAGACCGCATCGACGATCAGCTTGCCGAAGCCCGGGATTGAGAACACCTGCTCGGTGAGCACCGCGCCCGAGAGCAGCGTGCCGAACTCCAGCGCGCCGAGCGTGATCACGGGCGTGAGCGCATTGCGCAATGCATGCCTCAGGATGACCACGCGCTCGCGCATGCCCTTGGCGCGCGCGGTGCGCACGTAATCCGCGTTCATCGCCTGCAGCATGGCCGCGCGCATATGGCGCATCAGTACCGCCGCGATCGCATTGCCGAGCACGAATGCCGGCATCACCGTGGTGGCGATCGACCGGCCGAGGTCCTCCGCCGGGCTGACGAAGCCCGAAGCCGGCAGCCAGCCGAGGGTCACCGAAAACAGGAAGATCAGCAGGATGCCGAGCCAGAAATTGGGCGTCGACAGGCCCCACAGCGCGAACAGGTTCGCGCCCCAGTCCCAGGCGGTGTCCTTCTTCACCGCCGAGACGATGCCCGCCGGAATGCCGATGACAAGCGCGAACACGAACGCCATCGAGGCGAGTTGCAGGGTGACCGGAAGCTTCTCCAGGATCAGATCGGCGACCGGCTGCTTGATGCGCATCGATTCGCCCAGATCGCCGGTCAACACGCCCTTTACCCAATACAGATACTGGACCGGCAAGGGCCGATCGAGGCGGTATTGCTTGCGGATCTGCTCGATCACCAGCGGGTCGCGTTCCTCCCCCGCCATGACCAGCGCGGGGTCCCCGGGCAGAAGCTGCTGCAGAAGGAAAATGATCACCGACACGAAGAACAGCGTCGGGACGAGTTGCGCGAGGCGGCCCCGCAGAAAGCGCAGCATCGGTGCGCCTCGCGCGCGCTTCGGCGCTCGCCTACTTCAGCCGCAGGTCGGTCACGCGGATCAGGCCGTCGGGCATCACGCGGTATCCGTCCAGCCGGTTGGTGTGGGCGAACAGCAGCGTGCGGTGATAGAGATAAAGGATGCCGCCCTCGGGAAGGATCTTCGCCGCAGCTCCCTCGTACGCGGCCTTGCGCGCGGCCTGTGTGGTGGCCGTGCGCGCCCGGGTCAGCAACTCATCGACCTTGGGGTCGCAGTACTTGGCGTAATTGTTGGGGGCGCCGCAGCTTGCGAAGGAGAAGATGTTGCCGTCCGGGTCGGTGCGGCCGCTCCACGCGAGGAAGTAGATGTGAAAATTGCCTTTCTCGGCTTCGTTCAGCGAGGTCGCGAATTCGGTGACGCGAATCTTCAGATCGAAACCGACTTCGGCCGCCATCGATTGCATCACCTCGGCGACGGCGCGGCTTTCCGGACTGTTCGGCACCATGAAGTCGAGCGCGATCGGCGTCGCTACGCCCGCTTCCTTGAGCAGCGCGCGCGCCCTGGCAACGTCGCGCTTGGGCGTCGGAAACTTCGCCATGTAATACGGGTTGGACGGACTCACCCACTGGTTGTTGGGATGGTTCACGCCGTTGAACACCACTTGGTTGATCGCATCGCGGTCAAACGTAAGATCGAAGGCTTGGCGCACCTTCGGATTCTTCGCCAGCGGATTGTTGCCCTTCTCGCCGCTCGCCAGGTTGATCGTGAGGCCCTGGTAGCCGAGTTCGGTTCCGGTGGCGAGCTTCAGCTTCGCGTCCTTCTTCACCTCGCCGATGTCGGTGGCAAGCAAGCGCTCGATCAGATCGAGCCCGCCCGACTTGAGGTTTGCCAGCCGAACGGTGGAATCCTGGATCGGCTGATAGACGATGCGATCGATGTGCACGCGGCCCTTGTCCCAGTAGTCGGCGAAGCGCTCGACGACGATGCGGTCCTGGGCCACGCGCTCGACGAATTTATACGGCCCGGCGCAGACCGGCTTGAGGCCAAACTTGTCGCCGGCGGCTTTGGCCGCCTTCGGCGACACCATCATCCCCGCCCGATCGGTCAACTGGGCGATCAGCGGGGCGAACGGCGCCTTCAGCTGAATGCGGATCGTCGAACCGTCCACCACCTCCACCTTGTCGATCTGCGAGATTTCCGCGCGGCGGAACGAACCCTGCATGCCGAGATGGCGCTCGAGGCTGAATTTCGCGGCTTCCGCGTCGAACGGCTCGCCATCGTGAAACTTCACGCCGCTGCGCAGCTTGATCGTCACCGTCCTCGCGTCGGCGGAGGTCTCGTGGCTGAGCGCCAGCTGCGGCACGATTGCCAGCTTGTCATCGATGTCGAACAGCTTGTCGCAAAGCGACGCGAACACGATGCGGCCCACGTAGGTGCGCGCGAGCGTCGGGTCGAGAATGTCCGGATCCTCGGCCAGGCCGATACGCAGCACCGAGGTCTGCGCGGTCGCGCCGGTCGCGCCGAGCAGGGCGGCAAGGCCCAGTACCGCGCAGGCAGCAATTGCTTTCATCGTCATTCCTCCGGGTTGAAAAATCATGATGCCACGGATGCGGCCGGCCGATCCAGCGGCGTGAACGCCGCCTGCAGCCGGGCCAGCGCCGCGCTGCTCACTTGCCCGGCGAGTTCGTCGGTGGTCCATGTTTCGAGGTCGCGCCAGCGGTGGCAGGCGACCGTCCCGCCGCCGGGCTTCGGCTCGGCAATCGGGACTTCCTCACGGCAGCGCGCGAGCGCATGTGCGCAGCGCGGGTGAAAGTGGCACCCCGGTGGCGGCGCAAGCGGGCTCGGCACATCGCCCTGCAGAACGATGCGGCGCGACGTCCGACCGGGAGTCGCCACCGGCACTGCAGAGAGCAGCGCCTGCGTATACGGATGCCGTGGCCGCCCGAACACCGACTCGCTCGGTCCGGATTCGACGAACCGCCCGAGATACATCACGCCGAGGCTGGTGGCGATATGCCGCACCACGGCCAGATCGTGCGAGATGATGACGTAGGAGAGCCCGAAGCGCTGCTGCAGATCGGCAAGCAGGTTCAGGATCTGCGCCTGGATCGAGACATCGAGCGCCGACACCGGCTCGTCGCAGACTATCACGCGCGGTTCGGCCGCGAGCGCGCGGGCGATGGCCAGTCGCTGGCGCTGGCCGCCCGAGAACTCGTGCGGATAGCGCCGCGCCGACTCCGGCCGCAAGCCGACCAGCGCGAGAAGCTCGCCAAGCCGCTTGCGCCGCTGCGCGGGCGGCACCACGTCGTGCAGCGCGAGCGGCTCAGTCAGCATCTGGCTGACCGTCATGCGCGGATTGAGCGAGCCGTACGGATCCTGAAAGACGATCTGCAGCCGGCGGCGGGCCGCGCGCAATTCGGCTGGCGCGAGCTCGGTCAGGTCGCGCCCCTCCAGGCGCACGGCCCCCGAGGTCGGCTCGATCAGGCGCAGCACCAGACGCGCCACGGTCGATTTTCCGCAACCGGACTCGCCAACGATGGCAAAAGACTCACCCGCCCCGACCGCGAACGACACGCCGTCCACCGCCTTGACCACGCCGGCCGAACGTTCGAAGAAGCCCGAGCCGGTCGGGAAATGCTTGACCAGATCGACCGCCTCGAGCGCCACACTCATGCCGCGAGCTGCTCCGCCAGCTGCTCGAGCGGCGCCTTCCAGCAGCGCGAAGCGTGGGCTTCATGGACTATTTTCAGCGGCGGCGCTTCGCTGCGGCATCGGTCGTCGGCGAACGGGCAGCGCGCGGCGAATCGGCAGCCCGAGGGTATTTCGGTGGCGCTCGGAACGAGTCCATCGATCGCCGTGAGGCGCGGTTTCCTGGCGCCGAGTGCGGGAATCGCGCCGAGCAGCCCCACCGTGTACGGATGCTGCGGCATTGCGAACAGCGCCGCGACGCTCGCCTCCTCCACCACCTCGCCCGCGTACATGACGAGAACACGGTCAGCCATTTCGGCGACAATGCCGAGGTCGTGCGTGATGAGCATGATCGCCGTTCCGGTCTGTTCGCGCAGTTCGCGCATCAGCGCGAGGACCTGCGCCTGGATCGTCACGTCGAGCGCGGTGGTGGGCTCGTCGGCGATCAGCAGCGCGGGGGCGCACAGCAGCGCCATCGCGATCATGACGCGCTGGCGCATGCCGCCTGAGAGACGGTGCGCATAGTCGTCGATGCGACGTTCGGCGGCCGGAATGTGCACGCGCTTCAGCATTGCAATCGCTGCGGCGCGAGCTTCCGCCCTGGTTGCGCCGCGATGGCGGATAAGCACCTCGCAGAGCTGCGCGCCGACGGTGAACGCCGGATTCAACGCCGTCATCGGCTCCTGGAACACCATCGCGAGGCGATCGCCGCGGATGCCGGAAAGCGCCCCGGCGTCGAGCCCGAGAAGATCGCGCCCCTCGAACAGCACGCGCCCCGAGGTTTCCCCCGGCGGGCGCGGAATCAGCCCCATGATCGACAGCGCGGTCACGCTCTTGCCGCAACCGGACTCGCCCACGATGCCGAGTGTCTCGCCGGCGGAAAGAGAAAAGGACACGCCGTCCACGGCCAGCGCGCGGCCCTGGTCCGTGGCGAAACTGACGCGCAGGCCTTCGACTGACAGCAGCACGCTCAACGCGCGTCCTTTGCAGTGGCACTCGCGATCCCGGCCTCGATCATCGCGCGGTCGTACACGCCCGCGGGTGAGGCCTGCGTGGCGAAAAACCGGGCGAAGTGCACGAAGCGCTCGCGGCTGACCTCCTCCAGGCGCGCGAGTTCTGCCAGCGGGTCGGCGTGATCGTCGACGCGCAGGTCGAGCGCCGGGTACTCCTCGCTGGTGTGGATGACCAGAGCCGCGGACTGCCTGCCGCGCTTGTCGCCACCGGCGGCTTCGCCGGCTTTCAGGGCGCTGATCAGCCGGCGCGCGAACCCAAGCTTCGCCTTCGATTCGTATTCGCGCGCAGTTTCTGCAATTACTTTCGGTGCGGCCAGCATGTTGCCCGCGACCGAAAATCCGCGGTGCACGGCGTGTCCGCACCAGGAAACGCAATCCGCGCCAGTGAAGACCGCGATGCGGCCGGCCGCGTCCTGCACGTGCAACTGGCGGGTGGCCCGGCCGTCGTCCGATCCGGTAAGGACGTCGACGACCGTTTGGGCGGGAACGCCCTCGCGCAGCAGCCGCAATCCGCGCGGCCCGTAGGTCGGGTTGATCAGCGCCTGCGTGGCGAGCGCCCCGGCGCCGCCCGCGGCGTGGATGCACAGCGCGCCGACGGCAAAGAATCGGGTTGCGACGGCGACGCCGAAGGCGCCGCTCTCAGGATCGCGGGCGACGATGGACCAGGTCATGGGGTGGCGAATCGTGCACCGAATCGGCACGTTCAGACAAATAAGGCACGGCCTGCTAGTGCGGGCGCAGCTGCGTCGCGTCGTCGAACTGGTCCCACAGCCCCAGCGTGCGACCGGCCGCGAGCGAGTCGCGCACGAACCTCGCGACCGCCGGATCCTCGATGAAATCCGCGGCGGAATTCATGCTCAGTATCTTCTCCGGGTCCTGCGGCCGCGCCACGGCGTAGCCCTGGACATAGTCGATGCCCACGTCGGCCAGGGCCTCGACGGTGGCGCAGTCCTCGGCCCATTCCGCGATGCTCGTCATGCCGAGGTTGCGCGCCAGTTGGACGATCGCCACGACGACCGCCAGGTTCGCCGGATGAGTGGTCACGCGCGTTACGAAGCTGCCGTCGATCTTGAGCGCGTCCGCGGGCAGCTCCATGAGGTAGGAGAACGAGGTATAGCCCGCGCCGAAGTCGTCCAGCGCGACCTTTGCCCCGAAGCCGCGCACGGTTTCGATGAAGCGCCTGGTGTTCTCCAGGTCGTGCAGCGCGACGCTTTCCGTGATCTCCAGGCACAGCCGCTCCGCGGCCCGCGGGTGCTGCGCCAGCATCGAGAAGGCGTCCTGGACGAATTTCTTGTCGTTGAGCGACGCTCCGCTCAGGTTCATGCACACGAAGCGCGTCCTGCGCAGTGCGTCGCGGTGCCGGTCGAGCCACTCCAGCGTGTGCGACATCACCCAGCGGTCGATCACCGCGGCACGCCCGTTGTTCTCCGCCGCGGCGATGATCGTTCCGGCGGCGGTAACGCTGTTGTCGGCCTCGCGCATCCGCACCAGCACCTCGAAATCGTGCGACTCGTACGGCGCGCGCAGCGACATGATCGGCTGCATGACGAGGAACAGCCCGTCGGGCGCGACGCCCGCGCCGAGATGCTTGACCAGGCGCAGCTCGCGCTCGTAGTCCCTGAACTCGCGCGACTGCCGCTCGTAAATCACGAGGCCGTCGGTGTTCGCCTTGCGCGCCGCGCGGCAGGCGCGGTCTGCCATCGAGATCGCGTCCTTCACTTCAAGGCCCGCGGCGAGCTCGATCAGCCCGATCGCGCCCTTCACCTGGAGCTCCTTGTCAGCGGTCTGATAAGCGGGCGTTTCGATGCTTGTGACGATCTCCCGACAGAGGTCGGCTGCCGCCTGCACGGGCACGTCCTGAAAGACGATGACGAACTCGTCCCCGCCGATGCGGCCGATGTCGTGGCGCTGCGCGAGCGCCTGCTTGACGCGCTGGCACACCTGCCTCAGCACCTCGTCGCCAGCGACGTGACCGAACAGGTCGTTGATGAGCTTGAAGCCGCCGAGATCCAGGTACGCGAGCGCCAGCGGCTTGCCATCGGGCAGGCGCTTCGCCGCCTCCTCGAGCACGTGCTCGATTCCCCGCCGGTTAAGCACGCCGGTCAGCGAATCGTGGTCCGCCAGGAAGCGCAGTCTCTCCATTGACTCGTGCTTTTCGGTAATGTCCTGCAGCGACCCTTCTACCTTGTCCGCGCTCAGGGTCGCCTTGACAAGGTACCGTCTGGAATCCCGGCCGTCCCCATCGAGGCTGCGGACCTCCATCTCCTGCGCCGCCCCTTCCCGCGCGACCTCCTGCAACCTGCTCCAGGCGCCCGGCTCGAAATGCTCGCCCCAGAGGTCGCGGCGGTTACGCGAAGGATCCACGTTGAGCATCCGCGTCAGCGCGGGGTTGACGCGCGCGAACGAGCCGTCACGGTCCAACGTGAACAGTCCGATCGGGATTGCCTCGTAGGTGCTCCTCAGCTCGGCCTGCGCCTTCACCCGTTTCTGGTGTTCCTCGCGCATCTCCTCCGCGATGGCCAGCGCCACCATCAGGCTCGAGGTGAGTGCCGCGGTGACGCTGTTTACCGTTCCGATCAGCATTTTGAAGCCCATTGCGGCGGCGATGATTTCGTACAGGCCGGTGAGCAGCACGATCGCGAGCGACGCGCCGTACCACATCGCCACCCGGGAGCGCGTCACGAACAAGATGCGCACGACCAGGAATACGAGGATCGAGATCGCCACTGCGGTGGTGAGCCACATGAAGGGAAGGAACGCGGCGAACGGCAACGCCACGGCGGCGGCCAGCAGCAGCACGCACGACCATTGGGCAACCCGCAGCAGCCATCCATGGCCGACCCGCTTGAGGTCGTCCCGGAACAACCGTGCGAACAGCATGACCGTCAGGACGATATAGGCGGCAATGGTCAGCTTCTTCATCGGCAAGGCCCACGCCTGTGGGACCGTATGCTCGAGCCATTGAGTGTCCCACCCCGCCGAGATCGCCGCGAGGCGCAGACCGGCCACCAGCCACGCCGCGAACAGCACGTACATCCATTCCCGGTTGACGATCGCGGTTACCAGCACGAAAACGCTGAGCACGATCAGGCCGCCTTCCAGCAGCCCGGCATGACGATGAAACTGCTGATTCGAGTTCTCGAGCCCGGCTGCCGGCCACCGCTCCGCCGAGATCCGCGCCGGGCCCGCGAACGACGCGCGGCACAGGACCGCGACTGCCGACGCGGGCCTGTCGAACTCGATCGCGAACCCCGCCTTCATCGGCAGCATCTGGCCGGCCCACGCGCTGCGGCTGGCGCTGCCCAGGGGTCTGAGGCTCGCCGTGTCCCAGCAGGTGGCGTCGAGCGCGTGCCGAGACGGCAAATGGACGTCGACAACCTCGCCGCCTTGGCTCGCCGGCACGGTGAAGCTGAACCAGAACGGCAACTCGGAAAGGCGGGTGTCGTAGTACCGGAGCGCCGGCTTGCCGCTCAACCGCTCGAGCGCCGCTGGCGGCTCGAGCGCGCCTTCGGTCTGCGCAAGGACGCGGATCTCGAGCTGCGTCACGCCGCCGACCGGATACTGGCTATCCCACGCGCTCAGCGCGATGAGCGATACCACCACGATCACGGCGGGCACGCCGTAGACGCACAGGCGATACAGCAATGCATCCAGCGCCGCGTGGATGCGACCCTTCGCTCCCAGCCCGGCGCTCGATGCCAGCAAGTTCACCCGTGTTGGTGGATTGGGTGCGAGTACTCCCTGACCTATTGTCGCACGTTACCCCAGTGAACCATTCTACGCCCCTCTTGTGCTCCTTTGTGTCAGTGGCTGGCTTCCCGCTGGCTCGCCCGCCTGGGTTGCCGCGCCCTATGCGCAAACCCAGGGCCGGAATCGTGCA
The DNA here is from genome assembly GCA_017880775.1 of Burkholderiales bacterium. Classification (GTDB taxonomy): domain Bacteria; phylum Pseudomonadota; class Gammaproteobacteria; order Burkholderiales; family SG8-39; genus JADGRQ01. The sequence continues at coordinate 27,426 of JADGRQ010000010.1, read as the reverse complement.
ACTGGATGTCCGGATGGTCGGTTTCAAACACCAGGCTGTAGAGTGGGTGGTTCGCTTCGAGCCACCGGGATTGCGCCGACTCGATTTCGAAGGCCAGAATCCGGTGTGGCATATTGCCCGCATGGCTCAAGGGAATGAATCCGCCGCCCGGAAACACGTCCTTGAACAGCAGCGCCTCGTATTGCCTGTCGAGCGGCGACCTCGCGCCGATGACCAGCCATTCGATCTGCGCGTCCTCGCAGTACTCGAACAGCGCCTTGAACAGCAGGGTCTTGACGACGCGCCCGGTGCTGTCCGACGAGACGCCCAGCCGCGTGACCTCGGCGAGGCTTTTGTCCCGCAGCCAGCCCGGAAGGTCGATCGATTGCTCGAGCGCGAGCTTCCGGCAACGGTTGGTCTGGATGCGCATCGTGCCGAGGGGGGAACCGTCGAGTTTGGATTCCGCAAGCAGCACCACCGAGCCTTCCTCACGATCGCTGGCCTCGGGCGCCTTCAGCAACTCCGCCAGCGCCGGAACATGGCGCGCGTAGGCCGCGTGCCGTATCGCTACAGCTTTCCCGAGCTGTTCCTCGCTGCGGGCGACCTTGATCGTGAACGGCAGCCGCTCCTCCGCCATCGGCGCATGAGGTAGGGCGTTGCCCTGCTGCAGCACCTTCCCGGACAGGATGGCGCCGGTTGTTGCGTCCATATTTCGATGCAGAGTCATTTGCGATACTCCCAATTGATCCAGCAACAACCACCTCCGTTTGCGTTGCGTATGAGTTGCGAGCCGGTGGCATATCCCGCCCTGGCGGACGCCAGGTATTACGATTAACTGCAACCAATCTTTCCTGATTGGGCAGGCTGGTATGGCAAAACGTTCAATTGTTTTGCACTTAACCGCAACAAATCTTGCGAAATTGGGAAAGCGGGAATAGCAAAACGTGCACAATGTCTCGCAATTGACTGAAACGAATAGTAATTCGACCAGCGCCACGGTGATCTGCGGGGTGGCCAATCCCGAGGCCGAGCGCATCCGCCAGATCGGGGTCAAGGCGCTCGAAACGATGCGCAAGACACCCGCTGTTCCCGCCCCCGCCGTGTGAGCGGCCTTCTATTGCGGCCTTGCGCTTACGGTTTCAGCGCAGGCGGTGATTTCATCGAATTACAGCGGACGGCGAAGTCGGGCGGGGTGAGGACTATTCGAGGTGAATGATTCCGCGCTGGATCGCGAACCGGACCAGCCCGGCCAGATCGCGGATACCGAGCTTTTCCATCAGCCGCGTACGGTAGTTTACGATCGTCCTCGGCGACAGTGCGAGGCTGTCGGAGATTTCGGCGACCTTCCTGCCCTCCGCGAGCAACTGCAGCACCTCCCGCTCGGGCCCGCTCAACCGCGCGAGCGGATCGTCGGCGCCGTCTCCGACCGCGTACTCGTCGATGATCATGCTCGCGAGTTCCGCACTCAGAAAGCGTTTGCCGGCGCTGACCGAACGGATCGCGGCGACGAGCTCGCGCGAGGCGGATTTCTTCAGCACGTAGCCAAGCGCTCCGACCTGCAACGCCCGGTGCACGTGCTCAACGTTCGAATATATCGAAAGCATGACCACGCCGCTGTGCGGGCAGTCCTCGAGGATCCTGCGCGCGGCTTCCGCGCCGTTCAGCTCGGGCATCGAGTAATCCATGACCACGATGTCGGGCTGTAGCTCGCGCGCGAGGCGCACGGCTTCGAGGCCGTTGCCGGCGATCCCGAGCACTTCCATGTCCGGTTGCGCCGCGACGATGTAACGCAATCCATCCGCCACCATCGCGTGATCGTCCGCGATCAATACGCGGATGCGAAGGCTCAGAGCGGCACCCGCACGCGCAGCGCAGTGCCGGCCTCGGCGCTCGAGGTGAAGCGCTCCTCCTCCCCGGCGGGTCGGAGGTCAAATGCGCTCATGCGCAAAAGCTCCTCGCGCGTCCATCCGTAGCGTTGCAACATTTTCTCAGCGCCGCTCCGCCTCACGCAGTCTCGCGGGGGCGCGTCGTTCTTGGCCATCGAGCTTTTGATCGAATTCGTGTACGTTATTCACGATCTTCACCGGGACTGAAAACCGGGACGCGCGTCAGGCGGCCCATTTGTGATTTTACTCCCAGTCGGCAGTCGATCAGTTTGAATCTACAAAACATTACAGACTTGGTTTGGCGGTGGTGGCGAGCGTAATCGATGTAGCGGCCTTTACGCGTTCGGCCACTCGAGTGAGCGCGTTCCTTCGATTGACGAGCTCCTGCTTGGCGGCCCGGACGCCCTCATCCAACATATAGCCGAGCTCGATTCCGCGCGCCCGGATCGCAGTCTGCTCCACGCGTCCACTTTGAATTGGCTGGCGGCTCAGGCTTTGTCCCCGCCACCCGGAATTTCCGCTTCCTTCTACTTCCGGCCAATTTTCTCCGGGTCTTCCTTGCCAATCACCGCGCAGCGCGCGCTGCGCAGCCGGTACGTGACGGTATGGCGCGTAATGGCGCAGTACATGTTGCGGGCGCTGTCGCTGCCGCCCCGCGCGGCCCGCTCGAACCAGACCGCGGCTTCGTGACGATTCTGCGGGATTCCCGGATAGAGATTCGGCCCGAACGCGTACATGAGTCCGAGGATCTCCTGCGCGCGCACGTCGCCGAGTTCCGCCGCGGCGCGAAACCCGAACTCGGCCCTCACGTAACGCGCGTGCGCGTAGTCATCCATCGCCTGCTCGAAGCCCGGCGCGCCGGCCCGCGCAGTGAAACCACCTGCGCAGGCGGCGGTGACCAGAAATGCGCAGACCAGTCGCTTGATCATGTCGATTCTGCCGGTTCAGAACGTCGGCGGAAGCGGTGTGGCATCGCCCTCGCGCGCGGCGCGATCGTGGCCCCGGCTGATGAACGCCCTGTTTTCCTCCGGACTCGCGATCTGATCGGGGACGTTCAGGGCGACCGAAGAAGCATTGGCTTCCGATTGGCCGGGACTGGTGACCGAGCCGAACAACAGCACCACGCTGACGATCGCGACGGCTGCCACGATTGCGGCGAACGTGGTTGTACGGGTGAACTGATCCGCTTGGGGCTTCTTCGTATCGAGCATGGTGCCTCCTTAGTCGAGTAGCGCTCCGCGAAGTGCGAAGCTGGAGATGATGCTAGGGCGGCGCGCACACGAACAGAATCCCGCGAACACGGGGTTCGCCATCCCGCATGGGCGGGATGCGGCGCGCGGAGGGGTTTCGGCCATAATGTCGCCGCCAACTATCCGTGCTGTGCGGAGGATCATGCAAACAACCAGCATCCTGATCGTCGAGGACGAGCCGGAGTTCGTCCACGCCTATCGCGAGGCGATTACCCGGGAGGCCGATTTCCGGCTGGTCGGCGCGGTCCCCACGCTCAGCGAAGCGCTCGCGCTGATCGCGCAGACGATCCCCGACGTGCTGGTGGTCGACCTCGGACTGCCCGACGGCAACGGCACCGAATTGATCCGGCACGCGGTAAGGCGGCGGGCCGATTGCGATGCTCTGGTCGTGACGGTGTTCGGCGACGACCGGCACGTGATCGACGCGATCGAGGCGGGCGCCACCGGTTATCTGCTCAAGGACAGCCCGCCGGGCGAGCTCGTGCGCTGCATCCGCGAGTTGCGGGCGGGCGGCGCGCCCATCAGCCCGAGCATCGCGCGGCGGCTGCTGGCGCGCATACGGGCGCCAGCCGCCGCCGCATCCGGCGCGCCGGGTACCGCCGCCAGCCTGCTCACCGAACGCGAAAGCGAGATTCTCCGGCTGGTGGCGAAGGGTCTGAGCTTCGGGGACGTGGCGGCGACGCTCGGCATTTCCGAGCACACCGTGGTCGCGCACGTAAAGAACATCTACCGCAAGCTGTCCGTACATTCGCGCGGCGAAGCGGTGTTCGAGGCAACCCAGCTCGGGCTGCTCAAATAGCCGAACCACGTTCTTGCGAATCGCGCGCGCGCTGCTCTTCGGTCTGGCCGCCGCCTGCCTGACGGGCAGCGCGCACGGCGCCGCGCCTGCAGGCGTGCGTTTTGTCGAGGCGGATTTCGTCTTCGCCCGCGATGCGATGCAACCACCGACGAACCTGCCATGGAGCCGCGTCACGCTGCCCGACCGCTGGGCGGAGAACTGGCCGGGCATCACGGGCACCGTCTGGTATCGCGTCAGGTTTCACGTCGACCAACCGGCAGTGGAACCCTGGATGGCATACCTGCCGCGCCTGCGCGAAGGCGGCGCGCTGTTCGTCAACGGCCAGCTGCTCGCGAGTGTGCGCGGGCCGGACGCCGGAAATTACGTGCGCTGGATGCGCCCGCATGCCTTTCTCATCGCACCGACGCAGTTGCAAGCCGGCACCAACGAACTGCACGTGCGGGTCGACGTGGCGAGCGAAGACAAGACCATGAGCAGCATCTACGTCGGGCCCGAAACCGTGGTGCGGCCGCTGTACGAATCGCGCCACTTCTGGACCTATACCGTGGCCCAGATCACCGTGTTCATCACCCTGGCGCTAGCGGTATTCGTCCTGGCCATCTGGATTCGCCGGCGCATGGCGTTCGATTTCGGGCTGTTCGGCCTCGCCTCGCTGTTCTGGGGGCTGCACACGACGAATTATGTGATCGAGACCCTGCCCGAGGCGCTTTGGCTGCCTTGGCGCGTGGTGCGCTACGCCTCGACGGGCGGCTTCGTCGTCGTCATGACGCTGTTCATGCTTCGCTATGCGGGGATGCGACGACGCAATCTGGAGCGCGCGCTGCTCGCCTACTGGCCCACCGGGCCGCTGGTGCTGCTCGTAGGCGGCGCCGCCTGGCACCACGCGGTGGACCGCTATTACCAGGCGGGGCTCATCGCGATCGCCGCGCTGATGGTCGGCGCCACACTCATCGCGGGCTGGCGGATGCGCACGCCCGGCTCGCTCGCCTTGTGCGCCGCGGTCCTGGTCGGCATCGTGTTCGGCGTGCACGACTACCTGCTGTCGCAGGGCTGGACCGATCCCGAGCGGCCGTTTCTGCTCTACTTCGCGGCCGACGCGCTGCTGATCGTGGTCGGCGTGCTGCTCGCGGATCGCTTCACGCGCAGCCTCGGCGAGGTCGAGGAGGCGAACGCCACGCTTGCCGACAAGGTTTCACAAAAGGAACGCGAACTGGCCACCAACTACGAGCAGTTGCGCAGCTACGAGCGCGAGCGCACGGTGGCCGATGAACGCCAGCGCATCATGCAGGACATGCACGACGGCCTTGGCTCGCAACTGCTCACGTCTCTGGCCGCCGCCGAGCGCGGCGCGCTCGACCCGAAGGGCGTTGCCCAGGTGTTGCGCGATGCGATCGACGACATGCGCCTTGCCATCGATACGCTGTCCCCGGGACGCGAGGGCCTGCTCGAGGCGCTCGGCAACCTGCGCTACCGGCTCGAGCCGCGCTTCCGCGCGGCCGGCGTCGAACTGCGCTTCGCCTACCGCGACCTGCCGGACATACTCGACGTGCCGCAGGAGGCGGCATTGCAGATCCTGCGCGTACTGCAGGAGTCGCTCACCAACGTGCTGAAGCACGCGCGCGCGCGCCAGGCAAGCGTGGAAGTGGCGATCCTTCATGCACCGACCCGTTTCATGCTCGCGATCAGCGACGATGGCGGCGGTTTCGACCCGTCCGCGCGGGGACGCGGACGCGGTCTGTCGGGCATCCGCCGCCGCGCGGATCACATCGGCGCAGCGCTCGATATTGCCTCGGATGCGCGCGGCACTCGCGTCACCCTTGTCTACCCGCTGCCGAACGTGCCTCAGGCCACGTGAGCCAGACCGAGGTGTTGATCGTCGGTGCCGGCATCGCAGGTGCCTCCGCAGCGTATTTTCTGCCGCCGCGTTGCCGGGTGACGATGCTCGAGCGCGAGGACCAGCCCGGCTATCACACCACCGGGCGCTCAGCCGCGCTGTTCGCAGAGTCCTACGGCAATGCCACGGTTCGGGCGCTCACGCGCGCGAGCCGCGCATTTCTCGAATCGCCGCCCGCAGGATTCGCCGCAAACCCGATCCTCACTCCGCGCGGCCATCTCGTTTTCGCCAGCGCCGATCAATCCGATGCGCTCGATGCCATCGCGCAGGATTTCGCCGCCACCGGCACGCGGATGCAAGCGCTTTCCGGCAGCCGCGCGCGCGAACGGCGCGCGACTCGTCACCGGCGCGGAGTTGCGCGCGGCGGAGTTTTCGGCGGGGCGGTGGCGCATCGAAACTGGCGCGGGAGAATTCGGCGCAGCGCTGCTCGTCAATGCCGCCGGGGCCTGGGTGGATGAGGTTGCCCGCTCGTGCGGCGCCCGCGCCATCGGCATTCAGCCGCTGCGGCGCACCGCCATCGTGTTCGAATGCGCGAAGTTTTCCGGAGCACACGCTTGGCCGATGGCGAGCGATGCGCACGAGACGCTGTACTTCCGGACCGAAACGGGTCGTTTTCTTGCGTCCCCCGCGGATGAGACCCCGTCCCCGCCCTGTGATGCGCAGCCCGATGAACTCGATATCGCCACGCTCATCGAGCGGCTGCAGGCCGCCACCAGCTTCGAGCTCAGGCGCATCACCGCGAAGTGGGCGGGCCTGCGCAGCTTCGTCGCCGACCGGACGCTGGTCGCTGGTTTCGATCCCCGGCAGGCGGCATTTGTCTGGCTCGCCGGCCAGGGTGGCTACGGCATCCAGACCTGCCCCGCGATGGGGATGATCGCCGCGGCGCTGGTTCTCGGCAGACAGATTCCGCAGGCGCTGCGCGATGCAGGCGTTGCGCCCGCTACGCTCGATCCACGCCGACTGCTCTGAGCGGTCCAAGCAGCTCCTCGCCGTGCGCACCGAGCGCCGGTTCCTGCAGGTTCGGGCGCGCCGGCTCGGCGAGAAATCGGATCGGCGCGCCGAGGTGGCGGCGCCCGAGCGCATCGGTCAGCACCATGCCGCGCGCGTTGAGATGTTCATCCTGCAGCGCTTCGGGCAGCGTGTTGAGCGCGCCGAAGCATACGTCGAGCCGCGACAGCCACTCGACCCATTCGTCGCGCGTCTTCTGACGGAAGGTCTGGCGCAGAAACGCCTCGACCGGCTGCTGGTGGGGACCCGGCCTCGCGCACAATTCCGCCAGTTCCGGCCGGCCGAGCGCGCCGAGCAGATTGCGCACGAACTTCATCTCCTGCCCCGACAGCACGATGTGGCGCGCGTCGCTGGTGTCGTAGATCTGGTAGAAGGCCGCTCCGCCGGTGGTACGCTCGTGTTGCGCGACAGGCTGGCGGTTCTCCGCCAGCGTGGGGCCCAGGATGTTCGGTATGGCGGACACCATCGAATCGTGCATCGCGATGTCGAGGTAGTCGCCTTCGCCGCTGGTTGCGCGCCGGAGCAGCGCCATCAGCACGCCCGCGAGCCCTTGCAGCGCGCTGACGATGTCAGCCACCGGAATTCCGGGGATCGCAGGCTGGCCGTCGCGTCCCAGCGTCATACTCAGCACCCCGCTCTCGGCCTCCACGCCCAGATCGTGCGACGGGCGGTCGCGGTTCGGACCGCTCTGGCCGAATGCGCTGATCGAACAGTAGACGATGCGCGGGTTTCTCGCCCGCAATTGCGCGTAGCCGACGCCCAGCCGATCGACCACACCCGGACGGAATGATTCGACGAACACGTCCGCGGTGTCGCTCAGCTTGAGCAGAGCTTGGCGATCCGCGGCGTCCTTCAGGTTCAGCACGACACTCTTTTTGCCGCGGTTAAGGCTGCGGAAGTACACGGTGCTCGGGCCGTCCGACAGCCCGAGATGGCGGACCGGGTCGCCCTCGCCGGGCGCCTCCACCTTGATCACTTCCGCGCCATGGTCCGCCAGTGCCTGGGTCAGGTAGGGCCCCGGCAGGAACACCGACAGGTCGATCACGCGAATTCCGGAGAGCTTCATGAAGCGTTACTTCCCAGCATCTGGCACACGAGCAACATATGCCGGGCGTTCCCCGACTGTCAACGTAACCGGCGCCTCGGTGGTGTCTCAGTTTGAATGTTCGCCTTCGACCTGTTCTGTTGAAAAACCCGAAAACCTGTTTGCCTGCGCCGCTGGACGGGCGTTGATCCTCGTCAATACGCCGGACTCCCCAGGCCATAGTGTGATGGAGTCAGTCTGCATCCATGCGCACGGGCAAAAAATGAGACTCGCCGGGAAAGTCGCCGCCATTACGGGCGGCGCGCGCGGCATCTGGCATTCCCGAACCACCGCACCGTCACCATGAGTCGGACTATCGCCGAGGAGGCAGCATGACAGGCGGGTTGCTGAGCAGGATGATCACCCTGATGTCGCCGCGCAGCGACAATTATTTCGCGCTGTTCAACGAACTGGCGGCCTGCACGGTGCGCGGCGCCAAGGTTCTCGCGAGGATGAGTTCAGTGCGCGACCCGGCGGCTTTCGATCTACTGTTCGACGAAATCAAGAAGACCGAAGGCGAAGCGGACGGCGTGACCAGAAGCATCTTCCTGTCGCTGCACAAGACCTTCATAACGCCCTTCGACCGCTGGGAGATCAAGGATCTGGCCAAGGCGCTGGACGACATGATCGACTACATGGAAGACATCCCCCAGCGCGCCGCGCTCTACGGTCCCGGCGACTTCACGCCCGAAATGGCGGCGCTCGCCCACATCGCGCTGCGCGCCACGGAGAAGGTCCAGGAGGCCGTCGCGCTTCTTTCGGACATGAAGAACGCGCAGCGCATCCTGCAGATCTGCCAGGAAATCGGCGAGATCGAGAGCGACGCCGACCGCGTCATGCGCGCCGGGATGACCCGCCTGTTTGCCGAGACCACGGAGGCGCGCGCGCTGATCCGCTCCAAGGAACTCTACGAACTGTACGAGGAAGCAGTCGACCGCTGCGAGGACGCGGCCGACGTGATCCATGGCGTGGTGCTTGAGCGGATATGAGTAGCGCAGAGGCCGGCGCGTGAGCGAGCAGAGCCTGCTCGTCATGGCGATTCTCGTCGGCGTGGCGCTGCTGTTCGACTTCATGAACGGATTCCACGACGCGGCGAACTCGATCGCTCTGATGGTCTCGACCCGGCTGCTGACGCCGCAGGCGGCGGTGGTGTGGGCCGCCTTCTTCAACTTCATCGCCTTCCTGTTTTTCGGGCTGCAGGTGGCGAAAACCATCGGCTCGGGGATCGTCTCGCCGGCGATCATCGACAACGCGGTGATTTTCGGCGCGCTTTGCGGCGCGATCTCCTGGAACCTCATCACCTGGTGGTTCGGCATTCCCTCATCCTCGTCGCACGCGCTGGTCGGCGGGCTGGTCGGGGCGGCGCTGGCCAGGGCCGGCTGGAGCGCCATCATCGCGCAAGGGCTGATCAAGACTTCGGCGGCGATCATCCTCTCTCCGCTCCTCGGACTCGTGCTGGCGCTTGCGCTGTCACTGGCGTTGCTTTGGATGCTGCAAAAGGCATCGCCGGCCCTGGCCGAGACTAGGTTCAACAAGCTGCAGTTCGTCTCCGCCTCGCTCTACAGCCTCGGCCACGGTGGCAACGACGCACAGAAAACCATGGGCATCATCGCGGTCCTGCTGTATGCCAACGGCTACCTGCAGGGTGCGTTCCATGTTCCGTTGTGGGTCGTGCTCTCCTGTCAGTTCGCGATGGGTTTCGGCACCCTGTTCGGCGGCTGGCGCATCGTGCGCACGATGGGCATGGGCATCACGCGGATCAGACCCACGGGCGCGTTCTCCGCGCAGACCGCGGGCGCCGTCACGCTGTTTCTGGCCACATCGATGGGCATACCCGTCTCGACAACGCACACGATCACCGGCGCCATCGTGGGTGTCGGCCTGTCGCGCCGGGTATCAGCGGTGCGCTGGGGCATCGCCGCGCGCATCCTCTGGGCCTGGGTGCTGACCATTCCCGTGTCGGGTCTTGTCGCGGCCCTGTTCTGGAACCTGGGCCGCGGCTTCATGGGGTAGCCCGAGCGGCTGGGACGGTCGTTCTCGGAGACTGAGACGCTACCGGCGTCTCAGGCGGATTGCTTTACCCAGCGCGCCAGGCTGGCCGCATCCATCGCACCGGATTGCCGGGCAATTTCCCGGCCCTGCCTGAAGATTGCAAGCGTCGGAATAGACCGGATGTTGTAGCGCGCGGCGATCGCCTGCTCCTCCTCCGTGTTCAGCTTGGCCAGCCGGTAGTTCGGTTCCAGCTCGCCCGCCGCCTTCTCGAAGTGCGGCGCCATCATCTTGCACGGACCGCACCACGGCGCCCAGAAATCCACCACTACCGGGACGTCGGACTTCATCATATGGGCGTCGAAGTTATGCGCGTTCAGTTCGAGCGGTTTGCGCTCGAACAGGGGTTTCTTGCAGTGCCCGCAGTTGCCGCCGTCGGCCAGGCGCTCCGGCGGAACGCGGTTGACAGCATCGCAGTGCGGACAGACCACGTGGATCGGTTCGCTCATGGCATTCTCCTCGGGCCCCTCGGGAGGTGAGTCAGGCCTGTCCCGTAAAATGAGGGTAGGCAGAAGAAATGCAAGGACCGGGAAATGAAGATCGCAATGATGGGATCGGGCGGCGTCGGCGGTTTCTTCGGCGGCCGGCTCGCAAGAGCCGGCTATGACGTGAGCTTCATCGCACGTGGCAAGCACCTCGCGGCGATGCGCGAACAGGGTCTCACGATCGAAAACGAGCCGCAGGGCAACCTGCATGTGCCCAGGGTGCGCGTGACCGACGACCCCGCTTCGATCGGCCCGGTCGATTTCGTCATCGTCTCGGTGAAGCTCTGGGACACCGATGCCGCCGCGAAACAGATGCGCCCGCTGGTCGGCCCGCGCACTGCGGTGCTTTCGCTGCAGAACGGCGTGATCAAGGACGACATCCTGCGCCGCGAGTTCGGCGAGAAGGCCGTGATGGGCGGCGTATGTTACGTGGCGACCAACATCTCCAGGCCCGGCACCATCCACCAGACCGGCACCATGCAGCGCATCGTGATTGGCGAATATGGCGGCGGAGCCTCAACCCGCGCCGCGGAACTGCACGCAGCGCTGGTCGCATCCGGCGTAACCGCCGAACTGAGCGACGACGTGAGGAAATCGATCTGGGAGAAATACGTGTTCCTGGTCGCGCTGTCAGCGGCCACCACGAGCATGCGCAGCACGCTCGGCCCGATCCGCGCGAATCCGCAGACGCGCGCCCTCCTGCTCGACCTGATGCGCGAGGCCGTCGCCGTCGGCCGCGCGCACGAGGTCGCGCTGCCCGCGGACTATGCGGAGAGCCGTCTGCCGTTCGCCGACAGCCTGCCCGCGACGATGACCTCCTCGATGCATCATGACCTCGAGCGAGGCAATCGGCTCGAGGTCGAATGGCTGAGCGGCGGCGTGGTCAGGCTCGGCGCGGAAAAGGGCGTGCCGACGCCGTGCAACCGGGCGGTGTGCGACATCCTCGCGTTGCAGGCCTCAGGTCAGTAGACGCCGCGAAAGGCGTCCTGCCCGCGCAGGTACGCGGTGTTGGTCTGGGCCGGATTGCGGTTCACCAGCGGGCGGCCGTACAGCGGGTGCCTGAGGCTGCGCACCTCGTGCTCGATGCGAAACAGCGCCGCGCCCGTCGCCGGATCGACGATGTCCTGGAAGCGCCACTCGTGCGCGCCGGTCTCCATGCTGATCAGGCCGCGTTCGATCAGGCGCGCATAGGGCCCGGAGAAATCCGCGAGGTAGATCTGGATGTGATGCCCGTCGTAATCGGGCAGCGGCCCGGCGGTCTCGCGAAACGACAGGCGCTGGTCGCATCCCACGCTGACGGACGCGGCCTGCACCCCATCGCGGAACACCATCTGCGCGGGCGCTGCCATGATCTGCGGATAGAAGCGCGCGATGCCCTCCGCGCTACCTGGCGGCACGTCGAATTCGATGTAGGCCATTGCGAGCTCGGTGTCGCCGAACTCCGGCGCCGGCGCATGGCAGCGGAAGCGGTTGCCCCACGGGCAGGTGGCCGTCACGCTGCCGCCGTGGTCCTCGAAGCGGAATTGGCTGCCCCGCAACGCGGGCGCCACCTTCTCCAGGCGTTGCGTGAGCAGCGCGAGGTCGGGCACCACCAGGCCGATCGTGCCGCGCAGGCGCTGCGGATCGCGGCTCGGCAGATGCATCTGGCTGCGGCCGAAATTCACCCACATGTTGTCCAGCCCGACCATCATGTACGGATCGCGCGTGCCGCCGAGCCCCGCGACATAAAAAAGCGTCGCCAGGCGCTGGTCGGGCTGGGTCACGTTGACATGCTCGAGATGCACGATGTTGCTCACATCCTCGCGCGTCCGGTCGCGGCGCTGGTGCATCGCTTCGCCCCCGTTCATTTCACTGATAGTGTAGCGTCTGGATGCGTGCAGTAACATGGCCTACCCGCGCCACGATGCTCGCTGATGGAACTGAAGGTCTTCGGAGTCGATTTGTCACGCTGGCGCCGGCCAGCCGCGGCCGCCAGCGCTGCTGCCACCGGACAGGGGTTGCTGGAAATAGCCGAGCTTGCACCCGATGCAGCGCTTGCGAGGCTGGGCGCCTCGCTCGAGGGCCTTGCACAACGCGAAGCCGACGCACGCTTCGCGCAATACGGCCCCAATGCGGTTGCCCATGAGGAGCGCAAGAGCGCGGCCCGCCGCCTGATCGAACTGTTTCTGACGCCGCTCTCGTTGTTGCTTGTGGGACTCGCAGTCGTCAACTACCTGACCGGTGAGTTCAACAGCGCGATCGTCATCTCGGTCATGGTGGTGCTGTCGACACTGCTTTCGTTCGTGCAGGAGTACCGCTCCGGCAAAGCCGCCGAGCGCCTGCGCGCGATGGTGCACACGACGGCGAGCGTGTTGCGCAAGGGCCAGCGGGAACTCGCCGAAGTACCGCTCACGCGGGTCGTGCCGGGCGACATCGTGCACCTGTCGGCCGGCGACATCGTACCGGCCGACGCGCGCATCGTGGCCGCGAGGGACCTGTTCGTGAATCAGTCGGCCCTCACCGGGGAATCGCTGCCGGTCGAGAAATTTGCGGGCGCGGCAGCGACGCACGCCAAGGCGGCGCTCGAACTCGACAACGCGGCCTTCATGGGCACCAACGTAGTGAGCGGCACCGCAGCAGCCGTGATTGTCGCAACCGGGCCGCGCACCTATTTCGGCAGCATCGCCAGCGACGTCGCCACGGCGCGCGAGCTGACCAGCTTCGACCGTGGCATCAACCGGTTCACGTGGCTCATCATCCGCTTCATGCTGGTCATGGTGCCGCTGGTGTTCCTGGTCAATGGCATCACCAAGGGCGACTGGCTCCAGGCACTGCTGTTTGCAGTCGCGGTGGCGGTCGGTTTGACGCCGGAAATGCTGCCGATGATCGTGACCATCAACCTGGCCAAGGGCGCGCTCGGGATGTCGCGCAAGAAGGTCATCGTCAAGCGGCTCAACGCGATCCAGAACCTGGGCGCCATGGACGTGCTGTGCACCGACAAGACCGGCACCCTGACCCAGGACAAGGTCATTCTGGAAAGGCATGTCGACGTCTATGGCGAGGAATCCGAGCGCGTCCTCGAGTACGCCTATCTCAACAGCTTCCACCAGACCGGGCTGAAGAACCTGCTCGATGTCGCGGTGCTCGAGCGGGTCGAGGTGCATGAGCGCCTGGAAGCCGACAGCAAGTTCACCAAGGTCGACGAAATCCCTTTCGATTTCCAGCGGCGCCGCATGTCGGTGATCGTGGCCGAGCGCGGCGGCCCGCACATCCTCATCTGCAAGGGCGCCGTCGAGGAGGTGTTCAGCGTCTGCAACCGGGCCGAGCAGCATGGCGAAGCGGTTCCGCTGGAGGCGTCCCATGCTGCCGAACTTCAGGCGGTGAGCCGGAAATTCAACGACGACGGCTTCCGGGTGATCGCGGTGGCCTACAAGCAGTTGCCCGAGGGCAAGACCACCTACTCGGTCGCCGACGAGGAGGGCATGGTCCTGGCCGGTTACATCGCGTTCCTCGATCCGCCCAAGGAAAGCGCGGCCCAAGCCATCCGGGCGCTGCAGGAATACGGCATCACGGTGAAGGTGCTGACAGGGGACAATGACGCCGTGACCTGCAACGTATGCCGGCACGTCGGACTCCCCGTCGAACACGTCATCCTGGGCAGCGACATCGACGCCATGTCGGATGATCAACTGGCGGAGAAAGCCGCGAAGAGTTCCATCATGGCGAAGCTGTCGCCGGCGCAGAAGGCGCGCATCATCAACGTGCTGCAGGGCCGCAGCCACGTGGTCGGGTTTCTCGGCGATGGCATCAACGACGGTCCCGCGCTGAAGGCCGCCGATGTAGGGCTTTCGGTCGACACTGCGGTGGACATCGCCAAGGAATCGGCCGACATCATCCTGCTGGAAAAGAACCTGCTGGTGCTCAAGGACGGCGTCATCGAGGGGCGCAAGGTGTTCAGCAATATCACCAAGTTCATCAAGATGGGCGCGAGCTCCAACTTCGGCAACATGTTCAGCGTGCTGGGCGCGAGCGCATTCCTGCCGTTCCTGCCGATGGCGCCGGTGCAGATCCTGATGAACAACCTGCTCTACGATTTTTCGCAGACCGCCATCGCAACCGACAACGTCGACGATGCGTACGTCAGGCAGCCGCGCCAGTGGGATATCGGCAATATCGGCCGCTTCATGCTGTTCATCGGTCCGATTTCGTCGCTGTTCGACTACGCTACGTTCGGCACGCTGCTGTACGGCTTCGGTGCGTGGCACGACCAGGCGCTGTTCCAGACCGGCTGGTTCGTCGAATCGCTGCTGTCGCAGACGCTAATCGTCCATGTCATCCGCACCGGCAGGATTCCCTTCATCCAGAGCCGGCCGAGCGTGGGGCTGCTGGTGACGACCATCAGCGTTTGCCTGCTCGGCATCTGGCTTCCGACGTCGCCGTTTGCCGCGGCGCTGGGCCTCACCCCGCTGCCCGCAGCATACGGCCTCGCCCTCGCGGCCATCCTGGGCGGCTATCTCGTGCTCACCCAGCTGGTCAAGTCCTGGCTGATCCGCCGCTTCGGCCTCAGTTAGGTCCCGCGGTTAGGCCCCGCGATCGAGGTCCGCGGCAAGATTGCGGCGTTTTCCCCGGTTCCGGAAGAAGCGGGTGCCGGAATAATCCGCCGCCCGTGCGTGTTAGCATGGTTCTGCAACAGGTCTGGCCGGGGCTGACGGGCAGTGGCCCTTTTTCGTAGCGTTCACCAACAATGGAGAAGGATCAATGAGCACATCACATCGAATCAAGACGGTTCTCGTGGCGGGTCTGAGCCTGGCGGCGCTGGCGTTCGCCGGTACATCGTCGGGCCAAAGCGTCAAGGTCACGTTGAGCGGCGGTGAGGAAGTCCCGCCGGTGACCACGTCCGCAGGCGGCACCGGCACGATCGACATCGCCGCCGACAAGTCGGTGAGCGGCAGCGTCACGACCAAGGGTCTCGCTGGCGTCGCAGCGCACATCCACCAAGGCGCTTCCGGCAAGAATGGTCCCGTTTCCGTCGGGCTGACGAAAACCGGCGACGGCGTCTGGTCCGTCCCCGCGGGCGCGAAGCTTACCGATGCGCAGTACACCGCCTTCAAGGCCGGCGAACTCTACGTAAACGTGCACACCGCCGCCAACAAGGGTGGCGAGATCCGCGGCCAGCTGAAGCCGTAAGCGGACCCGGACTCTTTATCGGGTCGAGCTGCAAGATCGACGAAGACGCCGCTCCTTGAGCGGCGTCTTCGTTTCAAATCATCCTAGACTCCGGTCACTTCTTTCCGGCGTCATTGCTTTCCTTCGGGCGTCTGAGCAGCAGAGAAGGGTTGTCCTTGACCTTGTCCGTCAACGCACCGACGCCCGTCGCGACTTTCTTGATCTGGTCCTCGATGGCCGAGAATTTCTCGGCCATGGCTGAGAATTTCCCGACCAGCTTCGGCAGCTCGTCGAGCATGGCTTTGAGGCCGGTTTTTTCCGAGGGAATCTCGGGAATCTTGTCCTGGGGCGTGACTGCAAGCAGGGTCTGCGCCGCCGGGTCTCCGCCGTTCAGCTCGATAGAGACGACACCGGTGATGCCTTTCAGCGCGAGGCTGGCCCGGGTGTCGGTCTTGACCGGCGTTTCCTTGCGCAGCCTCACATCCACAAGCACCAGGCGCGAATTGTCAGGATCGATGATCATCGTCTTGACCGTGCCGACATCGACGCCCCGATATTTCACCGGATCGCCGACCGCGAGCCCGCTTACCGAGTCGTGAAAATGGATGCGGTAGAGCACATCGTCATGGCGGCCGGTGCTTCCCAGCCACACGGCAAAAAATGCCGCGGCAACGGAGAAACCGATGATGAACAGCCCCTCGAAGAAATAGTGTTGGTCAGTTTCCATGGCTTATCTTCCTTGCTTTCATTGCGCCCTCCGCCCGCGGCCCGTGAAAAAATTCGTGAATCCACGGATGGTCGGACTTCATCAGCTTGTCCGCGGTGCCGACGGTTATTTTCCCGTCGACCAGCACGGCAATGCGGCCGCAAATGGTAAACAGCGTCGTGAGATCGTGCGTGACGATGACGACGGTAATTCCGAGGCTATCGTTGAGCTGCCGGATCAGCGCGTCGATGCCGCTCGCGGCGATCGGGTCGAGATCGGAGGTGGGTTCATCGAGAAAAAGGATCTTCGGGTCGAGCGCGAGCGCCCGCGCGAATGCGGCGCGCTTCACCATGCCGCCGGAAAGCGCGGAGGGAAACTTGATGCCGCTGTCTGCCGCCAAACCGGCAAGCGCGAGTTTCATCGCCGCGATCTGTTCCTGCTCCTCCGCCGGCAGTGCCGTATGTTCGCGCATCGGCAGCATGATGTTCTGCGCCACTGACAGCGAGGAAAACAATGCGCCCTGCTGAAACAGCACGCCGATGAGAGCCGCTTTTTCCGCCGCGCCGATGGATTGAACCGCCTTGCCGTTGAGAAGAACTTCGCCGGCATCCGGCTGGTGCAGGCCGGTGAGCGTTCTGAGCAGCACCGACTTGCCTGATCCCGATCCGCCAGCGATGCCAATGATTTCGCCGGTCACAATATCGAGGCTGAGCTTGTCGTGTACCACCTGCTTGCCGAACCGGTTGACGATACCCCGCGCAGAAAGGATCGGCTTGGCATGCGCCGTGGCCCGGGTGGTCATATGCCAATCTTTTCAAACAGGATGGAGAAAAATGCATCGAGCACGATGACCAGGAAAATCGATTTCACCACGGCGCGGGTGGTCTCCCGGCCGACACTCTCCGCCGAACCGCTCACCCGGAGCCCGTGCATGCAGCCGATGATGGCAATGAAGAAAGCAAAGACCGGCGCCTTGAACAGGCCGACGAAGAGATCGCTGCCGTCAACGACGTGCGGCAAGCGCGTCAGGTATTGCGTCGGCGATACATCGAGCAGGAATTGGGCAATCGCGGCGCCGCCGATCAGGCCCATGATGTCGGCGAAGAACGTGAGCAGCGGCAGGGTGATGACCAGAGCGATCAGCCGCGGCACCACCAGCACCTGCATGGGCTCGATGCCCATCACTTTGAGCGCGTCGACTTCCTCCCGCGTCTTCATGACGCCTATTTCGGCGGTGAAGGCGGAGCCGGAGCGGCCAGCTACCATGATGGACGTGATCAGCACGCCCATTTCGCGCAATACCGACACCGCCACCAGATTGATGGTGAAGTCCTCGCCGCCATAGGGGCGCAGCTGGGCAACACCCTGGTAGCCGATGACGATCGCGATCATGATGGCCATCAGACCGATGATGGGAAGCGCCTGAATGCCGGTTTCCGCGACATGCCGCGAAATCGAAGCCGGGCGCAGGCAATCCGGGTGAATCAGGGCGTTGCCGGTCCAGCTCGCCGCGCGGCCGACAAAGGTGATGATGGCGATCGCGTCGTGCCCGGCATCGTCCGCCCCTTTGCCGAGCTGGATGACGAGCTGGCGCCAGCGGGAGACGGGTTTGACTTTCGGCAACGGCTTGAGATCGAGCCCGCCGATGAGACCGAGCAGCGCCTGGTGCTCGGCGCGGATGCCGGTGAGTTTCACACCCTTGTCACGCAGACCGCACAGGAACAACGCACCCGGCGTGTCGAGGCTGTCGAGCCCGGCAATATCAAGCGAGCGCGAAGGTCCCAGCTTCAACCATTTCTTCAGGGAATTTCTTGCTTCGGCGAGCGTGACTATTTCAAGAGCACCCGCTAGCGCGAGCCGATCGCCATCGCCGCTGATGACAACCGTTGGCCGGGACGGGTCCGCGGAAGCTTGCTGCTTGTTTGCAGGTACACTGGTCATGGTTCAGGATATTCGAAATGCCAGGCGTACTCCGTACGCAATCGCACATACCGTATTGCGTTCAATCCTCGCTGTCACCGTATTTCGTGAAGATGCTGCCGATGAGTTGGATGGATTGACTTCGCCGGGCATGAATCCGATACTCCGCGCGGCATCCTGCCAATGGAGGTTGTCCTCAATGCGCAACAAGATCCTGTCGGCTCTGTTCTCCCTCGCCCTGTTCGCTGGTGTGACCACTGCGGCCGTCCCGGCGGCCGCCCAGGGTAATCCGATCAAAATCGGCGCGATTCTTCCGCTCACCGGATCGGGCGCTTCCTATGGCGTCTGGATGAAGGGCGGCGCCGAGATGGCCGCCGAGGAGATCAACGCCGCCGGTGGCATCGCCGGGCGCAAGCTCGAAGTGATCTACGAGGATCACGCCGCGGACGCCTCCAAGGCGGTCAACGCGATGCGGCGTTTGGTGGAGGTGGAGAAGGTGCCGTTCAGCCTGACCTCGTACTCGTCACCCACGCTCGCGGTGCAACCGATCGCGGTCCAGAACAAGGTTGTGATCATGAATGGCGGCGGCCAATCCGACAACCTCGCCAACAAGGACTACCTGTACAACAACATCCCGGTGGTGTCGAACGAGGTGGGCGTCATCGCCGAGTGGCTTGCGAAAGACAAGAAGCTCGGTAGTGCGGTCCTGATCGTTGCCAACGACGAGGCCGGCCGCAATGCCGCCAAGACGTTCAGGGAAAAGTACGGCGCGGCGGGAGGCAAAGTGCTGGCCGAGGAGCAGGTGGCCCTCGATGCCACCGATTTTCGCGCGCAGCTCGCGAAGCTCAAGGCGCGAGGCGGCGATCTGCTGTTCATCTCTTCCTACGGGCGCAACGTCTCGATCATCGCGGACCAGGCGCGCGAACTCGGCATTACCATCCCGATGGCGGGAACCTCGTGGATCCTGGTGCCCGAGACCATGAAATCCAAGGGCGCCGAGGGAATCTTGACGACCCGGTTGCCGTTCGATCCGGACTCGGCTTTCGCCAGGAAGTTCAAGGAAAAGTACAAGACCGACGCCGGCTTTTTCGCGGTGCAGTACTACAGCGCGACGAAGATCTTTGCCCGCGCCGCCGAGGAAGCCATCAAGAAAAACGGCGGCGCGTTGACCGGCGAGGGCGTCAAGAACGCGATCGAATCGATCCGCACCTTCGACACCATCTCGGGCAAGCTCGTGTTCCAGGCCAATCACGGCGCGGTGATGGACATCGAAGTCGGAACCTTGAAGGGCGGCAAGGTCGTAGTCGAGAAGATCATCAAGGCCGCCCCTTAGCCCCGCTTCACAGCCGCGCATCTCAGCCGAGTTAGGGGCGGCCCGGTCTTGGATCTTTTCCTCCAGCTCGCGGCGACCGGACTTGTAGTAGGGAGCCTCTACGCCCTCTGCGCGCTTGGCTGGGGGCTGATCTACGGCACGACGCTTCACTTCCACGTTGCGCACGGGGCAGTCTTCACGCTGGCCGCTTACTACGCCTACGCGGGTCAGAAGCTGCTCGGATTGCCGCTCGCCGTCGCGGTAACCGGCGCGATTGCTGCGGCCGCGCTCTCCGGGATGCTGATCGACTTCGCCATCTACCAGCCGCTCGAGCGCCGCGGCGCGATCCGCACCACGCTGTTCATCGCGTCGCTCGGCCTGCTGATCCTGATCGAGAACCTGCTCGCGATCATTTTCACGCCCGACCCGCTGCGCATGGATGTGGGCCCGCTCGCCGATGCCGTGCAGATCGGACCGGTGTTCCTCACCCGGCTTCACCTGGTGAGCGTCGCGACCGCGATCTTCGGGTTTCTGGGCCTGGTGGCCTTCCTCAAGTACTCGCTGTGGGGCCGGGCGATCCGCGCAGTATCGTCCTCGCCCGAGATGGCGCGCACGGTGGGCATCGACCTGCGCCGCGTCCACCTGCTGACCTACGCGGTGGGCTCGGCGATTTCCGCCCCGGCCGGGATCCTGTTGGCGATGGATGTCGGGGTCGAGCCGTATCGCGGCACCACCTTCGTGCTGCTCGCCTCCGTGGCGGTCATCATGGGCGGCATCGGCTCAATTCCGGGGGCGCTGCTCGGTGCGCTGTTCCTCGCACTGCTGGAAAACCTCGGTGTCTGGAAAATCCCCTCGGAATGGCAATCGACCATCTCTTTCGGCGTGTTCCTGGTCTTCATCGTGGTGCGTCCGCGCGGATTCTTCGGCCGCAAGATCCAGTCCGCGGAAATCTGAGCCCGCGATGACCGCCTACCTGGCACACTTTCTGGTGATGGTCGGGATCTACGCGATCCTCGCGTTGTCGCTGAACCTGCTGATCGGCTACTCAGGCATTTTCTCGCTCGCGCATGCGGCGATCTACGGCATCGGTGCCTATGCCTCCGCCCTGGCCGCGCTCAAGCTGGGCATGGGTTTCTGGGGCGGCATGGTCGTCGCCGCGGGCGCGGGCGCATTCGCATCCGCGCTGGTGGCGATCCCGTCGCTGCGGGTCGCGGGCGATTATTATGTGGTGGCGTCGTTCGGGTTGCAGGTGGTGGTGCTCGCCGTTTTCATGAACTGGACGGACCTGACCAACGGCCATGCCGGTCTGCCGGGAATCCCCAGGCCGAACCTGTTCGGCTGGGTCATCGACCAGCCGTTCGAGTACGTGTTCCTGGCGACCGCGTTCGCCGTGCTGACCTGGGCGATCTGCTGGCGCCTGACCAATTCCGCGTTTGGCCGCGTCCTGCATGCGATCCGCGACGACGAAATCGCCGCACAGGCGATGGGCAAGAACGTGGTGCTGGTCAAGATCGTGATCGCATGCATATCGTCTGCGCTCGGCGCGATGGCCGGCAGCCTGTACGCCCACTACATCACCTACATCAATCCATCGAGCTTCGCACTGCATGAGTCGATCTTCATCGCGTCGCTGGTCATCCTCGGCGGAAGCGAGCGTCTGGCCGGCCCGATCGTCGGCGCCTTCCTGCTGCTGGCTATCCCTGAGCTGCTCAAGTTCCTCGCCATCCCGGACACGGTGGCAGCGCCGATGCGGCAGGTAATCTACGGCGCGCTGCTGATCATCTTCATGCTGTTCCGGCCCGAAGGCATCCTCGGCCGTGCGCGCCATGGTAGATAATCGCGATGGCCGCTGAACCGGCGATCATGTCGCTGCAGGGCGTCGCACGCGCGTTCGGCGGCATCCAGGCCGTGGACGGTTGCACGTTCGACGTGCGGCCGCGACTGATTACCGGGCTGATCGGGCCGAACGGTGCCGGCAAGACCACCGTGTTCAATCTCATCACCGGCTTCCTGAGCGCCGACCGGGGCTCGATCCGGTTTCAGGGCCGGGAGCTGCTCGGCCTCGCGCCACACCAGGTGGAACGGCTGGGCGTGGTGCGCACGTTCCAGCACCTGCGGCTGTGGAGCAAGATGAGCGTGCTCGAAAACGTGCTGCTCGGGTGCGCGACGCCCGTAGGCGAGAACGTGTTCAGCCTGTTCCTGCGCGCGGGCGCCGTTCGCGCCGAGGAGAATCGCACGCGCGCACGGGCCATGGAGGTGCTGAACTTTTTCGGGCTCGCGGATCGCGCGCGCGAACTGGCCGAGGACCTGGCCTACCCCGAGCAGAAGCTTCTCTCGATGGCGCGGATCTTCGCCACCGACGCCCCGGTGATGCTGCTCGATGAGCCGACCTCGGGACTCGACGGCGAATCGCTGCGCAGGATCGTGCCGATGGTCAGGCGGCTGGTCGAGCACGGCAAGACCGTGCTGCTGATCGAGCACAACATGGAGTTGATCTCGGAACTCTCCGACGAGGTCGTGTTCCTGCACCAGGGCCGCGTGCTGGCCGCCGGCCCGCCCGCCGGGATCACGCGCGACCCGGCGCTCACCGAGATTTACTTCGGAGTTTGACGATGGGCGACGTCCTGCTCGAAGTCGAAGGCATCGAATCGGGTTACGGCAAGAAGACCGTGCTCCAGGGCGTCGCGCTGCGCGTGCGCGAGGGAGAAGTGGTGGCCATGCTTGGCCATAACGGCGCCGGCAAGTCCACTATGCTGAAGACCATCCTCGGGCTGCTGCCGGCGCGCGCAGGCCGGGTGCGTTTCGCCGGCGAGGCGTGGGCCAACGGCGACCCGGTCGAAAACGTACGGCGCGGCATGGCGCTGGTACCGCAGGGCCGTGGCGTGTTCCCCGATCTCACCGTGATCGAGAACCTGATGCTCGGGGCGTACACGCAGCGCGACAAGGCCGCGACCGCCACGCGGCTGCGCGAGGTGATCGAACTGTTCCCGATGCTCGAAGAGCGCCGCGCGCATCGCGCTGGCACCCTGTCCGGGGGCCAGCAGCAAATGGTGGCGGTGGGCATGGCGTTGATGCCGCGGCCCCGTCTGATGATGATGGACGAACCCTCGATCGGATTGGCCCCGGTGCTGGTGCAGCGGGTGCTCGAGACTGCGCGGCAGATCAATCGCCGCTTCGGTACCGCCATCATTCTGGTGGAACAGAACATCAAGACCGCGCTTGGCGTGGCCGACCGCGCCTACGTCATGAAGTCCGGCCGCATCGTCCTGGAGAAACCGGCCGCTGAACTTCTCGCGGCCCAGGGGTCGTGGTGGGAATTGTATTAAGGTGCAACGCGCTGCCGCAGTTCGGCAAAAACTTCGGCAACTGCTGTTCTTCGCACGCTCGCCGCATCGTGCGTGTCCTCGTCGCCCAGCCCCTCGCCGCGGGTCTCCACGACCTCCAGTTTTTCAAACAGCTTCAGGGCCCGTTGCGGGTCGTATCCGGATGCAAACAGGATCGCCGCCCCGATCGCGTCCGCCTCGCGCTCCTGCAAGCGCGCCGTAGGACGGAACATTGCCGCGTACGAATCCCGGGTGAGAAACTCGAGCAAGGCCGTGCGCGCCGTGGGCGCCTTGTCCTTGCCGAGTTGGCCGGCCATGAACGAGAGCTTTTCGATAGCGTGCCCCGCGATGACGTGCGCCACTTCATGGGAGAGCACGAAGGCGAGTTCGTCGTCGGTGAATTCGAGCGCGCGCACGAACTTCGCGTCGACGATCAAAGTCCCCCCCGGGAAAGCCGATGCGCCGCGGCCGAAGTCTGCGATCAGGATGGCCCTCCAGTAGGATGCGGAAAAGCGCGGGTCGATCGCAGCAGCAGCCGCGCCCACCGCGGCCATGACGGCGTCGACGCGCGCATTCAGGACCGGTTCGTCGTCCAGCGTGTGTTCCTTGAGCGCCTGGCGCACATAGCTTGCGGCGAGCGCATGCCATGCTGCGGACGCCTCGGACTCCGGATACGCCGAGAGGTTCTGCTGCCTGCCGTTCGGCGGCGCCTGCGACCAGCCAAGGTTCGTGACCAGCAAGAACACGACCGCGATGCACGTCTTCATGGCTTCCCTCCATGGATCCGTAGGCCCCCGGCGCTTCGGGGGACGCCGCTGCAAGGCGAGTATGTGCTATCGGTTTCGCGGCCACAACAGGTGATTTGTCATGATTTGTCTGTGTGTTAGCGTGTGTACGGAGAAGAATTTTCGACCCCGCATGAAAGGGAGAGAATGATGACCCTCGTGATCCACGACGCCACCGTCGTCACCGTCGATGCCCAGGACAGCGTCATCTACGGCGGCGCTGTAGCCATCGAGGCTGGGCGCATCGCTGCGGTCGGACCGAGCAGCGAGATTCTCGCCCGCTATCCGCAGGCCGGGCGCATAGCCGCGAGCGGCAAGGCGGTAATGCCAGGCTTCGCGAACCTGCACACCCATCTCGGCATGACGATCGCCCGCGGCGTCTTCGAGGACCTGTCGCCGCCGCACAAGCCGCCGTTCACCGGCGGCCTGTCGCCGATCCCGCTGCCCCCGCTCGACCCGGAGGAGCGCAGCCTGATCTCCCAGCTTGGCGTGCTGGAGGCCATACGCAGCGGCACGACCGCGATCCTCGAGGATTGGACCGGCATCGAAGGCTACGTCGAGGCGTTGGCGGCAACCGGCGTGAGGTTCCTCTTGGCCGAGCGCGCCTGGGACAAAGCCAAGGGCGGAATAGGCGACCAGGGCGGGTTCGAGGTCGACCGCGCGCTCGGCGAGCGCTGCCTGAGGAGCATAGAAGCCCTGCACGCGAAGCGCCACGGCATGGCCGGGGGCCGCATTTCGACCGGCGTCTCCGCTTGGGCGCCCGACATGTGCTCACCGGAGTTGTTGCGCGACCTGCGCGCTCTCCAGCAGAAGCTCGACACCGTGGCAACCATCCACCTGAACCAGATCTGGGGCGAGGTCGCGGCGGTGAAGGCGGTGCGCGGTCGCCTGCCGACCGAATACCTCGACGAGGTTGGTTTCCTCAACAACCGCATGATCGGGGCCCATTGCCGCTGCATGGAGCCGCGCGAGGAGGCGCTGCTCGGCCGCTGCGGCTGCTCGGTCGCGTTCAATTCGGCGATCGCGGCACGCCGCGGCCTGAGCCCGCGCATCTCCGAACTGGAGTCCGCCGGCTGCAACATCGGCATGGGCACCGACAACATGGCCGAAGACATGGTGGAAGTGGTCCGCACGGGCATGTTCATGGAGCGCATCCGCCGCGCCGACGGGCGCGCGCCCACGCCCGAGCAGGCGCTGCGCTGGGGAACGCTCAACGGCTACAAGGCGATGGGGTTCGACGACGGCGGCGCGCTGATTCCCGGCTACAAGGCCGACCTCATCATGATCGGTCTGCAGCGCGCCCACATGGTGCCGGTCATGCGCGTGATCCCGAACCTGGTGCACCAGGGACAGGCGCGCGACGTGGAGGACGTGATGGTGGACGGGCGTTGGATCATGCGCGGCGGAAAGGTGCTCACGATGGACGAGGAACGCATCATCGCCGAGGCCGGGCGCATCGGGCGCATCGCCTGGAAGCGCCTGTTCGACAGCCGCCCGGATCTCGCGCGGCCGCCCGGTTTCGCACCTTTGTCATGACTGCGGTCTTGACAGTGCGCAATCGGCCCGCGCATCCTCCAGCTCGACACTAACCCGGAGAATCCCATGCACGTGAGAACCCGCGGCCTCGCCGGCCTGCTTGCGATCGTTGCCTGCATTGCGGCGGGATGCGCATCCGAGGCGCTGGCGCAGAAGAAGGTGATCCGCTCGGTACCGATCGGCGCGCTGAAAATCGTCGATCCGATCTGGACCACCGCCTACATCACGCGCAATCACGCCTACATGGTGTGGGACACGCTGTTTGCGCTGGACGCGAACAACGAGCCGCGGCCGCAGATGGTGGACAGCTGGCAGGTGAGCGCGGACAAGCTCACCTACACCTTCACGCTGCGCGGCGGCCTCAAGTGGCACGACAACACGCCGGTACGCTCGGCCGATTGCGTGGCCTCGACCCGGCGCTGGGGCGCCAAGGACGGCATGGGCCGCGCGCTGATGGGATTCACCGACAGGATAGAGGCGATCGACGACAGGAGCTTCCGGCTGGTGCTGAAGCAGCCGGTCGGCTTCGTGCTCGAGGCGCTCGGCAAGATCGACAGCAACGTGCCGTTCATGATGCCCGAGCGGATCGCGAAGACCGACCCGAACACCCAGATCACGGAAGTGATCGGCTCCGGCCCGTTCCGCTTCGTAAAGGAGGAATTCGTTCCCGGCGTCAAGGTGGTCTACGAAAAATTCGAAGGCTACGTGCCGCGCAAGGAGCCGCCCAGCCAGGCCGCAGGCGGCAAGGTGGTGAAGATCGACCGCGTCGAGTCGGTCTACATGCCCGATGCCGCGGTCGCGATCGCCGCGCTGGGCAACGGCGAGGTGGACGTGCTCGAATCCCCGGCGAACGACCTGGTCCGCATTCTCGATAAAAACCCGGACGTGGTCGTGCGGCCCAACGATCCGCTCGGTTACGTGCTGTTCATGCTGACCAACCACCTGCATCCGCCGTTCGACAAGAAGGAGGCGCGGCAGGCGCTGATGTGGGGCATCAAGCAGAGCGAATTCCTCGAAGTGGTGATCGGCGACGCCAAGCGCTACCAGGAGTGCCCGGCCATGTACGGCTGCGGCACGCAGAACGAGTCGCGGCTCGGCTCGGAGGCGCTGCAGGGCTTCAATCCGGAGAAGGCGAAGGCCTTGCTCAAAGCCGCGGGCTACAACGGCCAGCCCATCGTGCTGATGGATCCGAGCGACAACGCCGTGCTGCACCCGGCGGCGCTCGTCGCCGCCCAGGCGCTGAAGCGCATGGGCTTGAACGTGGATGTGCAGGCGATGGATTTCAGCACCATGACCCAGCGGCGCGCATCGAAGAACCCGCCCGGCCAGGGCGGCTGGAACGTGTTCATCACCAATGCGACGATGACCGGGATCGCCAATCCGCTGCTCAATACCTTCGCGTTGAATTGCGAGCAGGCCTGGTACGGCTGGCCCTGCGACCGCCGCATCGTGGAGCTGTCGCGCCGGTGGGCACTCGAGTTGGACCCGGCGAAGCGCAAGCAGATCATCGGCGAACTGCAGAAGGCCCACCTGGAGAACGTCACCTACATCCCGCTTGGCCAGTACCGCAGCGTCATCGCCTACCGCAAGAACCTCAAGGGCATGATCGCCAGCCCTCCGCTGTTCTACTGGAACGTCGAGAAGGACTGAAGCGCAAGGCGAACCGGGCCGCGCGTCATGTACCGCTATGTCGCGCGACGCCTGCTGGCCACCATTCCGGTGCTCGGCGTGGTCGCGCTGGTGGTGTTCGGCATCCTGCACCTGAGCCCCGGCGATCCGGCGGCGCTGATCGCCGGCGATTCAGCGACGCCGCAGCAGATCGCCGTAATGCGCGCCAAGCTCGGCCTCGACCGCCCGGTGTGGGAGCAGTTCGGGTCGTGGCTGTGGAGCGTGGTGCACGGCGATCTCGGCATTTCGATCTTCTCCAACCAGCCGGTGACGCGGCTGATCGGGCAGCGCCTGGAGCCCACCATCGCGCTCACCATCACCACGACCATCTTCACCGTGCTCGTCGCCGTGCCGATCGGAGTGATCGCCGCGTGGCGCGCCGGCACCTGGATCGACCGCACGGTGATGGGCTTCGCGGTGTTCGGTTTTTCGTTTCCGGTCTTCGTGGTCGGCTACCTCCTGATCTACCTGATGGCGATGACGCTGGGCTGGCTGCCCGTTCAGGGCTACCGCGCCCTGAGCACAGGATTCGGGCCCTTCATTTACCACCTCATCCTGCCCAGCGTCGCCCTCGGCATCAGCTTCATGGCGCTGATC
>JADGRQ010000033.1 GCA_017880775.1 Burkholderiales bacterium | reverse complement strand
GGAAAGACGACAAGGGCATGAAAGACTGGTATGCCTTCATGGCGAAATATTATCCGGATGGCGATCTGAAGGACGGAGGCAACGTGTTCGGCTACGCGGTGGCGCAGACGCTGGTGCAGGCGCTGAAGCAATGCGGCGACATCCTGACGCGCGAGAACGTGATGAAGCAGGCGGCGAACCTCAAGGATTTGCAGCTCGATATCATGTTGCCTGGGATCAAGATCAACACTAGTCCGACCGACTTCGCGCCGATCCAGGCGGAGCAACTGATCCGCTTCGACGGCAAGCAATGGGTGCGCTTTGGCGAGGTGATAGGCAAGTGAGCGTTGCGCGAGCGGCTCGCCCCTGAGATTCACCGAGTCGTACTGGCCGGCCGACGCGAGCGAGCCGGTCGTTGAAATCACGGTAGGCGGCCTGCTTCCCGAGGCCGCCGCCGACGCGCGCGGCTACTTCTCGATCACCGGCCGTCTCAAGGACATGATCATCCGCGGCGGCGAGAACATCTACCCGCGCGAGATCGAGGAATGCCTGTTCGCCCACCCGGGAGTGGCCGACGTCGCGGTGGTCGGCGTGCCCGACGAGCGATGGGGCGAGAGCGTGGCCGCCGTGGTGCGCGCGGCAGATCCCGCGAACCCGCCCGCGGTGGACGAGTTGTTCGCCTTCTGCCGCGAGCGGCTCGCGCCCCACAAGGCGCCGCGGCATTGGTATTTCATCAACGCGTTTCCGCTCACAGGTTCGGGAAAGGTGCAGAAGTTCTTGCTGCGCGAGCGTATCGCGAAGCGTGAGATCGTACAGGCCGGTGTCGGCGGGCGCTGAGCGCCCCGAGTTACCTGGGTCCGGAGCAGCCCGGCAGCGAATTGGTCCATGCGGCAATCTCGCCGATGCTGCGATCGGCTGCCCTCGCGATCGCAGCGGCGCCCTCAGGCGCGTCGGCACCCGCACCCGATTGCACGATCCGGAACATGCGCTCGGCGAGCGGGCTGTTGCCGTCGGAAAGCCGCGCGCGCAGCTCGAGCAGCGCCTCGCTTGCATCGCGGGCGCCGAATACCTGCGTGACCTCGTGCAATTCCACCTCCAGCACGCAACGCCCCGCACCCGCAGCCGCGGCTCGCAGCAGCCGTTTGCGATACAGCTCGGCCGGCGTCGCCGCCCAGCGGCTCTGCGCGAACGCGAGCAGTTCCGCCGGGTTGCGAAAGGCGAGCCGGTAGTGCATCTCGACGGAGTCGAAAGGCGCCGCCGCGCGCACCTGTCCGACGCGCACGGCCGGCAATTGCGCTGCGGGTGCGTCGATGCCGAAATCGTAGCTGCGAGGCAAGCCATCGTTGCGCGCGGTGCCGCAGCCGGAAACAAGCGCCGCAGCAATCACGACCAGCAGCCGTGTTTTCATCATTCGAACCCCGGTTCGCCGGGGCCCGGGCGAGCCGCTGGCCGGCCCCACAGCAGGCTTTCCGGTCTGCGCTCCAGCTCGTATGCGAGGCGCCCGATGCGCTCTGCGCCGCGCTCGACCGACTCCGCCAGCGCATTGACGCGTGGCAGCGTATCCTGCCGCACCGCGCCAGTGGCGCCGTGTGCTTCTCCCGCCAGCCGGTCGACGCGTTCGACCAGCTTGCCGGAATCCTCGACCAGCCGGCGCGCATCGCGCGCGAGCGCGGGAAGTTCCTTCATCGTGGCATTGATTTGCGCGAGGGATTCGCGCGTATTGCGCTGATTGTCCTCGCCGAGAAATCCCCCCACGCCCCGGTCGACGCTGCCCAGCGTCGCATCGACGCGGGCCAGCGTCGCAGGCAGCCGCGTCGAAACCAGTTCGAGCTCGGCCGTGATGCGTTTGAGCGAGGCCAGGCTCGCGCCGATGTTCTGTTTGTTTTCGGCGGTGAGCAGCGCATTCAGGTTCGCCAGCAGTTCGCGCGCATCGCGCGTCACGCCCTGCGCCGAATCGAACATCTCGTCCATGAACGACGCGTGCAGCGGGATCTCGGGCACGCCGTCGGGCGCCTTCGCGGGCGGGGCAGAATCCTTGCCGTCGTCGAGCAGGTGCACGTAGGCGATCCCCGTGATGCCTTCCTGGCCCAGTTGCGCATAGGTGCCGCGCGTCACGGGGATCCCCCTGGCGACTTCGATGTCGATCAGGATGCGTCTCGGATTCGCCGGATCGAGTTCGATCGTGCGCACCCGGCCGACGCCGATGCCGCGATAGCGCACCTGCGCCTGCGGGTTGAGGCCGCTCACCGCGATCATCGAGATGACGCGGTAGGGCAGGCGCTCGAGCGGGTCGCGCGCAAGCCAGTTGCCGGTGAACGCCGCGGCGGCGACCAGGCCGAGGATGAATAATCCGGTGGCCAATGCAAACGAACGGTTTTCCATGATTCCCCCGGTAGCGCCTTCAGACGACCGCGAGGCCGTCGAGGGCGCGCTTGCCGCGGTCTCCCCCGAAAAAACTCTGCACGAACCTGTGCGGATGCTGGCGCACTTCCGGCAGCGTCCCACACGCGATTATATGTTGGTCGGCGAGCACCGCCACCCGGTCGGAGAGATCGAACAGCGTGTCGAGGTCGTGGGTCACCATCAGCACCGCAAAGCGGTGCTGCTCGCGCAGATGCCGGATCAGCTGCACGAACCGTTCCGAACGATCCGGGTCCAGCCCCGCCGTGGGTTCGTCCAGCACCAGCAGGTCGGGCGAGAGCGCCAGCGCCCGCGCCAGAGACACGCGCTTTACCATCCCGCCGGAGAGATTGGCGGGCAGCAGCTTGGCGTGATGCGGTTCGAGTTCGACCTGCTTCAACTTCGAGTGAACGATGCCGCGGATCGCCGTTTCGTCGAGCCCGCCGCGCCGGCGCAGCGGGAAGGCGATGTTGTCGAAGACGTTGAACGAGCTGTACAGCGCGCCGTTCTGGAACAGCATGCCCATGCGTTCCCGCGCCGCGCGTACCTTGCTCCGGTCGGGGTCCGTCCAGGACACGCCGAACACGCGCACGCTGCCGCCCGCCGGGCGCTTCAGGCCGACGATCACGCGCAGCAACTGGGTCTTGCCGCTGCCCGAGCCGCCGACCAGGGTCATCACCTCGTCGCGACGAACGGCGAGATCAAGGTCCTTGTGCAGGACCGCCCCGGCGACCATGTTCAGCAGCCCCTCGATTTCGATGACGTTCTCGCCCATGTTCAGCCGACGTTGCGCAACAGGATCGCGAACACCGCATCGAGCAGAATCACCGAAGTGATCGCCGTGACCACCGAGCGCGTCACCCCCGAGCCGAGGCTTTCGGTATTGGGCAGGATGCCCAGACCGTAGTGGCAGGCGACGAATGCGACGGTGAAGCCGAACGCGGCGGCCTTGCCGATGCCGACCCAGAAATTCGCGACTTCGAGTACGCGCGGCAGCGCCTCGACGAACGCGGCGAATTCAATGCCGAGCGTCACCTTTGCCGCGAGCATGCCGCCGGCGAGCGCAGCCACGTCGGTACAGAACGCCACCAGCGGCAGGGCGATGGTGAGCCCGATCACCTTGGGCAGGACCAGCCGCTCGGTCGTCGACACACCCATGACCGAAAGCGCCTCGATTTCCTCGGTTACGCGCATCACGCCAAGCTGCGCGGTCATGGTCGAGCCCGAGCGGCCCGCGGCGATGATCGAGGCGAGCATCGGCCCGAGCTCGCGCACCACGCCGATCGAGACGATATTGATGACCAGCAGATCGGCGCCGTAGCGCTTGAGCTGCAGCGCGGAAAGGTAGGTGAGGACCACGCCGACCAGGAATCCAACCAGCATGCTGACCGGAAGCGCGCTGACCCCCGAACGGAATACGTTCGCCGAAACTTCCAGCAGCGGCCATTCGCGCGGCCGGCGCATCAGCGCGACGCAAACCAGCGCCAACTGGCCGAGCAGCGCGACGCCGTCGCGCAAATGCGCAGCCAGGTAGATTCCGCCCTCGCCGAGCGCCGCCACCGGTGCGAGCGGGTCGAGGTTGCGGCCCGCGCGCGGCACCAGGAGGCCGTTCGAGGCCTGCTCGATCAGGTCCTGAAAGCGCGACGGCACCTCGATGCCCGCAGCGCCGGACGCTTCGCGGGCGATCCAGATCGCGCCGGCGTCATCGAGCGATGAGAGCGCCGTCAGGTCCCAGCGAGCGATTTCAGTAGCCGAGCTGCGGCGCAGCTCGGCCAGCCGCGCGCGCAGCTCCCGGCTGTGGCTGCGCAGGGTGCCGAAGGTCCACTCGCCGCTGACCTTCACGCACAACTCGCCGCCTGCCCGATCGAACTCAAGCATGGCGTTCGACCCCGTCCTAGGCCGACTGCGCCCGGGCGCGTGCCTGGCGCCTGCGGTCGAGCCACCACGCAAGCACCGGAAGCATCGCAAAGCCGCCCGGCATCACCAGGATCACCAGATAGGGTGACAGCTTGGACAGGCGAGCCAGATGGGCGCGGATCTCGGCCCGGTCCTCGCTCGACCACTGCTGCTTGTTTCGGCGTTTCATCAGGACCGGCATCAGGCCCCTGGTCTTCACCATCTCCGCGACCAGGAAGCGCCGTTCGCGGTCGGCAAGCTCCATCGCGTCCCGTATCACTTTCGGCGGGAAGCGTCGGGTCACTGCGGTGCGCTCAACGCGTGC
This sequence comes from Burkholderiales bacterium, assembly GCA_017880775.1. GTDB lineage: Bacteria > Pseudomonadota > Gammaproteobacteria > Burkholderiales > SG8-39 > JADGRQ01. The sequence continues at coordinate 42,034 of JADGRQ010000033.1, read as the reverse complement.
TGGCGGCGGGCGCCAGGCGGCGCCACGACGCACGCACGCGGCGGGCGAGCTGCCACAGCGACCAGCCGCGGACGGCCCATCGCAGCACGCGTTTCGGGCGCAGCGCGAACAGAAGCGCCGCCGCGCCGGCAATCAGGAGCGGCCTGCGTCTCAATTCACCCAGCAGCGAAACGCCTGCGCCCGCCCAGCGCGACCAGCGATCCGTCCGGACAAGCCAGCCCTCGAGCACGCTGCGCTCGGCTTCAGCGCGCGCGACCAGACTCGCGCGGCGCACACGCAATGCAATCAAACGCTCACGCATCGGGTCTGCCGAAGCGCGAGTGGTCCCGGGCGAGTTCGGCGAGCGTTGCGGCGAGGAATTTCGGCCGCTCGCGCATGCGCGCCCGCGCCACCAGCGCGCAGGCGGCCGCAGCGGCGAACCACAGGGCGGCCACCAACCCTGCTGCCAGCACGCGGTGGTCGTCCCAGAACAGCAGTACCGTAAAAATCGATAGCATCACCAGCGCAATGCCGGCGGCGAACAACGCAGCCAGCGCCCATAGAGCGATTTCGGACAGGCGTAACGCCTGTTCCTCGAACTCGCTGGCGGCAAGCCGCGCGCGCGTCTCGACGAACGAGATCAGCGCGCGGACGAGGCGGCGCACCGGGGACGAAACGTCTCCCTGCGGGACATCGCCCGCGTCGGGCATCGCGCAACTCTTCTAGCGACGGCTGATAAGCATGCCGAGCACGATTCCGGCTGCCGCGGCGATGCCCACCGCGGACCAGGGGTGCTCATGCACGTAGGCGTCGGTGGCGCGCGCGGCCTGCTTGGTCTTTTCCATCAGTGCGCGCTCCGCTTCGGCCAGCTTGTCCTTGGTGGTGGCGAGCGAGGCCTGGATGCGCTCGCGCGCGGCAATGGCCTTCTCGCCGACCTGTCCGGCGGTGGCGCGCAGCAGTTCCTCGGTGTCGGCGATCAATACTCTAAGGTCGGCGACCAGTTTTCCCTTGGCGGCATCAGTTGTTGTGGCAGTCGTTGCGGTCATGGCATTGCTCTCGATTGTCAAAGCAGCAGTTTGGCGGGGACATCAGGTTTGTGCAGCGCAGAAGCAGAAGGCTACCGAGTTTCGCCCCGAGTGGCAATCGCTTGTTGATTGGATGTTTTGCTTTTGCCCCCCCCCCCGGGGGAGAGCGGCGTTGGGCTATGCTCGGAGACGAAAAACAAGGTGAGGAGGAGGCATGCGTTTCCGCATCCTGCCGTCCAATGGCTGAATCCAGCCTGGCCGGGTACTACGCCAAACGCGCCGCCGAGTACGAGCGCATCTACGCCAAGCCGGAGCGGCAGGCGGACCTGGCGATACTGCGCGCACGGCTCGCGCAACTCTTCGCCGGGCGCAAGCTGCTGGAGCTGGCCTGCGGCACCGGTTGGTGGACCGAGGTGATCGCACCGCACGCCGCCAGCGTCACGGCCCTCGACGTGAACGAGGAAGTGCTCGCCATCGCGCGCGCCAAACGCTACCCCGAGGGGCGCGTGGCGTTCGCGACCGGCGACGCCTACGCGCTGCCGGACCTCGGGCGCGCTCACGATGCGCTGTTCGCGGGATTCTGGTGGTCGCATGTGCCGCTCGCGCGCCTCGATGCGTTCCTCGCGGGCGCGGCGGACACCGTAGCGCCCGGCGCGATGATCACGTTTCTCGACAACCGCTACGTCGAGGGATCGAGTACGCCGATCGCCCGTCATGACCCGGAGGGCAACACCTGGCAGCAGCGCAAGCTCGACGACGGCAGTGCCCACGAGGTGCTGAAGAACTTCCCGCACCAGAGCGAACTGATCCGCCGTGCCGAGCGCTGCGGGCGGGGTGCGCACGTCGAGCTGCTGCCGCACTACTGGCTGCTGACATTCCGGAGCGGGCGATGAGCGACGCTTGCGAGATCCATTACGCAAAGGAGCGCATGCGTGGCTGAACACTATCCCATTGAAATAGCGCCGCCTGACATCACGCCCTACAGGAAGGGAAATACCGGCGTCGAATACGTGACCGTGCTCGACTCCGGCAAGCCCGGTCCGAACGTGATGATCCAGGCGCTCACGCACGGCAACGAGTTCTGCGGTGCGATCGCGATGGATTGCATGTTCCGCGAGGGCGTGCGGCCGGAACGCGGAACGCTCACGCTGGCGTTTGCCAACGTCGCCGCCTACGCGCGTTTCGACTTCGACGCCCCGAACCGCTCGCGCTACATCGACGAGGACTACAACCGCGTCTGGGGCGATGATCAGTTGACGGGTCTGCGCGACTCCACCGAACTGCGCCGCGCGCGCGAGCTTTCGCGCTTCGTCGATCAGGCCGAACTGCTGCTCGACCTGCACTCGATGCACGAGCCGTGCCGGCCGATCATGGTGTGCGCGCGGAGCGAGAAAAGCATCGCTTTCGCGCGCAGGATCGGCGTGCCCGCCGATCTGCTGGTCGATACCGGCCACCCGGCGGGGCTGCGCATGATCGAGCGCGGGGCTTTCAGCGACCCGGCCAGCCCGCGCACTGCGGTGCTGATCGAATGCGGCCAGCACTGGGAGAAGAACTCGGCCGACGTGGCGATCGATACCACGCTCAGGTTCCTGCGCGCGAGCGGCATCGTGGACGAGGCGTTTGTCGCGCCCCGGTTGCGGCTGGAACCGCCGGCTGTGCAGCGCGTGATCCGCGTGACCGAACCCGTCGTGGCGCAGAGCATGAACTTCCGCTTCGCCGGACCCTACAAAGGCCTGGAGGTGATCGGGAGAGCCGGAACTCCGGTCGCTTCGGACGGCGAAAAAGTCTGGCGCACCCCGTACGACGACTGCGTGCTGGTGATGCCCTCAATGGCGCACCTGAAGCCCGGAACGACGATGGTGCGCCTGGGGCGGTATGCCTAAGGCGCATCCGGCGCGTTAGACTGAGCGTAGACGAAGGAGAGATGCGCCATGCGCCTTGCGCTGTGGTTTGCCTTGCTCTTGGCCGCCGTGCCCGTTGCGGCGCAGCAAATTTACCGCTGGGTCGATGCGACGGGCACGACGCACTATTCGCAGGACCCGCCTCCTGCCGGGGTGAAGTCGGTGCCGGTCCCCATTCGCGCCGAAGAGGGCCCGCCGGCGCCGGACACTCAGGACTGCTATACGGTGCGTTGCCAAGGCGAGCGCATGGAGCAGCGCATTGCCCGGCGCCAGGAGTCGGAGGCGCGGGCTGCTGCCGAGCGCGCTGCCGCGGCGCCGAAGACGGTGCATGGCCTTACGTTTTCGAAATACATCAGCATCCAGCGCGGCATGAGCGAAGGCGAATTGCTCGGATTGGCCGGCGAGCCGGATCTGAACGACACCGGCGGCGCGGCCGTAACGGCGCCGACGACGGTACAGGGCGGCCGCAACCTTCGGGTCCCCGCGCGTGCGGTGTATTCGCTGAAAACCTATACTTACCTTCCGACCTCGGCCGATCCATTCACCACAACCATTTCGCTCGTCGGCGGACGGGTGTCGGAGATCGAGCGCATCCGGAAATTCTGAGCGGCAAACGGTCCTGCGCCGCCATCCCGCGCGCGCCTGCCCCTGCCGAACGACGAGGAGGCTCGCGTGGACGTACCTGAAAAGCTGAAATACACCGCATCGCATGAATGGATTGCCGACCACGGCGACGGCACCGTGAGCGTGGGCATCACCGCCGTCGCGGCGGACCAGTTGGGCGAGCTGGTCTATGTCGAGTTGCCCGAGCCGGGCGCGCGATTCAGGCAGGGCGACGCGTGCGCGGTGGTCGAATCCACCAAGGCCGCTTCCGATGTATACGCGCCGCTCTCGGGCGAGGTGATCGCCTCGAACGGCGCGCTTCCGGACGCGCCCGGGCAGGTCAACGTCTCACCGTACTCGGACGGGTGGCTGTTCAAGCTGAAGCTTGCGAACCCCGAAGAACTCGCGGCGCTGCTCGATGCCGCGGCGTACCGCGCTTCCGCCGGTGCGCACTGAGATGCGCGAGGACCTGTTTCGCAGCGACGCGTTCCTCGAGCGCCACCTCGGCAGCAGCGGCGAGGAGGAACACTCGCTGCTCGCCACGTTGGGCTGCAGCTCGGTCGATGCACTGATCGACGAAGTGGTGCCGCGCGACATCCGCATGCACGGATTGGCCGATCTGCCCGCGCCGGTGGACGAGGCACAGGCGCTCTCGGAGCTGAACGCGCTTGCGGCGAAGAACGCGCGCTGGCGAAACTTCCTCGGCCAGGGTTATTACGGTTGCATCACGCCCGCGGTAATCCAGAGGAACGTGATCGAGAACCCCGGCTGGTATACCGCCTATACCCCCTACCAGGCGGAGATTTCGCAGGGGCGGCTCGAGGCGCTGCTTATTTTCCAGCAGATGGTGATCGACCTCACCGGACTCGCGGTGGCGAATGCCTCGCTGCTCGACGAGGCGACCGCGGCTGCCGAGGCGATGACGCTGATGCGCCGATCGACGCGGCACGCGGCGCAGGCGTTCTTCATCGACTCTGCCTGCCATCCGCAGGTGATTGCGGTCGTGCGCACGCGCGCGCGCTGGCTCGGCATCGAGCTGGTCGTCGGCGACCCCGGGCGCGATCTCGACCCCGCGCGGGTATTCGGCGCCCATCTGCAGTATCCCGATACGCTCGGCCGGATTGCGGACCCGCGGCCGGTGATCGAGCGGGTGCATGCGGCGCAGGGGCTGGTGTCGCTCGGCTGCGACCTGCTCGCGCTGATGCTGCTGAAATCGGCAGGCGAACTGGGGGCCGACGTGGCGCTCGGCTCGGCCCAGCGTTTCGGCGTCCCACCGGGATTCGGTGGGCCGCACGCAGCCTTCATGGCGACACGCGACGAATTCAAGCGCTCGATGCCGGGGCGCATCATCGGCGTGTCGCGCGACGCCGCCGGCCGCACCGCGTACAGAATGGCGCTGCAGACGCGCGAGCAGCACATCCGCCGCGAAAAGGCGACGAGCAACATCTGTACCGCGCAGGCCCTGCTCGCCAACGTTGCAGCGTTCTATGCGCTCTGGCACGGGCCCGAGGGCCTTGCGCGCATCGCCCGGCGCGTGAACCTGCTCGCGCGGCTGCTGGCCGCGAGCGTGCCCGTCGAGTCACAGACATTTTTCGACAGCGTCGTCGTGCGCCCGCGCGAACCGCTCGAAACGGTGCGCGCATGGGCTGCAGCCAGGCGCATCAACCTTCGCTGGTTCGAAGATGGGCGCGTGGGGGTGAGTTTCGACGAGCGCGCCACGCTCGCCGACGTCGCGGATCTGGTGGATATTTTTGGCGGTGAGCGCATCGACCCCGCCACGCTCGAGCCGCCGGAGTCGATTCCCGCGGGGCTGCGCCGCGGCGATGCGGTACTCGCGCACGCGGTGTTCCACCGCTACCGCACCGAAACGGAATTGATGCGCTATCTCAAGCGCCTGGAAAACAAGGACCTGTCGCTTACGCACTCGATGATTCCACTCGGCTCGTGCACGATGAAGCTCAACGCCGCGGCGGAACTCGCGCCCATTTCCTGGCCGGCGTTCGCCGATGCGCATCCGTTCGCGCCTGCCGGGCAGGTGGCCGGCATCCTTGAAATGATCGGTGGGCTGGAGAAGGCGCTGTTGGCGATCACCGGATTTGCACGCGTCTCGTTCCAGCCGAACTCGGGCGCGCAGGGCGAGTACGCGGGGCTGCTGACGATCCGCAACTACCACGCCGCGCGCGGCGAAGGCAGGCGCGACGTTTGCCTGATTCCCGCCTCCGCGCACGGCACCAATCCCGCCTCCGCTGCGCTGATCGGCCTGCGCGTGGTGGTGGTGGCGTGCGACGCGCAGGGGAACGTGGACCTGGAAGACCTCGCGCGCAAGGCCGCGCAGCACGCAGGCCGCGTCGCGGCGCTGATGCTGACCTATCCGTCCACCCACGGCGTGTTCGAGGCGAAGGTGCGGGCAATCTGCGAGTTCACGCATGCGGCCGGCGCGCAGGTCTACATGGACGGCGCCAACCTCAATGCGCTGGCCGGAATCGCGCAGCCCGCGCGGATCGGAGCCGACGTCTGTCACATCAACCTGCACAAGACCTTCTGCATCCCGCACGGCGGGGGCGGCCCGGGCATGGGCCCGATCGCGGTGGCTTCGCACCTCGCACCGCACCTGCCCGGGCATCCTTGCTGGCCGGAGGACGTTGGGCGTGTGCCGAACGGCACGGTCGGCGCGGCGCCGTTCGGCAGCGCGTCAATACTCGCGATTTCGTGGATGTACCTGCGCATGATGGGGCCGCGGGGTATCCGGCGTGCAAGCGAGCTCGCGATCCTCAACGCCAACTACATCGCTGCGCGCCTCAAGGGCTACTTTCCGGTCCTGTATTCCGGGTCGAACGGCCGCGTGGCGCACGAATGTATCCTCGACCTGCGCGCGCTGAAAGGCGAGATCGGGATCAATGCCGAAGACGTCGCCAAGCGCCTCGCCGACTACGGTTTCCATGCGCCTACAGTCTCGTTCCCGGTGGCCGACACGCTCATGGTCGAGCCGACCGAAAGCGAATCGAAAGCCGAGATCGACCGCTTTTGCGACGCGATGATCGCGATTCACGCCGAGCTGGAGAAGGTCCGCTGCGGGCAATGGAGCCGCACCGACAACCCGCTGAAGAACGCGCCGCACACCGCGGAGGAAATCGCCGGCGACTGGCAGCACGCCTACAGCCGCGACGTGGCGGCCTATCCGACAACGGCGCAGCGCGTCTGGAAGTACTGGCCACCGGTGAAACGCGTGGACAACGTTGCCGGCGACCGGCACTTCGTTTGTACGCTCCCGGCTCCCGGGGAAAGCGAATGAGCGGGGCGTTGCAGCGCACGCCGCTGCACGCGCTGCACCTCGAACTCGGTGCGCGCATGGTGCCGTTTGCCGGTTACGAGATGCCGGTGCAGTACGCGGACGGACTCAAGGCCGAACACCTGTGGACGCGCGAGCATGCGGGCCTGTTCGACGTCTCACACATGGGGCAACTGCGCGCACGCGGCGACGATCTGCACGTGGCGCTCGAGCGCGCGCTGCCGGTGGATTTCGCGGGCTGGCCGGCCGGGCTGCAGAAGTATTCGCTGCTGCTGAACGAGCGCGGCGGCATCGACGACGACCTGATGGTGACGCGGCTGGAGGGCGGGGTTGCGATCGTGGTCAATGCGGCGTGCAAGGAGAACGACGTCGCGCGCATGCGGCTGCTTTGCCCCGGGCTCGAATTTTCCGTCCTCGACCATGCGCTGATTGCGCTGCAGGGGCCTCGCGCGGAGGAGGTTTTGCCGGAGGCGGCGGACCTGAAGTTCATGCACGCGCGAACGATGCAGCTTGCCGGCGCGGACTGCTTGGTCTCGCGCTCCGGCTATACGGGCGAAGACGGCTTCGAAATCTCGGTGCCTGCGGCCCATGCGGTTGCGCTCGCAAGGAAATTGCTCGCGCATCCGGCCGTGAAGCTGGTCGGTCTCGGGGCGCGCGACACGCTGCGCCTGGAAGCGGCGTTGCTGCTCTACGGACAGGACATGGACTCGGGCACCACGCCGGGAGAGGCGGGGCTCGCCTGGGCGATCGCCCGCTCGCGTCGCGCCGGTGGAGCGAAGGCGGGCGGGTTTCCCGGTTCGGCGCTTGTCGATCGCGCTCGCAAGCGCTTCCTCGGCCTGCTCGGATTGGAGCCGGTGCCGGTACGCAGCGGCGCTCCACTCGTCGATGCTTCGGGCGCTTCCGTCGGGCGAGTCACGAGCGGCACGGTTTCGCCCACGCTCGGCAAACCCGTGATGCTGGCCTATGTCGATTCCGGCGTCTCGGACAGGACGCATCTGAACGCCGTCGTGCGCAACCAGCCGCACGCGGTCAAAATAGTGCCTCTGCCTTTTATACCAAAACGCTACAAGCGCTGAACCGACCATGGACCGCATCGCCTTCCGCAACGCCAATCTGTTCGACAGCCGCAAGGGCGTCATGCGTCCCAACGCCACTGTCGTGGTGGAGGGCAGCCACATCGCCGATGTGCTTTTCGAAACGACGCGGGTGGACGCGGCGCAAAGCTTCGACCTCGCCGACAAGGCCCTGCTGCCGGGCCTGATCGACGCGCACGTGCATGTCACCGCAGTCACCCATGACGTGCTGCGCCTGTCGATGCAGCCACCATCGCTCATCACCGCGCAGGCGAAGCAAGTGCTCGAAGGTATGCTGATGCGCGGCTTCACGACGGTGCGCGACGCGGCCGGTGCGGATTTCGGATTGCAGGAAGCCGTCGAGCGCGGCCTATTCGCCGGACCGCGCCTGTTCATCTCCGGCTGGCCACTGTCGCAGACCGGCGGGCATGGCGACGCGCGGCCCAAGGGAGCGCAGACGATGTTCTGCACCTGCGCGGGTCTTGGCCTGTTCGGCGCCATCGCCGACGGCGTCGGCGAGGTGAGAAAAGCGGCGCGCGAGCAGCTGAGAAACGGCGCGAACCAGATCAAGGTGATGGCCGGTGGCGGGGTGGCGAGCCCGACCGACCCGATCGATGGCACGCAGTACTCGCTGGAGGAGTTGCGCGCGATCTGCGAGGAGGCCGCGGCGGCCAACACCTACGTGATGGCGCACGCCTATTCGCCGGCGTCGATCACCCGCGCGGTGCAATGCGGCGTCCGCACCATCGAACACGGCAACCTGCTCGACGAGGCGTCGGCAAAGGCGATGAAGGCCTGCGGTGCGTATCTTGTGCCGACGCTCGCGACCTATGCGGCGATCGCTGATGAAGGCGTCAGACTGGGCTGGACGGATGCGATGTTCGAGAAACTCGAACGCGTTCGCTACCAGGGTGTCGAGGCCATCCGCATTGCCAAGGCCGAGGGCGTGCCGATCGCCTTCGGCACCGACCTGCTTGGCTTCATGCATGCCAGGCAAGCGACGGAGTTCGCGCTGCGATTGCCGGCGATGAGCGCAGCGGAGATCCTGCAAAGCGCGACCAGCGTGGGCGCGGAGGTTCTGAATCAATCGGGAAGACTCGGCGTGATCGAAAAAGGTGCAGCCGCCGACCTGCTGGTGGTCGAGGGCGACCCGACACGCGACCTGGCGCCGCTGCAGGCCCCCGACAGGGGCCTGCCGGCGGTAATGCAAGCGGGGCGGTTCTACAAGAACCTGCTTACTTCACGGTAGCGAAGCGCGACTCCGGAGCGTCGTTGGAGCGGTAAATGGTGGTGACATTCTTCTTCATCACCCACGGCCGCAGCTGGTGGTGCAGCGGAACGTAGTAGGCTTGGTCGCGCACCATGGTAAGCGCGTCCTCGATCAGCGCGTCGCGCTTCTTTACGTCCATCTCGGTCTTCATCGCGTCGATCATCGCGTCGAGCTTCGCATCGCTGATGCGCCCCTGGTTGAAGCTGCCGTCGGCCCCGGTGGTCTTGGTGCGCACCAGCGACTGCAGCGAATACAGCGCGTCGAAGGTCGCCACGCCCCAGCCGAGCATGTACGCGCTGGTGTCCATCTTCAGCAGCTTCGGGATGTAGGTGGCGAAGGGCATCGCGTTCAGCGTCGGCTTCAGGCCGATCTTCGACCACATGCCGACCAGCGCCTGGCAGATCTTTTCGTCGTTCACGTAACGGTTGTTGGGGCAGTCCAGCGTGAACTCGAAGCCGTTGGGGTAGCCCGCCTCGGCCAGCAGTTTCTTCGCGCCGTTGACGTCGTACTTCGTGACTACGTCGAGCGCCTTGGTGTGGCCGTGAACCCCGGGGGCGATAATGATACCGGCGGGAACCGACAGGCCGCGCATGGTGACGCGCTTGATCGCCTCCCGGTCGATCGCCATGTTGAGGGCCTTGCGCACCCGCATGTCCTTGAACGGGTTCTTGCCCTTCACGCTCGAGTACTGCAGTTCGTCGTTGTGCTGGTCCATGCCGATGAAGATGGTGCGGTTTTCGATGCCGTCGAGTACCTTGAGGTTGGCGTCCTTGCGCAGGCGGTCCATGTCCTGCGTCGGCACGTCGGTGACCAGGTCCACTTCGCCGGAGAGCAGGGCCGACACGCGCGTCGCGTCAGACTTGATCGGCGTGTAGGTCACGTCGGTGACATTGCCGTCGCGCTTGTCCCACCAGTCCTTGTTGGCGGTGAATACGATTTTCTGGTCGGGCTCCCAGCCCTTGAGCACGAAAGATCCGGTGCCGTTCGCGTTGCGGGAGGCGTAGGTTTCTTCCTTGGCCTTGTAGTCCTGGATGTTCTCGGAGCGGTTCTTCGCCGACCAGCTCTTGCTCATGATCAGGAACACGGTCGCGTTCCTGAGCAGGACCGGGTTCGGGCCGTCGAGGATGAAGTCGACAGTGAAATCGTCGATTTTCTTCACTTCCTTGATCCCGGAAACGTAGATCTGCATGGTGCCCTGCGGCTGCTTGATCCGTTCGTAGGAGAAGACCACGTCGTCGGCGGTGAACGGGCTGCCGTCGTGGAACTTGACGTTTTTCCGCAGATTGAAGCGCCACTGCGTCGGCGTCACTTGCTGCCAGCTGGTCGCGAGCGCCGGCTCGATCTGGAAGTTCTTGTCGTAGCGGACCAGCGGCTCGTAGACGTGGATCAACATCGTGATGGTGGTCGCATGGTTCTGCGAATGCGGATCGAAGGTGAGGATGTCGTTCTGCGCCGCCCAGCGCAGGTTGACGGCGTGGGCGGGGGCGGCGGCGAATATGGCGACGGCAAGCGCCGTCAGAACAACGCGGGTAAAGCGCATGGGTCTTCTCCGGGGGAATCGATCGTTAGCTACTGCCGAACCCCGAATCTAGCGCGAAACGGGCATTTCCGCGAGTACCGCCGCGATGACCGGAGCGTCCCGCAAGCAAAGACGCAGTAGCGCGAGCGACGTGGCCGGTTGCGCCTCGTACCATCCCCAGACGGCGCGCCGGTAGGCGCGGGCGCAGACCTCCGGGGGCACCGCAAAAATCCCCGCGCTGACGGCCGGAAATGCCACAGAGCGCCAGCCGGCCTCGTTGGCCCGCTCGAATCCTGATCTGAGCGCCCGAAGGAGCCTCGCTTCCTCCTTGCCCTCGCTCTGGCGCGGGCCGACGACATGGATCACGCCCCTGAACGCAAGTCGGCCCGCCGTGGTGACGACCGCCGTGCCGGTGGCGAGCGGCCCGCGCTCGTGCACGATGCGCTCCGACTCGCGGTCGAGCTCGGGGCCTGCCGCGCGGGAAATGATGCCGGCGACCCCGCCGCCGTGGGCGAGACGGGCATTCGCCGCGTTGACGATCGCGTCGACCGGCTGGGCGAGCAGATCGCCCATGACGACCTCGAAACGCCGGCCTTGCGGGAAATCCGTCTCGTAGAGAAGCTTGCCGCTCACTCCACCTTGGCTTTTGCGCGCAGCTCGCGCATGTGGAGGTCGAACCTCTGCCGCCGCAGCCCCTCCAGGATCTTCGCCCGTACATCCGCAAGCGGCGGCGGCTGGACCGGACGTACATCGTCCAATTGGATCACGTGCCAGCCGAATTGCGTCCTGACCGGCGTTTCGCTGACCTTGCCCTTCTCCAGCTTGACCATCACATCGGAAAACGGCTTCACAAGTCCGCCCGGGCTCTGCCAGTCGAGATCTCCGCCACGCGCCTTGGTGCCCTCGTCCTTCGAGTTCTTCTGGGCCAGTTCGTCGAACTTGGCACCCTTCTTCAGCTCGGCGATCAGGCCTTTCGCCTGATCCTCCTGCTCGACCAGGATGTGGCGCACCTTGTACTCCTTGTCGCCCATCTCTCCGCGCACGCGGTCGTACTCCTTTTGCACGTCGGCGTCGCTGACCGGGTTCTTGCGGAAGTACTCGCGCACATAGGCCTGCAGCAGCACCTCCTGGCGCACCAGGTCCATTTGGATGACAAACTCCGGGCTTTTGGACAGGCCGGTCTTGTTCGCGTCCTGCGTGATCACCTCGCGGTTGATCAGTTCATCACGCACCGCGTTGCGCAATTGCGGGCTGTCGGGTTCGCCCCGCTGGGTGCGCGTGCGCGCAAGCAGTTCGGCGCGCGCGGCGGGAATCGCCACGCCGTTTACGGTCGCGACGGGACCCGCGGCCGCCGGTTTGGCGGCTTTGGCGGCGTCCGGCGCAGCCGGTTTGGCGCCCTTCGCTGCGTCCTGTGCGTGGGCCGGCATGAGCGTTGCAACCAGCACGGCAGCGGCGGCAAGAGTTCGCAAATTCATCATTTTCCCTTCGAGTGGTGCGCTTCGTCCGGAGTTTCCGCCCGGATTGCAAGCGCGTGGATCGGATGTTGCATCATATCGCCGAGCGCCGCATACACCATGCGGTGGCGCGCGACGGTCGATTTGCCTGCGAAAACGGGCGATGCGATACGCAGCTTCCAGTGCGTTTGTCCTTCCGGGCGGGCGCCCGCATGGCCGGCGTGCGCCGCGCTCTCGTCGACCAGTTCCAGCGCATCGGGCCGCAGCGCGGCCAGGCGCGCGCGGATTTCGCCCTCGACCGGTCCCGCGGTCAAGGCTTGCCGCCTTCTTCAGCTTCCACGTAGCGGGCGAGAAACAGAGCCTGCGCGAGCACGAAGACCAGCATCAGCCCCATGCCACCCCAAAGCTTGAATTGAACCCATGTGGCTTCGCTGTAGGTTTGCGCAACGTAGAGATTCAGGCAACCGAGCCCGAGAAAGAACGCCACCCACGCGAAATTGAGCTTGGTCCAGACTTGCGCCGGTACCGAGATTTCCTTTTCGAGCATCGTGCGAATCAGGTTTTTCTTCGCCACCACCGGCGCCAGCGCCAGCACGGCGGCGAACAGCCAGTAGAGCAGCGTCGGCTTCCACATGATGAAGCGCTTGTCATGCAGCACCAGCGTGAGGGTGCCCATGACCAGTATCAACGCGAGGGAGGCCCACAGCATCTTGTCCACTTTGCCGAAGCGGATGCGCGCATACGCCACCTGCAGAATGGTGGCCGGAATGATCACCGCGGTCGCCACGTAGATATCGTCCGTGATTACGTAGGTGACGAAGAACAGGATGACCGGAAACAGGTCGAACAGGAATTTCATGGGGCCGGATTATCGCACGCCGCGGCAGGGGCAGGAGCCCTTGAGCAGCATGGGGTTAATATGGCCTGCCCCGACACCCGGAGAAATCATGGCATTGATGAAAGCGATCGAGTACGCCAAGGCCCCCGCCGAGGTGAAAGCCGTGTACGAGGACATCATGCGCACGCGCAACACCGACTGGATCAACAACTCGAAATGAGCGCCGGCGCGGGTATGATTTCGGCATGCGCGGACTAATCCTTGCCGTGGTGTGCGGTGTGCTCGTGGCGTTGCCCGCGCTCGCGCAGCAGCCGCAGGCCGAGCCCAACCCGCTCGATAGCATCGGCAATGCAGTTCGCGGTTTCTTCAACCGCATTTTCGGCAGCGAGGAGAGCAAGCTTCAGGAAGCCTCGCCGGCCGAGGCCGCGCCAGCGGAAACTCCAAAGCCGTAGCCTGCGGCCGCGCAGCCTCCGCCACCGACCGCCGCGTTCAAGGGCTCGCCGGTCGCGCGCACCGTGGACCGCGGCTTGCATGACGCGATCGCCAGGGGCGATTATGAATCCGCGCTGAAAATGATCGACCGGGGCGCCGACATCGAGGCGAAGGACCCGGGCGCCGGCGCTTCAGCGCTGCACTTCGCGGTGATGAAGGGCAATCAGCCGCTCATCGACCTGCTCGTTTCGCGCGGCGCGGACGTCAACAGCCGCACCCGGAACGGCACCACGCCGCTGCACACCGCGGTGCTCTATGCGCGGCTCGAGGTCGCGGAGTTCCTCGTCGGCAAGGGCGCCGACGTCAACGCGCAGAGCGCTTCGGGCGCCACACCGCTTACGCTCGCCATCGCCGCGAAAAATGAGCCGATCGCCGCGCGCTTGAGGGAACTGGGAGCGCGCTGAAGCTCCGCCGCTCGGGTTCGAGCCGCTGGCGCAAATTCAATCCGTAGATATGACGATACCGGCAGACACGACGCCCGCAGATACTTTCTACTTCCGTAATCGCGCCAATGGGAAAGCTCGCTGATCACCATAGTCGGCCTGCCCGCGCCGCGCGCGGCTTCACGCTGATCGAACTGGTGATCACGGTGGCGATCGTCGCGATGCTGGCGACGGTGGCCGTGCCGATGATGCAGCTGACGGTGCAGCGCGCCAAGGAGCAGGAATTGCGGCTGGCGCTGCGCCAGATCCGCGAGGCGCTGGATGCCTACAAGCAGGCGGGCGACGACGGCCGCGTTGCCCGCAAGGCCGGCACTTCGGGTTATCCCGAAAAACTCGAGGCGCTGGTCGAGGGCGTCGAGGACATCAAGAATCCGGCCAAGGCGAAAATCTACTTCCTGCGCCGCTTGCCGCGCGATCCGTTCAATGCCGATCCGGAAATCCCCGCCGCGGCCACCTGGGGCAAGCGCAGCTACGCCTCGCCGCCGAACGAGCCGCGCGAGGGCGACGATGTATTCGATGTCTACACGCTCGACGCGCGCAAGGGCTTGAACGGCGTCGCGCTCCGAGAATGGTGAAGCCCGGACCGGCATTCATGCCGCGCCACCGCGCGCGCGCGCGCGGCTTCACCTATCTGGCGGTTCTGATCGTGGTGGCGGTCTGCGGCATCCTGATGGCCGCCGCCGGTGTGAGCTGGCACACGCTGGCGCAGCGCGAGAAGGAGCGCGAGCTGCTGTTCGCAGGTGACCAGTTCAGACGCGCCATCGGGCTTTATTACGAGCGTTCGCCCGGCGGCTTGAAGGCTTTTCCGAAGACGCTGGAAGACCTGCTGCAGGACAAGCGCTATCCCGCCGCGCAGCGCTACCTGCGCAAGATCTATCGCGACCCGATCAGCGGCAACGCGGACTGGGGGCTGGTCGATGCGCCGGGCGGCGGCATCATGGGCGTGTACAGCAACTCGGAGGTCGCGCCGTTCAAGCGGGCGGGCTTTCGCGCAGCCGACGATGCATTCAAGGATCGCTCGCACTACTCCGATTGGCGCTTCGTCTATGTCCCGGCCGTGGCGCCGACCACGCAACCGTTCTTCCAACCGCCGCCGGCCGGGAAGTAGCGCGCTACCGTCCGCCGGCACTTCTCCAGACGCTCAACGCGATCGGCGTTCGACCGCCCCGGGCGACCAGAATGCGCTTGCCGTCGGCGCTGACGTAGGACAGGTTCCATCGCACGCCCGCCGCGCGCCCTCCACCAGCCAATAAGAGCGGCTGGAAACCTCGAGCGGCGCATTCGCCGAAAGAAGGAAGCTCGCGATCATGCTTCTTTCGAGCGGTCCCACAGGTTCGGCACCACGCTGTTGTGGTAGCCGGAAATGAAGAGCTTGGCTTCGCCGGTTACTGGATCGAAGGTGTGGCGCGTCACGGCGCCGATGTTCGCGCCGTAGATGTGAATGCTGATCGCTGCTTCCTGCTTCCTCGCGTTCGATACGACATGGACGTCGCCGATCCGCGGCGAAACCCGGTCCACGTCGCCGGGCCGCACTTCGTGCGCCGCATTCGGTTTGAGCAACTTGCCCATCTCGGGCACCCCGTATTCCTCGCACAACTCCGCGCCGCGCATCACGCCGACCAGGCCCCAGACGGTGTGGTCGTGGATCGGCGTCCTGTGGCCCGGCATCCACACGAAGCTCACCACCGAAAAGCGCTCGAGCGGATCGCAGTAGAGCAGGTACTGCCGGTAGCCTTCCGGCGAAGGCTGCGCGAATTCGTCTGGCAGCCAGTCGTCGTGGCTGACGAGTTCGTGCAGGAGCTTTTCTCCCTGATCGAGCAGCTTGGGCTCGTCTGCGCCGTGCGCGTCGACGAGGCTCGTCATATCCTGAACGAAGCTGCGCAGGCGCGCAAGGTTTCTCACAATCGAATCACTTCCGGCGCGAGCGCATACAGCTTCTCCACCAGCGCGGCGCGGTTCTCCAGCACCGCGCGCTGGTTGATGTAGCCCTTGTCGGTAATTTCGCCGGCGTCGATCGAAGGCGGCTCGGTGAGTACCAGCACGCGAGTCGGGTGCATCGAACTGCCGCTCTCGGCCGCGAGCGCCTTGAGTGCCGCGGCGAGCCTTGCGCGGATCTCCTCAGGCGCGATGTCTTTCGCTGCGGCGCTCGGGAACACAAGCGCGCCGACTTCGTCGCGGTCGTGGCCGGTGATCACGGCGTCCTGGATCAGCGGATTGCCTGCGGCGATCAATTTGACGCGCATTGCGCCGGCGTGCACCCAGGTGCCGGTCGAGAGCTTGAAGTCCTCTGCGACGCGGCCATCGAAGGTGAGGCCTCGAGCCGGATCGGCCGGATCGGCCAGCTTCAGCGCATCGCCGATGCGGTAGAACCCCTCTTCGTCGAATGACGCACGGGTCAGGTCTTCGCGCTTGTAGTATCCCGGCGTGACGTTGGGGCCGCGCACCCGCACCTCGAGCTTGCCAGCGGAGGGCACCAGCTTCAGTTCGCATCCCGGCACGGGCAGCCCGATCACGCCGGCGCGGTCGATGTGGAAATGCACCTGCGTGGCGAGCGGCGAGGTCTCCGTAGAGCCCCAGGCCGAGACCATGGCCAGCTTGCCGCCTTTCTCCTCGAGCGCGAGCTTCTCGATGCGCTCCCACAGGTTCTGCGGCAGCGCCGCGGCGGCGTAGAACAGCACGTCGAGGTTGCGGAAAAAGTTGCTGCGCAACGCGGCATCGCTCTCGAGCAGCGGCAGCAGCAGGTCGAAACCACGCGGCACGTTGAAGTACATGTTCGGCGCGATGTCTTTCAGGTTGCGCGCCGAGATTTCGATCAGGCCGGGCGCCGGCTTGCCGCCGTCCACGTACAGCGTGCCGCCGTTTCTCAGCACCATGTTGAAGTTGTGGTTGCCGCCGAAGGTGTGGCTCCACGGCAACCAGTCGACCACCACCGGAGGTTTGTCCTCGATGAACGGCCACCCCTGCGCCAGCATCTGCTGGTTCGCGCACAGCATGCGCTGCGTGTTGATCACGCCCTTGGGCGTGCCGGTGGAGCCCGAGGTGAACAGGATCTTCGCCACCGTATCGGGGCCGATCCTGGCGAACGCCTCATCGGTGCGCGCACTCGGCGAAGCCTCGAGCAGTTCCGCGATCGGCGTCGCCTGCGCGCCCACCGCCGCGAGCGCCGGAGCGAACTTCGCCGGATCGGCGGCATAGACCAGACCCGGGCGCAACAGGTCAAAGATCGCCTTGAGCTTGGCGTAATCCTTCGACATCAGCGAATAGGCAGGCGAAATCGGCGCGACGGGGATGCCCACGTGCATCGCGCCGAGCGCGAGCAGAGCGTGGTCCACCGAGTTGTCCGAGAGGATGGCGAGCGGGCGTTCGGCGCCGAGGCCACGCTCGAGCAGCGCGCCGCCGATGCGCCGCGCAGCCACCAGCGCTTCGCGGTAAGCGACCTTGCGCCAGCTGTCTCCCGTGCGCTCCGCGACGAATGCGCGATCCGGCACCTGCGCGGCCCAGTGCTCCAGCCACTCGCCGGCACAGCGGGCATATGCACCGAGCTTCTGCGGCGAGCGCAGCAGCATCGAGCCGTCCGCGCGCTTCTCGAGATCGACGCGCGCCGGCGCGTAGCGCAGGTTGGAATGCAATGCACCCATCAGGACAGCCGTACGTACTCGTAATCCAGCGGCAGGTTGTTGATCCCGCGGTCCGGCGGCCCGATCCAGCCGCCCATCTTTCCCGGTTCGACCACGCGCTGCATCAGGGTCTTCACGTACGCACGGTCCGATGCCGACGGAATCCAGTCGTCCAGTTGCCGGTCGTAGTGTTCCTTCGACAGCAGCCTGCCCTGCGGATCGACCGGCAGGCCGGCCCAGGAGCCGATCGAGCGGCGAAAGCGCGTCGAGGGCAGCGTGAGCCGGAACCCATGGCCGGCGCGCTCGATGGTGCGGTTCCAGCGCTTCAGTCCGATCTCACAATCCTTCAGGTAGGACTCGCGCATCACTTCGTTGAGTGCGTTGCGCATCGGCACGTCCTGGATGCCGTCCGGCGTATCGAGCTTGAGTGTCTGGTCGGCAAGCACGTGGTCCTCGTAGCCGGATTCATCCGGCCGGCCTTTCATGCCGCTGGCGAAGCTGTTCGCGGCATTGGACGAGATTTCCGCGCCGAACAGGTCGAGGGAAGACGAGCACCAGAAGTTGAGGTATTTCTGCAACAGCGGCAGGTCCACCGCGCCGTGCGCGCGGATGCGCGCGGGGTCGTCGGTGCCGAGTTCCCTCATCACTTCCAGCGTTCTCTTCACCACGCGGCCGAGCCCGGTTTCGCCGACGAACATGTGGTGCGCTTCTTCGGTCAGCATGAAGCGGCAGGTGCGCGACAGCGGATCGAAGGCCGATTCCGCGAAACTCTTCAACTGGTACTTTCCGTCCCGGTCGGTGAAGTAAGTGAAGCAGAACAGCGACAGCCAGTCGCCGATCGGTTCGTTGAAAGTGCCGAGGATTCGCGGCTTGTCCGCGTCGCCCGAGTGCCGCTGCAGCAGTTCCTCGGCTTCTTCGCGTCCGTCGCGGCCGAAGTAGGCATGCAGCAGGTACACCATCGCCCACAGGTGGCGGCCTTCCTCGACGTTGATCTGGAAGAGATTCCTCAGGTCGTAGAGCGACGGGCAACTGTGGCCGAGCAGGCGCTGCTGTTCGACCGAGGCGGGCTCGGTGTCGCCCTGCGTGACGATCAGGCGGCGCAGCGTGGAGCGGTATTCGCCCGGCACCTGCTGCCACACCGGCTGGCCCATGCTGTCGCCGAAGCCGATCCTCCGGTCGGGCACCGCATCGGCAAGGAAAATGCCCCATCGGTAATCGGGCATCTTCGTCGCGCCGTACTGGGCCCAGCCGCCGGCATCCACCGAGACCGCGGTGCGCAGGTAGACATCGAGCGCCTTGAAATCGGTCGGCCCCATCTCGCCCCACCAGTCGAGGAAGTGCGGCTGCCAGTGTTCGAGCGCGCGCTGCAGCGTGCGGTCGCCCGCCAGGTTGACGTTGTTGGGGATCTTCTCGGCGTAGTTGATGGTCATGTCAGTAGGTTTCCACATGGTAGCGGCCGGCGGCGCGAAGTTGTGCGCGCAGCCCCGTCCAATCCGTCCCGTGCGAACTGCACAGGTCGGTGAATGCGTCCTCGACGCCCTGCTCCATCTGCTTGTGCCCGCAGATGTAGACATAAGTGTTTTCGTCGGCCGTCAGCCGCGCGACGGTCGCGCCGCTCGCGCGCATGCGGTCCTGCACGTACTCGCGCGGCTTGCCGGGAACGCGCGAGAACGCGAGCTGCACGTCGATCAATTCCTTCGGCAGCTTCTGCAGCGGGCCGAAGTAGGGCAGTTCCCCGGGCGTGCGCGCGCCGAAGAACAGCAGCAGCTTGCCGCCTTCCTTCAGCGCCATGCGGCGGTGCCGGCGCTCGGTCATGGCGCGCATCGGCGCGGCGCCGGTGCCGGTGCAGATCATGATGATGTTCGAGCCGGGATGGTTCGGCATCAGGTAGCTCGCACCGTAGGGACCGGCAACCAGCAGCTTATCGCCTTTTTTCAGGTCGCACACGTAGTTCGAGGCCACGCCGCGCACCGGATTGCCCTCGCGGTCCGCGGTAACGCGCTTCACGGTGAGCGCGACGTTGTTGTATCCCGGGCGCTCGCCGTTGCGCGGGCTGGCCACCGAATACAGGCGCAGGTGGTGCGGCTTTCCGTTCGCGTCGGCGCCCGGCGCGATCACGCCCAGCGATTGCCCCTCCAGCACCGGAAACGCCATGCTGCCGAAATCGAGCACGATGTGCCGGATGTCGCTCTCCGCACCCTCGGCGGTGAGCCGCAGATTCCCCGAGACGGTGGCGGTCGCCGGCCGGGCGAGCGTGTACAGCCCGACGTACGGGTGCGCAGCCGACCACGGCGGCGGCAACAGCCCGCCCTGGCCCTGGTTGGCGACGGCGGTGAGTTGCGTGACTTCATCGGGCACCTCGGCGACGACCCCGTCGCCGGAATCGTCCACCGGCAGTGCATCCCAGCCGAACTGCTGCTCGAGCGTGTAGGGCGCGGCCACGCGCCGCCAGGAGTCGATCGCGCCGGTGGGGCAGGGCGCCAGGCAGTCGCCGCAGCTGTTGCATTTGTCGGCCAACACCACGTAGTTGCGCGAGTCGTGCGTGATCGCATCGATCGGGCACGTCTCCTCGCAGGTGTTGCACCGGATGCAGATTTCCGGATCGATGAGGTGCTGGCGGAGCAGCTCCGCAGTCCGCGTCATTGCGCCCAGTTGAACCTCAGTTGAACCGAACGTACTCGAAATTGACCGGCTGCTTGTTGATGCCCTGGTGCGGCGCGGCGATCCAGTTGGCGAATCTGCCCGGTTCGACCACGCGGCCCATAAGCGACTGGATGTAGGCGCGGTCCTGTTCGTTCGGCAGCCATTCCCGGTGCTTGCTCGTCCAATCTGCTTCCGACAGCACCGCGCCCTCGGGGCTCACGTGATGTTCGGCGAAGGCGCCGATCCTGCGGTGAAAACCCTTGTGCGGCAGCTTGAAACGGAAATCGACGCCGTATTTCGCCGGAATCCGGTTCCAACGGTCGATGCCCGCCTGCACGTCGGCGACCCAGTCGTCGCGCAAGCGCTCGTTGAGCGCGGTGAGCCCCGCGACGTGCTTGGTGAGGATGCGGTCGCCGATCACTTCCATCACCGGGTACTCGGCCCCCTCGAGCCTGTGGTCGTCGTCGATCCTCGTCTCGTCGAAGCGGCCCTTCAGGCCGTTGGTGTAGGACGAGGCCGCATTGGAGGAGACCTCCGATCCGTACAGGTCGCTGGTGACGCTGAAATGGAAATTGAGGTAACGCTGCAGCGTCGGCAGGTCGATGACGCCCATCGCGCGCAGTTTCGCCGGATCGTCGATCCGGTGTTCCTTCATCGCTTCGCAGGTGCGCTGGATGATGCGCCCGACGCCGCTTTCGCCGACGAACATGTGGTGCGCTTCCTCGGTCAGCATGAAGCGGCAGGTGCGCGACAGCGGGTCGAAGCCGGATTCCGCGAGCGCGGCAAGCTGGAACTTGCCGTCGCGGTCGGTGATGAAGGTGAACATGAAGAACGACAGCCAGTCCGGCGTCTTCTCGTTGAATGCAGTGAGGATGCGCGGATTGTCGGCATCGCCCGAGCGGCGCGCGAGCAGCGCCTCGCCTTCCTCGCGCCCGTCGCGGCCGAAGTAGGCGTGCAGCAGGTACACCATCGCCCACAGGTGACGGCCTTCCTCTACGTTGACCTGGAACAGATTGCGCAGGTCGTAGAGCGAGGGGCAGGTGAGCCCGAGATGGCGCTGCTGTTCGACCGAGGCGGGTTCCGTGTCGCCCTGCGTGACGATGATGCGGCGCAACGTCGAGCGGTACTCTCCGGGCACCTCCTGCCAGGCGGCTTCGCCCTTGTGCGCGCCGAAATTGACCTTGCGGTCCTTCTCGGGCGCCGCGAGGAAGATGCCCCAGCGGTAGTCGGGCATGCGCACGTAGTCGAAATGCGCCCAGCCCTTGGCATCGACGCTGATCGCGGTGCGCAGGTAGACGTCGTAATTCGGCGAACCCTCCGGCCCCATCTCGCCCCACCAGTCGAGGTAGCCCGGCTGCCAATGCTCGAGTGCGCGCTGCAGCGTCTTGTTGGACGCCAGTTCGACGTTGTTGGGGATCTTGTCGGCGTAGTTGATGGACATCGGATGCGCTCCTAGACCCGTTCCCAGTTGAATTTCGCTTTTGCGCCGCTGCCGTAGACCTTCAGCGCGCCGTGCTCGCCGACCGCATTGGGCCGGGTGAATACCCAGTTCTGCCACGCCGACAGGCGCCCGAAGATGCGCGTGGCCATGCTCTCGCGCCCGGAAAAACGCAGGCTCGCTTCCATCGCCGTGAGCGCATCCGGCGACAGGCTCGCGCGCTCTTCCAGCGCAAGGCGGATCTCGTCTTCCCAGTCGAGGTCATCCGGGGTGAACGTCACCAACCCCAGTTCGCGCGCGAGCGTCGCGTTCAGCTTCTCGCCGATACGAAGCTTGAGCGTCGCCACGGGTTTCTCCTCCTCGCAGAAGCGCGCGGCCAGCCGCGCGCTGCCGCTCACCATCGGGTAGCTGCCGAAGTTGAACTCGGAAAGTGCGACCTGCGGCCCGCCGGTCTCATGGTCGGTGAGGTCGAGCATGAAGCTGCGGTCGGCAGCGAGCGCGAGTTCGAACAGCGTGCCGGCGAAGCACGAGCCCTGCTCGATGATCGCGAGGATCGAGCGCGAGGACACGTCCAACCGGGCCAGCGTGCGGCGCAACAGCCCGATCGTCTCGCGCACCAGCCAGTGCCCGCGGAATTTCGCCAACTGCGCATCAACCGCGAGCACGGCTTCGACGTCGCCTTGCGTTCGCATCATCCACAGCCCGATGTCGAGATGATTGTGGCGCAGCATCAGGATGGCGTCGTCCAGCTCGCGCGCGACGCACAGCGGCCACCACGCGGTGCCGGCCTTGAGCATCTCGTCGGGGTTCGCGGGCTGCGCACCGTGCGGACCCTTGACCGTGATCTCCGCCTTGCGCGCGGCGGGATCGAGTTTCACGTCCACCAGCGAGTAGTGATAGCCGGCGTCATCCGTCTTGCGCTCGATCGGCGTGAGCGCGACGCCCTGGCCGTGGCCCGGCCGATCGGAAAGCGCGGCGAGCGCGGCGGCGCGGTTTTTCACCAACTCCGCGAAGGCCTGCGGCTTGGCGATGTGGTCCACCAGCTTCCATTCCTTGGCGCGCTCGGCGCGCACGCCCTCGGCGGTGGTGCAGAACACGTCTGCAAGGTCGCGGCGCACATGGCGCTTGTCCACCAGCCGCGTCAGGCCGCCGGTGCCGGGAAGTACGCCGAGCAGCGGGACCTCGGGAAGGCTCACCGCGCTCGAGCGGTCGTCCACCATCAGGATCTCGTCGCAGGCGAGCGCGACCTCGTAGCCGCCGCCCGCGGTGGTGCCGTTCAGCGCGGCGATGAACTTGAGCCCCGAATACTGGCTCGAGTCTTCCAGGCCATTGCGGGTCTCGTTGGTGAACTTGCAGAAGTTCACCTTCCACGCATGGCTCGACTGGCCGAGCATGTAGATGTTGGCGCCGGAGCAGAACATGCGGCTCTTGCCGCTGGTGACCACCACCACCTTGACTTCGGGGTGCTCGAAACGGATGCGGTTCAACGCGTCGTACAGCTCGATGTCCACGCCGAGATCGTAGGAGTTCAACTTCAGCTTGTAGCCGGGGACGATGCCCTTGTCCTCCTGGATGTCGAGCAGCAGCGTCGCGGTGTCGCCGGCGAAGGACAGTTTCCAGTGGTTGTAGCGCTCGGGGTGAGTGTCGAAGGTGATCATCGCGGGCCTCGGGTGCGGGCGGTGACATGCCGCATACATGCACAATGATGCATGTATTGGAAGTGGTGTTGCATTATACTGCGGCACAAGCGCAGTGTGTCAATTCCCGTCCGGGGCCAGGCGTTCGCTCATGACATACCCATCTCTGCGGGAGATTGCAATCTCAAATCAACGTTCGACGGATGCACCGAAGGCGAATAGCCTGAACTGAATTCGAACAGATCGTGAACGCCACAACAACGCCCGCCGACCCATGGCTTCCTGCGGCATAGCCCGAATCGACGATTTGCTCGGCGGCGGCGCGCAGGCGCTCCCGCTCGCGCCCGGTGAGATCGACGTCGCCGCGGTCGGCGTGGTGCAGGACTTCCTCGCCTGCCAGGGCTACCAGGGCATGCCGGGACCATTGTCGGGCGCGCGGGGCAACTACGGCCCGCAGACGACGCAGCGCGTAAAGGACTTCC
This sequence comes from Burkholderiales bacterium, assembly GCA_017880775.1. GTDB lineage: Bacteria > Pseudomonadota > Gammaproteobacteria > Burkholderiales > SG8-39 > JADGRQ01. The sequence goes on along the minus strand of JADGRQ010000033.1, from coordinate 18,331 downwards.
AGCATGACTGCGGCCTGCCGGTGACCGGACAGGTGGACCGGGCGACGCTGCGCGCGTTCGTCGATCGCCCGGCCCCGGCGGCGACGGCCACGCGAGGCTATCTTGCGCTGGTGCTTGACATCGAATACCGGGGCATCACCCGGCTGATGAGCCTGACCAGCCAGTTCGAGGGCGCGGGCCGCTTCGGGGCCGTCAACCCCAATACCGACCAGGCGGGCCTGTCGTTCGGGCTGATCCAGTGGGCGCAGAAGCCCGGCCGGCTGAACGAGCTGTTGAAGGCCTTCAACAATTCCGCACCGCAGGACTTCGTGCGTATCCTCGGCGGCGGCGATGCCGGTCTCGCCGGGCGGCTGATCCAGCACACCGCGAAGCCGCGCGGCGGCACCGACAGCCACGGCGCGACGACCGATCCGCAGGTCGACCTGGTGGCCGATCCCTGGCTTGGGCGTTTCCGCGCCGCCGCGCAGGCACGCACGCTGCAGAAAGTGCAGGTCGATACGGCAACGGCGGATTTCGCATCCTCGCTCGCGAAGCTGCGCGTGTTCGCCCCGGAACTCACGACCGAGCGTGAGATCGCCTTCATGCTCGATCTCGCGAACCAGCACGGCGACGCTGGCGCGCGCAGCATCCATGAGGCCGTGGGCGGGAAGCTGATCGACATGGCCGGCGAATCGGTGAGGCGCGTTGCGGCGCAGTTCGGCGCGGATAGCGTCGAGGTCGCGTCGACCAGGGCGCGGCGTATTGCGTTCCGCACCTCGGCCCTGCTGCAGGACGCGCCATTCGGGAACTGAGAGGCTTCGAAGCGGTGGCGCGAACTGGGGAGCGTCGCACTGAGCGTCGCCCGCATCGGCTGTGCCCCTGATGAGGCCCACATCACCGTCGCGCCGCTTCTCCTGTAGAAAAAGCGATCACCCCGGATAACCCGGCCCCGGCCCGGCAGGTTCCGGCAACACCGGCTGCCATCCGCCCGGACAAACCTGGACTTGGGGGTAATAGCCATTCGCGTCGGGGCAGAAGTACCAGAAAGGCTGGCTCGGCTGCTGGATGTACATCGGGGGCGGCTGCGGGTAGTAGTAGTCGTCGTAGTAGCCCGGAGGAGGGAAGAAGAACGGCGCCGCAAACACCGGCCCGCCGACGAAAAACCCGACCCGCGGGCCGGAAAAGAAACGGTTCGGACCGGCATGGCCTGAATGAGCGCGCGCGCCCGAGAAGCCGTGGCCGGACCTGCCCGCACCCCCGCGCGCGAGCACCGGAAGGCTCACGGCCGCGACCAGCGCCGCGATCACAGCCAGAGTCGCCTTCGAGTGCCGCATCACCGCTCCTTCGCTTGGAGCGTACTCCCGGGAGGGGATTGCAGGTGTTACGAATTGCAACGTGGCAATGCGCTGCAACAATCACGATCAGGCAACGCGACGGCTGCCGACCGCGGCCTCCAGTTCTGAGAGGTCGGTCAGCACCCGCGTCGCATAGCGGTACATGATCTCCCCCTTCTCGGTGGGCCGGATGCTTCGGTGCAGGCGGTCGAACAGGGAGGCGCCGATCTCGCCTTCAAGCCTGCCGATGCGTGCCGAGACGTTGGACTGGACCGTGTTCAGATTCACCGCGGCACGCGCGAAGCCCTGCAGGTCGTAGACGGTGACGAAGCACCGCAGATCCTTGAAATCGAGCATGGCTGTTATCTCCCCCCCGGAGACCGCCACCCCACGCGTTGCCACACCTTTGAAGAAACGCAGTGATGGCGAAGCTACCGGCGAAGTCTAAGCGAGCCGGATTCGCCGTGTCCATATTCGGGTGCGCGTTTTCGACGGTGAATATTCACCTTTTTCCATCACCCTCCGCGCACGCACTGCCGCCTCAATACGGATAGTGCACGGGCGGAAAGCTCTCGAAGGCGGGCCTGGCGAACAGATAGCCCTGGAACAGCCGCACGCCCTGGTCCGCGAACCACCGGTACTCCTCCTCAGTTTCCACGCCTTCGGCGATCACTTCGATGCCCAGATCGCGGCAAGCCTGGGCGATGGCGCGAACGATGGCCTGGCGCGGCCCGCGGCTTTCTATGCCCCTCACGAGGTTCATGTCGAGCTTGATCTGGTCGGGCTGGAAATCGGCGAGCAGATTCAGACCGGAATAACCGGCGCCGAAGTCGTCGATGGCGACCTTCAGCCCCAGGCTGCGGTGCTCGTTGATGAGTTGGGCAAACTCGACGTGGTTGTCGATCGCCTCGACTTCGGTCACCTCCAGGATGATGCGCTGCCGCGCAAGCCCGCATCGATCCGCCGCCTCCAGAGTGTGGACGATCGATCCGGGCAGGCTGTGCAGGCTGCGCGGCAGGAAATTCAGGTTGAGGTGGCATTCGATGCCGAGCCGCACGGCAAGCGCGATCGCGACCGCGCGCCCGTCCTGGTTGAAGCGATGGCGGTTTGCGTATGCCACCTGTTTCAATACCGCCGATGCCGGCTCGTTGCCGGGGCCGCGGATCAGCGCTTCGTAGGAGAAGACCTTGCGCGCGACCGTGTCGACGATCGGCAGAAACGCAAAGGAGAACGCAGGATCCGTGGCGGCGTGCATGCCCGGCGTGACAGGCATGCGCCTTTCCATGTTCATGGCCCAGTATATAACCCTTGCGCGGGTAAACTGATCACGGTGGAGGATTCGCATGGCCAGGATCGCATTGCTGCTTGGCGGAGTTTTTGCCGCGTTGCTGGGAGGTTGCGGTAGCGCAACAAACAAAACAGTTAACGCCCCGACATCCGTGGTAGAGGCCGAACTAGCGCCTACCGGCAAGCTGCGCGTTGCGGTGTTCACCGGCAACCCGGTGATCGGCAGCAAGGACAAGGCGAGCGGAGAACTCAAGGGAACCACCGTCATCCTCGGAAGGGAACTCGCTGCGCGCGCGGGTGTGCCGGTTGCGTTCGTTGAATATACCGCTGTCGGGAAGATGGTGGAGGACGCGAAGCTGGGCGCGTGGGACATTGCCGTCGTCGCTTTCGATCCGGCGCGAAAGAGCGTGCTCGAATTCGCACCGCCGCACATGGTCGTGGACCTCACCTATCTGGTTGCGCCCGGGTCGTCGATTCGCAGCGTGACGGATGCCGACAAGCCAGGCGTGCGCATTGGCGCTGCGCGCGGGGCAGCTACGGCTTTGTTTCTTCAGCGCGAGTTGAAGGGCGCTACGGTAGTGCCGGCGGAACATGAGCCGGCAGTGTTCGCGTTGCTGCGCGAGGGCAAGGTGGATGCGATCGCGCAGAATCGGTTCTTGTTGTTGGGCTTGGCGGAACAATTGCCCGGCTCGCGCGTACTGGAGGATCGGTTTTCCGCTGCGGAGATGACGATCGTGCTGCCGAAGGGGCGGGCGGCGGCGCTGGAGTATGTGGGGGTGTTTGTGGAGGAGGCGAAGAGGTCCGGGAGTGTGGGGAAGGCGATTGAGGCGGCGGAGTTGCGGGGGGTGAGCGTTGCGCCGGCTGTACGGTGAGGCGATCATGCGAAAGATGCCCTCGATGCGTACTTTTGTGTGGCTCACCGCGGCAGCCGTTCTTTCCGGCTGCGCCAACGCTCCGGAACTCTCAAGTCCCGCGCATTCCGTCGAGACTCTGGCCAAGGCCTGTCCCGCGATCGCCAACCAGCGCATCGACCCGAACCGCATCGGCCTCCCAAGCGGCGAAGCCTGGATCGCGAGCGCGCGGCTCATGCGCGCGAAACCTGCCGGCACGCAGCCGAACGGCGCAGTGCAACCCGCCACGCCCGATTACTGTCAACTCCTCGGCAGCATCGCCCCGCTGGATCCCAACGCCCCCCCGATCAACTTCGAGCTAAACCTGCCGCTCCACTGGAACGGCAAAACCCTGCAATACGGAGGTGGCGGCTTTAACGGCACGCTCATCACCGGCCTCGCCCCGCTGCGCGACGCAACCAACAGTGCGCCGCTCCCATTGACCCAAGGCTACGCAACCTTCGGCACCGACTCGGGCCACCAATCCGATGCACACCCGCCGGCGGAAGTTGCGGCGTGGGCGCTGAACGATGAGGCGCTGGTCAACTTCGCCTTCGCCTCGTACAAGAAGGTGAAGGATGTCGCGCACGCTCTGGCTGAGGATTTTTACGGCACGCAGCCGGCGCAGTCGTATTTCTTCGGCGGTTCCGAAGGCGGGCGCGAAGGGCTGACGATGGCGCAGCGTTTCCCGGCCGATTACGACGGCATCGTGAGCGTGGTGCCGGTGATCAATTACATCGGGCTGAATCATTCGTTCATGCGCGCGCAGCTGCTGCAGATGTCCGACGCATGGATCAGTCCGGCGAAGGTCAAGGCGCTGGGCGCCGGCGTGGCGAAGGCCTGCGACGCACTCGACGGGCTGGAGGACGGCGTGGTCAACAATTACCTCGACTGTGCGATCAGGTTCGACCCGCGCGGCTTGCGCTGTCCGGACGGCGGGGACGCGGGCAATCACTGCCTGTCCGACGCCCAGGTCAGGGTCGTCAGGGAGATGTATTCGCCCTATGAGTTGATCGAGCCGATGGTCAATGGCGTCAGCACCTACCCGGCAAGGCTGCCGGGCGGCGAGGACGTTCCCGGCGGCGGCTGGGACGCATGGGTGGCCGGCAAGACGAGACCGACGCTGCCGGTCGCGCTCGAGCAGTCCCGCCAATGGCTTTACGGCGGCAACTTCATCCGCTACTTCGTCGCGCGGGATGCCAACTTCGACCTGACGAAATACGACCCGGAGAATTTCAGGCCGCGCCTGCAGGAGGTATCGCGGCTGATGGACTCCACCGACCCGGACCTTTCGGCGTTTTTCGGGCACGCCGGGAAGCTGATCATCCGCGAAAACGCGAGCGACCTGGCGCAGAGCGCTCAGGCGGGCATGAACTACTACCGGACGGTGGTGGGCAAATTCGGCCAGGCCAGGGTGGACGAGCACCTGCGCCTGTACGTGTCGGCGGCCAGCACGCACGGCGGCATCGCGCGCAGCACGAAGGACGGCTCAGAAGTGCCGACCGCGGTCAACCTGCTCGACGTGCTCGACCGCTGGGTGGTGAAGCGCGAAGTCCCGGCCGACGCGCTGACGCAGGTGCTCGATGCGCGCACGCCGCCGCACCAGGTGCTCGCCTCGCGCCCGATGTGCCGCTACCCGAACTATCCGCGTTACGTGAGCGGCGACCCGAAGAATGCCGCGAACTACCGTTGTACGGATTACGTTCCGTAAAGAAAGTCTGCGCCCGCCTCCCCGGCGTGTTTGACGGCCGCCGTGTATGTGATTACAGTAATTACATTCATCACGCACCAAGCACGCCGTGAGAAAATTGAGCAAATCCGCCAAGCCGGCCAAGGCTCTGCCATCCATCGAACTCAAGGTCGTGGCCATCGGCAACTCGCGCGGTGTGCGGCTGCCAAAAGCGATCCTCGAGCGCTACGAGATCAAGGGCGCGCTGGTGCTGGAGGCGCGCGAGGATGGGTTGCTACTGCGCGGCAAGCCGGACAAGCGCCTGACCTGGGAGGATACCTATAAGGAGGCGGCGCGCGAGCGTGAAGACTGGAGCGGGCTCGACGTTGCGCTCATGGATGGCCTCGATCCGAAGGAAAGATGGTAGCGCCCGGTGTCGTTCGCTACAGCGTCTATCTCGCGGATCTCGACCCGGTCCGTGGGCGTGAAATAGCGAAAGCCCGACCCGTGATGGTCATCAGCCAGGACGCGATGAACCTGCATTCGGATACGATTGTGGTGTGTCCGCTCACCACGGCCCTGCATCCGCGATGGCGCAGCCGCATCCAGTTCACTTGCGCGGGGCGCAAGGCGGAGATCGCGGTCGATCAGATCCGCACGCTCAGCAAGCAGCGCCTCGGCCGGCGCATCGACGCGCTCGCGCCGGCGCTTGCAGGGCAATTGCGGCGATTGATTACGGAGATGTACGGCGAGTAGAGAATCTCATCCAAAGGAGTCACCCCATGCACACCGTAATGTGGACGTTCCAAGTGCCGGAAGGCACGTCTAAAGAAAGCCTGCGGCAGACCATCAAGGCTACTGCGCACACCTACCAGGGCATCCCCGGCCTGATCCGCAAGTATTACGGCATACGCGACGACGGCAAGACGCTGGTAGGCATCTACCTTTGGGAATCGCGGGCCGCGGCCGACCGGCTGTACACGCCGGAATGGGTTGCGACGGTCACCAAGCGGTGGGGCGTGCCGCCCTTGCGCCAGGATTGGGAAACGCCGATGGTGGTCGAGAGCGCGGAGAAGCGGCTGGTCGAGGCGGCCTGAGCATCAATTGACGAAACTGATCCGCGGCGCGTCGTTGTGTGCGGCCGTGTTGCTGGCCTGCGCCATGCCGGCCGGGAACGCCCGGGCCTGGGGCGAGGAGGGCCACCGCATCGTCGGCAACATCGCCGCAAGGTATCTGACTCCCGAGGCCGCGCGGCAGGTCGCCGTGCTGCTGCGCGACGACCGGTTGGCCGACAGGGAGCTTTCCGGCCGGAAGACTCTGGGCGAGATCGCCTACTGGGCCGATGAAATCAAGGACTACCCCTGGGGCAGGAGGCTCGGCCGGTGGCATTTCGACGATATCCCGCTGTGCGGGGAAGCGGATTACGCGCGCTATTGCCCCGGCGGGGCCTGCGCTTCGGCGCAGCTTGCGCGTCACGTCGAGATGCTCACGAACAGGCGAGTGCCGATCTACAGGAGGAACGAGGCACTGAAATGGGCCGTGCATCTGATGGGGGACATACACCAGCCCCTGCATGCGGCAACCCACGGCGACCGAGGCGGCAACACGGTGCAGGTGTCGTTCTTCGGCGAGCGCGACAATCCGCCTTACGGCAGCATGAACCTGCACGCGATCTGGGACGTGCACATGGTGCGGCGGCTGATCGCCGAGAAAGGCCGTGAAGACGCGATCGTGTCATCGCCGATCGGCGATGCCGAAAAAGCGGCGTGGGAGCGCGGCTCGGTTTCCGATTGGGTAGAGGAGAGCAACGACATCGCCATGACGCTCGTCTACCGCGCCCTCCCTGCGGAATTCTCGTGCTTCCGCAGGACCCACCGGGACGCGCTGGCGATCGATCAGGCCTACTATTCGCAGGCGGCGCCCGTCATCGAAGTTCAGCTCCGCAAGGCGGGCGTACGGCTTGCGCGCGTGCTCAACGAAGCGTTCGAAGGGCGATGACCGGGACGCCGTGACGTGAACCTAATCAATCCGCGCATCGCCCGCGTCCTCGGGCACCCCGGTGCGTTCGCGCTGCAGGTGCTCAGGGCGTTTAACGCCAACCAGGGCCTGCTGCTCGCGGGCGCGGTGGCGTACTACACGCTGCTGTCGATCGTGCCGCTGCTGATCCTGATGGTGATCGTGCTCTCCCAGGTGATCGACCAGGCCGAGCTGCTGGTGACGCTGCGCCGCGCGCTGGGCTGGGTGGTGCCGGGCCAATCGAGGGCGCTGGTGGAGGAACTGGCGTCATTCCTCGAGTACCGCCAGGTGGTCGGATGGTTCCTGCTGGCAACGCTGCTGTTCTTCAGTTCGCTCGCGTTCAGGGTACTGGAGAGCGCATTCTCGGTGATCTTCCTGCATCGAATTGCGCAGCGCAAACGGCACTTTCTCGCCTCGGCGCTGATGCCCATCGGCTACATCGTGTTCATCGGCGCGGGCCTGTTCGTGGGGACCGTCGTGTTTGCAACACTGATGGCGGTCGGCGAGGAGAGCATCGTCTTTCTCGGACGGGCATGGTCGCTCGGCGGAGTCTCGCGCGCGCTGATCCACCTCGCCGGCGTCGCAGGCGAGATCATCCTGCTCAGCTCGATCTACTACTTCATGCCGGTGGGCCGGATGCCGCCGGGCCATGCGCTGATCGGCGGCGCGACCGCCGGCCTGCTGTGGGAGGTCATCCGCCGCATACTGATCTGGTACTTCCACACGCTGTCGCAGGTGGACGTGGTGTACGGGTCGCTGACCACCGCCATCGTGGTGCTGCTGACGCTCGAGATCGCCGCCACATTGCTGTTGCTGGGCGCGCAGGTGATTGCCGAGTACGAGCGCATCGGCACGGCTGACGCCGATGCGCCGCTGCAGTTTCCCGTCTCGCCTACTTCGGCATCCTGACGTTCCGGTCGAGGAACTCGTTGGTGTAGGCCGTCTTGATGTCGAACGGTTTCGCCAGCGAAAAATACGTGGCAATCAGAGTGTAGTCGGCTTCCATCCGCTTCGGATCGAAGCCGCCCAGCGCCACGTTGCGCGCGAAATCGTCGCTCATCAGTTCCTTCACCCGCTCCCATTGGTCGAGCTGGACTTTCAAATCCTGGCCGCTCGACGCGGCGACGAGCGCCTCGACGCAGGCGCGCCCGTCGGCGACGCAGTGGTGATAGGCGCGCTGGGTGACTCTTACGAACTTGTCGACCGTGCCGCGGTTCGTTTTCAGGTAGTCCGCGTTCACCAGCACCGAATTGCCGTACGGGTTCAACCCGGCCTCGCGAAACGACAGATAACCCATGTCGGCGCCGAAGGTGTTCACCTTCAGGTCGTGCCCGTTGTAGAAGTCCGTGATGATGTCCACCGCGCGCGACTGCAGCGCCGCGACCTTGCTCTGCGCGGTGATGTTGACCCACTTGACCGAATTCGGGTCGATGCCGCTGATCTTGGCGAGCGCCGGCCACATCACCCGCGCGGCGTCGCCCGGCGGATTGCCGATGCTGCGCCCGGGAAAGTCCTTGATCGACCTGATGCCGGAACTCTTCAGCCAGTAGATGCCGTAGGGCGATTGCTCGTAGATGGCGAACACTGCCACGGCCTGGCTGCCCTGGCCGCGCGCCACCAGCGCGGTCGCCATGTCTGAAATCCCGAGTTGCGTCCGGCCCAAGGCGACCTGCTGGATGGTGGCATTGGAACCCTTGCCGGCTTCGATCCTGAGGTCGATGCCGGCGGCCTTGTACCACCCCTGGGAGAGTGCGTAATAGAACGGCGCATGGTCGCCGCCGGGGATCCAGTTCAGCACGAAATCGATGCGTTCCTGCGCCGCTGCGGGGAGGGCATACAGCAGGGCCGCGGCGCAGGCGGCGAGGAATTGTCTGGCGGAGGAGGGCATGTCGGGATTCCGGATGTGATTCAGCGGTTGGAGCACGGATTGGAACGTCGGCGGATATTATGCCAAGCTGGGCGATCCAAGAGGAGACCGGCATGATAGACCCGTTTGCATCGGCCACCGAGTTGCTCGACGCGCTGCGCAGCAAGAAGGTTTCGTCGGTGGCGCTCACCGACCTGTACATCCGGCGCATCGAGCGCCACGACGCGAAAATCAATGTCGTGGTGGTGCGCGATTTCGAGCGCGCGAGGGCGGCGGCGCGCGAAGCCGATGCGGCACGCGCGCGCGGCGAAGAGCGGCCGCTGCTCGGTCTGCCGATGTCGCTCAAGGAATCCATCAACGTGCAGGGACTGCCGACCACCTGCGGCGTGGCCGCGTGGAAAGGTTTCGTGTCGCAACACGATGCGCCCGCGACTGTGCGGGTGAAGGCCGCGGGTGCGGTGCTCCTCGGCAAGACCAACGTTCCGGTTGGGCTCGCCGACTGGCAGTCGGTGAACCCGGTGTACGGGCGCACCAATAATCCGTGGGACCTGGAGCGCAGCCCGGGGGGGAGCTCCGGCGGCGCGGCAGCAGTGGCCGCGGGGTTCACCGGACTCGAAGTGGGCAGCGACATCGGCGGCTCGATCCGCGTGCCGGCGGCGTTTTGCGGTGTGTTCGGCCACAAACCAAGCGATACGGCGCTGCCCAGAAGCGGTCAGTTTCCGCTTCCGCCGACGCCGATTCCCGCGGCCATCATGGGCGTGCAGGGGCCGATCGGGCGCTCTGCCGAGGATCTCGAACTGGCGATGGATCTCCTCGCCGGAGCGGACATCGGCGAAGACGTGGCGTGGCGGCTGGCGTTGCCGCCTTCGCGCGGCAGGCGGCTCAAGGATTTCCGGGTCGCCGTTCTGCCGCCGGTGCCCTGGGTGCCGATTGACGCCGAAATCGTAGCGGGGCTCGAGCGCATCGAGTCGGTCCTCGGCAAGCTCGGCGTGCGGGTGCAGCGTGCGCAACCGCCCGAGTTCGGCGACTGGCGCGAGCACTACCGGCTGTACCGTCGGTTGCTCTACGCGGTCATGACCGCGCGCGTGCCGGCTGCGGAGCGGACGCGCCTGGCCGGCCTGCTGCGATCGATCGACGAGGAATTCGCGCAGGCGGCGGCAGAGGGCACTGAAGCGACCGTCGGCGACTACTTCGGCTGGTTGATGGAGCGCGAGAAGATCCGTGCTGCGTGGCGGAAGTTCTTTCTCGACTGGGACATTCTCCTCGCACCGGCCACGCTGGTGCCGGCGTTTCCGCACACCGAACTCGCCGATCCGCTGATCGTCTCCGCCGAGCACGCCACCGTAGTCGTGAACGGCAAGCCGGAGCGCTACGTGATCCAGGTGTTCCCGCCTTCGCTCGCGACGCTGGCGGGCCAGCCGGCGACGGCCTTTCCGATCGGGCTTTCCAAGGGCGGGTTGCCGCTTGCGCTGCAGGCGATCGGGCCGTATCTCGAGGACCGCACGCCGCTGCGTTTCACCGCATTGCTGGCGAAGGAGATCGGCGGATTCGTTCCGCCGCCCGGATTCATAGATCGCACTTGAGGAGGAGGAAACCGTCATGGCACCCACGTCTTCGGTTCGTTTCCCGGAGGAGAGCGCCGCATACCGCACCGCGCGCGACAAATTGCTCGCCGCGGAGATCGAACTGCGCGCACGCGTGGAGGAAGTCGCCGCGCTGCGGCGCGCGCTGCCGCCTGGCGGCGCAGTCGTGGAAGACTACGTGTTCGAGGAGGGCGCGGTCGATGCAGGCGGCGCCGAAACGGTGCGTCACGTGAAGCTCTCGGAACTGTTCATGATTCCGGACGCGAGCCTCGTGGTCTACAGCTTCATGTACGGCCCCGCGATGGAAAAGGCCTGCCCGATGTGCACGGCCATGCTCGACGGCCTGGACGGCACGGCGCCGCACGCGGCGCAGCGCATCAACCTGGTGGTGGTCGCGAAATCGCCGCTCGCGCGCATCCGTGCATTTGCTCGCGAACGCGGCTGGCGCAATCTGCGGCTCCTTTCTTCAGCCGGGAATAGGTACAACCGCGACTACCACGGCGAGTCTGCCGACGGATCGCAGATGCCGTTCCTGAACGTGTTCACGCGGCGCAGCGGCGTGACGCGCCATGCCTACGCCACGGAAATGCTCTACGTCCCGGCGGCGCCGGGGCAGAACGGCCGCCACGTGGATCCGATCTGGCCGTTGTGGAACCTGTTCGACTTCACGCCCGAGGGGCGTGGCAGCGACTGGTATCCGCGGCTGGAATATCCCGCGCAGCCTGCACCGTAGCCTCGCGTGTCCAAACTTCACGAATCCGTGATCCGCAAGCTGCACCCGACCCAGATCACGGTCGGCATCATCGAAGTCGCCGACAAGTGCATCGAGCTGGCGTCGCTCAAGCCGCATGAGCGGCGGGAGTTTCTGTCCAGGCACCCGATCCCCGCCGTGCTCGGGCCGGAAGAAAAGCTCTACATCACGGACCATCACCACCTGGCGCGCGCGGCCTGGGACGAAGGCATCGAGACGGGTTTCTTTATCGTCGAAGCCGATTTCTCGAAACTCGATGCCGCGGAGTTCTGGCGCGAAATGACCTCGAACCGCTGGGTCCACCCGATCGACGGCAGCGGAAAAAAACGCCCGATCGGCGAACTGCCGAGGCACCTGGACGGATTGAGCGACGACATCTACCGCTCCCTTGCGGGCTATGTCCGCAACGCCGGCGGCTACGACAAAACCCCGACCGCGTTCGCCGAGTTCATGTGGGCCGATTACTTTCGCAAGCGCATCGTCATCGGACGGACGCGCGCCGACTTCGAACGCGCGGTCCAGCAGGCGTATGCGCTCGCGCGCAGCCCTGCGGCCCGCAACCTTCCCGGCCACCGGGAATCATGAACCCCCTCCTTTACGACTGGCTGCCGCCGCAGGGGGTCAACATTCTGCTGGTGCTGTTCCTGTCGTTTCTGATCGGGTTGGAGCGCGAGGAGCACAAGGCGGGGGCCGGGCGCTTCGCGTTCGGCGGGGTGCGCACCTTCCCGCTGATCGGGCTGACCGGCTATTCGATGGCCCTGTTGTCCGGCGCGCAACTGCTGCCTCTGGCGCTGGGCTTCGTCGTGGTTTCCGGATTCCTGATGCTGTCGTACTGGCACAAGCTCTCCTCCGCGGAGACTGCCGGGGTGACCTCCGAGTTGTCGGGCCTGACCACCTACCTGGTCGGAGCGCTGGTCTACCAGGATCACTTCTGGATCGCCACGACGCTCTGCGTGGCCAGCATGCTGCTGCTGGAACTGAAAGAAGCGCTGGAAGGCCTCGCCAGGCGCATTGCGCCCGCGGACATCCTGACCTTCACGAAATTCCTGCTGCTCACGGCGGTGATCCTGCCGGTCCTCCCCAACGAGGACTTCGGCCCGTTCAGCATCAACCCGTTCAAGACCTGGCTGGTCGTGGTCGCCGTCAGCGCGGTTTCGTACGGCAGTTACGTCATCCAGAGGCTGACCCGCGGGCAGGGCGGCGTGATCCTCGCTGCGATACTCGGCGGCGCCTATTCGTCCACGATTACGACCGTGGTCCTTGCGCGAAGATCTTCAACCGGGAACAGGCCCCACCTGTTCGCGGGCGGGATCCTGATCGCGTCGGGGATGATGTACCTGCGCCTCGCGGCGCTGGTGAGCATCTTCAACAGCGACCTGATGATGCGGCTGGCCCCATGGTTCATGGCGCTGGGCGGTCTGGCCATCGGCGCGGGGTGGCTCTGGTCGCGCAGAGGCGATGCCGGTTCCGGGGAGAACAGCGTGGAACCCGACCCGAGCAATCCGCTCGAACTGCGCGCGGCGTTTCTGTTCGCCTTCGTTTTCCTGGCGATGCTGGTAGCCACGCATCTCGCCGTCGTCCACCTGGGAAATGCCGGCGTCTACACCCTCGCGGCGATCATGGGCGTCACGGACGTCGATCCGTTCATCATGGGCATGACGCAGGAAGCAGGCAAGCTGGCCCCGGCAGAGGTGGCCTCGGCCGGGATACTGATCGCGGCTGCCAGCAACAATCTCGTCAAGGGCGCGTATGCATACGCCCTATCCTCCGGCCAGGCGGGCGTTCAGAGCCTGTGGCTTCTGGCCGGCCTGGCGGCGCTGGGCCTGGCGCCCTTGCTGATTTGAAGAGGGCGCTCAGACGGTGCGGATACCGGTCTTCTCAATCGAACTTGGATGTCTTTTTGCAAGACCTACGCAGAAGCTCAAATGCGTTGAACGCGCTCTTGGGTAACGTAGTGTCCGGGTAATTCAATTGAAAACCGCCGAAATATCTGTCGGTATCCTTCTGTGGAGTGCGGACGATTTGTCCGGTGAAATAAATCTCCCGCGGGCCGGAATTTGCGATCGTGGAAATGACTGACCAATCGATCGCGTACGCGCGCGCGGAACCTTCGCCGAACCGCAGTTCCGAGCGGCATTCGTTCCCGCTGTAGGATGCGACTCGACCTCCGTAATTGTCATCGTAAGCGCCGCCGTACCAGACAACGTATCTGACGGCATAACGCTGAAACATGCCGGTGAGGAAGTCGTGCGCTTCCGCCACCGTCGGAGCCGGGTCGGCTCCGAACGCATTCATGCAGCAAAAGCAAAGCGCCAATCCGGCGCCGGACAGGTACTTCCGGCATAAGGCGGCAAAAGACATCATGGGCTGATCCTCCTCAGGGCTTGAACACGTATCCCGGCCCGATCGCCGCGCTCGCCGGGATCGGCGGCAGATCCGAGAAAAGGTTCGGATGGTCCTTCATCACTTTCAGGATGTGCTTCGGCTCGATGTGCTTGTTCACGTCGAACGTAGACTTGAGGAACCCAAGGCGGACCAGCCGGTCCTCGGCGCTCCACATCGCGCGGTAGTTGTTCGCCGAAAGGCGCCGGTCGGCCTGCTGGATGTTGAACTGCATCGCGGCCTCGGCCACTTCGATCTTCAGGCCGGGGATCCAGCGCGTCGCCACCTGCGCGGCCAGTTTGGGGTTGGCCCGCATCCATTGGTCGGCTTCCGACACTGCCGCAAGGAACTTCTCGATCGTCGCGCCGTTCTTCTCCACCCACGGACGCAATGCGACGTTGAATCCCAGATAGGAAATCACGTCGCCGCCGCGGATGATCTCCACCGCGCCCGGCACGTCCTTCAGCGCCACGATCGGCCACGGGTCCCAGCCGGAAAACGCGTCGATGCCTTTCGCAAGCAGTGCGACCGTCATGTCGGGCGGCGGCGTGTTCACCAGCGTGACGTCGGCTGGCGTGAGGCCGCCTTTCTCGATCAGGGCCAGCGCGTAGAGGTGATTGATGGTGCCGAACGACGCGGCGATCTTCTTGCCCTTGAGGCTCTTCAGGTCGCCCTTGACGATCCCCGAACCCGCACCCGCGATGAGCGCCATCGTGGCGTCCGACCCGAGCTTGGTCGCGTTGCCGCTGTAGTTGCCCAGCGCGACCAGGTCCATGCCGCGCAGCACCGCGCCGATCATCGGCACGCCGACCTGCACCACCTCACTCTCGCCCGCCTGCAGCGCATTCAACGCGTCGACGCCCGTGGCGTAGGGCCGCGCGATGGTCACATCGAGGCCCCACTTCTCGAAGAATCCGCGCTCCAGCGCGATCGGCAGCCCGACCTGGTCGATGCCGGTCACCATGCCCGCCTTGACTTTCACCATCGCCTGCGCAGATACCAGCCCCGGCGCGCACAGACTTACGCATAGCAGCAGCAATGCTCTGATCATTTCGCGTTTCCTCCAGTTGGCAGCGGTTCCACCCGGCTCACCCAGTAGGGGCGCGCGACGGAATTCAGATCCGCCATTCTGACTCCGCGCACTTCTACGGAGTTGTCCTGTGTTCCGGAAACTCTACCATGCCGCTGGAACGCGAGGACGTGGAAGCGCTCGGGCGGGAACGGCAGCGTGACCAGAATGTTGACCTTTGGCGCCTGGGTGTCGAAGCCCGGTGCAATTTTGCTGGGCGCCGCCAAGCTGAGCCATCCCTGCCAGGCGAGATAAGCCACGAGCGCGCCGAGAGCGATGCGGCCCCGCGCAGAGCGCGGCACGATGTTCATGCCGAGCGCACCAGTTGCAGCACCTGCCCGGACAGCGCCTTGAACGCCGCGTCCTCGGTCAGCAGGTCCCAGGCGCGCGGCCGTGGCAGCGGCACCGCAATCTCCTTCAAGATGCGCCCCTTGGACAGCACCACCACGCGGTTGGCGAGGAATACCGCCTCGCCCACGTCGTGGGTGATGAAGATGATGGTGGGGCGCCGCTCCTGCCAGATGCGCGTCAACTCTTCCTGCAGCGTCATCCGGGTCTGTGCATCGACGCTGGCGAAGGGCTCGTCCATCAGCAGCACGTCCGGATTATTGGCCAGGGCCCGCACCACGCCTACGCGCTGCTGCATGCCGCCCGACAGTTCGTTCGGGTAGCGGTCGGCGGCGTGCGCAAGCCCGGCGAGGGCCAGGTACTCGCGCGCGATCCTCTCGCATTCGGCTTTCGAAAGGCCGCGGATCTTCGGTCCGAAAGCGACGTTGTCGAGGACGGTCTTCCACGGAAACAGCGCGAACGACTGGAACACGACGCCGCGCTCGGGCCCCGGCCCGTCTACGGCGCGCCCATCGAGCAGGATCTCGCCGCCGGAAGCCGGGATGAAGCCCGCGATCATGTTGAGGAGCGTCGTCTTGCCGCAGCCCGACGGCCCTACGATGGAGACGAACTCGCCCTGCTGCACTTCGAGGGACACCTCCTGCACGGCCGTGACGTGCGCGCCCGCGTAGGGGTCGAAGTAGGTTTTCGATAGATCCCGAAGTACCAGGCGCTTCATCGCGTCACCAGTCCCCAACGCTCACCCGTGGCGCGCTCGATCGGCGCCAGCACCCAGCCGTCCACGATGTACCAGAGCAGCCCCAGCACGATCATGCCGAGCAGGATCTCGACCACGGAGCCGGCGCGCCGCGCATCGAACATGAGAAAGCCGATGCCGCTCGTGCCTACGATGATCTCCGCCGCAATCAGCGCGCGCCAGCCATAGCCGAGGCCGTTCCGGAGGCCCGTCATGATGTTCGGCAGCGCGCCCGGCAGCACCACTTCCCAGACGATCCGCGCGCGCGACGCACCGAGGCTTTGCGCCGCCCGGTGCAATTCGAGCGGCACCGAGCGCACGCCGAGCGCGGTATTGAGCACCACCGGGAACAGCACCGTGTAGACGATCACGATCGTCATGGTGGTCAGGCTGAAGCCGAACCAGATCAAGAGGATCGGCAGCCACGCAATGTCGCCGATGGCCTGGAAGAACAGGAGAATCGGCCACAGGAGCGCGTGGGCGCGGGGACTCAAGCCCACCAGCACGCCGAGCGGGATGCCGAGCGCGATTCCCGCCGCGGTGCCGACCGCCAGCCGCACGATGCTGTCCTCCAGGTAGTCGGGCAGGATGCCTTTGTAGACGAGGGTACCGAATGAGCGCACGACGTCGAGCGGTCCAGGAAAGAATGCGCGCGGGAATAACTCTGACTCTGCGACGATTGCCCAGAGAGCGACCAGCGGGATGAACGGCACGATGGAGCGCACGGCGGGGTAGCGCGCGGTCCATCTCGCATACAGGCTCCAGGCCTTGAGCAGGGGCGTCATGCTTTGCGCACCATTCCCCAGCGCTCGATCGTGGCGCGCTCGAGCGGCGCGAGCAGCAGCCGGTCGAGCAGCAGCCACAGGATTCCGATCACGATCATGCCGAACACGATGACCTCGGTGCGGTAGAAGTCGCGCGCGAGGAACAGCATGTAGCCCAAGCCCACGTTGGTCGCGATCATCTCGGCGGCGATCAGGCCGCGCCACGCGAAGCCCAGGCCGGTGCGGATACCGGTAACGATGTTCGGCAGTGCGCCGGGGAGAAGGACTTCGGTCAGCATTGTCCACTTGCTTGCGCCGAGCGAGGCGGCGGCGTGCCTGAGCTGGGGTGGGATGCTGGCTACGCCGAGGAGCGTGTTGTAGGTGACCACGAAGAACACTGCGTTGAATATCACGAACGTGATCGCGCCGAAGCCGTAGCCGAACCAGAGCGTCGCGATCGGGATCCATGCGATGCCGGCGAGGACTGAGAAAAAGCGGAACAGCGGGGTGAGGAAATTGGAGACTGCTGGGCTGACGCCCATCGCTACGCCGAGCGGGATGCTGATCAGGATTGCGAGGAGGGTGCCTACGGCTACGCGGCCTAGGCTCGCGCCGACGTGGCGGAGCAGGGTGCCGTCCTGGATGGTTTCGAGGCCTGCGCGGGCGACTGCTTCGACGTCGGGGAAGACGCGCGGACTGACGCCGAGTGAGCGGACCAGGAGTTCCCAGAGGAGGAGTAAAAGTAGGAGTGGCGCGATGAATTTCAGCGCTGCCCAGAGGCGGGGGAATTGCGGCATCGGTGAGGATATTCTAGCTGGGACAGGGGCGACAACTTGAACGCTGGAGGCGCGTACGTTTCCAATCTGGGAGGCATAGTCAGCTCGGCCCAAGGGCTGAAAGAGCTCTTCTGAAGGTCTTGGGGTCGGCGTTCGACTCAAAGCCGCATTCGTGATCCGGGCTGAGATGTCGAGGAATTTGAAACCTTGTTCTCCTACGCGAAGATCCCTGCATCATGAACGACCTTCCCGTCGACGATGGTGAGCACCGAGCGAATCTTCTTCAAACCCTCATCGCTGACCGTCAGGTAATCCTTATCGAGCACCACCAGGTCAGCCAGCTTTCCAACCTCAATCGACCCAAGCTTCTTCTCCATGCTCATCTGGTACGCATTCCCGCGCGTAAACAGTCGCAGCGCCTCCTGCCGCGTGATCTGCTGCCCCGGGTTGATCATCTCCCCAAGCCCGTTGCGCCCCGTCACCGCGTAGTAAATCGCGAACCACGGATTCAGCGTCGCGATGTGGCCGCCGTCCATGTGGATGCCCGCATGGATGCCGTTGTCGACCACGGTCCGGAACGGCGCTGCAGCGGGAGCCGGCGACGCCGCCAGCGGAAAGGACCTGGTGCATACGTTCACATTGCCACCGAGCGCCTTCAGCCTGTTCAATTGTTCATGGGTCGTCCCGGACATGCGATGCAGCGTCCAGCGCAGTCCCGTGATGTCGAACTCCTTGTTGACCTGCTCGAACGCGCTGATCGCGGTTTCCATTCCCGCCTGGTTCACCGCGTTCGACCGGCTGCGCCAGCCGGTGCGCGCCATGATCCGCTGCGCCTCGAACCAGGTCGGGTCGTTCACCTGCGCGGAGGGCGTGTAGTAGA
>JADGRQ010000009.1 GCA_017880775.1 Burkholderiales bacterium | reverse complement strand
CCCCGCCGCACTCACGCCCCGCCTTGCAACATTTTGCAAAGCTTCAGCCGACCGACTGGTGCTTGAGCGCCGCGTTCGCCTTGGCGCCGGACTTGTCCTTGTACTTCAATACCTGGCGGTCGAGTTTGTCGACCAGCAGGTCGATGGCGGCGTACAGATCCTCATCGACGCACTCGCAGTGGATGTCCTTGCCGCGCACATGCAGCGTGATTTCCGCCTTCTGCACCAGCTTGTCGACCGACAGGATCACGTGCGCGTCGATCACATGATCGAAATGACGCGTTACGCGCTCGAGCTTTGCGCCGACGTAGCTGCGGATCGAAGCGGTGATCTCGAGATGATGGCCGCTGACGTTCAGGTTCATGGCGATTCCCTCAGAGTTCGGAGACCTTCAGGGTTCAAAGAGATTTGCGTAGATTGAGCGGCCGGATATTCATGGACTCACGGTACTTCGCGACGGTGCGCCTCGCGACCACGATACCCTGTTGGCCGAGAATTTGCGAGATGCGCGCATCCGAAAGCGGCGCGCTCACGTCCTCGGCCGCCACCAGCTGCTTGATGAGCGCACGGATCGCCGTCGCCGAGGCGGCACCGCCAGAGTCGGTCGCGACGTGGCTGCCGAAGAAGTACTTGAGCTCGAAAGTGCCGCGTGACGTCACCATGTATTTTTGCGTTGTGACGCGCGAGATGGTGCTTTCGTGCAGTCCAAGCGCTTCGGCGATTTCGCGCAAAACCATCGGGCGCATCGCGACGGCGCCGTGCTCGAAGAAATGCCGCTGCCGGTCGACGATCGCTTGCGACACGCGTAGGATTGTGTCGAAACGCTGCTGCACGTTCTTGATCATCCAGCGCGCTTCCTGCATCTGCGATGAAAGACCGGCCGCACTGCCGCGGCTGGAGGCGGCGAGTTCCGCGTACAGCCGATTGATGCGCAGTCGCGGCATCGCCTCGGTATTGAGGCTCGCACGCCAGACGCCCTTGGTCTTGCGCACGATCACGTCCGGAATGACGTAGTGCGCCTCGACGCGTGCAAACGAGGCGCCGGGGTGCGGGTTGAGGCTCTGGATCAGCAGCTGCGCGGCGCGCAGCTGCGTCTCGTCGGCGCCGGTGGCGTAACGCAGCCGGTTGTAGTCGCGCGCGGCGAGCGCATCGAGATGCTTTTCGACCACTTCGAGCGCGATACACATCACCGGGTCGCTCCCGCGGCGCGCGCGCAGTTGCAGCGCAAGGCATTCGGACGGCGAGCGCGCACCCACTCCGGTGGGTTCGAAGTTCTGCAGGTGCCTGAGGGCGGTGGACAGCTCCTCCGGCGCGATGGCGGCCTCCGGTGGCAGCAGTTCGATGATCTCTTCGAGGCTTTGCGTGAGGTAACCGTCGTCGTCCAGCGCGTCGATCAGGATCTCGACCAGCGCGCGGTCGCGTCGCGCGAGGTTGGTGAGCCCCATCTGGCCGATCAGGTGATCGCGCAGCGACGGGCTGTCGGTCGCGGTGTAGCTGCGGCCGTCGTCGTCCTCGTCGGTAGCGCGCGAGCTTGCCGGCGGCTCGCCGCTCCAGTCCGGACCCGGGCCCTCGCCGGGCTCCATTTGCTGCGGACCGGGATCCTCGGACGGCCCGTCGGGGACCTCGACGGACCGACCATCCGCTGGATCCTCGGACGGCCCGTCGGACGCGGAGGACGGAGCGGGAACGCGCGGCGCATTATCCTCGTCCGCGCGCTCCAGGATCGGGTTTTCCATCAGCATGCGCTCGATTTCCTGGTTGAGCTCGACCGTGGACAGCAGCAGCAGGCGGATCGACTGCTGCAACTGCGGCGTCAGTGTGAGGTGCTGGCTCAGCCGGAACTGCAGGCTCGGCTTCATGTCAACGGGTATCGAGGAGTGCGTCGGAGCGGTCGGTGCGTGCGCAGCGAACGCTACATGCGGAAATTCTCGCCGAGATAGACGCGGCGCACGTTGTCATTATAAATGATCTCTTCCGGCTGTCCGGACGCGAGGACCGCACCGTCATTCATGATGTAAGCGCGCTCGCAGATGCCCAGCGTCTCGCGCACGTTGTGATCGGTGATCAGCACGCCGATGCCGCGCTCCTTCAGGAAGCGGATGATGCGCTGGATGTCGAGCACGGCGATCGGATCGACCCCGGCAAACGGTTCATCAAGCAGGATGAACGAAGGCTCGGTGCCGAGCGCGCGGGCGATCTCGAGGCGCCGTCGCTCGCCGCCGGAGAGCGACAGGGCCGGGTGCTTGCGCAGGTGCGCGATGTTCAACTCGCGCAGCAGCTCGACCAGCCGCTCCTCGATCTGCGCCGGCGTGAGCTGCTGCAGCTCGAGCACCGCCTGGACGTTTTCCTCCACGCTCAGCTTGCGGAACACGGAGTTTTCCTGCGGCAGGTAGGATATTCCCAGGCGAGCGCGCCGATGGATCGGCAGGTGGGTGATCTCACGGCCATCGAGCTCGATGCGGCCGGCGTCCGCCGCGATCAGACCGACGATCATGTAGAAGCAGGTGGTCTTGCCTGCGCCGTTCGGGCCGAGCAGCCCCACCACCTCTCCGCTCGAGACCTCCAGAGACACATCCTTCACCACGGCGCGGGACTTGTAGCGTTTGCGCAGGCGTTCGGCGCGCAGCAGGCTCATCGGCGAGGCGCGGCGCGGCGGATCGCCGGGCGCTCAGCGCTTGGCGGCCGGGGCGGCCGGAGCGGATTTCACAGTCGCGGGATCCTGCGCCTTCGGCTGGATCACCGCGCGCACCCTGGCGTCTGGACTGGTCCCGGCCCCCGGGCCTTTCGCTCCCGTTACCGAAAAGAACTCGGAGCGGGTATCGAACGAAATCAGCTCGCCGCGCACTTCGTCTTGGTCGCGCAGTATGCGCGCGCGCTGGTGGAGCTCGATCTTTTCATTCTTGTCGTCGAGCTCGATGCGCAATGCCTCGCCCTCGATCCACTCGTCGCTGGCCTCGCGTTTCTGGCGGAAGCGTGCCGGGGCACCGGTGGCGGTAGTGAGCTGGAAGCCCTCGGCATCCTGCCGTACGAGAATGCGGTCGGCGCGCACCAGGATAGTGCCCTTGGTCAGGATCACGTTGCCCTCGAAAATCGTGATACGGCGCGCATCGTCGGAGTTCATGCGGTTCGCCTCGATATTGGTCGGCTTCTCCTTATCGGCTTTTTCAGCCAAAGCTGGAGAAGGCGCGAGCAGGATCGCCGCGGCCAGGGCCGCCGCGATGGCGCGCTCAAGGAAATGGCGTCGGTTGCTCACGGGATCTGCTTTTTCGGCTCCACACGGGCGCGCACCCGTTCGCGCAGCGCGATCCGCTCGGCGTCCATGTCGTACTCCATTCCGCGCCCCGAGATCACCTGACGGTCCTCGATGATCCGGACATCGCGCTCCGATCGCGCGATCGAGCGGCTGCGCGCGTACTGGAGCTCGCTGGTTTCGACGCGCATTGCCGAACGCGCGTCGGTTGCCTCCCGCTCCAGCACTACGTTGTCGTAAAGAAACACTTCCTCGCCGTCCTGCGAGAGCACGCCACGCGTGGCCGAAACGTCGGTGCGCGGCTGGCCGGTCTTGGTCTCGACCAGGTGCGGCTGGGCAAGCTCGGTCGAATCGTCGTCAGGGTAATGTAACATCTTCCTCGCCGTGAGCGAAGATTCGACCGCGCCGCTCTGGTTGTAGTTCAGTACGCGGAAGTTCTCGACGATGTAATCCGGATCGTGTCTGCGCAAGGACGGATGCGCTTCCTCCTCGCGCACGGTGCGATCCAACCAGAACGTGAGCAGCGCGAGCGCGAGCATCAGCAGCAACGGGAACAGCCGCGCTGCGGCAAGCTTCACTTCAGCCACACCCCGAGAGCTGCGTCGAGCGTGCCCTGCGCCCGCATCACCAGTTCACAGGCTTCGCGCGCAGCGCCGGCTCCGGCAGACGAGCGGCACACGTAGTGCGCGTGCCGTGTGACGATCTCCGGGGCCTCGTGCGGTGCAACCGCGAGCGCACAGCGTCGCATCACCGGCAGATCGACCACGTCGTCGCCCATGTAGCCGCATTGCGCGGCCTGCAGGCCGGTCTGTCCGAGCAGTTCGGCAAATCCGGCGCTCTTGTCGGCGACACCCTGCAGCACGTGGACGATGCCGAGGTCGCGTGCGCGATTCGTCACCGCGCCCGAACTGCGCCCGGTGAGCAGGGCGAGCCGCACGCCGCTGTCCATCAGCATCTTCATCCCGTGCCCGTCGAGCGTGTTGAAGGACTTCAGCTCCGCGCCGGATTCAGAGAAGTACAGCCGCCCGTCGGTGAGAACGCCGTCGACATCGAAAATCATCAGCCTGACTGCAAGCGCGCGCTCAAGCGCATCCCCGGGCATGCCTAGACCGCCTTGGCGCGCAACAGGGGCTTCATTCGTCGACGTGGCCGACGCTGCATGCAGCGCTTATCATAGTCGCAAAAGTATAGCGCATGGCTTGGTCACTCCCCTTCATGGACGCCGCAGGCGCACCGTTGCAGGCCGTGCTGGTATTGCTCGCGTGCGCGGTGCTGACGGTGGTCGCCGCGCGCAGCCTGCACCTGCCGCCGATGCTCGGGTACCTGTTCACGGGCGTGGTGCTTGGTCCGCACGCGCTCGCGCTCGCCGCCGACAGTGCGGCCATGCACCACCTGGCCGAATTCGGCGTGGTGTTCCTGATGTTCTCGATCGGACTGGAATTCAGCCTGCCGAAGCTGGTGGTGATGCGCCGCGTAGTGTTCGGCTTGGGACTCGCCCAGGTATGCGCGACGCTGGTGCTGGTGCTGGCGGCGACGCTCGCCCTTGGCGGTACCTGGCAAGCGGGGATTGCGTTGGGCGGCGCGCTCGCCATGTCGTCGACCGCCATCGTCTCCAAACTGCTCGGCGAGCGCGGCGAACTCGACACTGCGCACGGGCGCGAGATCATCGGGACGCTGTTGTTCCAGGACCTCGCGGTCGTGCCCCTGCTGATCCTCGTTCCGGCGCTCGGCGGCGCGACGCAGGAACTCGGGCTTGCGATCGCGATCGCGCTGGGCAAGGCCGCAGTCGTGCTCGGTGTGCTGATCATTGCGGGCCCGCGCGTGATGCGCGGCTGGTTCCGTGTGGTCGCCGCACGCCGCTCCAACGAGTTGTTTGTCCTCAACGTGCTGCTGATCACGCTCGGACTGGCCTGGATCACGTCGCTCGCCGGGCTGTCGCTCGCGCTCGGCGCATTCCTGGCGGGTGCGCTGATCAGCGAAACCGAGTATCGCTACCAAGTCGAGGAGGACATCAAACCGTTCCGTGATGTACTGCTCGGCCTGTTTTTCGTCACCGTCGGAATGGCGCTTGATTTGAACATCGTCGCGGGCAGACTGTGGCTGGTCGTACTCGTGCTGGTGCTCCTCGTGGGCGCGAAATTCGCGCTGGCTGCCGCGTTGTCACGCGCCTTCGGCAGTCCGTCGGGAACGGCCCTGCGCAGCGCGATCGCGCTGGCGCAGGGCGGCGAGTTCGGCTTCGTGTTGCTCAGCGCCGCGGGCGCCGCGGCGATCGTGCCCGGCGGGGTGCTGCAGACGCTGCTCGCGGCGGTGATCTTGTCGATGCTCGCCAGCCCGTTCCTGATCGCGGCGAGCGATCGCATCGTGATGAAGCTGTCGTCTTCGGAGTGGATGATGCGTTCGCTCGAGCTGCATCGCATCGCAGCGCAGTCGATCGCGACGGAGCGCCACGTGATCATCCTCGGCTATGGCCGAAACGGCCAGCGCCTGGCGCGCCTGCTCGATGCCGAGGGGGTGCGCTCGATTGCGCTCGACCTCGATCCGGAGCGCGTGCGCGAGGCTGCACTGGCGGGAGATACGGTGGTGTTCGCCGATTGCGCGCGGCGCGAGGCGCTGGTCGCCGCGGGAATCTCGCGCGCATCGGCGGTGGTGGTGACGTTCGCCGATGCCGCCGCCGCGGTTAGGGTGCTGGCGCACATCCACGCGCTCAACCCCGGGCTGCCGGTCATCGTGCGCGCACGCGAAGAAAGCGATATCGAGAAGCTCACCGCCGCCGGTGCGTCGGAGGTGGTGCCCGAGGCGCTCGAGTCCGGACTGATGCTCGCGTCCCATACCCTGCTCTGGATCGGCGTGCCGCTTGCGCGCATCATGCGGCGCCTGCGCAGCGTGCGCGACGAGCACTACGGGCTGTTGCGCGGCCTGTTCCACGGCGCGGGCGACGAGCCCGAATCGCTCGACGCCGCGCAGCCGCGGCTGCATACGTTGACGATCGACGCGAGCGCGTTTGCCGCCGGGCGCACGTTCGGCGAACTTCGCCTCGAGGCGCTCGGCGTGCAGGTGAAGATCGTACGGCGCGCCGGCGGCGGCAAGCTGCCGCCCGCGCAGGACCTACGGCTCGAGCCCGGCGACGTGGTAGTGCTGCTCGGTGTTCCCGACCAGTTGGCAGCCGCGGCGCTTAGGTTGCTCCAGGGCTAGCAATAAAGCCGGCGCGAGGCCGGCTTTTTCGGGTTGCAGACGTTGCTTACAGCGCGCGGCAAAGCGTATAGACGTTGGTGCCCGTCTCCGCGTATGCCGTCGACACGGGGATGCCGGCCCCACCGCCTACATCGGGGTTGGGGCCACCGGTTTGCAGCCCGCCACGCACCGTGCCTTTGTCGGGCAAACCATCGTCCATTTGCGCATCGACCGCAGTGGCGATCTTGTCGGGCAGGTTCGCCGAGCACATGATCAGCGACACCAAGCCGCCCCAAACCGGGCCGATCGTCGGTGTCTGTGCGTCGCCCGTCTGCACGCCGATCATGCCGGTAACCGCGTTGAACGGCTGGTTGTCTCCTGATCCTGCGATGAATCCCGCCAGTCGCAGATGTTGCCAAAAGAGCCGCGACTCATCCGCCGCCGTAAAGCTGTTGTACTTGCCGGCGACCTGCCCGTTGCCGTTGCCGGAGGTAGCCCCCGTCCAACGGGCGGCGGTTGCGGAGCACGCGCCGGGGGTCGGAGTTCCCGCACAGGGATCGTCACCCGGGATGAACCGGTAACGGTCCAGGTAGCCCTGATAGGCGGCCGAAATGCCTGAGAAATCCGAAATCGCGTTCTTGATCTTGGCCTGGGTAATCATTTCCTGGCCCTTGAGGATGCCGCCCAAGAGCAGGCCGATGATCACCAGCACGATCGCGATCTCGACCAGCGTAAAACCCTGTTGCCTCGTGTTCATGGTAGACCCCTGTTGGAGCAAAGTTGATGACCCGATTACGCAATCTCCGTGCCACCGGAAAAACCGCGAAATCGACAAAATTCGCAATAGATTGTCAGGTTAGTTGACGAAATTTCATCATACATGTTCGTAACTCGACGGATCTCTTGCTATTTCGAAGGCTTGGAACCGCGCTGAGCCCGAATGCGCGCTTCCAGGATTTTTAGCCGTTCGTCCAGGAAGCGCAATTCCTCCGGGTTGGTAATTCGACCGCTGGCGAGCAGGCCGCCGATCAGCACCTGGGCGGCGTCGAGCTCGTTCATGTCTTCGAGGATGAAGATCTCCATTTGCTTCGCCCAGCCCGGCACATCCGGACCCGTGACCAGGCGGTCGATGGCGGAGGCGAAGCGCCGCGCGAGTGCCAAGTCCTTGAGCCGGTGTTTGGCGAGCAACGCGGCATGCGCGAGCCACGGCCAGCGCCGGCCCGGATCCTCGAGGAAGCGTCGATAGATGAACTCGAGCATCTTGCGTTCGCGCACCGGGTCGTCCACTTCCGCATAAATGCGGGCGGCCGAGAACAGCGCGTACTGACTGCGCGGATCCAGCTCGACGATCGCATCCAGCCATGCGATCAGGCGATCGTAATCGAGTTTCTGGTAGGGCAGGCGGTTGCCGGACCGGTAGTCAAAGGCCTGCAGGTAAAGCATGGTCAGGCGCGCGAGCGCCTGCGGCTCGCCGAGCGCCGCGAGCTTGAGCGCCGCAGGGCGCGGCGCAGGAGGCAGGTCTTCGGCCGCCGGCGCACCGGCGCGTTCGCTTGCGCGCCAGGCGATTTGCAGCGCCAGGCTCGCGCCGAGCAACACGAGAATCGCGGTCGGAACGCCGCGGCGCTTGTAGCGCGCCGCGCTCACAGGTCGCGCCGGTGGAAGTCGAACAGGCCGGCTGCGGTGAGGAGCGCGCCGTAGACGACGAGCGCACCGGCGAGTTGCGCGAACTCGGTGGCGGTCGGCGGGCCATAGATCAGCCAGCCGGATTGCGTCGCATGCTCGAGCGGCGGCAGCGCGAACGCAATCGCGTCGAGGCTCCACTGCGCGACGCGCTGCGCGGGGCCGCCATCGTCGGTGAGCGGCCCGGAGGCGATCGCGCGCACAGCGGAGATCGCTCGCGCAAGCAGGTAAAACGCCGCCGTGGCCGCAAGCGCCGGGACAACCTGCGCGAGCGCCATCACGAAGAACAGGCTGGCACATGCCACCAGCGCTGTTTCCAGAGCCAACGAGGCGAACCAGGCGAAGACCGCGACGGGGCTTGCCCCGAGGAGCATCACCAGCGCGAAACAGGCTGCAAGCAGCGTACCCGAGGCGGCAAATCCGGCAAGCCTGCCCAGGTAAAAAGCGGTGCGCGACATCGGCAGCGAAAGCACCAGTTCGAGGCCCTTGTCGGCGTATTCGCGCACCACGCTGGTGATGACCAGGACCGCCACCAGGAACACCGCGCAGAGGCGAAACCATGCCGCCACCACCACGGTCTGCGTCGCGAGGCTCTCGGTCATCGCGAGCCGCGACAGAAAACCGGCCACGCCCAAGCCGATCGCGATGCTCGCCAGCGCCAGCCAGGGCAGACCGGTACGCCGCGCTTCGAGCAGCGCAAACCGAGCCAGCGTCATGACCGGACGCATCGTCTACCCATGAATCTGAACATGCGTTACGCTCGCGTTCGAAGTCCCGTACCCTAAGCGAAGCGCACCTCAAGATGCAAGTGATCACGAGCCCGCCCCTGCCGATGTTCACCCGCCTGGCAAATGCCGCGCTCGCGTTCAACCAGCGTTACGGGCGGTTCGTGGTGGTCGCAATGCTGGCCCTGCTGCACGTCGCGGCGTTTCGCGGGCCGGCCGACATCTGGGCCCGGGCGCTGTTGCTCGCGCACCTCGGGCTGCTGCTGATCTGGCAGCCACTGGTGCGTGGCCACTACCGGGTCAAGGGCATCCAACTTGCCCTGATTGCGCTGGGTGCCGTGACCGTGATGCTGTGGCTCAATGCATGGCTGCTCGTGTTCTGGGTGTGCGTGCTTGCCGGAGTGGTCGGCGGCAAGGTGTTTTTGCACCAGGAGCGCTGGCAGCGGCGCTACTACATGCTGGTGCTGCTGTACCTGCTCGCCCTGCTCGCGGTCGAACTGCTCCCGGGAATCGCGCCGCGTCAGGAAATCATCGGCGAGGTTCGGCTCGGCGCGCAGTACGGGCTCCCGGTGTTGTTCGTAGTGATGATGTTGCTGCCGACCGAAGCTGAACCGGCCGAGGCCCCGCAGGCGATCGACTTCCTCTACAGCGTATTCTTGATGCTGTTGCTCGGCCTGGTGATCCTGGGCAGTTTCACCTTTATGACGCTCGGCCGCACCAGCTACCTCGAGGCGCTCACCTATACGATTTTCCTGATCGCCGGCAGCGTGTTTCTGATCGGCCTGGCGTGGAACCCGCGCACCGGTTTCGCGGGGTTGAACGTGTTTTTCTCGCGCTACGTGTTCTCTATCGGCCTGCCGGTCGAGAAGTGGCTGTATTTCCTCGCCGAACTGTCGCAGGTCGAGTCGAGTCCGGAGCGCTTTCTCGCAGAGAGCATCGCCGGGCTCACGCGGCTGAACTGGGTGAGCGGCGCGGCCTGGCGCACCGCCCACGACGGGGGCCAGCATGGCGAGGTGAGCGGGTTCGCGGTGGAATACGAGAACGCCGAAGTCGCGCTCACCATCTATTCGCGCCACCGCGCCAGTCCGGCGCTGCTCTGGCACCTGCGCCTGCTCGGCCAGCTGCTCGGCGAGTTCTATCTCGCCAAGCTGCGCGAGCAGAAGCTGCAACAGCAGAGTTATGTGTTGGCGGTGCACGAGACCGGCGCGCGTCTTACCCACGACGTCAAGAACCTGCTCCAGTCGCTGAACGCGCTGTGTGCGGTGGCCGGGCAGGACGCCCGCGCGGATTCCCCTGAGCTGCAGGCGCTGATCCGGCGTCAGCTGCCGGTGATCGCGCAACGTCTGTCGGCCACGCTCGACAAGCTGCAGCGCCCGCGGACCGAAGACGAGCAGTACGTCCCGGCGGACGCGTGGTGGGTGGGGCTGCAGGAGCATTATCGGGGGCGGGGCGTCGAATTCGCCGAGGCGCGCCTTGCCCCGGGCGCCGTGCTGCCGCGTTCAATTGCCGACAGCGTCGCGGACAACCTGTTGCAGAACGCGATTTCCAAGCGCCATGCCGGGTTGGCGGTGAGCATCCGCGTTTCGCTCGAATGCGGCGCTGCGCTCGCGTTGCGCGTCTGCGATACGGGGGACGCGGTGCCGCCCGAGGTCGAGCGGCTGCTGCTGCGCGCGCCGGTGCGCTCGGCAAGGGGGCTGGGCATCGGGCTGTATCAGGCCGCGCGCCACGCCGCGGCGGGCGGCTACACGCTCGCGATCGAGCGCAACCGCGACGGCGAGGTGTGTTTCCTGCTTTCGGGGCCAGTCTCTCCGAGCCCGCCCACGTCGAAGGCAGTGGAGACCAGGGCGCTGGGCTAAGGCAGCACGCCTGCGGAAATCAGGCGCGAGTAGAGCACGCCGACTGGAACCCAGAGCATGATGTCGTCGTAAGCGCCGCCCCCGGTTTCCGTGGTTCCCGGCAGCCGACTGACGAACACCTGGTTGCCGAGCGTATTCGCGAGTTCATCGGGACCCTGCAGCGCGACCGGCATCCTTCCGTTTTTGCCGGTTGAGAAAACGATCAGGACTACCGTGCCCGCGGTGACGACTCGATTAGCGCTGCTGTTGCAGGACGTGGCAGACGTGGGGGGGGCAGCGCTCGCACAGATGTCGATGTCGTTCGGCAGGCAACTCACGCCGTTTGCCTTGAGGTTAAGGACAGAGGTGAAGGGCATTAAGGGCGGCGTTGCGGGGGGGTTCGTGCAGCCAGTGGGAGTGGCGCTCGAAACGACGTAGCGGATCCGGTTGTCCCATGCGTCGAGGCCGTATCCCTGGCTGTCGACCGGTTGAAATCCGATGGTCCGGGCCGGAAGAAACCCGTTGAAGTTCGTGGCGCATGTCCCGCCGGTTGCGGACGTGCCGGGCAGATTGATCGCCTCGTCGCCCGTAATGGTCGCGGGACAAGGGAGCCTGCGGTTGACGATCGCGAAACCGAGCAGCGCCTCCACCGCTGCGTCGAGCCGCCGGCGCGTTTCCGTTTGGTTGCGCTGCTCGATTTGCGCCGACAGCGTCATCATCGCTCCACCCATCAGCAGGGCCACGATGGCGAACACGACCGCCATCTCCGTGAGGGTGAACCCCCGGCATGCGCGTCCGAAAAAGTGAACGCCCGTCAGTTGCATAGTGGGATCGGAATGCCGGACTGGGGCGTGTACTGGAACGGACAGGCGGCGATCCGGTCGTTGAAGGTGGTCGTCACAATCGAGGCACTAAACACTGCGGTGCCAAAGCTGTGTGACTCGATATATTGCGCTGGGTCGTTACTGGGCTGGGATTGGGTGGCGAGCGCACGCCCCATCAGGACGAGCACGAAGCGCTTGTCGTTCGGGTTTCCGGTGTCCGAAAGACCGTTGGCGGTCAGGCAAGTGATGCCCGCGCAGGGCGGTGTGGCGCCGGCCGTCACACCCTGCGCAACGGCATAGTAGGTGTAGCGATTCCAATTGTTGTTTAGGAACCACTGCAATTGTGGATCCGAAAGCACGGCCGCATCGAGCGGGTGCGGAACGCGCACCTCCACGAGAGATGGGAGGCCGGGTGGCCACGATACGTCGACGATAGCGGTCGCTGCTCCGGTCGCAGAGGAGAGAGACATCGAAACTGTCGCGGTGCCGCCGCCGGTCGCGGTGATGTCGGAGGACGCGATGGTGCTGCGGTAACTCCCGGCGATTCGCAGTGCGGTGGCGGTGATTCGTGCCGAAAACGGTGGCGTGCCAAGCAAATTCTGGAAAAAACAGCTAAGGTATGCCCCCGCGTTGGTGCAGGGGAGGCTGGTCAACCCCGAAACCAGCGATACGCTTCCGCTCCAGTCATTCGTGCAGCCTTGTGCCTGCGTCGCGATCGGGAGCAGGCCCTCACGAACATTGGCGTCGCCGCACCAGACATTTGTGGCCGGATCGGAGAATGTCGATGCGAACGGCAAATACGGCAGGACGTGAGTCACACCCCAGCTCTTGCCGCGCGCTGTGTATTCGGCTTGGTCCCAACCGGCGAGCACGGGGGCCACCGTCCGCTGCAACCGGTCGGCCACCGCGCCGCTGATCGCGTCGGCCCATTCGGCGGCGGTGATCCCGATTGCGCGGTCGTTGCTCCAGGGTGATGTGCC
Source organism: Burkholderiales bacterium (assembly GCA_017880775.1). Lineage (GTDB taxonomy): Bacteria > Pseudomonadota > Gammaproteobacteria > Burkholderiales > SG8-39 > JADGRQ01. The sequence goes on along the minus strand of JADGRQ010000009.1, from coordinate 110,447 downwards.
GAGCGTCAGAAAACTTCCGAGGACAATGTCCCCGCACTCGAAGAACTTGGTCGGGTCAAGAGGGGGGACGTAACGGTTGGAGAACTGTGTCTGGTTGACTTTGTTGCAACCCGTGATTGGGGTTCCGATTACGGGCAGCGTATCGAGAGCTCTACCGGGTGCGATGATGATTGCCACCATTGCGGTCCCGTCAAGGGACAACTGCGCAGGGGTGCCGAAGTTGATTGGCGATGGTGGCAGTGGGTGGAATCCCGGGCTCAGCATGTACCAGAGCGGTTCGCCGTTACTGTCGAGGATCTTGTCGACTCCGAGCGTCTCCCAGGGCAATCGTCCGACTACAGGCACCGTGTTGCTGCACGAACTCGCGGCCTGTCCCTCGTTGTTCGGGTCGCCAATTGAATTCTTGCTTTCGGGGCACGGCAGTCGTCCCGGTACGTCGAAATTCGTCCGCGCGGCATACTGCGCCACGTAGCCAAGCAGCGCCCGTTTCGCCGCCTGAAGCGCCTGGGCCGTGCGGATATCGAGTTCCGCGTGGCTGGGCGCCGCCTTGCCCAGAGCGCCGATCATGGACCATGCAACGCCGACGATCAGGATCGCGACCATCAGGATGAGTGCTGCGCCTCGCTGCCCGCTCGGAAAATTGCGAATCCGGCGCACCGGCGTGCTTCGCATTGTGCCGGTCAGCGACTGCGCTGCGGCGGCACATAGGGCGCCGCCTTGCCGCCGCGCAGCGGATCCCTGACCTCGCCGGTCGCACGGTCGAGGGACTGGCCGATCTTGAGATCGATGCTCCGTGCGCCGTCGTCAATCTCGACCGTCACGCGCGAAGGATCGGTGCGGCGCGGCAGCACGCGCAACCCCTCCTGCTGCGCACCCCCGTCCTGCGCCTGGCCGTTCACCCATATGGTCGAGCGTTCGTTGCCGCGCTTCACGTATCCATCGATGCGCGTCGTCGCGGCCGACTCGACGATCACCGCCTGAGGTGTATCCGGCAGCCGCGCCTTGCGGCGCGCATCGAGCGCGCTGCGCTGTTCCGGCGTGAGGAACAGGCGACCCAGTTCCTCGGCGCGCGCGAACGGCGCGCAGGCGAACGCGAGGATCGCGATCAGAACCATCAGCGTGGTGGCGTGCTTCATGAGGGTTTCGCGGCCCGGTCGATGATGGTGATCAGGTGAATCTCGCACTGCGCCCGCAAACGCGGGGCGAGCGACAGCAGGGTCCCTTGCGATGCGCCCGAGCGCACCAGACTGCAACGCTGCACCGCCGTGTACTGGTTGCCGGAATCGCGCAGGTCGCGCAGAAACGCGAGGAGGTCGCCCTCGTGCAGCAGCGCGATGTCCACCTTCATCGTGCTGGCGAAGAAGTCCACGTTGGCGGGTTTTCCCGGAACCGAGACCAGCGGTTTCTGCGGCTCGATGCGGTAGCGCAGGTCGAGCAGCTCGCGCGTGGTGCGGATGTGCGCGATGGCGTCCGCCCATTCGAGCCGGTGCTCCTCGCCGAGGATCCCGGCCTGATCGAGCTGCTGGTAAACCTCCATCCTTTCCTTTACCTCGCGCTCCTCGTCGCTGATGCGAGCGAGGCGCCCGCGGCTCTGGTTGCGCTCGGTCTTCGCCGCAGCAAGCTGCGCGTTCGACCGCACCAACTCGCGTTTCATCCACCCGAGCAACGCGGTGCCCGCAGCGAGCAGGGCCAGCGTCAGGACCAGCGGAACGACGAGCTTGCGCAGTTCGGCGGAGGTCAGGTTCATTTGCCGATCCTGCGCGCGAGCGCGATTTCAAAGCGCGGGGTGTCGCCGCCGTCGGACTGCCCGATGTCGCCCGAAAGGGTCCCGTCCGAGGTCGTGTCGAAGGGCAGCCGGGTCCGGATGATCTGCCAGGCCTGGTCGGTGCGCAGCGCATCGGAAAAACGCTGTACCTGCGCGGTAATGCCGCGATAATCCGATCGCTGCGTCGCGTTGACGCGCCCGCCGATGACGATGATCTGGAACTGTTCCGCGGCCGGTTGCGCGGCTCCCGGCGTCGCGGTCAGTGCCGCGCTCGCCTGCGCCTGGGCGGTCGGCTTGGCGGGACCCTTCATCAGCGGATCGGCCTTGCCGACCTGCCAGTCGAGGGAATCGATCTCGATTTGCGGGAACTGATCGAGCGCGCGAGAAACGTACTCGAACGCGGGCTGCGGGAACGCAGTGCGCATCGCGAGGTTGCGAAACTCGTTGACCGTCGCCTTGAGATTGTCCGACGTGGTGCGCGTCACGGGGAACTGTGACGTAATCCGCTCGTACTCGCGCTCCGCGGTGCGCGTCTCGAGTTGCTGGAGCGCGATCTGGTCCCGAACGTCCGAAATGTCCAGCCAGCGCAGACCGGCCGCCGTCGCGCACGCCGTGAAACCGATGATGCCGACGCCGAGGATGCCGCGCTGCAATTGCCAGAGGCGGAAGCTGCGCCGGTCCTCGACGCGCGCGAACTGCTCCCTCGGCGGGTGAGTCGCTGCCAGATGCAGGAAGAGCTGCTCGGCACCGAGCGCGGGGTTCAGGCGTTTCAAACCGATCGCCTTCGCGGCCGCGCGGAGGTCGAAGCTGCGGAACGTCAGGCGCGCGTCCGAAGTGAGGGTCTGTTGGAACGCGGGCAATTGGCCCGGCGGAGCGATTGCAAATACCTGGATCGGGCCGCTGTCGCGCGGCAGCGCGCGCAGCGTGCCGAGGTACTGCGCCAGACGGTAGGTTTCCGAGCGCGCGAACAGGGCCAGCGCCTCGGGAGACATCTCCACGGTGCGCTCCAGGCGCGCGAAGCGCAGCTTGCCGTTCTCGAGGAAGCTCTGCCGCAATCCGGTGCGATGCTCCGTCACGACGAAGCAATGCTTGCCCCGGTTTCCGAGCAGGGCCGCGAGTCGCGGCGCGATCAATGGCACCGAAAACACGCCCGCGAGCCTCGCCCCCGCGTCGCTCAGCGCATCGAGCCACGGCGTGAACTGCAGCGTGTTGGTGAACGACGCGAGCAGCAGACGTTCGTTGCGCCTTTCAGTGGTGACCGTGCCGAGCGTGAGCGCGGCAGCGAGCCGGGTGTCGCGGTAGCGCTGGGCCAGGCGCCGCTGGATGATGTTCTGCCGATCGGCGCCGCGCAGATAGGGGATCGACTCTTCGTGGAAATCCTCGCCGGCGAGATCCGCCAGCACCGAGAACAACGAGCCCTTGTGCGCGGCGAGATAGCTGCGGAAATCCGCCGCACCCGCGTCGTCCGTCGCAAAAGTCGCCTCCTGTTCCAGCTTGCCGCCGCTGGAGCGGAACACGGCGTGCCGGTCGGTGTTGAAATAGAGGATTCGGCGGTCCGCCATGCGCGCTTCCCGATCAGTACTTCATCTTGCTGATGGTGTCGTAGACCGGGCCGAGCACCGACAGCATTACCCATCCGAGGATTGCGCCGAGCACCAGCGTCAGCGCAGGCTCGATCATCGCCTGCGCCTTGCCGATCGAATCCTTCACCTCCCGGTTGTAGAAGTAGCTGACGTTGAGCAGCGCCGTATCGAGGCCGCCGGTGGCCTCCCCGATTTTCAGCATCCGGATCACCAGCGGCGGGAACAGCCCGATGTCCTGGAACGCGGCGGTGAGGTTCTTGCCTTCGGCGATCTGCTGGCCAACCGTGCGCAATGCGTTCTCCAGCGGCCGGTTGGCCACGATCTCCTCGCAGGAGCGGATCGCATCGAGCACGGTGATACCCGAGGAATACATCATCGCGAAGCTGGCGGCGAAACGCGACAGGATTATCTTGCGCAGGATCGGGCCGAGCAGGGGCATCGCCAGTTTGTAGCGATCGAGGGTGAAGGCCACGCCCGGATCTTTCTCGGCCGCGAACTTCACGCCAAACCAGAGCGCGAACGGCGCGGCGAGGATCGCCCACCAGTAATCCACGGTGAAATTGGAAACCGCGATCAGGATGCGCGTCTGCAGCGGGATTTCCTGCCCCATGTTGCGGATGAAGCCGGTCATCTGCGGCACGAGGTAGATCATCAGGAACAACGTCACCAGCAACACCGTGCCGCCGACGAACGCCGGGTACATGATCAGCTTCTTGGTCTGCGCGGCGAGCTCGTCCTCCCACTTGAGCGTCTCGGTGAGCGCCTTGAGCACTTCGGAGAGTTTGCCGGTCTGTTCGCCCGAGCTCACCAGGCTGACGAACACCTTGCTGAACACTTCCGGGTAGTCGGCAAGCGCCTGCGAAAGGTTGCGCCCGCCCTCGATCGACTCGATCAGACCGGAAACCACCTCGCGAAAACGCGGGTTCTCGACGCTGTCGCGCAGGTCGACCAGACCCTCGACGATCGGCACCCCGGCGGAGGCGAGTTGCTCGATGTGGAAGCAGAAATTGATCAGGTCCTGGCGCTTGATCCTGCCTCCGCCGATCAGGCGCGTGCGCGAATGGCTCGGCCCGCCGGAGACCAGGTCGAGCCCCATCCGGATCAGGCGCTGCTCGAGATCGAACAGGTTGAGCGCTTCGACGCGGCCGAGCACCGATTTGCCCTGGACATCGACCGCCTTGTAACTGAACAGTGGCATTTTGGATTGGATCAGGCGCTTAGGTCAGGCGCTCGGGGCAAGGCGCTCGTTCGAGCCGCTTGAGTTGAGCCGTTTAGTTTAGCCGATCGGTGAGATCGACCACCCGCATCAGCTCTTCGATGCTGGTGACGCCGGCGCGCACCACGCGAACGCCGTCGTCCGCCAGCGACTTGAACCCCTTGGAGCGGGCCGCGGTGACGATCTCGCGGGCGGTTGCGCGCCGCGTGATCAGTTCGTCGATAGTGCCGTCGATCTTGAGGATCTCCATGATCGACATGCGCCCCCGATAACCCTGATAGTCGCATTGCTCGCAACCGACGGCGCGGAAAATGGCGAGACGCTCGGTTTCGGCCGCGCCGAGCAGCCGCCGCTCGCGCGCGTCCGGGTCGTACGCCTGGCGGCAGGTGCGGCACAGCTTTCTCACCAGCCGCTGGCCGATCACGCCGATGATGTTGCCTGCCATGACATCCGGCACCACGCCGATGTCGAGCAGCCGAGGGACCGCTCCGACCGCGGAATTGGTATGCAGTGTCGAGTAGACCTGATGGCCGGTCATCGCGGCGCGGAATGCCATATCGGCGGTGTCCTCATCGCGGATCTCGCCCACCAGGATCACGTCCGGGTCCTGGCGCATCATTGCGCGTATGCCGTTGGCGAAATCCAGCTTTACGGATTCGGAGACGGCAGTCTGGCGGATCAGCGTCATCGGGTATTCGACCGGGTCTTCCAGAGTCATGATGTTGATCCGGTCGGAATTGATGTGGTTCATGATCGAGTAAAGCGTCGTGGTCTTACCGCTGCCGGTCGGGCCGGTCACCAGGATGATGCCCTCGGGCCGCGCGATCATGCGCTTGAGGATCTCCAGCGTGCCTTCCTCCAGGCCGAGCTTTTCAAGCGGGACGATGCCTTTCTGCCGGTCGAGAACGCGCAGCACGATGTTCTCGCCGTGCGTGGTCGGCAGGCTGGCGACGCGGAAGTCGATTGCGCGGCCGGCCATGGTCGCCGAGATGCGCCCGTCCTGTGGCGCGCGCGTCTCGGCGATGTTCATCCTGGCCATCACCTTCAGACGAACGGCCATCGCCGGCCAGTAGGTCTTGTGCAGGCTGCGGATCTGGCGCAGCACGCCGTCGATGCGGTAGCGGATGCGCAGGAAATTCTGCTCGGGCTCGAAATGGACGTCGGAAGCACCGCGCTCGACGGCGTCGGCAAGCAGGGCGAAGATCAATCGTACGACGGGCTGGCTGTATTCGTCGCCCGCGTCTGAGACGCTGGAGTAGTCGACTTCGCCGGTCTCGATCTCGCGCAGGATGCCGTCGATCGAGAATTCGTGGCCGTAATACTGATCGATTGCCCGGTCTATCTCGGAGTCGCCCGCGAGCAGCATCTCGACCTCGAACTCGCCCCTCAGGTGGGCGCGCATCTGGTCGATGGCGACGATGTTGTTGGTGTCGGCGAGCGCCACGATGAGCCGCTTCTGCACGCGATCGATCGCGACCGGAAAAATGCGATAGCGGCGCGCCATGTCGCGCGGCACCAGCTTGAGCGCGGAAGGATCGACGATGATATGCGCGAGATCGACCGACCGCAGCCCGAGCTTTTCCGACAGCGCGTCGCGCAGCGTGGCCTCGGAAACGAAGCCTAGTTGCACCAGCAGGCGCCCCACCGGCGCATGCGACTTGGTCTGCTCGAGCAGTGCGATGCGCAATTGGTCTTCGGTCAGGATCCCCTGGTCGATCAGGATCTGTCCGATGTGGCGCTTGGCCTGCGGATTGGAAGGCGAATTCATCCAGTCTGAATGATACCGCCGGCGGGTGCCGGAATCCGTCAGCGGGCCGCTTGCGACAGGGCCTGCACGCGATTGCGGGCAAGCGCCTGGTCGAAGCTCGCCGCACGGGTCTGCGCCAGCACGAGGGCACGGCGATAGTAGTCGAGCGCGAGCGTGGGCTGGCGCAACTGATCGAGGCTTACGGCAAGGTTGTAGGCGTAGTCCGGGTGCCCCGGATCGGCCGAAAACGCCTTGAAGTAGGATTGTTGCGCTTCGGCCCAACGGCCCTGCTGTGCGAACTGGTTACCGAGCGAGAAGTTGAGCACATGAGCGTCCGGATCCGCGGCGAGCAGGTTCTTCAGCCGCGATTCGGCCTGCACCGGATCCACCTGCTCGCTACGCAACGCGAGCAGGCCGGCGTGCGCGTCCGCGTCGCGCGGATCGGCGCGCAACAGCCTGCGGTAGTGGCCATCGGCGGCTTCGAACCGTCCGGCGCGCACTTCGACTGCGGCCATTCCGAGAAGCGCGTCACGGTTGGCGGGCTCGTCCCTGAGCGTATCGAGGTAGGCCGCTCGGGCGGCGGCGAGGTCCCCGCTGTTGTAGGCCGCATACGCCTGCTCGAGCCGCGGATGCACCTTTGGCGCCGAGTGCAACGCGGTCACCGGGGCGGGTTCTCTCACGCGAGACGCGTTCGCGAGCGCCGTGCGCGGCACAGCTGCGGGTTCCCGAGAGGCCGGCTTGGAAGGTGGCGCGGCGACCGGCGCAGGTGCCGGTGGCGCGGGCGATGCGACGGAAGCGGGTTTGGCCGGTTCCGGGGCGGCTGCAGGCGGTTGCGTCCGGCCAACGGGCAATCCGGGGATCTGCACTGCTGGTTCCGCCGCCCGCGATGCGGACGTCGCAATCGGCGGCGTGGCAAGCGCCGAAGGCTCGACCGCCTTCTCGTTTGCGGGTCGAGCCGGGTTGGGATTGACCAGCGGCGAAGGTGGATGCAACTGCACCCAGAAATACACCACGGTACCGATGGCGAATGCACCGAGCACGCCCGTCGTGATGTAGAACGGCAGTCTCGGGTTCGGTTCCTTGAACTTGGCTTCGAACAGATTCTTGGCCGCCGCCCGCTCGGTTCGCTGCACCGAAGGCGGGGCACCCCGCTCGGCGGCCGGTGCGTGGCGCGGCGCCGGCTCGGGCGCGAGTTCCATCGCCGGCGGGTCCGGGTCGGCCGGGCGCCGAGCCGCCGCCCCCGGAGGCGCGAAGTCCTCGGCGACGATCTCCAAGGGTTGTGAGATGTCGGGCAGCTCGGCGCGCGTGACGACACGCCTTTCGCCTGCGCCCGAGGGCGCCGCGCCGCCGTCCGCGCCCGCAGCTTCGCCTTTGGCGCGGCGCTTCGCTTCTTCTTTCGCCTTTTCGGCCTTCTTGAGCGCCTCGAGGAGCAGGCTCATCGCCGTCTACTGCCTCGCCGCTTCGCCGGCGGGCTCGGGTTTGCCCGGATTGGGCCGTCGCATGAAATCCTCGCCGGGCAGCAGGCTGCGGAAATCGTGATAGTCGCCGTCGATGCTTGCATCGCGAATCACGGTGCTGCGAAGAAAGATCACCAGTTCGGTCTTCGTGATCGTGTCCTGGCGCTGCTTCAACAACTCGCCGATGCCGGGGATGCGCGACACCCCGGGTATGCCATCCTCGGTGTTCGATGCCGAGTCCTGCATCAGTCCGCCGAGCACGGCCGTCTGGCCGCTCTGAATGCGCAGGATCGAATCGAGCTCGCGCGTCTCGAATATTGGAATCAGGTTGGGCGTCGCGGCCGTAAGCGCGGGGTTCGGGTCATTGGCGAAGCCAACCCGCCTGCGGATCGTCGGCCGCACGTTCAAGACGATGGTGTCCGCATCGTTGATCTGTGGCAGAACGCTCATCATGAATCCCTCCGCTGCCACGTTGGGGGTGGTGGTGAACGCCGTCTGAAGGCTCAGATTACCGGATCCTCCGGCGATCGTGATCGGGGTGGTCGAGGGCGTGATCGTGAAGTACACGATGTCGCGAGTCACGCGCAACAGCGCCGTCTGGTTGTTGAGCACGCTGACCTTCGGGCTCGAGAGCACCTTGACGTCGCCAAACGACTCCAGAAGTCTCAACGCCGACGTAAAGTTCAGACCCCCCGTCGCATAGCCGACGATGAAGGCGTTCGTGCTGACGCCGGCAGGCGTCCCGCCCGAGGACTGCTGGAACTGAAAACCGGACGAGCCGGTCCGCAGCCGCGACCAATCGATGCCCCGCTGGTACTGGTTGTTGAGCTGGACCTCGACGATGGTCGCTTCGATCAGCACCTGCCGCTTGACGCTGGCCAGCACCAAGTCGAGGAACTCCTGAATCTTTTCATGCTGGCGCGACGATGCGCGAACGAACAGTACGCCGCTCTCCCGATTCCCGATCACCGCAGTGGCCACCCCGAAGCCGACGCTCGGCTGGCCCGGCGGCGTCGCTTGCGGAATCGGCGTGGGCTGGGGACTCGTCGCGGCGGGTTGCGCGGCCACCGCCGGCTGCGGCGCGGCAGGCGCGGCGAGCGTCGCGGGGCGAATCCCCGCCGGGGTTTCCTGCAGGATCTCTCTCACGTTCTGCATGATCGCGTCCCAAAGCTGGTTCGTAGAGGCCACGTCAATGGTCGCGGTTGATCCCGTTGCTCCGGTGGACGATCCGCCTCCGGACGCGGTCGGCCCTGCGCTTGAGAACTGGGTAGATGCCGTAGACTGCATCTTCACGTTGCGCGACGCACTCACGTAGTCAACCTTATAGGCGCGCAAATACGGGGTATCGCGCATGACGATCAGATTCGCCCCATCAACTTCGTAGCGCATGTCGACCTGCCTGGCGATCCGATTGAGCAGCTGCGGAAGAGTCTGGTCAATGGCGTTGAGCGTCACAGTACCGGTGACGCCCGAGTGGATATCGAGGTTGATCTTGGCGTCGCGCGCGAGCGCGAACAGCAGATCGTCGACGCGCACATTGTTGACCACCACGCTGTAGGTTTCTGGCCGAACCGTGGGCCGCGGCTTGGGCAGCGGCGGCGCGAGTTGCACTGTCGGCGGGATCTCGCCCGCGCTTTTCGGCGGTTCCTCGCGCAGGTGGCCCTCGGACTGTTTGACCGGCGCCATGCCGCAGCCGGTGGCCAGCGCCGCCACCAGAGCCAACAGGGAAACTCTCAGCCAGAGCATAAGGATTTCCGCACAAACCTCCCCTAATTTGTGAAGGTTATCATGCATCCCGCCAACCTGCTCTATAGGCTGCTTCGCAACTCGTTGAAATCCCTGGGCTCAGGCCGGAACGCTTGACGGTACTTGGGCGGCAGCCGCCGAGCGGCTCCCTCGGCCGAGGCGCGGTCGGGAAACGTGCCATAGGTGATCCGGAGCCGGTACTTTCGGCCTTCTGCGATCGGAATGACGTACAGGTCCGACAGATCGACCAGATCGCGGGCGCGCTGCAGGAAGCGCTCGGTACGCGCAGGGTCGCTGTTGTCGGCCACGAACAACTCGAGGCTGAAATGCGCGTCGGGGTTACCCTCGAGCGCCGCTCGGGTGGCCGCCAGGCGTTCGGCCAACAGCTTGTTGCCGGCTGGCAGGTATCCGGCCATTCGCTTGGCCGCATCAGCGCTCAGCATGGGCGCCACGGGCTTCGGCTCGTACGCGGCGATCGTGTCCGCCGGTGCCGCTGCCTCGAGAACCTCTGCGGTGGTCGGGGACGGCGTTCGCTCACCGATGACCGCCGCTGCAGGCGGATTGCCCGTCGGCTCGGGCGCAGCCGTTGCGACGGGAGTCTCGCCGGCGCCGGATTGAAACAAGGCGTAGCCGCCCAGCGCGAGCACTGCAGCGATCGCCGCTGCCCAGCCGGCAATCTGCCACTGCCTGCCCGCGCGCCTTGGCAGGCGCGCGAACTCCGAATCCCTAATCGCCGCGCGCACCTGCGGCTCGTCGACGCCATGGTGGTCCTCGGTGAACGCCGCCAGCAGCGCTTTGTCGGCGAGGATGTTGATGCGCCGGGTGAGCCCGCTCGCGGCCCGCGTGATCAGGGCGATTGACTTGGGCGTGAACACGTCCGGGCCCTTGTACCCGGCCGCGCGCATGCGAAAACCGAGGTAGCGCGCCGCTTCATCGACCGTGAGCGGCCGGGTGCGGAAGCTGTGGGTGATGCGGTCCTTCAGTTGTCGCATCGAAGGCGCGTCGAGTGTCAGGTCGATCTCCGGCTGGCCGAAGAGCACGATCTGCAGCAGTTTGTGCCGGCGCGTTTCGAGGTTGGACAGAAGCCGGATCTGTTCGAGCGTCTCGGGCGGCATGGCGTGCGCTTCATCGATCAGGATCAGCACGCGGCGTCCGGACGCGTGCAGCTCGATCAGCCGCGCCACCAATTCGCGCATCGCCGCGGTGGTGCTGTCGCCCGAATACTTGAGATCCAGATCCTCGGCAATCGCCTGCATGATCTCCTGGCGCGATAGCGACGGGTTGGCGAGGTAGACGGTTTCGACTTCAGGCGGCAGCCTCTCGATCAGCATGCGGCACAGCATGGTCTTGCCGCTGCCGACCTCACCCGAGACCTTGACGATGCCTTCTTCGTGAAGCACTGCGTACAACAGGGCCGCGAGGGTGGCGCCGCGGTCCGCGCCATCGAAGAAGAAATCCGTATGCGGCGTGATGCGAAACGGCGATTCACTCAACCCGAAGTGCTCGAGATATATCGCCACCGGGCCTACCGCGTCTTCGTCTGGGGAGGGGGTGCGAGGGAACCGCCGTCAGGGTCCGCTGTTTTCGATTCCATTCGGCTGTAGAGCGTGGTGCGATTGACGCCGAGCAGCCTGGCGGCCTGGCTCACATTGCCGCGCGCGAGCTTGAGCGCGGCCTCGATATAGCCGCGCTCCCAGGCCTTGAGCATCTCGTCGAGGTGGAAATGCCCCTCGCGTTCGAGATGCTTGAGCGCCTGCTCGACGATGTCCCGGCCGGCTGCGTCGATCAGCGGCCCCTCGGCGCTGTTCTCGAAATCGAATTCGGGCTCGACCTCGGCCACGGACAGGCGCTGACCGGCGTATTTGGTGGTAAGGCGGATCACGATGTTGCGCAGCTCGCGCACGTTGCCGGGAAACGCATAATCGAGCCAGCGCCGTTCGGCCGTTTCGTCCAGCGTGAACGGCTGCACGCCCGACTGCCCGGCATAGAGGCGGCGGAAATGATCGAGCAGCGTGAGCTTGTCGTTGTCCATCTCGCGCAGTGGCGGGACCGCCAGCGTGAATACCGACAACCGGTGATAAAGGTCGGCGCGGAAGGTGCCGTTCTTGATCTCTTGGCGCAGGTCTCGATTGGTGGCGGCAATCGCTCTTGCCCGCGACACCCGCGTCTGCGTTTCGCCGACGCGCTGGTATTCGCCGTTCTCCAGCACGCGCAGCAGTTTCGCCTGCAACTCCAGCGGCAGTTCACCGATCTCGTCCAGGAACAGCGTGCCGTCCTGCGCATCCTCGAAGTACCCTGACTTGTTCGCAGTGGCGCCGGTAAAGGCGCCCTTGGTGTAGCCAAACAGCGTCGGTTCGACCAGCGTCGGCGCAATCGCTGCACAGTTGAGCGCGAAATAGGGCCGTGCAGCGCGCGACGACAGGCGGTGCAGGCTGGCCGCAACCAGCTCCTTGCCGCTGCCGGATTCCCCCTCGATCAGGACCGGGAAAGGCGAATCCGCGAACTGCGCGACCTGGCTTCTCAGCTTGGCGATTGCCGGGCTCGCGCCGACCAGTTCGTCCGCGCCGGCCGGCAAGCCTGCGATCTCCGCGGCCTGGAACTCCAGGGCGCGGTTGAGCATGCGCCGCAGCGTCGCCGGATCGCAGGGCTTGGCGATGAACTCGGCTGCGCCGAGCGTGCGAGCGCGGCGCGCATTGGCGGCGTCGTTCTGGCCGGAAAGCACGAAAATGCGCATCCCCGGCGAATGCGCGAGCAGGTCGGCGATGAGCTGGAAGCCCTCCTCGGGTCTGTGCGGCGTCGGCGGCAGGCCGAGATCGACCAGCGCGAGTTGCGGCGCCTCAGGCAGCTGACGCAACAGGTCGACCGCGTGGCGCCGCGAATCGCAGCAGTGAACATCGAAATCCGCGCCGAGCGCGAACGCCAGCGTGTCGGTGATCAGCGCGTCGTCGTCGACGATCAGCAGCGAGGGTTTTCGCTCAGTGGCGGATTTCAGGTGCGTGGCCATCGCCGCGTATGCATCGGATGAATGCCCGCTCGAGGTGGGGTTCGGAATATCGCGCGCACAACTCCTCCGGCGCGCCGTGAAAGCGCATTCGGCCGTCGGCGAGGATCGCGATTGTGGAGCACAGTTCTTCGACGTCGCCAAGCACGTGCGAGGTGAAAAACAGCGTCCGGCCCTCGCGCATCAGCCGTCCGAGCACCGATTTCACCGCGACCCGGCTGCTCGGGTCAAGCCCGCTCATCGGTTCGTCGAGGATGTAGAGGTCGCGCTCGACCAGGAAACAGCTCGCCAGGCCCAGCTTCTGCGTCATGCCCTTCGACAGCTGCCGCACCGGACGCTCGAGCACGGCAGCCTCCAGCTCCAGATCCTCGAGCAGCGCCGCGATGCGGCGCGCGTCGTACGCGGCGTTGTTCAGCGCCAGCATCAGCGTGATGAACTCGCGCCCGGCCAGATAATGGGGCGGGGCGAAGTGCTCGGGAATGAACGCGAGCCGCGCGCGCGCGCGCGGCTCGGCATGCGGAACGCCGAAGATGTCGATCGACCCGGCATTTGCCGCGCACAGGTCGAGGACGCATTTGATGAGCGTGGTCTTGCCTGCGCCGTTGGCGCCGACCAGCCCGAACGCGGCGCCGGCCGCGACCTCGAAGTCAATCGCAGTGAGCACCGCCTGCGCGCCGTAGCGTTTGTCCAGCGCCCGGATGGCGAGCGCCGGTGCGCCCTGCGACTGAAGTGCGTCGTGCATGGCGCGAAATGATACAGCGGAACCCGTTTTCGACCGACGCAACGCAGGGAGGCCTCGCGCGTAGATTAGAATCCACGTTTTTCGCGCCAATCCGACGTGACTCCCCTCCGGACCGCAGAGCAGGTCGTCGAAATCGACGACTTGTCGTTCACCTACGACGTGCGGCCGATCCTGCGCGGCATCGACATGCGCATCGCGCGCGGCAAGGTGGTGGCCATCATGGGACAGTCCGGGTGCGGCAAGACCACGTTGCTTCGCATCATCGGAGGCATGCTCAGGCCCTCGCGCGGCAGCGCCCGCGTCTTGGGCGAGACGGTGCACGAACTCGCCCGCGACCGGCTGTACGCCCTGCGACGGCGCATGGGCATGCTGTACCAGTTCGGGGCGCTGTTTACGGACCTGTCGGTGTACCGGAACGTCGAATTTCCGCTGCGCGAGCACACCGCATTGCCCGATGAGCTGATCCACGACCTCGTGATGCTCAAGCTCGAGGCCGTCGGGCTGCGCGGCGCTTCCCGCCTGACCCCGGCCGAACTCTCGGGCGGAATGGCGCGGCGCGTGGCGCTGGCGCGAGCCATCGCCCTGGATCCGGAACTGATCATGTACGACGAGCCCTTCGCCGGGCTCGATCCGATCTCGCTTGGGGTGGTGGCTCGCCTGATTCGCCGCCTGAACGATTCGCTCGGCGCGACCTCGATCATCGTCACGCACGATGTCGAGGAGACCCTGCCGATCGTGGACTATGTCTATTTCATGGCCGATGGCCGCGTGGTCGCGAAGGGGACCGTCGAGGAGGTGCGCCGCTCGCGCGAGGCCTTCGTGCATCAGTTCGTGCACGGCGAGCCAGACGGGCCGGTGCCGTTTCACTACCCGGCGCCAGGCTACCGCGAGCAGCTCGGGTTCGCGGCTGGCGCACAGGCGCGCGCATGACGCAATTCGCCGAACGCGTTGCGCAACCGTTGCGCCGGCTCGGCCAGTCGGTGTCCACGCGAATCTGGCGGCTGGGCTTCGCCAGCCGCTTCTTCTTTTACATGCTGGTGCATTCGGGCACCGCGCTGCGGCGCTTCCACCTGACGATGCGCGAGATCTATTTTTCCGGGGTTCTCTCGCTGATCATCATTCTGGTGTCCGGCCTGTTCGTCGGAATGGTGCTCGGCCTGCAGGGCTACGAGACCCTGCAGCGCTACGGCGCCTCCGAGTCGCTCGGCGTCCTGGTCGCGTTGTCACTGGTACGCGAGCTCGGGCCCGTGGTCGCCGGATTGCTGTTTGCCAGCCGCGCGGGTAGCGCCATCACCGCGGAGATCGGCCTGATGAAGGCCACCGAGCAAATCTCGGCCATGGAAATGATGGCGGTGGACCCGATCGCACGGGTGGTCGCGCCGCGCTTCTGGGGCGGCGTGATCTCGATGCCGTTGCTGGCAGCGCTGTTCTCTGGAATGGGGATCTTCGGCGGCTACCTGGTCGGGGTGCAATTGATCGGGGTGGACGAGGGCGCCTTCTGGTCGCAGATGCAGGCGGCGGTCGACGTGCGCAGCGACATACTCAACGGGGTGATCAAGAGCGTGGTGTTCGGCTTCGCGGTCTGCTGGATCGCGGTATTCGAGGGCTACGACGCCCCGCCCACCGCGGAGGGCGTGTCGGGCGCGACCACCCGCACGGTGGTGACCTCGTCGCTTGCCATCCTGGCGCTGGATTTCATGCTCACCGCGCTGATGTTTACCGGAGGAAACGCGTCATGAACCGCTCCACCATCGACCTCTGGGTCGGCATCTTTGTGGCCATCGGCTTCGCCGCCTTGCTGTTTCTTGCAATGAAGGTGGGTAATTTGGCCTCTTTTTCGACCGCTCAGACGTATCAGGTGCAGGCCAATTTTGCTAACATTGGCGGTCTGAAGGTGCGGGCTCCGATCAAGAGCGCCGGTGTGGTGGTCGGTCGGGTGGCCGAAGTGCGCTTCGATAACGAGAGTTTCGAGGCGATGGTCACCATGAACATGGACGCGCGCTACCAGTTTCCGCGCGACACGGTCGCCAAGATCCTGACTTCGGGGCTGCTGGGAGAGCAATACATCGGATTGGAGGCGGGCGGGGACAGTGCAATGCTCAAGAGCAGCGACCGGCTGCGGCTGACGCAGTCGGCGGTGGTGCTGGAGAACCTGATCAGCCAGTTTCTGTTCAACAAGGCGCAGGAAGGCAAGGACAACAAGGACGCAAAGTGATGGCGAACGCGGCAACTGGGGGCTTCATCGCGCGGGCAAGGCTGCTGCTGGCGGCGCTCGTGTTCGCTCTGGCATCTGGGTGCGCCACCAACGGCACCGATGCGCGCGATCCGATCGAGGGATTCAACCGCGCGATGTACGGCTTCAACGAGGGTTTTGACGAGGCCATCGGCAAGCCGGTTGCGACGGCCTACCGCGATGTGCTACCCAGCTTCGTGCGGACCGGCGTGCGCAATTTCTTCGCCAACATCGACGACCTGTTCATCGGCGTGAACAACCTGCTGCAGGGCAAGCCCATCGATGCGGTTAGCGATATCGCGCGGCTTGCGGTCAACACTACGATCGGCATACTCGGCTTGATCGATGTGGGGAGCCATATCGGCCTGGAAAAGCACAACGAGGATTTCGGCCAGACCTTCGGCCGCTGGGGCGCGAGCGACGGGCCGTACATCGTCTGGCCGATGTTCGGCTCGAGCACGGTGCGCGACAGCATGGGCAGCGTGCTCGACGTGAGCCTGGATCCGGTGCGCAACCATCGCCCGGTCAACGTGCGCAACGTGATGTTGCTCACGCGCGCGACCAGCAAGCGCGCCGACCTGCTCGACGCAAGCCGGGTGCTCGAGGAAGCGGCGCTCGACAAGTACGTGTTCCAGCGCGATGCGTATCTGCAGCGCCGGCGCAGCCTGATCTACGACGGCAATCCGCCGCGCGAGGAGCGCTCGTTGCGCGGCGAGCGCGAGCCTCAGGCCGAGTTCGCGCCGGCCGAACGAAGTGAGGCGGCCAACGATCCCGTTCCCACCGCGACCGCGATTGCCGGCGCAGACGATGCTGAACAGCCTGCTCAGACTCGCTAGGCATTTCCTGCTGTTTGCGCTCGCCGGATGGGCGGGCGCCGCCGCCGCGCAGGAAGTCTTGCCCGACGTGCTCGTGAAAAATGTCACGCTCGAGGTGATCGACATCATCCGCAAGGACAAGGATATTCAGGCAGGCGACCAGAAGAAAGTGATCGATCTGATCGAACTCAAGGTGTTGCCGCATTTCAATTTCACCAGCATGACCGGCCTGGCGCTGGGCGCCAACTGGCCCAAGACGACCGTCGAGCAGAAAAAGCAGCTCACGCAGGAGTTCCGCACGTTGCTGGTGCGCACCTATGCCAGCGCGCTTTCCGCCTACCGCGACCAGAAATTCGATTTCCTTCCGCTGCGCCTAAAGCCCACCGATACGGACGTGAACGTCCAGGTGCGCGTGGTGCAGTCCGGCGCGCAACCGGTCAGCATCGATTACAGCATGGAGAAGACCGCTGCGGGCTGGAAGGTCTACGACGTGATCGTGGCCGGCGTGAGCCTGGTGGCGAATTACCGCACCGATTTTGCCAACCAGGTGCGTGAAGCGGGTATCGACGGCCTGATCAAGATCCTCGTGGCGAAGAACAGTTCCAACGCGTCTTCGGCACGGGTGGAGAAGAAGTGATCCGTCGCGAAGGCGACCGGATGCTGGTAAGCGGCCCGGTCACCCTTGCAACCGTCAGCGCGCTGCTCGATTCCGGCCTCGAACAGCTGCGCAACGGTGCGCGGATCGTCGATCTGGCCGAGGTTGCCGAACTCGATTCTTCGCTGGTCGCCGTGGTGCTCGCGTGGCTGCGCGAGGCACAGCGCGCCGGCCGGCCGCTCGCGCTGGCCCATCCTCCGCAGGGCTTTTCCACGCTTGCCCAGTTGTACGGCATCGGCGATCTGCTGCCGGTCGCCGAGCAGCCACACTAAGTGTCAACCCGGTTGGGGACGGGGTAACGGGGGAACCGTAGGGTTCCCCTGTTCCTATCGTGTACGCCATCGAGGTCCGGGATGTCGAGAAGCGCTACGGCGCGCTTCAGGCGCTCGCCGGCGTGTCGCTCGCCATCGAACCCGGGGAGATCTTCGGACTGCTCGGGCCGAACGGGGCCGGCAAGACCACGCTGATCAGCATCGTCGCCGGGCTGACGCGAGCCAGCGCGGGCAGCGTGAAGGTCATGGGTGCCGACGTGGTCGACGATTACCGCCGCGCGCGGCGCATGCTGGGAGTGGTGCCGCAGGAGCTGGTGTTCGACCCGTTCTTCACGGTGCGCGAGACGCTCGAGTTCCAGTCCGGCTATTTCGGGTTGCGCGCCAACGGCGACTGGATCGACGAGGTGATGCACCATCTCGACCTGACGGCCAAGTCCGGCGCCAACATGCGAACCCTGTCCGGCGGCATGAAGCGTCGCGTGCTGGTGGCGCAGGCGTTAGTGCACAAGCCCCCGGTGATCGTGCTCGATGAGCCCACCGCGGGCGTCGACGTCGAACTGCGCCAGGGGCTTTGGAGTTTCGTACGGCGCCTGAACCACGACGGGCACACTATCGTGCTCACCACGCATTACCTCGAAGAGGCCGAGTTGCTGTGCGGCCGCATCGGCATGCTCAAGGCGGGGCGGCTGGTGGCGCTCGACTCGACCTCCAACCTTCTGAAGACGTTTCGCGGCCTGCAGCTCAAGCTGCGGCTCGATCGCGAAAAGCTGCCAGCGCAGCTTGCGTCGCGCCTGCTCGCGCGCGAAGGCGACCGATTCACGCTCGAGCTGCATGATTACGCCGAGCTCGAGCAGGTGCTAGTCGGACTGCGCCAGGCGGGCGAGACCATCCTCGAGTTCGAATTGCAGCCGCCGGACCTCGAGGAGGTGTTCGTGCGGATCATGGACCGCTCAGCATGACCGGTTTCCTGACGCTGTTCTGCAAGGAGGTGCTGCGTTTCTGGAAGGTCGCGTTCCAGACCATCGCGGCGCCGGTGCTGACCGCGCTGCTCTATCTGCTAATCTTCGGGCAGGCGCTGGAGGGGCACGTGCGCGTGTATGAAAGCATCCGGTACACCGCGTTTCTGGTGCCGGGGCTGGTGATGATGAGCGTGCTGCAAAACGCGTTCGCCAACAGTTCTTCGAGCCTGATCCAGTCGAAGATCACCGGAAACATCGTCTTCATCCTTCTGCCGCCGATCTCGTATCTGCAGTTCTTCGGCGCCTACGTGCTGGCGTCGATGGTGCGCGCGTTCGTCGTCGGGCTCGGCGTGCTCGCGGCGACGGTGTGGTTCGTCGATCTGTCGCTCGCGGCGCCACTGTGGGCGATCACCTTCGCTTTGCTGGGAAGCGCGGTGCTGGCGACGCTGGGCGTAGTCGCCGGGATCTGGGCCGACAAATTCGACCAACTCGCGGGGTTCCAGAATTTCGTCATCATGCCGCTGACCTTCCTTTCCGGCGTTTTCTACTCGATCCATTCGTTGCCGCAGGTCTGGCAGGCAATATCGCGTTTCAACCCGATCTTCTACATGATCGACGGCTTCCGTTACGGTTTTTTCGGCGTTTCCGATGTGGCGCCGGCGAGCAGTTTCATCGTGGTTGTGGCCTGCCTCGCGGGTTTGACTTGCGCGACCCTGTGGCTGCTCAGGCGCGGATATAAACTCAGGAGTTGAACCATGGTCACCCCGGAAAGCGTCCGGCAGGGAATCGAAGGCGGCCTCGCATGCGAGCATATGGAACTGGCCGGCGACGGCCAGCACTTCGAGGCGCTGGTCGTGTCGCGCGCCTTCGAGGGCCGCAGCCGCGTGCAGCGCCATCAGTTGGTGTACGCGGCGCTGGGCGAGCGTATGCGGGAGGAGATCCACGCGCTGTCCATGCGCTGCCTCACGCCGGACGAGTGGCGGGCGGCACAAGCGCAGCATGGATAGGCTGCTGATCCGCGGCGGACGGCCGCTCGAGGGGTCGGTGCGTGTCTCCGGGGCAAAAAACGCCGCGCTGCCGATCATGTGCGCCGCGCTGCTCACCGACCAGGCACTCGAGCTGAGCAACGTGCCGAAGCTGATGGACGTGCGCACGATGGCGAAGCTGCTTTCGCAGATGGGCGTCGAGGCTGGGCCTCTGATCGACGGCCGTACCTCGCTGCGCGCAGCCGCGGCGCAAAACCCGGAAGCGCCGTACGAACTCGTAAAGACGATGCGTGCGTCGGTATTGGTGCTCGGGCCGCTGCTTGCGCGCTGCGGGCGCGCAAAGGTTTCGCTGCCGGGCGGCTGCGCCATCGGTCAGCGGCCGGTCGACCAGCACATCAAGGGCCTGCAGGCAATGGGCGCGCGTATCACCGTCGAGCACGGTTACATGATTGCCGCAGCGGAGAGGCTGCGCGGCGCTCATATCGTGATGGACCTCGTCACGGTCACCGGCACCGAGAATCTGATGATGGCGGCGGCGCTGGCCGAAGGCACGACGCTGCTGGAAAACGCCGCGCGCGAGCCGGAGGTGATCGACCTTGCGCGCTGCCTCACGGCGATGGGCGCGCGCATCGAGGGCGCGGGCACCGGCACCATCCGCATCGAGGGTGTGCCCTCGCTGGCTGGCGCCGAGCACGCGGTCATGCCCGACCGGATCGAGACCGGAACCTTCCTCGCCGCCGTAGCGGCGGCGGGCGGCAAGGTGCGGCTTACGGGCGCTGCACCTGAGACGCTCGAGGCGACGCTGGAAAAGCTTCGCGAGGCTGGCGCGCGCATTGCCGTCTCCGGAGACGTGATCGAGATCGAGATGGCTGGGCGTCCGCAGGCAGCGAGCCTGCGCACCGAACCCTACCCCGGATTCGCAACCGATATGCAGGCTCAGCTCATGGCGCTCGATACTATTGCGAGCGGGACTGGGGTGATTACCGAGACGATTTTCGAGAATCGCTTCATGCATGCTCTGGAATTGCAGCGGCTTGGAGCGGACATCACCATCCAGGGCAATACGGCGGTCGTAAAGGGGGTCGAGCGGTTACAAGGCGCAAGCGTCATGGCGACCGACCTGCGGGCGTCCGCGAGCTTGGTTATCGCTGGATTAATCGCGCAGGGCGAGACCGTGATCGAGCGCATTTACCACCTTGACCGCGGCTACGAGGCGCTGGAGGAAAAGTTCGGCGCGCTGGGGGCGAAGATCGAGCGGGTGAAGTAGGGTTTTCTGGAGCAGACCCGCGTGCTCTTCGCGCGACTGCCGCCGCGCGCCCGACAGCGATCGGAGGATTTTCTCTCGGACGCGGCTCCCGCAGGTCGACAGGAGGTGCTCGCGCCTTCGAACGCGTTGTTAGGTGGCAAGAGAACGCCACGGAAAAATGGGTTACGGGACGCGCGATGAATGGTGAGCCACGATGAGCCACTTTCCGTCCCGATTCCGGAACACCATAGTGAAACGCGCAGGACGCGATACTTTCTGGCCATCTCGGATCTCGGAGAACGTGTAGTAACCCGTGTTGACGACGACGTCACCATAGACCCGAATGTGCTGCTCGCCGAAGTCGACCGTTGCAGTCGGGCGCTTTCGGGCGTCCTTAAAATACTCGGCGATTGCAGTCGGGTTTGAAGCAACCGTCTTTGCGGTCGTGCCCCAAAGTACGGCATCCGAGTCGTAAATTGCCGTGATGCGCGCCGGATCACGACTATCGTATGCGGCGCGCCAGGCCGTAGTCGCGGCGGCCACTTGATCTTTTCCAACGTTTCCATCATCCCGGGTACCTGCCGCGCAGGCCGACAACAACGTAACGAACAGCACTCCGTACAGAACGCGCATGATGATCCTCCTTATCAGTTCGGCCTTCTAACCAAATTATGAACGACGACGCGGGGATGCCAAAAGCATCCACCTGCAGATGCAAATATCTGCCCGGAGATGCTTCGATATGGCGGCTCATCTCGAGCGGGACGCGGCGCGAATCGCCGAATGCCATGCGCAGCGCGGCGGGAGACGTGCCACCCGTTCCCCTCTTGCGGTAAAATCTCCTTCCGAATCAAGCTGCGAGAAGACAGGCCCCCGGGGGCCTTTTTGTTTTGAACCCATGACCGGCATCGGCATCGCGCTATCCAAGGGACGGATCCTCCGGGAGACGGGGCCTTTGCTCGCCCGCGTCGGGCTGCGGCCGAAGGAGGACCCGGAAACTTCGCGCAAGCTGATCTTCGCGACCGAGCACCCCGGAGTGCGCCTGATCGTGCTGCGCGCGGCGGACACTCCGACCTACGTGCAATACGGCGCCGCAGACCTTGGCATCGCCGGCAAGGACGTGTTGCACGAGCATGGCGGCGCGGGGCTGTACCAGCCGCTCGATCTCGGCATTGCGCGCTGCCGCATGATGGTGGCGGTGCGCAAAGGTTTCGAATACGAGGGCGCTGTGCGGCGCGGCGCGCGGCTGCGCATCGCTACCAAGTACGTGCGCACGACGCGCGAGCACTTCGCGGCCAAGGGTGTGCACGTGGACCTGATTCACCTTTACGGCTCGATGGAACTGGCGCCGGTGTTGGGCTTGGCCGACGCGATCGTGGACCTGGTCGCGAGCGGCCGGACGCTCACGGCGAACGGACTGGTGTCGGTGGAAGAGATCATGCCGGTGTCGGCGCGCCTGATCGTCAACCAGGCCGCCCTCAAGACCAAGCGCGCGCAGCTGCAGCCGCTCATCGACGCCTTTGCCGAGGCGGCTCTGCGATGAAGCTGCGGCGCCTTTCCACGGCAAATGCAGGGTTCGACGCCGAACTCGCCGCGCTGACCCGCTACGAGGCGGCGCAGGACGAGGCGGTGGAGTCCACCGCGCGCGCAATCATCGCCGATGTGCGCAAGCGCGGCGACGCCGCATTGCTCGAAGCCACGCGCAAGTTCGACCGGGTGCAGGCCGGTACGCTTGCCGAACTCGAGATTCCACGCGCGGCACTCGATCAGGCGCTTGCCTCGCTTCCAGCTGCGCAGGCGCAGGCGCTGCGCGAGGCCGCCGCGCGCGTGCGGCGCTTCCACGAGCGCCAGATCGCGCAATCCTGGGACTTCACCGAAGCCGACGGCACGCTGCTCGGCCAGCGCGTCACGGCTATCGACCGCGTCGGGATTTACGTCCCGGGGGGCAAGGCAGCGTACCCGTCCACGGTGCTGATGAACGCGATCCCGGCGAAAGTCGCCGGTGTGCGCGAGTTGGTGATGGTAAGCCCGACGCCCGCGGGCGAGCGCAATGCGCTCGTGCTCGCTGCGGCAGCGCTTGCCGGCGTCGATCGCGTGATCGCGGTCGGCGGCGCGCAGGCGGTCGCTGCGCTTGCCTACGGCACCGAGAGCATCGCACGCGTCGACAAGATCGTCGGCCCGGGCAATGCCTATGTCGCGGCGGCGAAACGCCAGGTGTTCGGCACGGTCGGCATCGACATGATCGCAGGACCCTCGGAAATTCTGGTGATCTGCGACGGCCACACCGCGCCGGAGTGGGTCGCGATGGACCTGTTCGCCCAGGCCGAACACGACGAGCTGGCGCAGGCGATCCTGCTGTCGCCGGATGCGGCATTCCTCGACGCGGTCGAGGCGGCGATCGGGCTGCTGCTGCCGGACATGCCGCGCCGCGCGGTGATCGAGGCTTCACTCTCGGGTCGCGGCGCGCTGGTGGAAACCGCGAACCTCGAGCAGGCTTGCGAGCTCGCAAACCGCATCGCACCGGAGCACCTGGAACTTTCGGTCGAGGCGCCGGAGCAATGGTTGCCGAAGCTGCGCCATGCCGGTGCGGTGTTTCTCGGGCGCTGGAGTTGCGAGGCGGTGGGCGACTATTGCGCGGGGCCGAACCACGTGCTGCCGACCTCGGGCACGGCGCGCTTTTCCTCGCCGCTGGGGGTGTACGACTTCCAGAAGAGGAGCAGCCTGATCCATCTTTCGCGCGAGGGCGCGCGCACGCTCGGGCGCATCGCGTCCGAGCTCGCGCAGGGAGAAGGCCTCCCAGCCCACGCGAAATCCGCGGAGTACCGGCAATGACCGAGGCGAAGAACGTGATCCGTCCCGAAATCCAGGCGATGCATGCCTATCCGGTGTCGGATGCAACCGGGCTCATAAAGCTCGATGTCATGGAAAGCCCGTGGCCGCTGCCTGACTGGCTGGCGAAGGAGGTCGGCGAGGTGGTGTCGAAAGTGGCCATCAACCGCTATCCGGTGCCGAGCGCCGAGCGGCTGCGGGCACTGATCCGGGGGGTCATGCAGGTGCCGGCGGGCTGCGATGTGCTGCTCGGCAACGGGTCGGACGAATGCATCCAGTACATCACCGCGGCGGTGGCGCGCGAAGGCGCCGTGGTCATGGCGCCGACGCCGTCGTTTGCGATGTTCCAGATGCACGCGCTGTTTTACCGGGTACGGTTTGCGGGCGTGACGCTGCGGAACGATTTTTCGCTCGACGCGGAAGCGTTTCTCGCGGCGATGGACAAGGAAAAGCCCGCGCTGGTCTGGATTGCGTTTCCGAACAATCCGACCGGCAATGCGTTTCCGATCGCCGACATCGAACGCATCATCCGCGCAGCACCGGGGCTGGTGGTGATAGACGAGGCGTATCAGCCCTTCGCGGGGGCGACGTTCATGCCGCGCCTCACGGAATTCGAAAACATGGTGGTGATGCGCACCGTGTCGAAAATCAGCATGGCGGGCCTGCGGCTGGGTTACGTTTGCGGGCGGCCGGAGTGGATCGGCGCGTTCAACAAGACGCGCTCGCCGTTCAATATCAACGTGCTGACCGAGGCCGTGGCAATCAAGCTCCTGGAGAACAAGGCGGTTCTCGATCAACAGGCGGTGCGCGTACTGAACGAGCGGGGCCGCGTGCAGAGCGAACTGGCGGAACTGGGCGGGCTGACTGCATACCCGTCTGCGGCAAACTTCGTGCTGGGCAGGGTCGCGGGTGGCAAGGACGCGGGGACGCGCGTGTTCGAGCGCATGAAGGCGTCGGGCGTGCTGGTGAAGGATTTCTCCGGCGGGCATCCGCTGCTCGAGAACTGCCTGCGCCTCACCATCGGTACGCCGGCGGAAAACCGTGCGATGATTGACGCACTGCGCGCGGCCCTGAGCGCCTGACGCGGTTCTCCAATGCCAGCCACGATGCGTACCGCCGAAGTCACGCGCAATACCAGGGAGACGCAGATCCGCGTCAGGCTCAACATTGACGGCTCGGGCGGCGTGAAGCTCTCGACGGGGCTTCCCTTCCTCGAGCACATGCTCGACCAAGTGGCGCGTCACGGCATGCTCGACCTGGAGATCGACGCGAAGGGCGATTTGCACATCGACGCACACCACACGGTCGAGGACATCGGCATCACGCTCGGCCAGGCGTTCGCGCGCGCGATCGGCGACAAGGCGGGCGTGCGCCGCTACGGGCATGCCTATGTTCCGCTCGATGAGGCGATTTCGCGCGCCGTGGTCGATCTGTCCGGCCGCCCGGGGCTCGATTACCACGTGAACTATGTGCGCGGCCTGATCGGCGAATTCGATGTCGACCTGGTGCGGGAGTTCTTCCAGGGTTTTGTCAACCACGCCCAGGTCACGCTGCACCTCGACAACCTGCGCGGCGACAACGCGCATCACCAGTGCGAAACAATCTTCAAGGCTTTCGGGCGGGCGCTGCGCATGGCGGCCGAACCGGACCCGCGCGCGGCGGGCATGATCCCCTCGACTAAGGGATCGTTATAAAGAACAACGTTGCGTTGCAACGCAGAAAAGGCCTGCGTAGCAACGCGAAACTTTCAAAACAAGCGCCATGAAGATCGCGGTGGTCGATTACGGCATGGGCAACCTGCGCTCGGTGTCAAAAGCGCTCGAGCACGTTGCGCCTGAAGTCTCGGTCGTGGTCACGGCGCGGCCGGAAGAGGTGCGTGCGGCCGGGCGGGTGGTGGTGCCCGGCCAGGGCGCGATGCCCGATTGCATGCGCGAACTGCGCGCCAGGGGGCTCGCCGAAGCGGTGGTTGAGGCCACGCGCACCAAGCCGTTCCTCGGCATTTGCATCGGCATGCAGATGCTGTTCGAGCATGGCGAGGAAGGCGATACGCCCGGTCTCGGAATCCTCGCCGGGACGGTCCCCCGCTTCGCGCCGCCGGGAAACGGCGCGCGGCTCAAGGTGCCGCACATGGGCTGGAACGAGGTATTCCAGGCGCGCGCTCACGCCCTGTGGGAAGGGATCGCAGATGCGAGCCGGTTTTACTTCGTGCACAGCTACTATCCCGCGCCGCGGGATTCAGCGCTCACCGCCGGTGAGTGCGTCTACGGGTTGCGCTTTACCTGCGCGGTTGCGCGCGATAACCTGTTTGCCGTACAGTTCCACCCGGAAAAAAGTCAATCTGCCGGTCTGCAACTCCTGCACAACTTCGTCCACTGGCGCCCCTGATTCCGCCCGACGCAGCGCGTGTACGCGCGGTCGCCGCAATTCCGATCTGCATATGCTGATCATTCCCGCAATCGACCTCAAGGATGGCCGCTGTGTTCGCCTGCAGCAGGGCGACATGGCCAGCGCGACCGTTTTTTCCGACGATCCGGCAGCGATGGCGGGCCACTGGGTCGGCTTGGGCGCGCGCCGGCTGCACATCGTCGACCTGAATGGTGCGGTCGCCGGCCGGCCGAGAAATGAGAAATCCATCCGCGCCATCATCACCGCGGTGGGTGACGGCGCGCCGATTCAGCTCGGCGGCGGCATCCGCGACCTCGATACCATCGAGGGCTACCTCGATGCCGGCGTCACCTACGTGATCATCGGCACCGCGGCGGTGAAGAATCCCGGTTTCCTGTCCGACGCCTGCTATGCTTTTCCGGGGCACATCATCGCCGGACTGGACGCGAAGGACGGCAAGGTCGCGGTGGAAGGCTGGTCGAAAATGACCGGCCACGACGTGGTCGACCTGGCGAAGAAGTACGAGGACTACGGCGTCGAGGCGCTGATCTACACCGACATCGGGCGCGACGGCATGCTCACCGGCGTCAACGTCGAGGCCACGCTCAAGCTCGCGCAGGCGATCAGGATTCCGATCATCGCCTCCGGCGGACTGAACAGCGTCAGCGACGTGAAGGCGGTATGCAACCTGGCCCCGGAAGGGGTGGTCGGCGCGATTGCCGGACGCGCGCTCTACGAAGGCAAGCTCGATTTCAAGCAGGCGCAGGCCGCGGCCGACAAGGCCACCGCGAAGGGCTGATATGGGGCTCGCCAAGCGCGTGATCCCGTGCCTCGACGTCACCGCCGGACGCGTCGTTAAGGGCATCAATTTCGTCAGCCTGCGCGACGCGGGTGATCCGGTCGAGATCGCCGCACGCTATGACGGGGAAGGGGCCGACGAACTCACCTTCCTGGATATCACCGCGAGTTCCGACGAGCGCGACATCCTGCTGCATGTAATCGAAGCGGTTGCGGCGCGCGTGTTCATTCCGCTCACTGTGGGCGGCGGCGTGCGCAAGGTCGCCGACGTGCGGCGTTTGCTGAACGCGGGCGCCGACAAGGTCTCGATCAATACCGCTGCGGTCCAGAATCCGCAAGTTGTGCGCGATGCGAGCGGCAAGGTGGGCAGTCAGTGCATCGTGGTCGCAATCGATGCGAAGCGCCGCGCCGCAGGCGGGTGGGAGGTTTACACGCATGGCGGCCGCAACCCGACCGGGATCGACGCAATCGAATGGGCCAGGCGCATGCAAGCAGCCGGTGCGGGCGAAATCCTGCTCACCAGCATGGATCGCGACGGCACCCGCGACGGCTTTGACCTTGCCCTCACGCACGCGGTCTCGCAGGCGGTCGGGGTCCCGGTGATCGCCTCAGGCGGCGTCGGTACGCTCGAGCATCTCGCCGAAGGGGTGCTCGAGGGCGGGGCGGACGCAGTCCTCGCGGCGAGCATCTTCCATTTCGGCGAGCACACCGTGGTGGAGGCCAAGCGGTACATGCGCGAGCGCGGCATCGAGGTGCGGCTGTGAGCGCGGCGGATCCCGGCGACTGGTGCGATCAGCTGCGCTGGAACGAGGAAGGACTGATTCCGGCGATCGCGCAGGACGCAGCGAGCGGCCGCGTGCTGACGCTGGCGTGGATGAATCGCGACGCGCTGCGCGAGACCATCGAGAAAGGCCACGCGGTGTACTGGTCGCGATCGAGGAAAAAGCTGTGGCGCAAGGGCGAGCAGTCCGGCCACGCGCAGCAGGTGAAGGACCTTCGCATGGACTGCGACGGGGACGCGCTCTTGCTCATCGTCGAGCAAATTGGCGGGATCGCCTGCCACACCGGTCGGGAGCGCTGTTTCTTCAGGCGGCTCGAAGACGGCCGCTGGGTCAGCACCGATCCCGTCCTCAAGGACCCCAGGCTGATCTACGGCAAATGAAACCCGGACTCGCAGACACGCTGGAACGCATCGCACGCATCATCGACGAGCGCAAAGGCCAGGACCCGGAGAGCTCCTATGTCGCGCGGCTGTTCGACAAGGGCGAAGATGCCATCCTCAAGAAGATCGGCGAGGAGGCGACCGAAACGGTGCTCGCCGCTAAGGATGGCGACCGGCTGCATCTGGTGCGCGAAATCGCGGACCTGTGGTTCCACTGCATGATCCTGCTCTCGCGTCACGGTCTCGGACCGCAGGACGTTCTTGCCGAACTGCACCGGCGCGAAGGCATTTCCGGAATCGATGAAAAAGCCGCGCGCAAGGACGTTAAACGCGCCAAGCAAGACGAACGATGAGCCACGATCCGAATTGCCTGTTCTGCAGGATCGTGCGCGGGGAAATCCCTTCGAGAAAGCTCTACGAGGACGACCAGATCTTCGCTTTTCACGACATCCGACCGGTGCGGCCGGTGCATTTTCTGATGATCCCGAAAGCGCATGTCGCCACGCTCTATGACGTCGCCGGCGAGCACGTGCAGGCGCTCGGCAGGATGCTCGCGATGGTGGGCGAACTGGCCCGCGGCGAGGGCGCGACCGACGGCTTCCGCACCATAATCAACTGCGGGCGCGTCGGCCATCAGGAGGTGTATCATTTGCACATGCATGTGATCGGGGGCCCAGACCCTGTCGGGCCGATGATCCTGAGACAACACTAGGAGGCCAAAATGGGGTCGCTTTCCATCTGGCATTGGTTGATCGTACTGGTGATCGTGATGCTGATCTTCGGCACCAAGAAACTGCGCAACATGGGTGCTGATCTGGGCGGCGCGGTGCGTGGCTTCAAGGAAGGCATGCGCGAGGGCGGCGAGAAGCCCGCCGATGTCGCGGTGCCGCAGGTGACCGGCAATACGGTCGAGGGCGAGGTCAAGGGCAAGACCGAGTCCAGGGCTTGAACGGCAGCACCGCCTGACCCCCGGGGCGCCGCGTGCGGCGCCCCTTTTCATTTCGGCGGCACTCGAATGTTCGACGTCGGATTTTCCGAACTGGTGGTGATCGGCGTGGTCGCGCTGATCGTGATCGGTCCAGAGCGCCTGCCGCGCGTCGCGCGCACCATCGGAATCCTGGCCGGCCGGCTGCAGCGCTACGTCTCCGACGTGAAGGCCGACATTAACCGTGAAGTTGAACTCGACGAGCTGCGCAAGATGCGCGACTCGGTGCAGCAGGCCGCCGCCGACATCAAGAACACCGTCGACACGGAGCTGGTGAAGACCGCGGACGGACTGAACCGCGCCGTAGAGGGAAAACCGGAGGAAACGGCCGCCACGGCGGCCGCCGAGCCCGCCTCGCTTCCTACGGCGCCTCCCGCCGCCGACCCAACCGAGCCGGCCGTGCCTCCGACCACCGAACCAGGCAAGCCGGCTGAAACCAGGACCTGAGCGCCGATGAGCGGGCAGGACACCTTCATTTCCCACCTGGTCGAGCTGCGCCAGCGCCTGGTGCGGGCGCTGGCTGCGGTGCTGATCGTGCTGCTGCCGATTCTGCCCTGGGCGCCCGAGCTCTACGACTTGCTCGCGTATCCGATGATGCGCGCGCTGCCGGAAGGAACCAAGATGATCGCCACCGGCGTGGTGACGCCTTTTCTGGTGCCGATGAAGATTGCGATCATGGTGGCCTTCATGGTCGCGCTGCCGTACGTCCTGTATCAGCTGTGGTCGTTCGTCGCGCCCGGACTGTACGCGCACGAGAGGAAGCTGATGCTGCCGCTGGTGGTGGTCAGTTACGTGCTGTTCCTGCTCGGCATGGCGTTCTGCTATTTCTTCGTATTCCGCACGGTGTTCAAATTCGTCTACAGCATCGCGCCCAAGTCGATCTCGGTGGCGCCGGACATCGACAACTACCTGTCTTTCGTGCTCGGCATGTTCCTCGCGTTCGGCGTGACCTTCGAGGTGCCGGTAGTGGTGGTGCTGCTGGTGAAGTTCGGCCTGGTCTCGATCGAGAAACTGAAAGAGGTGCGCTCGTACGTGATCGTCGGCGCTTTCGTCGTGGCCGCGGTCGTCACACCGCCCGACGTGGTCTCGCAGTTGCTCCTCGCCATTCCGATGTGCCTGCTCTACGAGGTGGGGATCCTGTTCGCGCGCTTCGTCAAAAAGCAGGCGGAGGTGCAATCAACCGATGACTACAAGCCGCTCGACGAAGCCGGGATGGAGCGCGAACTGGACAAGGCCGAGCGCGGCGAGCGCTGATCCGGTCGTTCAACCCGGGCCGCGCCTCCCGCTGAACAGCGCGGGTGCCTGTTTCTTTCCGTCGCGGCGTCCCGCGGGCGCCGGGCGTCGTCCGGGCTGGCCTCGCGGCGCGTGGCGCTGCGGTTGGCGTGGCGGATGCGGCCGGTGGCCCTGGGGGTTTGGCGCGTGCGCGTGATTCGCGTGGTTGGGTTCGAATCCGGGCACCACGCGGCTTTGCACGGGACGATTCATCAGCCGCTCGATCGCAGCCATCAGCGCGCGTTCCTCGGCGCTGACCAGTGATACCGCCTCGCCCGAGGCGCCTGCACGGCCGGTGCGACCGATGCGGTGGACGTAATCCTCGGCGACGTGCGGCAGGTCGAAGTTCACCACGTGGGGCAGCGATTCGATGTCCAGGCCGCGCGCCGCGATATCGGTGGCGACCAGGACCCGCAACTCGTTGTCCTTGAAGCGCTTGAGCGTGCGCGTGCGCGCAGGCTGGCTCTTGTTGCCGTGGATTGCGTCGGCTTCGATGCCGTTCTGCTCGAGTTGCTGCGCAAGGCGATTCGCACCATGCTTGGTCCTGGTGAACACCAGCACCTGGCGCCAGTCGTTCGATTTCACCAGGTGCGCAAGCAACTCGCGCTTGCGGCCCTGGTCGACCGGGTGCGCGACCTGAGCCACCAGTTCGGCCGGCGTATTGCGCCGCGCGACCTCGATGGTCGCCGGATTGCGCATGAACGAGCCGGCAAGCTTGCGGATTTCATCGGGGAACGTCGCGGAAAACAGCAGGTTCTGGCGTTCGCGCGGCAGCAACGCGAGGATGCGCCGGATGTCCGGAATGAACCCCATGTCGAGCATGCGGTCGGCCTCATCGAGGATCAGTATCTCGACATGGCGCAGGTCGAGCGTCTTTTGCTGAACGTGATCGAGCAGGCGGCCGGGGGTCGCGACCACGATGTCGACGCCGCGGCGCAACTCCGCGGCCTGCGGGTTGAAGTTCACCCCGCCGAAAATCACCGTAGAGCGCAGCGGCAGGTGCTTGCCGTAAGCGCGCACGCTATCGCGCACCTGCGCTGCCAGCTCGCGGGTCGGCGTGAGTATCAATGCCCGCACCGGGCGGCGCGCATTCGGGTCGGCAGCAGCTTTTGCCGAAAGCAGTTGAAGCAGCGGCAGCGTGAAGCCCGCCGTCTTGCCGGTGCCGGTCTGGGCGGCGCCGAGCAGGTCGCGGCGCGCAAGCACCACTGGGATAGCTTGCGCCTGGATTGGGGTTGGTTCGGTGTATCCCTGCTCGCTGACAGCGCGCAGCAGCTCGGCCGACAGGCCAAGGTTCGAGAACGTCGTGCTAATGGAAATCTCCTAAATCGGCCTGCGAAGGCAAAAGCCTTCCAAACCGGTTCAGGCAGACAAATTGGTGTTGCTGGCTTCGAAGGTCCCGGGACGGGACCGCGAACAGGCTGAAACGCTAACCGGAAGACGCGAAACAGAAACCTTGGAGCGCATTGTACCCGAGTTTGCTGGCTCTGTGCGGCGCGCGGGCATCAGGATTTTCCGTTCAAGAAACGCCGCACCAGATCGAACTGCTCCGGGACGTTGAGCGCCGGGGCATGGCCGCAGCCGGCGATCGTCACCACCACCGCGGATGGCCCGCGCTTTCTCATTTCCTCCGCCGTCTCCGGCAGCAGCAGGTCGGACGACTCGCCGCGCAGGCACAGCGTGGGCGCGGTGATCCGGTCGTAGGCGTCCCACAGTTCGTAGTCGTTCGGGTGGCACTCGAACTGCATCACCATCTTCGGGTCGTAATGTGGCGTGACCTTGCCCTCCGCCGTGCGGCGCATCGAGGTCTCGGTAAGCAGCCGCCAGTGATCGTCGGATAGCCAGCCATAGGGCTTGTAGATGGTGCGGAAGTAGGCTTCAAGTTCGCTCATGCGCTCGAACGACGCCGGCTTGCCCGCGTAGGCGCGAATGCGCGCCAACGCTGCATCGCCGAGCTTCGGCCCGATATCGTTGAGCACCAGCTTGCGGATGCGGCCGCGGAACGCGCCGCCCGCGAGATGCATGCCGACCGCGCCGCCCATCGAGGTGCCGAGCCAGTGGAACTGGTCCAGCCCGAGCTGCTCTGCGAGCGATACGGCAAGTTGCGCGTAAAAGTCGAGGCAGTATTCCTTCCCCGGCTGAGGGCTCCATTGCGACAGGCCGCGGCCGATCGTATCCGGGCAGACCACTCGATAGCGCGCCGCGAGGTGTGCTGCAATGTGGTCCATGTCGCGTCCGGTGCGCGCGAGGCCGTGCCATGCGAACACGGACTCGGCATTGCCCGCGCCCCACTCGGTGTAATGGATTTCGCGGCCGGCGCAGACCAGGTAGTTGGAGGTGAAGCTCATGGCGCCGGCGGCGCCTTGCGGGTCCGCAGTCGTCCGACGATGCCGGCGGGGAAGTAATACACGCATACGACGAACAGCACGCCCAGCCACAGCAGCCAGCGGTCGGGGTGCAGCAGGTCGGGCAGCAGCGCAATCCCCTTGGTGGCGTTCGAAGCGAGCTTCATCAGGTCCTGCAGATAGTTCTGCGCGACGACGAACAGTGTCGCGCCGATCACCGAGCCGTACATCGTGCCCATGCCGCCGATCACGACCATCAGCAGGATGTCGATCATGATGTTGAACGAAAGCGTGGTGTCGGGTCCGGTATAGCGCAGCCAGATTGCGTACAGAATTCCTGCGGCCGCAGCGACCGCAGCGCCGAGGCAGTTCGCGACAGCGCGGTAGGCCACCGTGCGATACCCGATCGCCTCCGATCTGAATTCGTTCTCGCGAATCGAGAGCAGCACGCGGCCGAACGGCGAGTTGACCACGCGCAGAAGCACCAGGAACAGCGCGAGCGATCCGGCGAACAACACGTAATAGCTGAACAGCCTGCCGCTCAGCTCGACGCCGAAAAGCGTCGCCTCGGCGAATTTCGTGCCCGGCAGGAAGAGCTCCGGGAGTTTGTAGTTGAGCCCGTCCTCGCCACCCGTGAAATCCGAGAGCTGCGAGGCGAGGATCTGGAAAAATGACGCCACCGCGAGCGTGATCATTGCGAAGAAAATTGTCTTGACCCGCAGCGAAAGCAGCCCGACCAGGAAAGCAAGCGCCACTGCCAGAGCGAGCGAGATCGCGCTGCCCGCCGCGAGACTGCTCCACGTGGGCCCGAGCTTCGACATCGCGATGCCCACGCCGTAACCGCCAATGCCGAAGAACATGGTGTGGGCGAACGACACGATGCCGGTGTATCCCAGCAGCAGATCGTAGCTGGCCGCCAGCAAGATGAACACCAGGATCCTGGCCGCGACGTCGAGCGAGCGCGTGCCCGGGAATATGAACGGCGCCGCCGCAAGCCCCGCGACGACCGTGACCAGCAGAGCCGCAAGCCAGCGGCTGCGCGGAAAATCACCCGACAGCACGGTCGTAAGCATGGTTCAGCTCTTGCCGATCGCGTAAAGCCCGCGCGGCCGCCACAGCAGCACCAGCACCATCAGCAGGATGTTCGAACCGAGCGCGAGCTTGGGCGCGATGAACCCGGTGTAGTTGGCAACCAGCCCGACCAGCAAGGCGCCAATGAAGCAGCCCGTCACCGAGCCCATGCCGCCGATGATGATCACAATGAAGATCAGCACCATCAATTGCATGCCCATCCCCGCAAATACCGTCTCCTGATACATCGCCCACATTGCGCCTCCCAGGCCGGCCAGCGCGGAGCCCGCGACGAACACGCCGATGAACAGGCGCCGGATCCGGTAGCCGAGCGATTCGACCATTTCTGGATTTTCGACTCCGGCGCGGATCAGCAGGCCGAGCCTGGTGCGATTCAGCACCAGCGCCATGGTGGCGAATACGCCGAGGCCGACGACTACCGCCAGCACGCGGTACTTCTCAACCGCGATGTCGCCGAACGTGAAGGCGCCACCCACTGAAACCGGCCGCGGCACCGGGATGATGTCCGGACCCCACACCACGTGAATCGCCTGCTCCGCGACAATCAATCCACCCATAGTGACGAGGATCTGCTTCAGGTGGTCGCCGTACACCGGGCGGATCAGCACGCGCTCGAAGAACCAGCCGAGCAATCCTCCCACGGCCATGGCCGCGAGGATCGCCGGTGCGATCGCGGTCAGGTTCGTCGCAAGGCTGTCGGCCTGCATCATCGCCTTCATCGGAATCAGCACCGACACCGCCGCATAGGCACCTATTGAGATGAACGCTCCGTGCGCGAAGTTCATTACGTCCATCAGGCCGAACACCAGCGTGAGGCCCGAGGCCATGATGAAAATCATCATCCCCATCGCAAGACCGGCCACGGTCAGCGTTACCCACGTCGGGAGGCTCGGGATGAACGGTAGCGCGAGTAGCGCGAGCGCCGGCACCAGCAGCACCGGCAGCCAGTCGCGACGCGCGGCGGGAAGGGCGCCGCCGCTCATTGGTGGGAATCGAGCGACAGCCCGAGCAGCCGCTGCTGCAGGCTTTCGTCCGCTGCGAGTTCCGCCATTCGCCCCGCGTACACGATGCGGCCCGAATCCATCACCGCGACGTAGTCGCCGAGCGAACGCGCAAAGTGAAAATTCTGTTCCACCACCAGCAGCGTCGAGTCCCGCTTCAGCTCCTTGAACGCCTCGATCATCGCGGTGATGATGGCGGGGGCAAGCCCCTTGGTCGGCTCGTCGATGAGCATCAGCTTGCGCCGCTCGATCACTGCGCGCGAGATGGCGAGCATCTGCTTCTGGCCACCGGACAGGTTGCCCGCCAGTCCGTTCCAGAACTTCTTCATCGCCGGGAAAAGTTCGAAGATCCAGGCTAGGCGCTTTTCGTCCATCACGTGCTCGCGCGCGGCGAGCAGCAGGTTCTCGCGCACGGTGAGGCCCGCGAAGATTCCCATGTTTTCCGGCACGTAAGCAATTCCCAGGCGCGCGATGTCCGGCGTGGCGCGCTGATGGATCTCATTGTCGCCCAAGCGGATCGAGCCGGCGGAGGCGCGCCACAAGCCCATGACCGTGCGCAACGCGGTCGTTTTCCCGGCACCGTTGCGTCCGAGCAGCATGGTCAGCCCGCTCTGAGGCACGTTCAGATCCACGCCGTGCAGGATATGGTATTGGCCGATGTGGGTATTGACCCCGGCGAGCGAGAGGAGCGCCTCAGGCATGAGCCGGTTCCTTGATGATTCCGAGGTAGGCTTCCTGCACGATCGGCGAGGCGATCACCTCCGCGGGAAGACCGTCGGCCACCAGCTGCCCCTGGTGCAGCACGATGATGCGGTCGGCCAGCGAACGCACCACGTCCATCTTGTGCTCGACCAGCAGGATGGTCTTGTCGCCCTGCGCCTTGATTTGCTGAATCAGCTCGAGGATCACCGGGATCTCGTCCACGCTCATGCCGGCGGTCGGCTCATCGAACATGAACACCTCTGGTTCGAGCGCGAGCAGGATCGCTACTTCAAGCTTGCGCTGGTCGCCGTGCGGCAGCAGCGCCGCGAGCGTATTGCGGCGCTCGGCGAGTGCCACGCGGTGCAGACAGTGTTCGGCCTTCTCGATCAGTTCGACATGCTTCGCCCACATCGAGGTGAGATTGAAGCCCAGGCCGGAACGGGATTGAACCGCAAGTCGCACGTTCTCCAGCACCGTCAGTCGCGGGAACAGGTTGGTCAGCTGGAAGGCGCGCCCCATACCTCGGCGGGCGCGCTGCGGCGCGGGCATTTGCGTCACGTCTTCACCGAACAGCGAAACTCTGCCGTCGGTGGCCTTCAACTGCCCTGATATCAGATTGAAATAGGTGGTCTTGCCTGCGCCGTTCGGCCCGACGATCGCGGTCAGCGTGCCTGGACGGAAAGCGCAGGAGACGTTGTCCACCGCCACATGCCCGCCGAAGCGGATCGTGAGGCCGTGCGTTTCCAGTACCGGATGCTCGCCGGCCATCGCGCCCTGTCGTGCCCGATCCTTCTAGCGCTTGTTCCGGATTGGAACCTTCATGTCCTCAGGCTTGATCTCGCGCACGAGCTGCGGCACCGCCCAGTCGAGGCCCGGATCGACGCGGATCTTGAAGTGATACATCGACTGCATCGCTTGGTGGTCTTCCTTGCGGAAGGTCATTTTGCCCTTGGGCGTCTCGAAGGAGAGGCCTTCCATCGCGGCGATCAGCTTTTCGGTGTCGGTCCCGCCTGCCTTCTTGATGGCCTCGACGATCGCGATCCCCGCCGACATTCCGCCCGCGGTGAAGAAATCGGGCGGCGATTTGAAACGGCGGTAGTGCTCGGCCACGAGCCACTTGTTCACCGGGTTCTGCGGAATCTCATAGTAGTAATAGGTGGCGCCCTCCATGCCGGGCAGCGCCTTATACGCGGCGAGCGCCGGAAGGATGTTACCGCCCGAGGCGATCTCGATTCCGAAGCGGCCAGGATTCAGTTCCGCAAGCTTGAACGGGTTGCCGCCGCCTGCCCAGAAGATGAAGATCACCTTGCGGCCGGGCTTGTCCTTGAGCGCGTTGAACAGCCGCTCCGCCGGCGCGGTGAAATCGGTGGTCGCTACGGGCGCATACTCCTCGTGCACGATGTTGGCGCCGGTACCGGCCAGCGCCTCCTTGAACGCTTTCACGCCGTCGCGGCCGAAGGCGTAGTCCTGTGCGAGCGTAGCGATGCTGGTGTTCGCCTTGCCCAGCGCGACCGCGTTGGAGATTGCGTCCTGCGACGACGAGCGACCGGTGCGGAAAATGTAACGGTTCCACCTGTCGCCCGTGATCGAGTCGGCCACCGCCGGTTCGACCAGCAGGATTTTCTTGTACTCCTCCGCAACCGGAAGCATCGCGAGGGCCACACCGGACCCCGTCGGACCGACGGCGATATCGACCTTATCGTCACCGTAGGCGGCCGCGAGCTGCGCCTTGCCGACATCGGGTTTGAACTGGCTGTCCTTCTCGATGACCACCAGCTTCCGGCCAAGCACCTCCATCTTGCCGCCAGTGGCGTACTCAAGCCCCAGCATCAGGCCAACCTGAGTCTGCTTGGCATAGGCCTCGAGCGGACCCGTCTTGTCATAGACGTGAGCGATCTTGATTTCCTTGGCCTGGCTGAATGCCGAGCCTGCGGCAAGCGCAAAGGCGGCGGTGACCACCAACCTCAGAATGCTTTTCATGAATTCCCCTCCCAAATAAATAAAAACAACACTTAAATTCACAAACGATCCGTTCGGAACGCTACTGCTGCGGCTGTGGCTTCGGCCGCTTGCCGACGGCGACCGCGAGCTCGATCGGCTCCTGGCCGCGCCTCAGGCTGAGCTTTGCACTCTCGCCCGGGGCCAGCCCGGCCACCAGGTTGAGCATGCTCTGAGGATCGAGTACCGGCTTGCCCTCGATGGCGAGCAGCACGTCGCCCGGCTTCACCCCGGCCTTGTCGGCGGGCCCGCCACGCAGCACGCCGGCGATGATCGCGCCCTTGGAGTCGGGCAGCTTGAGCGATTCGGCCAGCGCGCCCGTGATTTCCTGCACCTCGACGCCGATCCAGCCGCGCGTCACGCCGCCGGTCTTGATGATCTGCTCGAGCACCATCTTTGCCGTCGATACCGGAATCGCGAAACCGATGCCCATCGAGCCTCCGGAGCGCGAGTAGATCGCGGAATTGATGCCGACCAGGTTGCCCTGCGCGTCGATCAATGCGCCGCCGGAATTGCCCGGGTTGATCGCCGCGTCGGTCTGTATGAAGTTCTCGAAAGTGTTGATGCCGAGCTGGCTGCGGCCGAGCGCGGAGACGATCCCGGAGGTGACGGTCTGGCCGACGCCAAAAGGGTTGCCGATCGCGAGCACCACGTCGCCAACGCGCATCGCCTCCGATTGGCCGAAGGTGATCGCGGGCAACGAATCCGTGGTCACGCGCAGCACCGCGAGGTCGGTGTCCGGGTCGTTGCCGACCACCTTCGCGAGAAGTTTCTTGCCGTCGGCCAGCGCGATCTCGATCTCGTCGGCGCCCTCGACCACGTGGTGATTGGTGAGGATGAAGCCTTCCGGGCTGACGATCACTCCTGAGCCGAGGCTCGAAGAGCGCTGCGCGTCGTCGCCGAACTGATCGCCGAAAAAGCGCCGGAACAGCGGGTCCTGCGCGAGCGGATGACGCGCCCGCGCCTCCTTGCTGGTGAAGATGTTCACGACCGAAGGCGCCGCTTTCTGCACCGCGTCGCTGAACGACGCGGCGCGAGGATTCGCCGACGCGGGTATAGTCGGCGTCGAAAGAATCGACACCTGGGCCGGCGCGGACGGGGTCGCCCCGCCAAGGCTCGCAAGCCACTCCGGTTTGAGCGTCGAAACCACAAACAATACCGCGAGGCACACTGTCGCGGTCTGCGAAAAAACGAGCCAGAGTTTGCGCATTGCGGCATTTTGCCACAAGGATCTGCACAATGCTCGGCCAGATGCCAAAAACACCCGTCCTAAGAATGACTTACGGCAGATAAGGTGGATTTCGCAACACACGCCCGGTATAATTGCGCGCCTTCCCAGATAAGCCTTTTCTTCCCGAGGATTTCCCGTCCATGAGCGAGCAGAAGATCGACAAGAAGCGGCGCAATCTGGTCGTCGCAACCTGCGCCGCAGGCGGCGTTGCGTCCGCAGCCGCGGCGGTGCCGTTCGTTGCCAGCATGTGGCCCTCCGAGCGCGCCAAGGCCGCGGGTGCGCCGATCGAGGCCGACATCTCCAAGCTCCAGCCGGGCGAACTCGGCATCTACGAGTGGCGCGGCAAGCCGGTGTGGGTCCTGCGCCGCACCAAGGAAATGCTCGACAGCCTGAAAGGAATCGAAGACAAGTTGAGCGACCCGGAATCCGACGTCCCCGAGCAACCTGTGTACGCGAAAAACGACACACGTTCGATCAAGCCCGAGTACGCGGTACTGGTCGGCATCTGCACGCACCTCGGGTGCTCACCGACCGCGAAGCCCGAGCCCAAGGGTGAAATGGGCGCCGATTGGGTGGGCGGGTTCTACTGCCCCTGCCACGGCTCCAAGTTCGATCTGGCGGGAAGGGTTTTCAAGGGCGCGCCGGCGCCCGTCAATCTGGAGGTTCCGCCCTACGCGTTTCTGTCGGACACCACCATCCTGATCGGCGAAGACAAGAAGGGAGCGTAAGCGATGAGCAGCCGGCTGATGGCGCTGTGGGACTGGTTCGATGCTCGGATGCCGAGCGTGCGCGAGCAATGGAACCAGCATGCAGCGCAGTACTACGCGCCGAAGAACTTCAACTTCTGGTACTACTTCGGCTCGCTCGCGATGCTGGTGCTGGTGATCCAGATCGCCTCCGGAATCGTGCTCACGATGCACTACAAGGCCGATGCCAACCTGGCGTTCGGCTCGGTCGAGTACATCATGCGCGATGTTCCCGGTGGCTGGATCATCCGCTACATCCACTCGACCGGCGGCTCCGCGTTCTTCGCCGTCGTCTACCTGCACATGTTTCGCGCCATGCTGTACGGCTCGCACAAGAAGCCGCGCGAGCTCGTGTGGGTCTTCGGCGTGTTGATCTATCTGTGCCTGATGGCCGAGGCCTTCTTCGGCTACCTGCTGCCCTGGGGCCAGATGTCGTACTGGGGCGCGCAGGTGATCGTGAACCTGTTCAGTTCGATCCCGTTCATCGGCCCGGACCTGTCGCTGTGGATCCGCGGCGACTACGTGGTGTCGGACGCGACGCTGAACCGCTTCTTCGCGTTCCACGTGATTGCGATCCCGCTGGTGCTGCTCGGTCTGGTCGCGGTGCACCTGCTGGCGCTGCACGATGTGGGCTCGAATAACCCGGACGGCATCGAGATCAAGAAGACGAAGGGCCCGGACGGGCATCCGCTGGATGGCATTCCGTTCCATCCGTACTACACGGTGAAGGACATCGTCGGGGTCGTCGTCTTCCTCGGGATCTTCTCGGCGGTGCTGTTCTTCGTGCCGGGGATGGGCGGCTACTTCCTTGAGTACAACAACTTCATCCCCGCCGATCCGCTGAAAACGCCTGCGCATATTGCACCCCTATGGTACTTCACGCCCTTCTACTCGATCCTGCGCGCGGTGCCGCCGCTGTTCAACTCGGTGTTTCCGGGCGTTGCGATGATGGGCCTGTCGACGCTGATCCTGTTCTTCCTGCCGTGGCTGGACCGCGCGCCGGTCAAGTCGATCCGCTACCGCGGCGTGTACTACAAGACCGCTCTGAGCGTATTCATCGTCGCGTTCCTGTTCCTCGGCTACCTTGGCACCGAGCCGACCAACGTCTGGGGACAGTCGGGCGCGTGGCTGGGCAAGGCCGAACGCGCCACCGTGGCCGCGCGCGTGTTCACGGTGATTTACTTCCTGTTCTTCTTGCTCATGCCCTGGTATACGGCGGCCGACAAATGTAAGCCCGAGCCCGAGCGGGTGACGATGTGAGGCCCGGCACCATGAAGAAACTGCTCGTCGTGCTGTGCGCGCCGCTTGCGCTCGCATTTGGTTCGTCGGCGATCGCTTCGGAAGGCGGCTATCGCATTGAGCGCGCACCGATCGACCCCACCGATCTGGTCAGCGTGCAGGCGGGCGCGCGAACCTTCGTCAACTACTGCCTCAACTGCCACGGCGCGGCGTACATGCGTTACAACCGCCTCACTGACCTCGGGCTCAGCGAGGCGCAAATCAGGGACAACCTGATGTTCGCCTCGGACAAGGTCGGCGAGACGATGAAGGTGGCCATGAGTGCGAAGGACGGCAAAGAATGGTTCGGCGTGCCGCCGCCCGACCTCACAGTGGTCGCGCGCTCGCGCGGGGCAGACTGGCTGTACACCTATCTGCGCAGCTTCCACCGCGACCCGAAAGCGGCCACCGGCTGGAACAACGCCGTATTTCCCAGCGTCAGCATGCCGCACGCGATGTGGACGCTGCAGGGCGAGAAAGGCCTGGAGATCATCGAAACCAAGGACGGCGAAGGACACGCGCACACCGAATACAGGTGGAGCACGCTCTCCGAAGGCCGCCAGAGCACCGTGCAGTACGACGCCACCGTGCGCGACCTGGTGAACTACCTCGTCTATATGGGCGAGCCTTCCGGCACCAAACGCAAGCTGATCGGCGCGGCGGTGCTGTTCGCGCTCGTGGTGGTGTTCGTTTTCGCCCACGCGATGAAGCGGGAATTCTGGAGAGATGTTCATTGAGCAGGGGGAAGGTTTCCCCCCGCACCCCCATTCACACGCCAAGATGCATTGGCTGAGCCGGGCGCAGAGCCGCCCGGCTTTTTTGTCAGGATGACCGAATCATGATGCAACTGTATTCCGGGACCACCTGCCCTTTCAGCCAGCGCTGCCGTTTCGTGCTGTATGAGAAGGGCATGGACTTTCAGGTTATCGACGTCGACATGTACAACAAGCCGGAAGACATCGCGGTGATGAACCCCTACAACCGCCTGCCGGTGCTGGTGGAGCGCGACCTGATCCTGTACGAATCGAACATCATCAACGAGTACATCGACGAGCGCTTCCCGCACCCGCAACTGATGCCCGCCGACCCCGTGATGCGCGCGCGTGCGCGGCTGTTCCTGTTCAACTTCGAGATTGAATTGTTCTCGCAGATCGAGCCGCTCGAATCGGGCAAGGAGAAGCAGGTCGAGCGTTCGCGCGCGCACGTGACCGACCGGTTGACCGAGCTGGTGCCGATCTTCTCCAAGCAGAAGTTCATGCTGGGAGATGAATTCTCGATGCTCGACGTGGCGATCGCGCCGATGCTGTGGCGCCTGGACCACTATGGCATCCGCCTCGGCAAGTCGGCTGCGCCGCTGATGAAGTACGCCGAGCGAATCTTTTCACGCCCCGCCTTCATCGAGGCGCTGACCCCTTCGGAAAAGGTGATGCGCAAGTAGATGTCATGGAAGAGGTACCGACCAAGCCCTACCTGATGCGCGCCCTGTTCGAGTGGTGCGTGGACAACGGCTATACGCCGCACATCGCAGTCAAGGTGGATTCGCGCACCCGGGTGCCGGCCGAATTCGTGAAGAACGGCGAAATCACCCTCAATATCGCCCCCGGCGCGGTGCACAAGCTGCAGATCGGCAACGATCAGATCGAGTTTTCCGCGCGCTTCGCCGGCGTCGCGCGCCAGATTTCGGTGCCGGTGGCGAACGTCCATTCGATCTATGCGCGTGAAACCGGCCACGGCATGACCTTCGAAGTCGACAATCCGAGGCCGATGGTGCAGGGGGCCACTGCGGCCGAACCCGAGCCGCCGAAGCCCCGCGGTCCGGGCGGCACGGGCAGTCGCCCTGCGCTCAGGCGAGTGAAATGACGGCGTGCGCCGCCGTCATCCCCGCGTAGGGGATCCAAAATCCCCGCGTAGGGGATCCAAAGCCCGTCACAGTTCGTAGGCCGAGCCGCGGGCACCCGTCACCGTCGCTTCCACCGTCTTGCGCACCAGCTGCGGGGCGAACATCTCGATGAAATCGTAGGCATAGCCACGCAGCCAGCTGCCCGCGCGGATTGCCAGCCGCGTGGTGCTGGTTTCAAACAGGTGCGATGCGTCGATGGCGCGCAGCGTCCGGTCGCGCCGGGCATCGAAGGCCATGCGTGCGACGATGCCTACGCCCATGCCGAGCTCGACGTAGGACTTGATCACGTCGGCGTCGATCGCCGTGAGCACGATGTTCGGCGCGAGGCCCCGCTGTGCGAAGGCCTTGTCGGTCTGCGAACGACCGGTGAACGCAAAATCGTAGGTGATAACCGGATGCTGCGCGATCGCCTCGAGCGTGAGCGGCCGCAAGCGCAGCAGCGGATGACGCGGCGGCACGACCACGACGCGGTTCCACTGGTAGCACGGCAGCGTCACCAGTTCCGGGTAGTTCGCGAGCGCCTCGGTGGCGATGCCGAACTCGGCCTCGCCGTTCAACACCTGCTCCGAGACCTGCGTCGGATTGCCCTGGTGGATCGCGAGCGCCACCTTCGGATAGCGCGCGCGGAAGCGCTTCACCACCTTCGGCAAGGCGTAGCGCGCCTGCGTATGCGTGGTGGCGATGGTCAATGCGCCGCTCGACTGGTTGACGAAGTCGTCGCCGGCGCGTTTGAGATTGGCGGCTTCGCGCAGGATGCGCTCGGCGATCTCCAGCACCGTCCGGCCGGGGCCGGTCACGCCGGTCACGCGCTTGCCGTTGCGCACGTAGATCTGCACGCCGAGTTCGGTCTCGAGTTGGCGGATCGCCTTGCTCACGCCCGGCTGCGAGGTATGCAGGCGCTGCGCGGCGAGCGACATGTTCAGGCCCTGGCGGGCGACCTCGCACAGGAAACGCAGTTGCTGAAGCTTCACCGGTTTTATAGATCAATTAGTTATTTAATATTAGCATAATTTTCTTTTGTAATATAACGCCGCGCCGCTACTCTGATGCGCTCCGAGTGGCGGCATGTACATCTACGACGACATTGATCAGCGGTTGGTGCAGGAGCGCGTCGCGCAGTTCCGCGACCAGACGCGCCGTTTCCTGGCCGGCGCGCTCGGCGAGGACGAGTTCCGGCCGCTGCGCCTGCAAAATGGCCTGTACATCCAGCGCTTCGCGCCGATGCTGCGCATTGCAATTCCTTACGGTCTGCTTTCGTCCCGGCAACTCAGGAAGCTCGCGCACATCGTGCGCACTTTCGACCGCGGCTACGGCCATTTCAGTACGCGCCAGAACCTGCAACTGAACTGGCCGAGGCTGCAGGACGTACCGGATATCCTCGCCGAGCTGGCCGAAGTGCAGATGCACGCCATCCAGACTTCGGGCAACTGCGTGCGCAACATCACCACCGACCACTTTGCCGGAGTGGCGCGCGACGAGATCGTCGATTCCTTCGTCTGGTGCGAACTGATCCGCCAGTGGTCGACCTTCCATCCGGAATTCGCCTACCTGCCGCGCAAGTTCAAGATCGCGGTGAACGGCGCGCAGGCCGACCGCGCGGCCACCTTCCTGCATGACATCGGCGTGCACGCGTTACGCAACGACGCGGGTGAGACGTGCTTTCGCGTCATCGTCGGCGGTGGGATGGGGCGCACGCCGATCATCGGCCACGC
This sequence comes from Burkholderiales bacterium, assembly GCA_017880775.1. Lineage (GTDB taxonomy): Bacteria > Pseudomonadota > Gammaproteobacteria > Burkholderiales > SG8-39 > JADGRQ01. The sequence goes on along the minus strand of JADGRQ010000009.1, from coordinate 66,591 downwards.
GATCCGCGAGTTCCTGCCGTGGCGCCATCTGCTCACCTACCTGGATGCGATCCTGCGCGTGTACAACCGCTATGGCCGGCGCGACAACAAGTACAAGGCGCGCATCAAGATCCTGGTCAAGCAACTCGGCCCGGAGGAATTTGCGCGCCACGTCGAGGCGGAGTGGTCCCACCATGCCGACGGCCCGGCCACATTGATGGAGGAAGAGGTGCGCAGGATCGAAGCGCGCTTTACGCGACCCGCGCATCCGGCGCTCGCGGCGTTTGATGCCGGGTACGAAGCGAAGCGCGCAACCGAGCCGGCGTTCGCTGCCTGGGTGAAGCGCAACATCCACCCGCACAAGGTCACCGGCTACGTTGCAGTGACGCTGTCGCTGAAGAAAACGGGCGTGCCGCCGGGCGACGCGACGGCCGGACAGATGGATGCGGTTGCGGACCTCGCCGAGCGCTACTCGTTCGGCGAACTGCGCGTCTCGCACGAGCAGAACCTGATCCTTGCCGACGTTGCGCAGCGCGATCTGCATGCGCTATGGCGCGAAGCGCGCGAACTCGGGCTCGCCACACCGAATATCGGGTTGCTCACCAACATCATTGCCTGCCCGGGTGGGGATTTCTGCTCCCTCGCCAACGCCAAATCGATACCCGTGGCTGAAGCAATCCAGCAGAGGTTCGACGACCTCGACTACCAGCATGATATCGGCGAACTGGACCTGAATATCTCGGGCTGCATGAACTCCTGCGGCCACCATCATGTCGGCCACATCGGCATACTCGGGGTGGATAAGAACGGCGAGGAGTGGTACCAGATCACCATCGGCGGAAACCAAGGATTAACCCGGACGGGCTTGACTCCGCCGGGCTTGACCTCGGCGGGCTCCGCTGCAGCCGTCGGAAAGGTGATCGGCCCCTCGTTCGCGCGCGCAGACGTGCCCGAAGTGATCGAGCGCCTGATCGGGGCCTACCTCGTGAAGCGCGAAAGCGAGGTCGAGCGCTTCGTCGATTGCGTCGGCCGCATCGGCATCGAACCTTTCAAGGAAGCAGTCTATGGCAGCCTTGATCAGAAACGGACGCATCGAGAACGACAGCTGGCGGCTGCTTAGCGCCGACATCGAGGTGCGACTGCTGGATGTTTCGGCGCACCCCGACCTGATCGTGCCGCTCGTGCTATGGCAGCGCCGGCGCGAGGAGTTGCTCGGGCGCGGCGGGCGCCTGGGATTGCGGCTCGGGCCCGATGACGGCCTGGAGATCATTGCGAATGATGTCGCGCATTTCGTCGTGATCGCGGTGGATTTTCCATCGTTCACCGACGGCCGCGGGTATTCGACCGCGCGACTGCTGCGCGAGCGCCATGGTTTCAAGGGCGAACTACGCGCGATCGGCGACGTACTGCGCGACCAACTCCTCTACCTGCAGCGTTGCGGATTCGATTCGTTCACGCTGCGCGACGACCAGGACCCGGTCGCGGCGCTCGACGCTTTCAAAGAACTCGCCGTGCGCTACCAGGGCGATGCGCTCGATCCGCGGCCGCTGTTCCGGCGACGCCTGGCGGCCGGGGTTGCGTGAACGGGACGGTCTACCTCGTCGGCGCTGGCCCCGGCGCGCCGGGGCGGCGATTATCGTGATTGGAGAGGTGCTGCGTCGCGCCGTCCGCGCAGCGCAACCCACAGCGCAAGCAGACCGAACAGCACGAACCACACAAGCGACCATTCTGCGATCGACAGGCTGAGAAAAGTCCACGTCACCTCGGCGCATTGCCCCGAGCCCTTGAAGAGCTTCTCGAGGGTGCGGGCGAGCGGCAGGTTCTCCAGCATGAAAAAAAGATCCGGCCCGCAGGCCGGCACCTGGTCCGGCGGAAGATGCTGCAGCCAGACCTGGCGGCCCGCTACCGCCGCGCCGCCCGCAGCCAGCACCAGCGCGACGATCGAATACACCGTATTGCCGGTCGCGCCCGGCGCGTGGATCGCGCCCGCTGCGAACACCAGCAACAGACCGAAATAGAAGCCGCGCTGTACCAGGCACAGCGGGCAGGGATCCTGGTTGTCGAAATACTGCAGATAAAACCCGCACGCGAGCAGCAGCGCGCAGGCGGCGGCGGCAAGGGCAAACAGGGTGCGCGGGGCGATGGTCACGGCGTGTTGGAGCGGATTGTCGCCGAAATGTTCAGCGTAAACAAAAAAGCCCGGTTTCCCGGGCTTTTCTGGCGCAAAGAACCGCGCTGTTACAGCGGCTTGATGTTCGAAGCCTGCAGGCCTTTCGGGCCCTTGCGGACCTCGAACTCGACCTTCTGGTTTTCCTTGAGCGACTTGTAGCCGCTCATCTGGATTTCCGTGTGATGCGCGAAGAGGTCTTCGCCTTTCTCGTCGGGCGTGATGAAACCGAAGCCTTTCGAGTCATTGAACCATTTCACCGTTCCGGTAGCCATGGAGTATTCCCTTCTGAATGCGCCTGAGCGAAACCGGGCAAAGGCGGCCGGGCAACGACCATCAAGAGAGGGAACTGACTGCCACTACCGCACCGAAGAATCGGTGGTAAGGGACTGCTCATCCACTGCTTGAGAATCTTGCGGGCCAGACTCTACCACACTTGCGCAACGCCCGCGCGCGCTCGCGCTAGAATCCGCCTCGGGCCGGCTTAGCTCAGTTGGCAGAGCAGCGGTTTTGTAAACCGTTGGTCGGAGGTTCGATTCCTTCAGCCGGCACCACTAACGCAGCGAATTGACCTTGGCCTGCGCGGCCTCGACGCGCTTTTGCGCCACATCGACGGCATTGGCGAGCGCCTTCTGGCGATCGAAATAGCTTTCGTTGAGCCGGCTGCCGCCGCCGGCCATTCCCTGGCGCTCGTTTTCCCCCGGCTCCTGCCCGGCGTCGCGCGCGGCCTCCGCGGCGCGCAAGGACCCTTCCGCATTGCGCAGGTCCGCGATCGCAGCGTCGAGCTCGGCGTCGCGGTTCTGGGCTGGGGGATTGGCGCCGCCGATGGCAGGCGTCGTGGCGGAAGCGGGCGGCGCGGCGGGCGTCGATGGCCGCACGTAGATCTCCTCCACCTTTTTCGCGCCGGGCGTCGGGCGGTCGCTCAACACCGTGCGTCCGTCGGGCATGGTCGAGCGGTAGATGATCTGGCCGAACGCGGCCGGCGCAAACGCCAGCAGGATCAGAACGACACTCGCGCATTTGTTCATCGCCCACCTCGAGGTCCGGAGCGGTATCGGCGTCCGGTACGCGCATTTTAAACCGCGCGACCCGGGGATGACGGTTGGAGTTAGGATTCCGTTTACGGGCATTCATGCCCACTCGAGCCGCGCCATGACCGACCTATCGGATTTCGTGTCCTCCGCCTTCTGGCGGGTCAATCCCCCCGATGCCGATCCGCTCGAGACGCGCGAATGGCTGGAGGCCTTCGACGCGCTGGTCGAGCGCGAGGGGCGCGAACGCGCGACCTTCCTGTTGAGAAAGCTCCTCGAGCATGCCCGCGCGCGCCGCGTGCCGATGCCGCCCGTATTGAACACGCCCTACCGCAACAGCATCGCGCTCGCAGACCAGCCTCAATTCGCAGGCAACCTCGAAATCGAGCAGCGGCTGGTGGCGATGGTGCGCTGGAACGCGCTCGCCATGGTGGTGCGCGCCAACCGCGCGCATCCCGAGCTGGGCGGGCACCTCGCGAGCTATGCCTCCGCAGCCGACCTGTTCGAAGTCGGTTTCAATCATTTCTTCCGTGCCGGCCGGGACGGAGATCTGGTCTACTTCCAGCCGCACTCCGCGCCGGGCGTGTACGCGCGCGCCTTCCTGGAAGGGCGGCTTACCGAGGTGCAACTCGACCACTATCGCCGCGAGGTCGAAGGCAAGGGTTTGTCCTCGTACTGTCATCCGTGGCTGATGCCCGAGTTCTGGCAGTTCCCGACCGGCTCGATGGGGCTGGGGCCGCTGTGCGCGATCTACCAGGCGCGCTTCATGCGCTACCTCGATCACCGCGACCTGCTGAAGACCCGCGGGCGCACGGTCTGGGCCTTCGTCGGCGATGGCGAGATGGACGAGCCCGAGTCACTCGCGGGCCTGTCGCTCGCCGCGCGCGAGGGCCTCGACAACGTGATCTTCGTGGTGAACTGCAACCTGCAGCGGCTCGACGGCCCGGTGCGCGGCAACGGTTCGATCATCCAGGAACTCGAAGGCCTGTTCGCAGGCGCCGGCTGGAACGTAGTGAAGCTGCTGTGGGGCTCGGACTGGGACACGCTGTTCGCACGCGATCTGGAAGGCGTGCTGCTCAAGCGGCTGCACGAAACCGTGGACGGCGAGTTCCAGACCTACGCTGCCACCGACGGGCAGTTCAACCGCGAGCACTTCTTCAACAAGTACCCGGAGCTGCGCGCGTTGAGCGCGCACATGAGCGATCAGGACATCGACCGGCTGCGTCGAGGAGGCCACGACCCGGTGAAGATCTACGCCGCGTACTCGGCGGCGGTGAAGCACCAGGGCCAACCGACGGTAATCCTCGCCAAGACCAAGAAGGGCTACGGCATGGGCGAGTGGGGCCAGGGCAAGATGGGCACGCATCAGCAGAAAAAGCTCGATGACGAGGCGCTGCGCGCGTTCCGCGACCGCTTCTCGCTGCCGCTATCGGACGACGATGTCGAGCAGTTGCGTTACTACCGGCCTGCGCCCGACAGCCCCGAACTGAAGTACCTGCATGCGCGCCGCGCGGCGCTCGGCGGATACCTGCCGGCGCGCTCATCGGCTGCGCCGCGCCTGGCTGCGCCTGAAGTTGCCGCCTTTGCGCGCGTGCTCGAAGGAACGCACGGCAGGGACCAGTCCACCACCATGGTGTTCATGCAATTGCTTGCGCAGCTGCTCAGGGATCCGGTTCTCGGCAAGCGCATCGTTCCGATCGTCGCAGACGAAGCGCGTACCTTCGGTATGCAGACGCTGTTCCGCCAGGTCGGCATCTACTCGGCCGTCGGACAACTCTACGCGCCGGAGGATCACGACGAGCTGCTCTACTACAAGGAGGCGCGGGACGGACAGATCCTCGAGGAAGGCATCACCGAAGCCGGCGCGATGGCCTCGTGGATCGCCGCGGCGACCAGCTACAGCGTGCACGGTATTCCGATGCTGCCGTTCTACATCTACTATTCGATGTTCGGCTTCCAGCGTGTCGGCGACCTCATCTGGGCGGCGGCCGACCAGCGCGCACGCGGCTTTCTGGTCGGCGGCACCGCCGGCCGAACCACGCTCGCAGGCGAAGGCCTGCAGCACCAGGACGGCAGCTCGCACCTGGCCGCCGCGACGATCCCCAACTGCCGCGCCTGGGATCCTTGCTTCGGCTATGAGCTTGCGCTGATCGTGCAGGACGGAATCCGGCGCATGGTCGAAGCGGGCGAAGACGTCTTCTACTACCTCACGGTGATGAACGAGAACTACCCGCAACCGTCAATGCCACCGGGCGCCGAAGAAGGCATCCTGCGCGGCATGTACCGCATCCGAGGCTCAGGCGACGGCGCAGTGCAGCTGCTCGGCAGCGGCGCGATCCTGCGCGAATGCCTGAGCGCCGCTGAACTGCTCGAGCGCGAGCATCGCGTGGGCGCCGACGTGTGGAGCGTGACCAGCTGGACGGAACTGCGCCGTGACGGACGTGACGCCGACGCAGCCGGTCGCAGTAGCTGGGTCGCGGGTTGCCTGGGCGCGACGCGCGGGCCGGTGGTGGCTGCGAGCGATTACGTCAGCGCGCTGGCCGACCTGGTCCGCCCGTGGGTGGCCGCAAAGATGGTGTCGCTCGGCACCGACGGCTTCGGCCGCAGCGACACGCGTGCGGCGTTGCGCGAGCACTTCGGCGTGTCGGCAACGCACATTGCCGCAAGCGCGCTCGCGGCGCTCGCCGCTCGCCGCTCGAGTCCCTAGAACAGGTGCACTGCGGTCGGCCAGAACAACCCGATGGCGCAGAACGCGACGCCGGCGATGCCGAGCGCGCCAGACAGCCACACCAGAGCGACCACGCCGGTGATCACCTCGGCGGAAGCCAGCACGATTGCGATCTGCACGGCGGCGGACGCGACTTCGAAGTGGTGGTAGGCCGCGAGCGCGTAGTCTCGCTTTTTCTCTGCAACCTTGGCGCGCGCGGCGAGTTCCTTGCGACCCTCCTGCGTTTCCGGTTCGCTGTCGTAGCGCTCGGAGGTCTTCTTCCAGCCCGCGAGGCGCTTTTCGAGCGCCTCGCGCGCCTTCGGGTCGGCAATCGGCAGCTCGGCTTCGAGCTGTTCGCCAGCGGTGCGCACCACCGTCATGCGCACCGTCTTGGCCTGGAAGAAAGCCCACAGGTTGGATGCCTCGATATTGGCGCTCAGGCCCGTGGTCTGCGCACTCTTGCCGAGCGTTTCCGAGATCGCGAGCACCAGCGCGAGCACAGCGATCAGCATCGCGACATTCTTGTTGGACGAATCGACGTGGCCGTGGCCGCCTGACATGGGGTAACTCCTTTAAAGAGGCGTCATTTTATCGCCGCGCACAACTCGCGCAGCCTGGCGCGTTCCTCAGGTTTCAGGCCGGCAGGGTCGAAGCGGTAGCGTTCGTGCAGCCGCGTCGCCTCGGCGAGCGCCGTCCTCTGCAACGCTGGCAGTGAACCCGCCACGCGCCCTGCCCAGCGGCTTGCGCTCTCCCCGGACAGGCGCGGCCAGCCGCGCGCAGTGACGCTGCGCTCGAGCGCGTAGAACTCCGAATCCCTGCCGGGCCAGTCGACGCGCGCGATGCGGCCGCCGCCGGGCTGATCGCGTGTAGTGCGGTAGCGCGAGAGCCGCCACGCGAGCACCACCGTAAGCACGCCGCCGAGCCACCACCACATGTTGCCCGAGTCCTGCGCGGCGTTGCGCTGCGACCACCGGAAGCTCGCCCAGCGCAGCCAGTCCATCACTGTCTCCCACGCCGGAGCGGCGCTCGACTCGACCGGGAACCACTCGCCCGGGGTGGTATCGAAATCGATCCATTGGCCGCCGATCCATGCGCGGCTCCAGGCATGCGCGTGGCGCTGCCGCACCAGCCAGGCTTCTTCCAGTTCGCTGTACTCCAGCACCGCGTAGCCGGTGGCATAGCGCGCCGGAATTCCCCCGGCACGCAGCAGCAGCGTGGTCGCCGCGGCGAAGTACTCGCAGTGGCCGGAGCGCGTGCGCGTGACGAACTCGGCCAGCGCATCGCCGGACGCGGCGGGCGCAGCGCGGTAGACCGAGTAGGAGAAACCCGCGAAATACCGTTTCACGCGCTCGAGCGCCTCGCGTGGCGCAACCCCGTGCAGCCCGAGCCGGCCTGCCAGTTCCACGAACAGCGCGCGCTCCGCAGCCGGAAGCTGGCTGTCCGCCGCGTCGGGCGCCGCAAGCGCGGTTGAACTGCCCGCACTCTGCGCGACGTAATGGATCCAGCCGCCTTCCAGTTCTGTCTGCACGGCGCCGAGCCGGTTGCGCGCGACCGAGATTGCCGCGAGCTCGGAGATGCGCACCGTGTTCGGCGGCAGCACGATCAGCGAGCGACCGGGCTCGAAGTACGCCGTGATCGCGGTGCGCGCGTTCACGGGCTCGGCAGAGAGCACCCACGTTCTTCCGTCTGGATCGCCCCCGAGCGCGGCAAGCGGCGCCCCGCTCGCGATCCACGTATTCGAGGACCACAGGTTGTAGCTCGCACGGTGCAGCAAGGGCGGCGGCGCAGGGTCGCCGGGCTTCGCGTGCACCCGCGCGATGATGGCGCCGATCTGTTTCAGTTCGCCCACTTGGCCGATCCGCGTGCGGGTGCGGTAGGGGTCGGGGTCGAAGCGCTCAAGCAGCCATTCGCCGACCACGGATTCGAGCGCGGCCTGCACTTGAGAAAGCCCGACGTGGCCCGCATAGCCCAGCCCGCCGCCCACCAGAAAGAGCGCCACCCAGACGCCGCGCGAAGCATGCGCCGGTCGCACCGACCAAAGCGCCCAGGCGACGATTGCCAGCACGCCCGCGAAATAGCCGGGCCCGCGCTGGTTGGCTGCGCCTGCGGCGATCAGCGAGACCGCGAGAAAAGTCCAGGACAGGTCCACCGACGGGTCGCGCACCGGCTGACCGCGCGCCTTGAGCCGGCGCAGCAGACGCAGCAGCGCGGTCAGGTTGATGCGCTCGGCGCGCGAGAATCGCTGCACCGCGACGATCGGCAGCAACAGCCCGGGCAGCCACTGGAAGGCGGTGATGACACCGCGCGAAACGCCGCGCGTCGTGACCAGGTAGCCGGCGATGCCGACGAACAGCCAGGTCGTGAAATCGGAGATGCGGTTGAAGTCGGCCTCGCCCAGCTCGAGCCTCAGCCGCGTCCAGCGCGGCGCCTCCACCAGCAGCGCGATCGCGAGCGCGGCCGCGAAATAGCCGGTCTGCCAACCCCAGAACAGCACACCCGCCGCAAGCAGCAGCGGCGGCGTAGCGGGAGGAACTGCGGGGTTAACGATGGGATGGTCGGCGGCGACGTTCATTGCAGGTTCGCCAGTCCGGCTTCGATCCTGCCGGGATGCAGCACGTGCGGGAAGATCGCGTCGGCGGCCGCGCCGGCCGGCGCGTCGCGCTCCTCGCACACCAGCAGCGTGCGCACCTCGGTCCCGGATGCGGCGAGCGCGCGCACGAATCCGCGCCGCGCCTCATCCCAGGCGAGCAGCACCACGATCACGCTGGAGAGCTCGCCGTGCCGGCCAAGCACTGCTCCGGCGAGCTGGCCAAACGCTTCCGGCCGGCTCGCGCGCACCCCGGCGAGCACTTCGAGCATCTGCGCGGTTTGCAACTGGCCTCGCCCGGCGGTGTAGCCGTGCACCGCCTCGCCCACGAACAGCAGGTCGAGCAGGCTCTCGCTGGTGTCCGCTGCGTAGACGAACGAAGCCGCGATGGAGACCGCCTCTTCGAACGCGGCGTCTTCGCCGCCCGAGGTAGCGGTGTCCAGCACCAGCGCGTGGCGCTCGTAGAACTCGTCCAGTAGTTCCTTGACGATCGGCCGTCCGGTGCGGGCAAAGCTCTTCCAGTGCACGCGCCGCAGCGGATCGCCGGGCCGGTAATCGCGCAGCGAGATGAATTCCTCCGAATCGCCCACCGAGGCGGCAAGCGCGACGCCGCCCGGCTGGAACTTGCGCTTGCCCGGGAACGCGAGCGGCGGCAGGCGGTAGCGTTTCGGCAGTACCACAAGTTTCGCGGCAAGCGGCACGCGGCGCGGCGCATTCACCAGTCCGAGCGGATCGGCGCGCGCGAGCCGCATGCCTTCGAATGCAATCAGGCCGCGCGAGCGCGGCGTGAGCGACATCTGCAGTTCTGCGCGCGCACCGGGCGCAATCGCGGGCAGCACGGCCTCGGCCGCGTCCTCGGGCAGGCGCCGTTCGATCAGCCAGCGCCAGCGGAAGTAGCCCAGGCGCCGGTCCACCCAGTTGCGCCGCTCCTCGCCCGGCTCGCGGGCCGCAGCGAACTCGGCGAAGGCCGGGCGCAGGTCGCCGAAATCCTCCGCCAGGCGTGCGCCGGCAAGCGGCCGCGTCCCGAGGTTGGTGACCGCGACTCGGTAGCTGACCGGCCGGCCGACAGTCGCGTATTGCGGCAGCGCCCGCTCGATGCGTGCGCGTGCGCGAAACGAAAGGCCAGCAGCGAACGCGAGCGCGAGCAGCGCGGCGAGCAGCGCGAACGCCTGGTAGGTCATGGTCTGGTTGGTGTCCACGCCGGCGATCGCCGCGCCGCCGGCGGTGAAAAGGGCAATCCAGCCAGCGGGCGTGAGACGCTCGCGAAACAGCCGCTCCACGCGATTGACCGCGCGCAGGATGCGGTAGAACAGCCTTTGCATCGGCTTACGCCGGGGCGGGGGTAGCGCGCAGCAGTTCGGCGACCAGCGAGGCCGCGGTGGTGCCGGAGAATTTCGCCTGCGGCTCAAGCACCAGGCGATGCGCGAGCACCGCGGGGACCACCTCCTGCACGTGCGCTGGACGCACGAACTCGTCGCCGTCGGCAAGCGCGAGCGCCTTGGCGATGCCGGTGAGCGCGATCGAAGCGCGCGGCCCGCAGCCCAACTGCACTGCGGGCAGGGTGCGGGTGCGCCGCACCAGTTCCACGATGTAGGCCTTGATCTCGTCGGCGATGCGCACGTGGCGCACGCGCCGGCGCAGCGCGAGCACCTCCTCACGGCTTGCGCAGGCCTTAACCTGCGCCAGCGGATGTCCGAGTTCCTGCGCGGTGAGCACGTCGACTTCGGTCTGCGCGTCAACGTAGCCGAGCGACAGGCTGAGCGCGAAGCGGTCCATTTGCGCTTCGGGCAACGGGTAGGTGCCGCGGAACTCCACCGGGTTCTGCGTCGCGATGACGAAGAACAGTTCGTCCAGCTGGTGCGTGCGCCCTTCCACCGAAACCTGGCTTTCGGCCATCACTTCGAGCAGCGCGGACTGGGTGCGCGGGCTGGCGCGGTTGATCTCGTCGGCGAGCAGGATCGACGTGAACACCGGCCCTTCGCGGAACTCGAACAGCTGATCGCGCTGGTTGTAGACCGACACGCCAAGGATGTCCGAAGGCAGCAGGTCGGGGGTGAACTGCACGCGCGTGAAGCGCGCGCCGATCGAGGCGGCGAGGCTCTTGGCGAGCGTGGTTTTGCCGGTGCCGGGAAAGTCGTCGATCAGCACGTGGCCGCCGGCGGCGAACGCGGCGAGCAGCTTGCGGATCGCCGCGTGCTGGCCGCGCATCACGGTGGCGATGTTCGCGGCGATGCGCTCGATAAAAGCGCGTGCTTCGCGGGCGGAGAGTTGCGGCTCAGTGTGGCCGGCGGCGTCCATGGTCGTAACACGTATGGTGTTACGACTGCGCCCCTCCGCGCAAGCGCCTCGAGGGCGCCAATAGAAATGGCCGCGTTGCGCGGCCTTTCTTATTTCGGAGGACGGTTCTTTTCGCCGAGACGGGCGAGCAGGCCGTCGATGCCGGATTGGCGCACGATCTGCCCGAACTCTCCGCGATACGTGATCACCAGGCTCATGCCATCGACGGTAACGTCGTAGACCTTCCAGCCCTCCGGCGTCTTGAGCATGGAATAATCGACCGGGATCGTCTGGCCGGAAGCGTTCAGGTAAAGGTTTCTCACCGTGACTTCGGTGGCCCCGGGCGCCATGCGCACCGGTTGCACCTTCATTGTCTGCCCGCGGTACACGTCGACGGCGTTCGCATAGGTGCGCACCAGCAGCGCGCGGAATTCGTCGACCAGCCGGTTCTGCTGCTCCGCAGTCGCCGTGGACCAGGCCCGGCCGACCGCGAGACGCGTCGCTTCGCGGAAATCGACGTACGGCAGGATCTTCTGCTCGGCCAGCGCCAGCGCCTTGGTACGGTCCCCGGCCTGCAGCGCCTTGTCACTCTTGATCGCATCCATCACGTCAGTGGTGATCTGGCGCACCTGGGCTTCGGGGGACAATTCGTCGGCAGCGCTCGATGTCCCGGGCGTCAGGAATTGCAACACGATGAACAGCGCTGCAGCGAGGGTGCCGCGGTGACGCAAGTAGTTACGCATGCATGCTCAGACTACCGGGACCGCCGATTGGTTCCAGCAGTCTTCAGGCCGGCCTGCGTGGGCGGGAGTATGGCTTCACGAACTTCAGCACGAACTCGTCCTTGGGCTGCGGCGGATCGGGCGTGTTCTTATCGCGCGGGTCGGATGGGTTGCGCAGGAAATTGCCTTCGTCCGCCAGCTTGAATCCCGCGGCTTCCACCTCCCTGCGCAGGTAGGACTCCTCGATGCGATGCAGACTACCCGATTCTGAGATGCCGGTGCCGGGTCGGCCCGAGTGGTCGGCAATCACATACATGCCTCCCGCCTTGAGCGCGGCGAACACGGCCCTGTTCATTTGCGCGCGATCTACACCCAGGAAACCGAGGTCGTGATAGTTGAACATGAGCGTCACGAGGTCGAGCCCGTTCGATGCGGCGTCATCCGGGACCGGGTCTTCAAACTTCCGCACCACCGCAACGATATGCCTGAGTGCCGGGTTCTTGGTGCGTTCGGCCAGCCGCGCGGGGGAAGACGGCGGTCCCGCCGGCGCTCGAATCGCTGGAGCAGCGGCCCCTTCAGGTGCTGCAGGCTTCGGCGGCAGGCGGTTCGGATCACGCGGTGCGCTTTGGCCGTACACCCGCCCCGACGGGCCGACTGCGCGCGCGAGAAGCTCGGTGGTGTAGCCGCCACCGGCACTCAAGTCCAGCGCAACCATTCCCGGCCGCAGGCCGATGAAAACCAGCATTTGGTCGGGCTTGCGGCGGACGTCGTTGGTGCGATCAGCCGCGGTTCGATCCGGACTGGCCAGAATCTCGGCGATGCGCTCTCTGGAAAGCGTGCTCGCGCCGGTTGATGAAGCCGGTGTCGTGTTGGTGTTAGTGCAGGCGCCGAGCACGAGCATCGTTGTCGCAAGCGCTGCGAGCAATCGACCCGGTTTCAAATCAACGCTGGATACTGCAATTGATCTCATGTGAACTCTTTCGGAAGAAAATCGTGATCGAACTAGAACTTTTCCGCAAACGGCCTGAGATCCATCTCGAACGACCAGGCCGAAGGCGGCTGGAGGTGGATCGCGTAGAACGCCTCCGCAATCGCATCCGTATCGAGCATCGCGTTCTCCGGCATCTCCTTCACGCGCTCGGGAAAGCGCGCACGCACGGCAACGGTATCGATCATGCCGTCGATCACGACGTGCGCGACATGGATGTTCTTTGGGCCCAATTCGTGCGCCATGCTCTGCGCGACCTGGCGCAGCCCGCCTTTCGCCGCGGCGAACGCCGCGAAGTGCGAAGCGCCGCGCAACGAGGCGGTGGCGCCGGTAAACAGGATCGTTCCCTTGCCGCGCGGGACCATTCGCCGCGCCGCCTCGCGGCCAAACAGGAAACCCGCGTAACAGCCGAGTTTCCAGACGTTCTCGAACATGTCCGCCGGCGTCTCAAGAATCGAGGCGCGAAAGTTCGCGCCGGCGTTGTACACCGCCACCTCGACCGCGCCGTGGTCAGCCTCGATCCTGTCGAACAGCGCGATCACTTCTCCTTCGGCACGCACATCCGTGGGCGCGGTAATAGCCTGCCCGCCCGCGGCTTTGATCTCATCGGCGAGGCGCGCAAGCCGCTCGGCGTTGCGCGCCACCAGCGCGACGCTGTAGCCTGCTCTGGCAAATCGCTTGCCCAGCGCGTAGCCCAAGCCTTCGCCCACGCCTGCGATCACTGCGACCGGTGGCTTCGCCATGGTTTCAGATCGCCGCGGCGAGTTCAGCGCCTTCGCGCATGGCTCGCTTGGCGTCCAGTTCACCCGCTTCTCGCGCACCGCCGATCAGATGCGCCTTCTTGCCGTGCGTTTCCAGCCGCGCGACGAGACTGCGCAGCGGATCCTGGCCGGTGCACAGCACCACGGTGTCGGCCGGAATCACACGCTCCTTGCCTTCCAGCGCAATGTGCACGCCCGCGTCGTCGATCTTCCGGTATTCCACGCCGCGCAGCATCTCGACGCCCGCGCGCGCGAGTTCGATGCGGTGGCTCCAGCCGGTGGTTTTTCCGAGCGTGCTGCCGAACGGTGTCTTCGAGCGCTTGAGCATCGTGATGCGATGTTCGGGCTTGTCGTCGCGAGGGTTTCCGGCGGCAAGGCCGCCAGAGCTTTTCGCGTCGGTCGCGATGCCCCAGTGAGAAGCAAATGCCGCCGGCTCGAGCTGCGTCCTGCCGTTGCGTTCGAGCAGGTAGATCGCCACGTCGAAGCCGATGCCGCCCGCGCCGAGGATGGCGACGCGTTCGCCCGGCGGCACGCGGCCGCTCAGTACGTCCACGTAGCCCGCGACACTCTTGTGCTCGACGCCCGGGAATGCCGGGGTGCGTGGCGAGATGCCGCTGGCGAGCACCACTTCGTCGTAACCCGCGAGTTCGGCTTCGTTCGCCTCGTGATTGAGCAATACTCTTGCGCCGGCGCGGCGCAGCCGCTCGGTGTAGTAAGCGACCGACTCGCCGAACTCCTGCTTGCCGGGAATGCGCTTGGCGAGGTTGAACTGGCCGCCCAGTTCGGCGGACTTTTCGTAGACGGTCACCGCATGGCCGCGCTCGGCCGCGACCGCGGCGAAGGACAGTCCGGCCGGCCCGCCGCCCACCACGGCGATGCGCTTTCTCGCCTGCGCGGGGCGGTAGATCAGTTCCGTTTCGCGGCACGCGCGCGGATTGACCACGCAGCTGGCGACGCGCTGGTCGAATATCGCGTCGAGGCAGGCTTGGTTGCATGCGAAGCAAATATTGATTCCCGCGCGGTCGCCGGCCCTGGCCTTGTTGGCGAAATCCGCATCGGCGAGGAACGGCCGCGCCATCGACACCATGTCCGCGTCGCCGCGCGCGATGATGTCCTCTGCGAGCTCCGGCGCGTTGATGCGGTTGGAGGCGATCACCGGAATCTTCACGGCTTCTTTCAGCCGCCGCGTCGCCCAGGCGAACCCGCCGCGCGGCACGGCGTACGCGATGGTCGGGATGCGCGCTTCGTGCCAGCCCACGCCGGAATTGAGGATATCGGCGCCGGCGGCCTCGATCCTGCGCGCGAGCAGCACGATTTCGCCGCCCGACAGGCCGCCTTCGACCAGGTCGAGCACCGAGATGCGGTACTGCAGGATGAAGTCAGGGCCGCAGCGCTCGCGCACGCGACGCACGATCTCGACCGCGAAGCGCAGGCGGTTCTCGATCGGACCACCCCATTCGTCGCCGCGCCGGTTGGTGCGCAGGCAGAGGAACTGCGTGATCAGGTAGCCTTCGGAGCCCATGATCTCGACCCCGTCGTAGCCCGCGTGCTTCCCGAGCAGCGCGCCGCGCGCGAAGTCCTCGATGGTCTGCTCGATTTCGGCGCTGGAGAGCTCGCGCGGCGAGATCGGGCTGATCGGTGCTTTGATCGGCGAGGGCGCGACCGCGCCCGGGCGCTTGCTGTAGCGTCCGCCGTGCAACAGCTGCAGCAGGATCCTGCCGCCCGCGTCGTGCACGGCCTGCACGATGGCGCGGTGGCGGTCGCGGTCCTCCGCGTCCATCATCGTCTCGCGGTCCGGTCCGAGGCAGCCCTCGATATTGGGCGAGAACGCGCCGGTGACCATCAGCGCAACGCCGCCGCGCGCGCGCTCGGCGAAGAACGCGGCGAGCCGCCCCGGGCCCTCCTTCATCCCCTCCAGCCCGGTGTGCATCGAGCCCATCAGGATGCGGTTGGGGAGCATCAGGTGGGCGACTTTTAGCGGCGCGAACAGTCTTGGATAGAAGGCCATGGTGGCCAGATTCTATCCGCGCGTGACGAGCACTGTCCCCGCAAGAATCAAAACGGCGCCGGCGAACGCGCTGGCCGGCAGCGCTTCGCCGAGAAACAGCGCACCCCATAACAGCGCGAACGCAGGCATCAGGTAGGTGACCGTCAGCGCCCGTGTCGCGCCTACGTCGGCGATCAGGCGGAAGTAGAGCACCATGCCAAGTGCATTGCCCAAGAGCGCCAGTGCGACAAGGTTTGAAACGGCGAACATGGTGGGTTCGCTGGCCGGGGGCGAGAACGGCAGGAAAGGCAGCAGCAACACGGCGCCGGCGAGCTGGCTGCCGACTGCGATGCCGCGCGAAGGCGTTTGTGCAGCGTAGCGCCGGACCACCACGCCGGTGTAGCCGTAGCACAGGCAGGCCGCGAGGCAGGCGGCGATGGCAACGCCGAACATTGGCGTCGATGCATATCCATCCGGCCGCGCGACCAGGGCGACCCCGACCGCTCCAGCGGCACAGCCTAGTGCCTTGCGCACGGTGAAACGTTCACCCAGGAACAGTGCGGCGAACAGCGCGCCGAACATCGGCGAGGTCGAGTTGAGGATCGCGGCAAGCGAAGCGGGGATGTAGATCATCGCGAACGCATACAGCAGCGAAGGCAAGGCCATGTTGACGACGCCGATCGCGAAGTACTGCCTGCCGTCACGCCGCCATTGCGGATCGAAACCCGTGCAGTGGAACCATGCGGCGAGTACGACGCCGGCGATCAGCAGCCGGCCTTCCGCAGTGAGCGCGGCGCCAAGCACCGGCGCTGCGATCCGCTGGAAGATGAATGAACCGCCCCAGATCGCGGCGAGCAGGACGAGGCGGGCGTAATCGGCGGGCTTCATGCCGCAATCATTACCGACGCCGGCCGGGCCGGCTAGCCATTTTCGGACCTCTAGACCGCCCGGCAGCGTGATGTCCGAAAACGGCGAGCGAGTGCCCGGTGGCGCGTGCACAATGCGTGCATGACCCTCGATCCCCACACCTGCTACCGCGCGCTGAAGGCGCGCGATGCGCGCTTCGACGGCCGCTTCTTCGTCGCAGTATCGTCCACCCACATTTACTGCCGGCCGGTGTGCACCGTCAAGCCGCCGAAGCGCGAGAACTGCCGCTTCTACCCGAGCGCGGCGGCCGCGGAGTCGGCGGGCTACCGGCCATGCCTGCGCTGCCGGCCCGAACTTGCGCCGGGCAATGCGAGCGTGGACGCCACCACGCGCTTGGCACAGGCTGCCGCCAGCTTGATCGAGGACCACGCGCTCGACGCGGCAGGGTTGGACGTGATCGCGTCGCGCCTCGGTATCACCGATCGGCATCTGCGCCGCGCTTTCGGAGCCGAGTTCGGCGTTTCGCCGGTTGAGTTTGCGCAGACGCAGCGGCTGCTACTTGCGAAACGCCTGCTGACCGACACCGCACTGCCGGTCACCGAGGTCGCGTTTGCGAGCGGTTTCGGCAGCCTGCGGCGCTTCAACGCGCTGTTCAAGCAGCGCTACCGCCTCCAGCCCGGTCAGTTGCGCCGCCATATGCATGCCACGACGCCGGCCGCGACGGATGCCCTGAATTTCGAGTTGAGCTTCCGGCCGCCTTACGACTGGCCGGCGGTGAGCGCCTTCCTCGGCGCGCGGGCAGTCGCGGGGGTCGAAGCGGTCGAAGGCGCGTGCTACCGCCGGACGGTGCGCGTCGAGGTCGACGGCAAGGAGCACTGCGGCTGGGTCGAGGTCACGCCGTCGCGGAAAAAACCGGCGCTCCGCGTCACGGTCTCCGCCTCGCTCGCCAAGGCGCTGCCGCCGGTGCTGTCGCGCGTCAAGGCACTGCTGGACCTGGCGTGCAATCCCAGCGAAGTCGCGCAGGCGCTCGGCGCACTGGCCCGGCGCAATCCGGGATTGCGCGTGCCCGGCGCATTCGACGGTTTCGAGGTGGCGGTGCGTGCGATCCTAGGTCAACAGGTGACGGTCGCGGCGGCGCGCACCGTTGCCGGCCGCTTTGCCGCCGCGTTCGGCGATCCGTTAGATACCCCCTTTGCTGCGCTCACCACGGTCTTTCCCACCGCGGCGCGTATCGCCGATTTATCGGTGGGACGCATCGCGCGCCTGGGCATGCCCGGAGCGCGTGCGCGCACCTTGATCACATTGGCGCGCGCAGTGGCGGGCGAGGAACTCGTCCTCATGCCGAACGCCGACATCGACGCGACGCTCGACAGGCTGCGCGCGCTGCCGGGTGTCGGCGAGTGGACCGCTCAATACATCGCGATGCGCGCGCTCGCCTGGCCGGATGCGTTTCCGCACACCGATCTGGGCGTGATGAAAGCGCTCGGCGAGACGGATGCGCGCCGCGTGCTTGCTGCCGGCGAAGCCTGGCGGCCGTGGCGCGCGTATGCCGTGATGCATCTCTGGCAATCGTTGGCCAAACCCACAGCGAAGGAGTGAGCATGCGTTACTACGGTTTCTACGACAGTCCCCACGGCCGCATCCTGCTGGTTGCCGATGGCGAGGGCCTCTCAGGCGTTTATTTCGATCGCCAGAAGTATCGGCCGTCGGTCGATCCCGAATGGCGGCAGGATGCGCGCCACGCTCCGCTGCGCCAGGCCACGGGCGAGCTGACCGAGTACTTCGGCGGCGAGCGCACGCGCTTCGACACCCCTCTGGCGCCGGAAGGCACGCCGTTTCAGCGCTTGATCTGGAAGGCGATCCGCGGCGTGGCTTACGGCGAAACCATCAGCTACGGCGAACTTGCGCTCCGCGCGGGCCACTCCGGCAGCGCGCGCGCGGCGGGCGCGGCGACCGGACGCAATCCGATCGGCATCATCGTTCCCTGCCACCGTATCGTCGGCTCGAACGGCGACCTGACCGGATACGCCGGAGGTCTCACGCGAAAGCGCGCGCTGCTCGCGCTGGAGTCGGGAAACGCAGACATGCTGTCAGCCGCATAGGCTGGTTCGCGCTGGCGGTCCGTGCTAACTTGCGCACCGCCATGCTGCGCGATCGTTATGACCTGCCGCTGAGCACCGCCTCCGCCGCGGCGCGCGACGCCTATGTCGAGGGCGTCGACCGCATGCTCTCGGCCAACTTCGGCGCCGTTTCGCCGATGACGGCGGCCCTGGCCGAGGACCCCGGGTTTGCGCTGGCGCAAGCGGCGCAGGCGCGCTGGCTGCAGGTTCACATGCGCGCGGCGGAAGCCCGCGAAGCCTGCGCGCGGGCCGCGCAACTGGCCGAACAGGCGACCCCGCGCGAGCGGCGGCACGTCGAAATCTACTCGCGGCTGGTGGGCGGCGACCCGCGCGGCGCGCTCGCGGCCACGCGCGAGCATCTCGCGAATTTTCCGCGCGACGCGATGGCGCTCGCGCCCGCCACCGGGGTGTTCGGCCTGATCGGCTTCAGCGGGCGCCCCGGGCGCGAGCGCGAGCAGGTCGAGCTGCTCGAGCCGCTGGCAGAGCACTACGGCGAGGATTGGTGGTTCCTGTCCATGCTCGCGTTCGCCCTGATCGAGGACGGGCGCAGCCGCGAGGGCCGCGGCCTGATCGAGCGCTCGCTCGAGGCAAACCCGCGCAGCGCGCACGGGGCGCACGTCTACGTGCACTCGCTCTACGAGAACGGCGAGAGCCGGCCCGGCAGGGACTACCTCGAAGGCTGGCTCGGCGGTTATCCGCCGGACGCGCAATTGCATTGCCACCTGTGGTGGCATGTCGCGATGTTCGAGCTGACCCTGGGCAACCCAGCTCGCGTCTGGGAGGTCTACGCAAGCCGCTGCTCGCCGCAGGCCTCGCGCAGCATGCCGATCAACATCGTCACTGACAGTGCGGCGCTATTGTGGCGGGCCGAACTGGCGGGAGAAAAGCGCGCACCGGACGAGTGGCGGGCAGTGCGCGAGTACTCCGAACGCACGTTTCCGCAGCCGATGATTTTCGTCGATGCGCACTACGCACTCGCGCTTGCGGCGTGCGGTGACGCCGAGGCGCTCGCGAACTACGCGGCCGAACTCGATGGGCGCGACCGGGCAGGGCGCCTGGTCGCCGGAGCGGTGGTGCCTGCGCTGGCGCGCGCGGCCGGCGATTTCATGCGCGGCGACTGGCCCTCGGCGATCGACCGGATCGAGCCGGTGCTGGAGCAGGTGGTGCGCATCGGCGGCAGCCGCGCGCAGCGCGACCTGTTCGAGCAGACGCTGCTGGCGGCGTACCTGCGCGCCGGCCGTGCGCAAGGCGCGCGCAGGCTGCTTGCGCGCCATCGCGATTTCCATCGTGCGCCCGCGGTCGCGGTGCGCGGCATCGAGTCAGTGCGCTGAAAGAGCCGCGAGGTACATCTCGCGGTCGATGTTTCCGCCGGAGGCGATGACCGCGAAACGCGACCCCTTGCGTTCGCGGTCCTTCATCAGCGCGGCGAGCGGGGCGGCGCCAGCGCCTTCGATCAGGTTGTGCGTGTCACTGTAAAAATGGCTGACCGCGGCCCTCACCTCGTCGTCGGAGACGCGCACGATACGCTCGCAGCCGGCGAGGATCGCTTCGAGCGCCGCCGGCACCGGCACCCGCACCGCCATGCCATCGGCGTAGGTGTTTGCGCTTTCGGTCTCCACCGGACGCCGAGCCTCGAACGAGCGTGCATAGCAGTCCGCCTGGTCCGAGACCACGCCGATCACGCGGGTGCGCAGGCCGAGCTCATCGCGCCAGGCGATCAGCCCGCAGATGCCCGAGCCGCAGCCGATCGGCACGTATACCGCGTCGAGATCCGCCACTGCCGAATACAGCTCGAACGCATAGCTGCCGACGCCGGCAACCAGTTCGGGATGGAACGGGCCGATGAATCGCAGCCTCTGCTCGCGCGCGAGGAGCGCCGCGTGCTCGCGTGCCTCATCGTAATCGCGGCCGTGCTCGATCAGCTCAGCGCCCCACGCGAGCATCGAGGCGTTCTTGTCGCGGCTGTTGCCGAGCGGCACCACGATCACGGTGCGCACGCCGTGGAGCTTTCCCGCAAACGCGAGGCTCTGGCCGTGGTTGCCGCGCGTGGCGCTGATCACGCCCGAGAGCTTCGGGTCCGCGCGCTTCAGCGCATCGAGCAGCACCAGCCCGCCGCGCACCTTGAACGCGCCGGTGGGCGTGTGGTTCTCGTGCTTTACCCACACTTGCGCGCCGACGCGCTCGCACAAGAGCGGCCAGGCGTACTGCGGAGTGGGCAGCATGATCGAGTGCACCAGCTTCACTGCATCATCCATTCGCTTTCGATCGGGCACGGGCTCTCCGGCAACGTTATGTATTGGTGCTCAAAGTCTCTTCGAGGCGCGTTCTTGTCGGTCATCGGCCGGTGAATTTCGGCGTGCGCTTTTCCAGAAATGCGGCGACCCCCTCGCGGTAGTCCGGCGAGCCCCCGACTGCGCGCTGTGACTCGCGCTCGAGGGTCAACTGCTGCTCGAGCGTATTGCCTAGCGAGGCGTCCAGTGCGCGTTTGATGAGGCCCAGCGTCCGGGTTGGCGCCTCGGCAAGCCGCGCGCACAGGGCGTCGGCTTCCGCCATCAACCGGTCGTCGGCGCAGCATTTCCAGATCAGCCCCCAGCGTTCGGCATCGTCGGCCGGCAGTTTGTCGGCGAGCAGCGCGAGGCCCATGGCGCGCGCCATGCCCACGCGCCGCGGCAGCACGTAGGTGCTGCCGGCATCGGGTACCAGGGCGATTTTTGCGAAGGCCTGCAGGAAGCTCGCCGAGCGCGCGGCGAGCACGATGTCGCAGGCAAGCGCGAGGCTCGCGCCGGCGCCGGCCGCCACGCCGTTCACCGCGCAGACGATCGGCTTGGGCAATTCACGCATTGCGGTGATGAGCGGGTTGTAGAGCTTCTCGAGCGTCGCACCGAGGTCGGGTGCGGGACCGCCCGCGCGGATATCGCGCTCGGAAAGATCCTGGCCGGCGCAGAAACCGCGCCCGGCGCCGGTCAGCAGCACGACGCGGATCGCGTCATCGCTGCGTGCGCGCTCGAATGCGGGGCGCAGCAGCGCGTGCATCGCCGAGGTGAATGAATTGAGCTTGTCCGGACGGTTCAGCGTGATGCGCTGGACGCCCGCTTCTACGGCGACGAGGACGGGTTCGGTCATGAAGTTTCGCAGCAGAGACTGAAGGATAACCCAGCGGCGCTAGAATACCCGCATGGTGAAAGTCTATTCGATTGACGGCATCACGCCGGTCGTCCATTCCACAGCCTACGTGCATCCCGCCGCAGTGTTGATCGGCGACGTGATCATCGGACCGCGCGTGTACATCGGACCCGGCGCATGCCTGCGCGGCGACTTCGGCCGCATCGTGGTCGAAGACGGTGCCAACATCCAGGACACGTGCGTGCTGCACGGTTTTCCGGACCGCGACATGCTGGTGGAGTCCGATGGCCACATCGGACACGGGGCGGTGCTGCATGGCTGCGTGGTGCGGCGCAATGCGCTGGTCGGGATCAACGCGGTGGTGAATGACAACGCCGAGGTGGGCGAATCCTCGATCGTCGCGGCGATGAGCTTCGTGAAGGCGCAGTTTGTCGTCCCGCCGCGCTCGCTCGCCGCCGGAGTGCCGGCCAAGATCCTGCGAGCGCTCACCGAGGCCGATATGGCATGGAAGCGCGACGCGACCCGGCAGTACCAGGAGCTTGCGGTGCGCAGCCTGGCTGGCCTGCGCGAGACCGAGGCGCTTGCCGAGGTCGAGCCGGGACGCAAGCGCTACGCCGCAACGGATGTCGTGCCGCTATCCGTGTTCAAGCAACGGGGGGAAAGATGAGCAAGACCGGACTGCTGATTATCGACATCCAGAAAGACTACTTCCCTGGCGGGAAGATGGAACTCGACGGTGCGGATGCGGCCGGAGACCACGCGCGCCAGGCGCTCGCGGCGTTTCGCGCGAAGCGACTGCCGGTGTTCCACGTCAAGCATCTCTCGGTGCGTCCCGGCGCGACCTACTTCATACCGGGGTCTCCCGGCGTGGAGATTCACCCGGCCGTGGCCCCCGCGGCGGGCGAGCCGGTGATCGAGAAGAACTTCCCCAATTCGTTTCGCGGCACCACACTCAAGGCCGAGCTCGAGCGCTCGGGGGTCGATTCACTCGTCGTGGCGGGAATGATGACGCACATGTGCGTCGATGCGAGCGTGCGCGCGGCGTTCGACGACGGCTACCGCGTCACGCTGCTCGCGGACGCCTGCGCCACGCGCGCGCAGGCCTGGGGTGGAGAGACCGTGCCTGCGAGGCAGGTGCACGTCGCCTTTCTCGCTGCGCTCGGCGCGGTGTACGCAAAGATCCTGAACACCGCAGCATTCATCCCGACGATCCAGGAGTAGCCATGGCTTACGAATTCATTCTCACCGAAATCAAGGGCCGCGTCGCGCTCATCACGCTGAACCGCCCCAAGCAGATGAATGCGCTCAACCCGCAACTGATGCAGGAGCTGGGGCAGGCGATGTACGGATTCGACGCCGATGACGGGATCGGTGCGATCGTCATTACCGGCAACGAAAAGGCGTTCGCCGCAGGAGCCGACATCGGGGTGATGCAGAACTACAGTTACATGGACGCGTTCAAGTCGAACTACATCACGCGCGACTGGGAGCACATCCGCAACATCAGGAAGCCGGTGATCGCCGCGGTGGCGGGCTATGCGCTGGGCGGGGGCTGCGAACTTGCGATGATGTGCGACATCGTGATCGCCGCCGAGAACGCGAAGTTCGGCCAGCCGGAGATCAACCTCGGCACCTTCCCCGGCGCGGGCGGCACGCAGCGGCTGCCGCGCGCCGTGGGCAAGGCGAAGGCGATGGACCTGTGCCTCACCGCGCGAATGATGGATGCGGCCGAGGCCGAGCGCTCCGGGCTGGTATCGCGTGTGGTGCTCTCGGACAAGCTGATGGACGAGGCGCTCGCGGTGGCCGGCAAGATTGCGTCTTGCTCGCTGCCGATCGCGATGATGGTCAAGGAATCGGTCAACCGAGCCTACGAGACGACGCTCTCCGAGGGCGTGCACTTCGAGCGGCGGCTGTTCCACGCGACTTTCGCGCTCGAAGACCAGAAGGAAGGCATGGCCGCTTTCGTGGAGAAACGGAAACCCGTTTTCAAGCATCGCTGAGTGGCGCCTGGGGAAGACCAACGAACTGGGGGGGAGTGATGGAAAAAATCTGGTTGAAAAGCTATCCGCCCGGCGTTGCCGTCGAAATCGACTACAAGCAGTACAAGTCCGTCGGCGATCTGGTCGACACGAAGGTGGTCGAGTTCAGCGACCGGCCGGCCTTCCATTGCATGGGAAGGACGATCAGCTTTGGCGAACTCGACCGCCTGTCGCGCGCGTTCGGCGCCTGGCTGCAATCGAAGGGCTACGGCAAGGGCGCTCGAGTGGCGCTGATGATGCCCAACTGCCTGCAGTACCCGGTGGCGCTGTACGGCACGCTGCGTGCGGGCGGAATCGTGGTGAACGTCAATCCGCTCTACACCCCGCGCGAGCTCGAGCACCAGTTGAAGGACTCAGGCGCGGAAGTGATCGTGATCCTGGAGAACTTCGCCACGACGCTCGAGGAGGTGCTGCCGAGCGCGCCGGTGAAGCACGTGATCGTCGCGTCGCTCGGCGACATGCTGGGCGTGAAGGGCATGGTCGTGAATTTCGTGCTGCGCAACGTGAAGAAGATGGTGCCGGCATTTGAACTGCCCGGCGCGATCCGCTTCAACGACATGCTGTCGGAGGCCGCGGGCTTGCAACTGAAGCCGGTCGACGTCGGGCACGAGGACATCGCCTTCCTGCAGTACACCGGAGGCACCACCGGCGTTTCCAAGGGCGCGATGCTGCTCCACCGCAACATCCTCGCCAACATCGAGCAGGCCGCAGCCTGGCTGGCGCCGGGGCTCGGCAACGAGCGCGCGGTGATCATCACCGCGCTGCCGTTGTATCACATCTTCTCGCTGACGGTGAACTGCCTCAACATGATGAAGATCGGCGGTCTGAACGTGCTGATCACCAACCCGCGCGACATCCCGGCGTTCGTCAAGGAGCTCGGCAAGCACCAGTACAACATGATCACCGGCGTGAATACGCTGTTCAACGCCTTCCTCAACAACGAGGAGTTCCGCAGGCTCGATTTTTCGCATCTTAGGATCTGCGTCGGCGGCGGCATGGCGGTGCAGAAGGCGGTGGCCGATAAATGGAAGGAAATCACCGGCAAGACGCTGCTCGAGGGCTACGGCCTCACCGAGACCAGCCCCTGCGCGACCATGAACCCGCTGACGCTCGAGGCCTACAACGGTTCGATCGGCCTGCCGATGCCATCGACCGTGATCGCGATCCGCGACGACGACAAGAAGGATGTGAAGCAGGGCGAATCGGGCGAGATCTGCATTGCGGGTCCGCAGGTGATGAAGGGCTATTGGCAAAGGCCCGAGGAAACGGCCCAGGTGCTCGGGCCTGACGGCTATCTCTACACCGGCGACGTGGGCGTGATGGACGAGAAGGGCTTCGTGCGCATCGTGGACCGCAAGAAGGACATGATCCTGGTGTCGGGCTTCAACGTGTACCCGAACGAGATCGAGCAGGTGGTGGCGATGATGCCGGGGGTACTCGAAGTCGCGGCCATCGGCGTGCCGGACGAGCGCTCGGGCGAGGTGCCGAAGGTGTTCATCGTCAAGAAGGATCCGTCGCTGACCGAAGCTCAGGTGCTCGCGCACTGCAAGGAGCAATTGACCGGGTACAAGCAGCCGAAGCACGTCGAGTTTCGCGCAGACCTGCCCAAGACCAACGTCGGGAAGATCTTACGGCGGGCATTGAGGGACGGGGAAAAGGCTGCGTAATAACCCTCTTGTCGCTCCCGCGGAAGCGGGAGTCCAGGATGTCGGATGTAGTTTCACCGAACTCCATCACGCCAAGCGCGAAGCCGCGTAAGCTCTGCGCCCGTGAGTTCCCCGCCCCACCTGCTGCGCGGCCTCGGCTGGATCTTCCTGTCCATCCTGTGCTGGGCGCCGATGTTCTCGATCGGAAAGCGCGCGCTGTCGGTCGTGGATGCGTTCGGCCTCGCGACGCTGCGCTACATCTTCGGTTCGATGCTGCTGGTCGCGCTGCTGTGGGCGATCGAAGGCCGGCAGGCGCTGCGCTTCGAAGGCCGGTTCGTTCAGGCGACGATCTTCGGCTTGATCGGCATCGCCGGCTTCAACCTGCTGGTTTGGAGTGGGCTCTCCTATACGCGGCCGGAGCACGCCGCCATCATCATGGCGATGCAGACGCCGCTGATCGCGCTCACGGTGTGGCTGAAGCGCGGCCAGCGGCCGGCGCCGTTCGTGATCGGCTGCGTCGTCGCGGTGCTCGCCGGGGTGATCCTGGTGGTGACCAAGGGCGATCCCGCGCGTGCCTTCTTGGGCGGCGCACTGTTCGGCGATGTACTGGTGTTTCTCGGCGCGGTCAGCTGGGTGATCTACACGCTCTCTGCCGCGCGCTTCCCGGGCTGGTCGCCGCTGCGGCTCACGGTGCTGACCTGCATTCCCGGCGCAATCGGCCTGGTCATCGCCAACGGCGTCGCAATCGCGGCGGGTATCGCGACGCTGCCGAGCGCAGCGGCGGTCACCTCGATCGCCTGGCAGATCGTCTATTTCTCGACCTGTACCGTGGTGCTTGGGATTCTGGGATTCAACTTCGCCAACAAGTATCTCGGGCCGCTCAACGCGATGCTGTCGCTGAACCTGATCCCGGTGTGCGTGTTCGCGATCGAGGCGGCGCTGGGGCGCAGCTTTGCGGCGATCGAGATTGCGGGAGCCGCGCTGGTGATCGGCGCGCTGGTCGCCAACAACCTCTACCTGCGCCGGATTACTTCGCGGGGATGAGTGTCAACCGCCCGGCGGCGGCGCGCTCGATGCGGCCGCGGTCGGTGCTCATCGGGACGTACTCTCCGCGCGCCCAGGCCGCGGCGAAGGACTCGTAATGCGGCGACATGCGGTTGCCCGACTGGCCGCCCGAGTGGATGAACAGCGATTTCTCCGGGTCGGCCAAGTCGTAGATCGCGCGCAGCGATGCCGCGTGGTGATTTTCGAACGGTTCGTCGTCGCCGAAATTCATGCGTCCGACGTTGACCGTATAGTTGTCGCCCGGTGTCGGCACCACGATGTCGAACCATTTCGCGAGCAACTTCTGCCGGCCGAACGGGCGATGCTCGTGGCGCGCCGCGTGCGCCGGCCCCCATCGCCATGCGGACATGTCCGTCCCGTAGCGCCTGCGCAGCTCGGCGAGCGCCGCTTCGAGCGATTCCGCGAGCAGCTCCGCGCAGCCCTCCACCGGGGCGGTGTTCACGTTGTCGCACCAGCGCGACTGGCCGTCCTTGTCGTTGAGCACGTTGATGAGGAAAGGAGCGCGCGCCATCCAGTTGCCGGCGAAGGCGTCGCCCATTTCGTCAGCGTAAATTGCGCGCGTCAGCTCGCGCCACCACGCCCACAGCACGAGCGGCTCGGTGCGGCCCGCCAGCATTTCGCCCTGCCAGCTCTCGAACAGGTGCAGCACGTGGCGCGCCTCCTCGCTCCTCGGCCGCGTTTCGCGCAGCCGCGGCAGCAACTCGCGCGCGGCGAGCGAAACCACGTCGGCGTGCATGCGCGCGAAGCTGCCCTGGTTGTGCTTTGCCGTGGCCTCGATCATTTCCCCGATGCGCTTCGAACGATACGGCTCCTGCCATTCACTGGTGATGTAGTGCGCGTAACCCTCCGGCACGATCTTCTCGTTGGCGGTCCACAGCCGTCCGCTGGCGGGGTTATACGCGCGCGGCAGCTCTTCAAAGGGCACGTAGCCCGTCCAGTCGTAACGCGCATCCCATCCGGGTGCCGGTGCCAGGCCATGCAGGTCGTTCTCGGGCTTTCTCACCGGCACGCGTCCCGGCGCGATGTAGCCGATGTTGCCGTCGATGTCGGCGTACACCATGTTCTGCTGCGGCGAAGCGAAATCGCGCAGTGCCGCGACGAACTCCTCCCAGCTGCGTGCGAGCGGCAGGCGCGCCACCGCCTGGATCGAGAGATCGTCCTCCGCGAGCGTGGTCCAGGCAAACGCGAGCGCGTAGCCGCGCGGCGTCGCTTCGCGCGCGGGCTGCAGCACGTCGGAGATGATCGGGCCGTGGCGCGAACTGCGCACGACGATGGGCACGTCTTCGCCGCCCTTGACCTTGATGTGCTCTTCGCGCGTCGCGAACGGCTGCGTGCCATCGGGCGTCGCATAGTTGCCGGCGCTGTCGAGCCTCTCGAGGTAGAGGTCCTGCACGTCCGGACCGGTGTTGGTCATTCCCCAGGCGATGCGCCCGTTTCTGCCCAGCACCACCATCGGCACTCCGGGCAACGTCGCGCCGATCATCCCCGCGCCCGGCGCATCGAGGTGCGCGAAATACCACACGGCCGGCGCGGTGAGCCGCAGATGCGGGTCGTTGGCGAGCAGCGGCTTGCCGCTCTCGGTGCGGCTGCCGGCGACCACCCAGTTGTTCGAGCCGAGGCCCTCGCCGGAGGGCAGCGCGAGCGCGGCGACATGCTCCGATAGGTCTTCGGCGAGCTGCACGGCCTCCTTTTCCAGGTTGCCGTAGAGCGTTCGGAGGTCCGGCAGCGGCACCGGCGCGTCGCCCGGGTAGGGTGGCAGGAATTCCTGCAGCCGCGCGACCGGCATGCGTTTCGCAAGGCGCAGTCGCAGCAACTCGTTGCGCCAGTTGCCGGAGAGGTCCCAGGACATCATTTTCAGCCACGCGATCGAATCGACTGCACTCCACGGCTCGGGCCGGTGGCGCAGGATGATGAACTCGGGCGGCAGCACCGGATCGGATGCGAGAAAGGCGTTGACGCCCGCGGCATACGCATCGAGCACGCGCCGGGTTTGCGCGTCGACGCGCTGATAGGCGGACTGTGAGACACGATGCACCCCGAGCGTGCGCAGAAAGCGATCGGTTTCGAGCGCCGGCGCACCGAGCACCTCGGCGAGCCTCCCCGAGGCGATGCGCCGGTTCACCTCCATCTGCCACATCCGGTCCTGCGCATGCACGTAGCCGAGCGCGAAGTTTGCATCCTCCAGGCTCGCCGCGTAGATGTGCGGGATGCCGTAGGAGTCACGCAGCACGTCGACCGGGGCTGAAAGGCCCGCCAGGCGAACCTCGCCCTCAATTTTCGGCAGCGATTGCCGCAAGTAGATATACAGGCCGCCCGCCCCGAGCACGATCAGGACCAGCAGGACGGCGAGCAGGCGCAGCACCCAGCGCATGGAACCGAGCATACCTGACGAGGATATGGGCGACGGGCACACAAGTTGACAAAGCCGTTTGTGCGGCGCGGAAAAATTTCTGATATAACCAAATCGTTACATACCGCGGGGAACAGGTTGCTCTACGACCTTTTCGAAGCACAGCACACTGCGCTTGCGCCGATGCGCTACGCCGCGGAACTCTCGCGCGGCTGGTTCGGCCACCCCTTCAGCCCGTTTTCCTACGGGCCGCTGGCGCGGCGCATCAGCGCCGGCAGCGACCTGTTCCTGCGCGTCACGCGGCGCTACGAGAAGCCCGCCTGGGGCATAGCTGAAACGACGATCGCCGGCGAGAAGGTCGCCGTCCGCCTGGTCGATGCGCACGTAAAACCGTTCTGCCGCCTGGTGCATTTCGAGCGCAAGCTTGCCCAGCCGCGCAACGATCCGAAAATTCTGCTGGTCGCGCCGCTTTCGGGGCACCACGCGACCCTGCTGCGCGACACAGTGCGCACGCTGCTGCCCGAGCACGACGTCTGGGTGACCGATTGGGTCGATGCGCGCATGGTGCCGGTCTACGAAGGGCCGTTCCACCTTGCGGACTATGTCGATTACATCCGCGAGTTCATCCGCCTGCTGTCACCGGATCTCAACGTCGTCTCGGTGTGCCAGCCGACGGTGCCTGTCCTGGCGGCGGTCTCGCTGATGGCGGCGGCGCGCGAGGCGAATCCGCCGAAGACCATGGTCATGATGGGCGGGCCTATCGACGCGCGCAAGAGCCCGACTTCGGTCAATAACCTCGCCACGAAGCGCCCGTACTCGTGGTTCGAGCAGCACCTGATCCACCGCGTGCCCTCGAAGTACCCGGGCGGGACGCGGCGGGTGTACCCGGGCTTTCTGCAGCACCTGGGTTTCGTGGCGATGAACCCGGACCGGCATTTCGACGCGCACGGGGATTATTTCAACCATCTGCTGCGCGGCGACGACGAATCGGCGGACAAGCACCGCGATTTCTACGACGAGTACAACGCGGTGCTCGACATGCCCGCGGAGTACTATCTGGACACCATCCGCGCCGTGTTCCAGGATTTCGCGCTGCCCAAGGGCCGCATGTTCGTGCGCGAAGAACTGGTGCGGCCGCAGGCGATCCGCGACACGGCGCTGCTCACCATCGAAGGCGAACTCGACGACATCTCGGGCAACGGCCAGACCGAGGCCGCCCACCTGCTGTGCCTGAACATCCCGCGCGAGCGTCGCGAGCATTTCCTGGTGCCGAAGGCCGGTCACTACGGCATCTTCGCCGGCAGGCGCTGGCGCGAGGTGATCTACCCGCGCTTTCGCAACTTCGTGCGCGTGCACGCCTAGCTAAGCTGTACCACCCGCTGGTCGATCGCGCCGAAGATCGACCGTCCTTCCGCGTCGAGCATCTCGATCCGTACGCGGTCGCCGAACTTGAGGAACGGCGTGTCCGGCTTGTCGTGCTCGATGGTCTCGATCGCGCGCTTTTCCGCCAGGCAGCCGCAGCCGGTGGAGCGGTCGCGATTGGAGACGGTGCCCGCGCCGAGCACGGTGCCGGCAGTGAGCGCGCGGGTTTTTGCCGCGTGCGCGATCAGGCGCGGGTAGTGGAAGACCATGTCGGCGCCGCAGTTCGGTTTGCCGAGCAGCTCGCCGTTCACATGGCTGACCAGCGGCAGGTGCGCGCGTTTTCCGTCCCAGGCTTCGCCCAACTCGTCGGGCGTCACGGCCACCGGCGAGAACGCGGTCCAGGGCTTGCCGTTCAGGAAGCCGAAGCCCTTGGCGAGTTCCGCTGGAATCAGGTTGCGCAGCGATACATCGTTCACCAGCGCGAGCAGCCGGATATGCTGGCTGGCCTTGTCCGCGTCGGTGCCCATCGGTACGTCGCCCAGTATCACCACCAATTCGGCTTCGAGATCGATGCCCCAGTCTTCGGATCCGCACACGATGTCGTCGCAGGCGCCGATGAAGGCGTCCGAGGCCCCCTGGTACATCAGCGGATCGCGCTTGAATTCCGGCGGCATCTCCGCTCCGCGCGACTTGCGCACCAGCTCGACGTGGTTGAGGTAGGCGCTCGCGTCGAGCCACTGATAGGCGCGCGCCAGCGGCGCCATCAGCTGCTTGGCGTCGAGTGAGAATGCGCGCGAGCTTGCCGACGGGGCGCCCCCGTCGTTGATCTCGTTGTACAATTGCTCGAGCAGCGGCGCTGCGTAGTCCCAGTCATCGAGCGCCGATTGCAGCGTCGGGGCGAGGTGGTCGGCCTTCGCGGCGTGCTTCAGGTTGCGCGAGACCACCAGCAGCGTGCCGTCGCGCGTCCCGTCCTTCAGGGTGGCGAGTTTCATAGGTCATCGATTATCGCAGCATCAGGGAGCCAGGCGCGGAAGGTTCTCCGGTGCCTCGATTACCATCCTGAGAAGTGCCGCGGCGATGGTCTTGCCGAGGTTGTCGGTGCGCAGGCTGCGCGCGGCGCCGCCCTGCAGCGCGGCGTTGAGCACGATCTTGAGCGCGAGCAGGTTGTCGAGCGGCCAGATCTCGACCGGCCCGTTGCAGATCGATTCAAAATGCTGCGCGATCCGCGCCGCGGTGATCTCGCGCTTCAGCACCGCGTAGGTCGGCGCGTCGTAGGCGAACAGCCCGATGTCCGCGCGATCGGCTTTGTCGCCGCTCCGCGCGTGTGCGATCCTCCACAGCGGCACTTTCATGCCACGTCCTCCACGCTCACCGCGACGCGCGACTCGATCAGCTCGCGCCGCGCGAGCGTCGGCCACAGGCCGAGCAGTTCCTTCGCGCGCTGAATGCCGTGAAATCCTCCAGCGTAGGGCGGCCCTGAAAGCGCGAGCCACGGAAACAGGCGTCCGAACTCATCCGCCACGCGCCGGTCCTGCGTGCGAATGGTCATGCGCAGGAAGCATTCGTTCAACTGGTCGCGGTAGGTCGGGTCGGCGTTCGCGCCGAGCAGGGAGTTGTAGCCGACGTATTCGACGCCGATTTCCTCGACCTTTGCGCCGCGTTCGGCGAGCAGGCCTTTGATGATCTCGGCGCTTTTCTCGCACTTCTGATATGCGTCCGGCCAGGAAAATCCGATCATCCCCGAACCCATCCAGCCGTCTGCATAACCGGCGACGATCTTGAGTTTGTCGGGCCGCCGCACTCCGCCCGCGCCGCTGATGCGCACGCGATCGTCGCCCAGGTCGTCCATGCGCAGCGCGCCCATGTCGAGTACAACGTCGGGAGAAAAGTACGCGTGCGGGTTGTGTACTTCGTAGAGCAGCTGCTGGCGTACCGTGTCGAAGGACACGCGTCCGCCGGTGCCCGGTGCCTTGGTGATGGTTGCGGTGCCGTCTTCGGCCACTTCCGCGACGGCGTAACCCAGGTGCAGAAAATCGGGGATGTTCGCCCACTCTCCGGCCGAGCCGAAATTGCCGCCGCTCGCCTGGCCCGAGCATTCCAGCAGGTGGCCGACGGTGAGTCCCGCGGCGAGGCGGTCCCAGTCGTCCCAGCGCCAGCCCAGCTCGTGCACCAGCGGCCCGAGAAACAGCGCTGCGTCCGCCACGCGGCCCGTCAGCACGATGTCGGCGCCGCGCGCGAGCGCCTCGGCGATGGGTTGCGCGCCGAGGTAGGCGTTGGCGAACAGCAGACGATCGCGGACGGACGAAATGTCCGCGCCGGTATCGAGGTGCGCGAGCGTTTCGCCGCCTGAGCGCAGCTCGTCGATGCGGCTGGTGATCGAATCGCCCATCACCGTGGCAATGCGCGCCTTCCAGCCCTTGGCGTGGAACACTTTCGCGACCGCCTGGCGCGCGCCTTCCGGGTTGAGTCCGCCGGCCGAGAGTACGAACTTCACCCCGTGCTTCGCCGCGAGCGGCCACAGGTCGGCCAGCATCGGCACTGCATCGCGCGCGTAGCCCGCGGCCGGATCCTTCTGGCGGTCCTTCTGCAGGATCGCGAGCGTCAGCTCGGCGAGGTGGTCCGAGCCGATGTACTTCACGCCGCCGCGCTCGATCGACGCGCGGATCGGGCGCCACGCGTCGCCGTAGAAGCCCAGCCCTGCGCCGACCCGGACGGTTCTCATGGGCGGGGGAAGCGCTTTGCCGCGCGTTCGTCCTGGGTCAGACGCAAACCGCGTTCGTCGTAGCGCGCCTCGTCTTCGGCATGAAGCTCGACAAGCAAACCATCGGTGAACTTGGCTTCGTATTCCCTGAGGTCATTCCCGACCGTCGTATAAAAGCGAAGCACGCCATGGAAACCCGTGTCGCGCGGGCCCTCGCCCAAAGGATCTCCGTCCCTGCCGATGGCCAGTTCCCGCAATTTCCCGTCCGCGCCGATCTCGTAGAAAGACAGCGTATTGTGCAGGCTCTTGGACTGAAAGTCCTCCGCCGCAAGACCGTCAGGCAGCGGATGGCGGCAGATAATGGTGTCGAACATGCCCATCGGGATCTCCGTCACGCAGGAGAGAATGGATTGAGTACCCGCACGCCGCCGTAGTCCTGCCCGTGTGAAAGATCTTCGCTCACGAGAACGGAGGCACCGAGCCGTCGCGCGCCGGCGATGACGGCGGCGTCCCAGTAAGCAATGCGGTAACGACTTTTCAGTTGCAGCGCGTGACGCATGAGAGGCAGGTCGATGACGCCCACCGGGCGGCTGTGGGCGATTTCCTCGATCATGGCGAGCGCATCCTCGTGGCCCAGTTCGTGCGGCGTGCGTACCGCGTTCACGTAAAACTCCTGCAACACCTGTACGGTCACGCCCCAATCTTCGCGGGCGATCCATTCGCGCGCGATGCGCACTTTTGCGGCATCTCGCGGGGATTTCGAGAACGCGTACACCAGCACGTTGGAGTCGAGGCAGTGCGTGACCGCCACGATCAGACGCCCGACTTCCGGAGCAGTTTGCGATCGTGCGCCTGTTCGCGCGTGAGCCGCTTCGTGGTGTCGATACCGCGGTCGCCGGCGATTGCCATCAACCGGTCGAGTAGACGGTCTGCCGCAGGGGTGAACTGTCCGATATCGTACGTCGCACCGGCGGTGTTCGCGCGTCCCACCTGGGGATCGCTCGCTGCGACTTCCAGAATTGCCATCAGTTCTCCTTGCAGGGAGCGATGGTTACGTTTAGCGCGCTCGCGCAGCTTCGACGCTAGCGCCTCGGGTACGTTCTTGACCGAAAGGTTGACAGGCATTATGGCTCTAAAATGGTTCCAACCGGAGGCATTATGGAGCCATTTATCGCGTGAGTCAACAACTCCGCTATCGCACAAGATCTCGTCAAAATCGAACGCTTGGTAGAATCCAACGGGGTCGGCCCAATAGAGCGTTACCCATCGTCGCGGGCGCGGCATCCCTGGAGGAAATAGCTTGCTCAGTCAGTTCCTGCAGCTGTTGCTGTCGGGCGTGGCGCTGGGTTGCGTCTACGCGCTGGTCGCGCTCGGCTTCGTGCTGATCTACAAGGCCACCGAGACGGTCAACTTCGCGCAGGGCGACCTGATGATGCTGGGCGCGTTCTTCGCGCTCACGGGCAGCACCGTTCTCGGATTGCCGTACTGGCTCACCATCGTGTTCGCGCTGGCGGTGATGGCGGTGTTCGGCATGCTCGCCGAGCGCCTGGTGCTGCGGCCCGTGCTCGGCTATCCCGCGTTCACGGTGGTGATGGTCACCATCGGCATGGGCTACGTCCTGCGCGGCGTTGTGACCATGGTCCCGGGCTGGGGCACCGATACCTATACGTTCGCCACGCCCTTCGCCGATTCAGTGATCCGGCTGGGCGGCGTGGTGCTCGCTGTGCAGGAGCTGGCGGTGATCGGCATGAGCGCGGCGCTATGCCTCGCGCTGTACCTGTTTTTCCGCTACGCCAAGCTGGGCGTGGCGATGCAAGCCACCTCGCAGAACCAGCTCGCTGCCTATTACATGGGCATCCCGGTGCGGCGCGTGAACATGCTGATCTGGGGGCTGTCGGCGGCGGTCGCGACCTTTGCCGGGATTCTGCTTGCGCCGGTGACCTTCGTGCATTCCAACATGGGTTTCATCGGCCTGAAGGCTTTCCCGGCGGCGGTCGTGGGCGGCTTCGGCAGCGTGCCGGGATCGATCGTCGGCGGGTTGATCATCGGCGTGGTCGAGCAGTTCGCCGGGCGCTATCTCCCCGAAGGATTCAAGGATATCGCTGCTTACGTAGTCGTGCTGATCGTGCTGATGGTGAAGCCTTCGGGCATTTTCGGCGAAACCATGCGAAAGAAAGTCTGAATGCGGTTCATCTTCAAGACCGAATACGATCAGGATCTCCGCCTGTTCAAGCATGGCGGCGCCGTGTTCTGGTACGGATTGCTGGGCGCGGCGCTGGTCGCCGCGCCCTTCGTCCTGAGCGAGTACGTGATCTCGCAGTTGCACTTCATCTGCATCTACTCGATCGTCGGCCTCGGGCTGATGCTGCTGGTGGGCTACACCGGACAGATCTCGCTCGGCCACGCGGCTTTTCTCGCAGTCGGTGCCTACACCGAGGCGCTGCTGCAGGGCGCGGGAATGCCGCTCTGGGTCTCGCTGCCCTCGGCGGCGCTGCTTTCGGCCGCCGCCGGCATCATCATCGGTTTGCCTGCGCTGCGCCTGAAGGGGATCTACCTCGCCATTGCCACGCTTGCCTTCAACGTGATCGTCGAGGAGATCATCACGCGCTGGGAGGGGCTCACCGGCGGCAACGGGGGCAAACACGTCAAGCCCGCAGAGCTGTTCGGATTCGTGTTCGACTCGGACGTGAGCTTCTACTTCCTGTGCCTCGGGCTCACGGTGATTTCCTGCGTCGCGCTCATCAACCTGCTGCGCTCGCCCACCGGGCGGGCCTTCGTAGCGATCCGCGACTCGGAGATTTCCGCCAGCTGCATGGGCGTCAACCTCGCGAAATACAAGACCATGTCGTTCGCGCTGTCGGCGGCGCTCACGGGCGTGGGTGGGGCGCTGTACGCGCACAAGATCAGTTTCATCTCGCCCGAGCAGTTCACGCTGCTCGCCTCGATCGAACTGGTGACCATCGTCATCATCGGCGGCATCGGCTCGCTGCATGGCGCGGTGTTCGGCGCTGCATTCATCATCGTGCTGCCGCAGCTGATTTCGGTAGCCAAGGATTACCTGCCCTCGGGCGCGGCCGGGATTTCGGGCCTGCAGGCGATGGTGTTCGGCGTGCTGCTGGTGGCCTTCATAATTTTCGAGCCGATGGGCATCTACGGCCGGTGGCTCAAGGTGCGCACCTGGTTCGAGCTGTTCCCGTTCTACCGCCGCGGCATGTTCCGCCGGCAGAAAACCTACATGAAGTCGGAGCGGCTGCGGTGAGCTTCTTCAAGGTCGAGGATCTCGGCATCTCCTTCGGCG
Organism: Burkholderiales bacterium; assembly: GCA_017880775.1. Taxonomy (GTDB): domain Bacteria; phylum Pseudomonadota; class Gammaproteobacteria; order Burkholderiales; family SG8-39; genus JADGRQ01. The sequence goes on along the minus strand of JADGRQ010000009.1, from coordinate 30,814 downwards.
GCGTGCGCGCGGTGGACGGGGTGTCCTTCGAGGTGAAGCAAGGCGAGGTGTACACCATCATCGGCCCGAACGGAGCCGGCAAGACGACGATCTTCAACCTGATCGGGCTGCTGTATCCGGCGAGCAAAGGAACCATCAGCTTCGAGGATCGCAGCCTGAACGGGTTGGCACCGCACCGCGTGGCGGAGCTGGGCATCGCGCGCACTTTCCAGAACATCGAGCTGTTCGAGCACGCCACCGTGCTGCAGAACCTGCTGATCGGCCGCCATCGGCACCGCACCACCTCGCTGTGGCAGGAAATGGCGTTCTTGCCCTCTGTTCGGCGCGCCGAGCTCGCGCAGCGCGAGGCGGTGGAGAAAGTGATCGACTTCCTCGAGCTTGCGCATTACCGCGACGGCCTGGTGGCCGGACTGCCTTACGGCGTGCGCAAAGTGATCGAGCTGGGCCGTGCCCTCGCCACCGAGCCCAATCTGCTATTGCTCGACGAACCTTCCTCGGGCCTCAATCCCGAGGAGACCAACGAAATGGCGTTCTGGATCGAGGACATCCAGAAGGAACTGGGCATCACGGTGCTGATGGTCGAGCACGACATGAATCTCGTCTCGCGGGTTTCGGATCGCGTGCTTGCCCTGAACGAGGGACGCCCCATCGCGGAAGGGACTCCGGCCGAAGTGCAGGCACATCCGGCCGTGGTCGAGGCCTATCTCGGCGGCGCGGATTGAACATGGACGTCCTCGAACTCGCCAACGTCGAATCGAGCTACGGCCCGGTGCAGGCGCTGCGCGGGGTGACGCTCACGGTGGAGGAAGGCAAGATCGTCACCGTGCTCGGCGCCAACGGCGCGGGCAAGAGCACCATTCTGAAGACCATCTCGGGCATTATCGACCCGAGCAAGGGGCAGGTGAAGCTGCGCGGCGAGGAGATCCAGGGGCGCACGCCCGACTGGATCGTGCGCGCCGGCGTCGGCCACGTGCCGGAGGGGCGCGAAGTCTTCCCGCTGCTCTCGATCGAGGACAACCTGCGCATGGGTGCCTACACGCGCAGCGATCCGGACGGCGTGGCGAAGGACATTGAAACCGTGTTCGCCTACTTTCCGATCCTGAAGGAGCGTGCGAGGCAGGAAGCCGGCCAGCTCTCCGGGGGCCAGCAGCAGATGCTGGCGATCGCGCGTGCGCTGCTCTCGCGCCCGACGGTCATGCTGATGGACGAGCCGAGCCTGGGGCTTTCGCCGCGGCTCACCAAAGAGATTTTCGAGATCATCGTGCGCATCAACCGCGAGCGCGGCACCACCATCCTGCTGGTGGAGCAGAATGCGCACATGGCGCTGAAGATCGCCGAGACCGGCTACGTGCTGGAAGTCGGGCGCATCGTGATGACCGACACCTGCGCACGCCTGGCCGAGAAGGAGGACATCCGCGAGTTCTACCTCGGCATCAAGGCCGCCGGCGTGCGCGGACACCGGCGGTGGAAGAAAAAGAAGCAGTGGAGGTGAGAATGAAACCAGACGACGACATCGACACCGTGCCGAAGATGTTCTGGCACATGGTCGGCGCACACGGCCCGCAGGTGATCCTGCGCCAGAAGGAATTCGGCATCTGGCAGAGCGTGACCTGGCAGCAGTTCGGCCGCACCGCGCGCGAAATCGGCATGGGGCTCGCCGCGCTCGGCTTCGAACCGGGCGACTGCGGCTCGATCCTGTCCAACACCAGGCGCGAGTGGCTGTACGCCGACATGGGGCTGCTCGGCGCCGGCGGGGTGTCCAACGGCATCTACCCCACCGACGCGCCCGAGCAGGTCGAATACCAGTTGACCGACTCGCGCTCGACGTTCGTCTTCGTCGAGGACGAGGAGCAGCTCGACAAGGTGCTCGAGGTGCGCGCGGGACTGCCGCTGCTGAGAAAGATTGTCGTGTTTGACATGGAGGGCCTGCACGACCTGAAAGACGGGCAGGTGATGAGCCTGGACGCGCTGCGCGAGCTGGGCGTCGGATACGACGCGCAACACCCCGGCCTGTGGGAGCAGCGCGTCGTCGCACGCGCTCCGGAGCAGCTCGCGGTGCTCATCTACACCTCCGGGACCACCGGCCGGCCCAAGGGCGCGATGCTCTCGCACGCCAACATCATGTTCGCCATCCGGCTCTACCGCGATGCGTTTCCGCAGGACGAGAGCGACGAGCGCATGTGCTTCCTGCCGCTGTGCCACGTAGCCGAGCGCGTGGTGGGCAGTTACACCGCGCTGCTGTCCAGCACCTGCCTGAATTTCGTCGAGAACCCGGAAACCGTCCCCGAGAACGTGCGCGAGATCGCGCCCACCGTGTTCGGTGCCGTGCCGCGCATCTGGGAGAAGTTCTATTCCGGCGTGCTGATTCGGCTCAAGGAGGCGAGCCCCTTGCAGCAACGCGCGTACGGCATCGCCATCGGCATCGGCTACAAGGTGGCGAAGCTGCGCGAGGCGCGCAAACCTGTTCCCGCCGGCCTGCGCTTCGCGTTCTGGCTGGCGCGCGTGCTGGTGCTCGACAACGTGAGGAAGGTGATCGGCGTGCATCGCGCCCGCTCGTTGTTCACGGGCGCCGCACCGATCTCACCCGACCTGGTGCGCTGGTACATGGCGCTCGGCCTGGAGATGATCGAGGTGTGGGGCCAGACCGAGTCGGGCGGCGTCTCGACGGGCAATCTTGCGGGCCGGGTGAAGCCGGGCTCGATCGGGCCGGCGCTGCCGCGCACCGAGGTGAAGCTCTCGCCCGAAGGAGAAATTCTGGTGAAGAGCCCGGCGGTATTCATGGGTTACCTCAACCAGCCGGAGAAGACCGCTGAGACGCTCAAGGACGGCTGGCTGCACACCGGCGACGTCGGCAAGGTGGACGAGGACGACTACTTCTACATCACCGACCGCATGAAGGACATCATCATCACCGCGGGCGGCAAGAACATCACGCCCTCGGAGTACGAGAACCAGCTCAAGTTCTCGCCGTACATCACCGACGCGGTGGTGATCGGCGACCGGCGCCCGTTCCTGGTGGCGCTGGTAATGATCGACCACGAGAACGTCGAGAATTACGCGCAGGAGCACTCGATCCCGTTTTCGAACTACGCCAGCCTGTGCCGCCGGCCCGAAATCCAGGAACTGATCCAGTCCGAGCTCGACCGCGTGAACAAGCAGTTCGCGCGGGTCGAGCAGGTGAAGAAGTTCCGCCTGATCGAGAACAAGCTCACCGCCGAGGACGAGGAGCTTACCCCGACCATGAAGCTGAAGCGCAAGCTGGTGAACGAGAAGTACCGCGACATGATCGAGTCGATGTACGCGCGCGAGGCGGCTTAGCTGTCCGTGTTGCCGGAGTGATAAAGTAACGGTACATAGACCAATAAGGAGGTAGTACGAAATGAAACGACTCATTACTGCGCTGTTTGCGCTCGTGGCTGCGCCGCTCGCCTTTGCGCAGCAGGCCCAGGGCGTGAGCAAGGACGAGATCGTGATCGGCAGCATGCAGGACCTGTCCGGCCCGCTCGTCGGGTTCTCCAAGCAGTTGAAGAACGGCATGGAAATGCGTGTCGAGGAGATCAACGCCTCGGGCGGCATCAACGGCCGCAAACTCAAGCTGGTGATCGAGGACCACGGCTATGACCCGAAGAAGGCCGTGCTCGGCGCGCAGAAGCTGGTGCAGAAGGACAAAATATTCGCGATGATCGGCACCATCGGCACCGCGACGTCGCTGGCCTCGATGCCGATCCTGTTCGAGAAGAACATCCCGCACCTGTTTCCGCTCACCGCGGCGCGCGAGATGTACGAGCCGCTGCACCGCCTGAAGTACTCGACGGCAGCGACTTACTTCGACCAGATGCGCGCCGGGGTGAAGCACCTCGTCAAGCTGAAGGGATCCAAGAAGGTCTGCACCCTGTACCAGGATGACGATTTCGGCCTGGAAGCGATGCGCGGCGCCGAGGCGGGCCTGAAGGAAATCAACATGGTGCTCGCCGAGAAGACCACCTACAAGCGCGGGGCGACCGAGTTCTCCTCGCAGGTCGCGCGCATGAAGGACGCCGGATGCGACCTGGTGGTGCTCGGCACCATTATCCGCGAGACGCTCGGCGCGATCGGCACCGCGAGGAAGCTCGGCTGGAACGTCGAATTCATGGGATCGTCGGCCTCCTACACCGATCTGATCCACAAGCTCGGCGGACCGGCGATGAACGGGTTTTACTCCACCAACACGGTGAACAACCCGTACCTCGACGACGCGTCGAAGAACGTGCGCGAGTGGGGCCAGCGCTACAAGGACAAATTCAAGGAAGACCCGGCGGTGTTCTCGGCCTACGGCTACGAGGTGATCGACCTGTTCGCGCAGATCGCGCAGAAGACGGGTCCGAAGCTGACCACCGACACCTTCATCAATACGCTGGAGAATTTCTCGGCGCCGCGCGACATGTTCGGGGCCGACGCGATGACGTTCAGCAAGACCAAGCACCTCGGTTCGAACCGGGCGCGTCTGTCGCAGATCGTGAACGGCAAGTGGACGCCGATCACCGACTACATCACCGACTGATCGCTAGCCGACCACGTACGCCGCCGAGCCGGTTGCAATCAGCTCGGCGGTGTCGTTTTCAAGTTCCATGTGGGTGACGGCGATCCGGTTGCCCATGCGCACGACGCGCGCCGTGGCGATGAAATGCTTTCCCCTCCCGGGGCGCAGGTAGTCCACCCGCAGGTCGATGGTGCCCATATTCGGGAAGCCGCCCTTCGCGACTTCCTGCGGCTCCATCTTCGAGAGCATGCGCATCATGATGGCGAACCCGCCGACGACGTCCAGCGTCGCCGAAATCACCCCGCCGTGCAGGATCTTGCGCGCCGGATTGCCCACCAGTTCCGGCCGCATGTCGAAGCGCATTTTCGGTGCTTTCGGGTCCATCGATTCGACGCGCAAGCCGAGCACGCGGTTGAAGGCGATGTACTCCTCCATCACGTTCTTCATGCGCGCCGCAAACTCCGGCGGGAACGCCTTGGCGTGCGTCATGCCTGCCACCCCAGTTGGCGCGCGGCCAGGTCTTTCATAATTTCCTCCGCCCCGCCGCCGATCATCATCACCTTCACCTCGCGGTAGATGCGCTCCGAGCGCGAGCCGCGGATGAAGCCGGCGCCGCCGAGGATCTGCACCGCGCCGTCGGCGCAGTGCTGCATCGTTTGCGTCGCGAAATTCTTGGTCATTGCGAGCTGCGCAATGGCTTCCGGATCGCGCGGCGCGTTCACCAGTTTCCAGCAGGTGTCGTAGACCAGCGCCCGCGCGGCGGCGACGCGCATCTGCATATCGACCAGCTTGTGGCGGATCGCCTGGTGGCCGATCAACTTCTGTCCAAAGGTCGTGCGCTCGCGCGCCCAGGCAATCGCTTCCTCCACGCACACCGCGGCGAAACCCACCGCGCCCGCCGACATGCCGAGGCGCTCGGAATTGAAGTTCCTCATGATGATGCGAAAGCCGGTGTTCTCCTCGCCGATCAGGTTCTCCACCGGCACGCGGCAATCATCGAACCTCAGCAGCGCGGTGTCCGAGCACCACCAGCCCATTTTCTTCAGCGACGTGCGGGTGAAGCCCGGCGTGTCGCGCTCGACGAGGAGCAGCGACACGCCCGCGGCGCCCGGGCCGCCGGTCCTTACTGCCACCGAGTAGTAGTCGGCGCGTACCCCCGAGGTGATGAAGGCTTTCTCGCCGTTGACCACGAAATACGCGCCTTCGCGCTTCGCGGTGGTGCGCAACTGCGCCACGTCCGAGCCGCCCGAGGGCTCGGTGATGGCGAGCGCCGAGATCTTCTCGCCGGCGATGATCCCCGGCAGCACGCGCGCCTTCATCGCCGCGCTTCCTGCCGATGCGATCGGCGGTGCGCCGATCGAATGCGAGAACAGACTCGCGTGCACTCCTCCGCTGCCGCACTGGGCGATTTCCTCCGACAGGATCACGTGGTGGAACAGATCTGCGGGCGCACCGCCATACTCCTCCGGAAAGCCTACGCCGAGCAGGCCCGCGGCCGCAGCCTTCTTGTACAGCTCGCGCGGGAATTCGCCTGCTTCGTCCCATTTCGTGGCGTGCGGCGTCAGTTCGCGCGCGACGAAGCGCCGCACGCTGTCGCGCATCGCTTCGTGTTCCGGGGTCAGGGCCGGGTGTGCCGCCGCCATGACTACTTCGGCAGAGTTCTCGAAGGCAGGATGCCCATGTGCTTGCAGATGATGCCGAGCATCACCTCGTCGGCCCCGCCGCCGATCGACATCAGCCGGCCGTCGCGGTAAGAACGCGATACCGGGTTGTCCCAGGTGTAGCCCATTCCGCCCCAGAACTGCAGGCAGGTATCGGCGATCTGGCGCCCGAGGTAGCCGCCTTTCAGCTTCGCCATCGAGGCGAGCATGGTGGCGTCCTCGCCCTTCAAGTAGAGGTCCACCGCGCGGTGCGTGAGCGAGCGCAGGCACTCGAGCTCGGTCTGGCATTCCGCGAGCTTGTAGTGCACCCACTGCTGGTCGAGCACCGTGGAACCGAACAGCTTTCGCTCGCGCGTGTAGTTGATCGTCTCGTCGATGCAGCGCTGCAGGCCCTGGATTTTCGATGAGGCCGCCCACAGGCGCTCTTCCTGGAACTGCTGCATCTGGTAGGTAAAACCCATGCCTTCCTGCCCGATGCGATAGCGCTGCGGCACGCGCACGTCGTCGAAGAAAATCTGCGCGGTGTCCGAGGACCACATGCCGATTTTTTTCAGCTTCTCCGCCACCTGCACGCCCTTGGTTTTCATCGGCAGGCAGACGAGCGTCTTGTTCTTGTGCGCGGCGCCCTCCGAAGTGTTCGCGAGCAGGCACATCCAGTCGGCCTGCGTGCCGTTGGTGGTCCACATCTTGCCGCCGTTGATGATGTAGTCGCCGCCGTCCTTCTTTGCGGTCGTCTTGATCGACGCGACGTCCGACCCTGCGCCCGGCTCCGAGACACCGAGGCAGGCGACGTACTCGCCCGAGATTGACGGGGCGAGGAACTCCTTGCGAAGCTCGTCCGAACCGTAGCGCGCGAGCGCCGGCGTCGCCATGTCGGTCTGCACGCCGATCGCCATCGGCACGCCGCCGCAGCTGATGTGGCCGAGGGTTTCGGCCATCACCTGCGAGTAGGAGTAATCCAGGCCGCTGCCGCCGAATTCCTCCGGCTTGGTGAGACCGAGAAAGCCGAGCTTGCCCATCTTCCCGAACAACTGGTGTGCCGGGAAGATCTCCGCCGCCTCCCACTCGTCGACAAACGGATTGATCTCCTTGTCGATGAAGCGGATCAGGTTGCGCTTCAGTTCTTCGTGCTCGTGGGTGAATTGCATTGTTTACTCCTGCAGTACTCTTGGCATCCGTGCCAGGTGAAACCCGTCGTAGGGGGCGGTCCGTCCCTGGCCGAGCCATTCGGGACGTTTGGCGTTGGGTACTGCCCCGTCCACGCGCAGGCACGCGCCCGAGATGTACGCCGCCGCCGGGGTCAGAAGAAACACGATCGCCGCGGAGACCTCCGATTCCGTGCCCAGCCGCCCGAGCGGCGCCTTCTTCGGCAGGCTGCGAATGTGCGCCGCCATTTCGGCCGGATACTGGTCCAGTCCGCTCGAGGCGATCCAGCCCGGCGCGACTGCATTCACGCGCACCGGCGCCCATTCGAACGCCGCGGTCTCGGTGAAGTTGAGCATCCCCGCGCGCGCCGCGCCGGAGTGGCCCATGCCCGGCATGCCCTGCCAGATGTCGGCGATGATATTCACGATCGCGCCGCCGCCTGCAGCCATGCACTGCGTGTAGCACTCGCGCGCCATCAGAAAACCACCGGTGAGGTTGTTTCGCACCACCGTGTCCCAGCCCTTGGCGGAGATTTTCGCCAGCGGCGAGGCGAACTGGCCGCCGGCATTGTTGACCAGAAAGTCGATCCTTCCGAGATCGTTTGAAACGGCCGCGACGGTTTCGCGGACCCGGTCTTCTTCGCGGATGTCGCAGGCGTAGCCGCGCGCCACGCCGCCGGCCTGCGCGATTTCCTCGCGCACGGTGTCGAGTTTCTCGATCCTGCGGCCGATGAGCGCCACTTTTGCGCCGAGCGCAGCCAGCTCGTGCGCGGTACAGCGGCCGATACCGCTGCCGCCGCCGGTCACGACGGCAATGCGCCCGTCGAGCAGGCCGGCGCGGAAGATCGACTGGTATTTCGAAGCGGGAAGCATGTCGGGAAGGGTGCTTTCTGAGTGTGTCGCATTCGCCTATGATTCGTCAATCGAACACGCGGAACAGGAGTCAGGCCATGGCCGAAGCGATGATCTACGACGCGCTGCGCACCCCGCGCGGCAAGGGCAAGAAGGACGGGTCGCTGCACGAAGTGAAACCGATCAGCCTGCTCACCGGCGTGCTGAAGCAACTCCAGCAGCGCCACGACCTCGACACCGCGCAGGTGGACGACGTGGTGATGGGCTGCGTAACACCGGTGGGCGAGCAGGGCAGCTGCATCGCCAAGACCGCGGCGCTCGCGGCAGGCTGGGACTGGCGCGTGGCGGGCGTGCAGCTGAACCGCTTCTGCGCCTCCGGGCTGGAAGCGGTGAACATCGCGGCGCAAAAAGTGCGTTCGGGCTGGGAAGACATGGTGGTTGCGGGCGGTGTCGAGTCGATGTCGCGCGTGCCGCTGGGCACCGACCGCGGCCCGTGGGCCTGCGACCCGGAGACGGCGATCGGGACGCTGTTCGTTCCGCAGGGTATCGGCGCGGACCTGATCGCGACGCTGGAAGATTTTTCGCGCGAGGACGTGGATCGCTTCGCGTTGCGCTCGCAGAAGCGCGCCGCGGACGCGCGCGCGAACGGCCGGTTTGCGAAATCCGTGGTGCCGGTGACGGACTCGATCGGCGACACCATCCTCGCCGAAGACGAATTCATCAAGCCGCATTCGACCATGGAAGGCCTCGGTTCGCTCAAGGTCTCGTTCGAGGACATGGGCCGCATGGGCTATGACGCGGTGGCGCTCACGCGCTATCCGCAGGTCGAGCGTATCCGCCACGTGCACACCGCAGGCAATTCCTCCGGGATCGTCGATGGCGCCGCAGCGGTGCTGATCGGCAGCGAGGAAAAAGGCAAGGCGCTCGGGCTGACGCCGCGCGGACGGGTCGTCGCCACCGCGCTCTCGGGTGCGGACCCCACCATCATGCTCACCGGCCCGATGCCCGCGGCGAGGAAGGCCCTTGCCAAGGCAAAGATGACGATCGACCAGATCGACCTGTTCGAGGTCAACGAGGCGTTCGCAGTGGTGCCGATGAAGTTCATGAAGGAGATGGGCGTGCCGGAGGAAAAGGTCAACGTGAACGGTGGCTCGATCGCGATGGGCCACCCGCTCGGCGCGACCGGCGCGATGATCATCGGCACGCTGCTCGATGAACTCGAACGCAGAAAGCTGCGCTACGGGTTGGCGACCCTGTGCGTCGGCGGCGGGATGGGCATCGCCACCATCATCGAAAGGTTGTGATGCCAATCAGGTACGAAGTTGGCGCGGACCGCGTCGCCACGGTCACCTTCGACGCGCCGGGCGCGCAGGTCAACACCATGACCGAGGCCTTCCAGCAGGCCCTTACCGCGACGCTCGATCGCCTCGAAGCGGAAAAGGACAGCTACGACGGGGTGATCCTCACGTCCGCCAAGAAGACCTTCTTCGCCGGCGCCGAACTGAAGGACGTGCTCAAGCTCACCGAGGCCGACGGACCGCGCATGTTCCACGAGATCGAAATCCTGAAGAAGAACTTCCGCCGGCTGGAGAAACTCGGCAAGCCCGTGGTGGCGGCGATCAACGGCACGGCGCTCGGCGGCGGCTTCGAGGTGGCGCTGTCCGCGCATTGCCGTATCTGCCTGGACGATCCGAAGATCCAGCTCGGCTTTCCCGAAGTCACGCTGGGCCTGCTGCCCGGCGCGGGCGGCGTCACCAAGCTGACGCGGCTGCTCGGCCTGCAGGCGGCGTTTCCCTATCTCATCGAGGGCAAGCTGATGCGCCCGGCGGACGCCGCCAAGCTCGGCCTGCTGCAAGGGCTTGCGGCAAGCCCGGACGATCTTTCTTCGATGGCGCGCGAGTGGATCAAGGCCAATCCCGCGCCGGTGCAGCCCTGGGACGCAAAGGACTTCCGCATGCCGGGCGGCTCGCCCAATTCGCCGCAAGTTTCACAGATGCTGGCCGTGGCGCCGGCGATGCTGATCGAAAAGACCCGCGGCCTGTATCCCGCGCCGGAAGCGATTCTTGCGGCGATGGTCGAAGGCGCGTACGTGGATTTCGACACCGCGTTGCGCATCGAGTCGCGCTACCTCGCGAAGCTTGCGGTCGGGCAGGTGGCCAAGAACATGATCACTGCATTCTTCTTCAACCTGAACGCGATCAAGTCGGGCGCATCGCGCCCGAAAGGCGTGCCGCGCTGGAAGCCGGCCAAGGTCGGCATCCTCGGCGCCGGCATGATGGGCGGCGGCATCGCGTGGTCGAATGCCAATCGTGGCATTCCATGTGTGCTGAAGGACGTAACGCAGGATAAGGCGGACGCCGGCAAGGCTTACAGCGAGAAACTTCTCGCGAAGAGGCCAAATGCCAATTCCGCCGAGATCCTTGCCCGCATTCATCCCACGGCAAATGCCGATGATCTTGCAGGCTGCGACCTGATCATCGAGGCGGTATTCGAGCAGCGCGATTTGAAGGCGAAGGTGACCAGGGAATCCGAGCCGCAGCTCGCCGCCAACGGCATCTTTGCTTCAAACACCTCCACGCTGCCGATCACCGGGCTCGCGCAGGCCTCTGCGAAGCCTGAGAACTTCATCGGCCTGCACTTCTTCTCTCCGGTGGACAAGATGCCGCTGGTGGAGATCATCAAGGGCGCGAAGACTTCGCCCGAGACGCTGGCGCGCGCCTACGACTACGTGCTCGCGATCTCCAAGACACCGATCGTGGTCAACGATTCGCGCGGTTTCTACACCAGCCGCACCTTCGGCACCTTCGTGATGGAAGGCTGCTCGATGCTCGAGGAAGGCATTCCGGCCGCGGTGATCGAGAGCGCCGGCCGCCTGGCGGGCATGCCGGTGGGACCACTGGCGGTGATCGACGAGACCTCGATGTCGCTGTCGGTGCACGTGATGGAGCAGACCCGGGCCGACCTTGCGGCGGAAGGCAAGACCTACGTCGCCCCGCCTGGGCAGGCGGTAGTGATGCGCATGGTGAAGGAGTTCAAGCGCCCGGGGCGCGCGGGCGGCGGCGGCTTCTACGAGTATCCGAAGGGGGGGCGCAAGTTCCTGTGGCCTGAACTTGCGCGCATCTTCGGCAAGCCGGGCGTGACCTACGACTTCGAAGAATTGAAGGAACGCATCCTCTATCGCCAGGCGATCGAGACCGCGCGCTGCTTCGAGGAGCGGGTGCTTGAAACGGTGCACGACGCCAACATCGGCTCGATCTTCGGCATCGGATTTCCGGCCTGGACCGGCGGCGCGCTGCAGTACATCAACCACGTCGGGCCGGCGAAATTCGTCGCGCGCGCCGACCAGCTCGCGAAGAAATGCGGCGAGCGGTTTGCCGTGCCGAAGGTCGTGCGCGAGAAGGCGAAGAGCGGCGCGCTGTTCGTTTAGGCCGCTTCGCCGAACGGCGGCACCGGCGCAAGCTCGGCGAACTTCGCCGGGCGCTTTTCCGCCGTGGCGCGCACGGCCTCCGCGATATCGCTTTTCTGCAGGGCGGCGGCCTGCAGCAGCGACATCTGCGCGAGGCTCTCGGCGACCGTGTGGTCGCGCGCGTAGTTGATCGCCTGCTTAGAGGCCCACATCGCCGCGGGCGACTTGCCGGCGATCTCGCGCGCAAGCTGCATCGCCGCCTCCAGCGCGGCCGGCTGGTCGGCGAACACTTCGTTCACCAACCCCAGTTCGCGGGCGCGCGCGGCAGGCATCCTGCGGCCCGAATACGCGAACTCGCGCGCCACCGCGACCGGGATCAGCTTCGGAAGTCTTTGCAGCGTGCCGACGTCGGCGGCGATGCCGATGTTGATCTCCTGAACGCAGAAGAACGCGTCCGCACTCGCGTAACGGATGTCGCAGGCAGTGGTCATGTCCACCGCGCCGCCGACGCAGCCGCCGTGGACCGCGGCGATCACCGGCATGCGCAGTTCCTCCAGCCGCGTGAACGTGGCCTGCAGCGCGAGCACCTGCTCGCGCAGCGCAATGCGCTCGCCGGCACCGCCCTCGGGGAGCACGCTGCCCTGCTCGAACACCGCGAGATCCATGCCGGCGCTGAAGTGCTTCCCGGTCGAGGAGATGACCAGCGCGCGCGCGGGCGCGCGGCGGTGCAGGTCGGAGAGGATGGCGTCGAGTTCTTTCCAGAACACGCCGTCCATGGCATTCAACTTCTCCGGCCGGCTGAGTTTCAGGTGGGCGACGCGGTCTGCGATTTCGAGCTGGAAGGAGCGGTAGGTCATTGCGATTCTCGTGGTGAAGACGCTGAGAGCGGCATGATACCCGCGCGCAAAACCCGTTACGGAGAGAGAGTCTCGATGTCGCTGCCTACGCTGTTGCAGAGACTGCGCCTTCCCGTGATCGGCGCGCCGATACGACGCCACACGCCAGCGCCTGCAGATCAACTGACGGCTGACAAGCCGTCAGTTAGAGCTTGCGGAAGCCGTCCCAGACCCTGTCGTAGTCCTTCTGCAGTTCCTTCGAGTGCAGCGCGAACTTGGTCGGCCGGAACACCCAGCGCGACTCCCACATGAAGGCAAGGGTGTTCTCGATCTTGTGGGGTTTCAACTCTGCAGCGGAGGCTTTGTCGAAAGTTGCCACGTCCGGGCCGTGCGCCGACATGCAGTTGTGGATCGACACGCCACCCGGCAGGAAACCTTCGGCCTTGGCGTCGTACACGCCGTGCACCAGCCCCATTAGTTCGCTCATCACGTTGCGATGGAACCAGGGCGGGCGGAACGTGTGCTCGGCCACCATCCAGCGCGGCGGGAAGATGACGAAGTCGCAATTCGCCACGCCCGGCTGGCCCGAGGGCGAGGTGAGCACGGTGAAGATCGACGGGTCCGGGTGATCGAAGCTCACGGTGTTGATCACCATGAACTTCGCCAGGTCGTACTTGTAGGGCACGTAGTCGCCGTGCCAGGCGACTGCATCGAGCGGCGAGTGGCGAAGCTCGGTGGCCCACAGGCCGCCCTGGAACTTGGCCACTACCTGGCACTTGCCGCTCGTGTCTTCGTACGCCGCGACCGGCGCAAGAAAATCGCGCGTCTGCGCGAGGCCCTGCGCGCCGATCGGCCCGAGCTCGGGCAGCCGCAACGCCTGGCCGTAGTTCTCGCACAGGTAGCCGCGCGACGGACTCTCTACGATGACCTTGAATTTCATTCCCCGGGGAATCACCGCGATCTCGCCGGGCCTCACTTCCAGTTTCCCCAGCTCGGTGAACAGTAACAGCGCGCCCTGCTGCGGCACGAACATCATCTCGCCGTCCGCGTTCGTGAAGTACCGGTCGGTCATCGAGCGGTTGGCGCGGTAGATGTGCACCGCGATCCCCGATTGCGAGGCCGCGTCGCCCGAGCCCGCGAGCGTCGCCAGAGCGTCGATAAAATCGGCCGGCTTCGCGGGCATCGGCAGCGGGTTCCAGCGCAGCCGGTTGGGCGGCGTCTCGAGCTCGTCGAACGGCCCCGAGCGCACGAGGCCGTTCGCAATGCGCCGGTACGGCCGGTGCATCGCCGAAGGGCGCAGCTTGTACAGCCATACGCTCTGGTTTTCCGCGCGCGGCGCGGTGAAGGCGGTGCCCGAGATGACTTCGGGGTACAGGCCGTGCGGCGTGCGCTGCGGCGAATTCTGCCCCACCGGCAGCGCGCCGTTCAGCGCCTCGCTCGAGAACGTGTTGCCGAAACCGCTCTGGTACGCGAGCATCGATTGTTTGCCCGGTTTGCTCTTCAAGCGTGATTTCATGGACGCTCCAACAGGAAGGATTCAAAGTTCCGCCGGCTGCGCTGCGCGCCATTGCTGCCAGCGCCAGGCGTCGCGGCACATGGTTGCCAGGCCGCGGCCTGCGCGCCAATCCAGTTCGCGCGCGGCGCGCGCCGCATCCGCATAGCTTACCGCCACGTCCCCCGGACGCCGGGGCGCAATACGATAGGGGACCGCCCGCCCCGACGCGCGCTCGAACTCCTTCACCACGTCGAGCACGCTGTAGCCGCGTCCGGTGCCGAGATTGAATATGCGCACCGGGGGAAGGCGATCGAGCGCATTGAGCGCCGCGACGTGCCCCGCGGCGAGATCCGCCACGTGGACGTAATCGCGCACGCCCGTGCCGTCGGCAGTCTCGAAGTCGTTGCCGAACACCGACAACTCCTTCAATCGTCCGGCCGCCACCAGGCTGACATACGGCATCAGGTTGTTGGGAATGCCGTTCGGGTCCTCGCCGATCAACCCGCTCTCGTGCGCACCGACCGGATTGAAGTAGCGCAGCAGCGCCACGCGCCAATCCTCGTGCCTGCGCGCGTGATCGGCCAGCATCTGCTCGACCGCGAGCTTGTTCTGCCCGTAGGGATTGACCGGGCCGGTCGCGGCGTCCTCGGTGAAAGGCGGCGTGTTCGTCTCTCCGTATACCGTGGCCGAAGAACTGAACACCATGCGCCGCACTCCGGCCTCCTGCATCGCCGCGAGCAGCATGCCGCTGCCCCGCACGTTGTTGTCGAAATACAGCTCCGGCTTCTCCACCGATTCGCCCACCGCCTTCAATCCGGCAAAGTGAACCACTGCATCGAACCGCCGCACTGCGAACAGATCTTTCAGAAAGGCGCGGTCGCGGATGTCGCCCTCATGCAGCGTGATGGCCTTGCCTGCGATCCGCTCGATGCGCCCCTGGACCGAGCGGCGGCTGTTGCAGAGATTGTCGAGCACGTGAATCGCATACCCCGCCGCGAGCAGTTCGACGCAGGCGTGCGAGCCGATGTAGCCGGTGCCGCCGGTGACGAGAATCGCGGGTGAGATGGAAGGCATCGGTCGGGATTATCCCGCCATCCGGCTCGGCAGCCAGGTGGCGAGCGCCGGAACCAGCGCGATCAGCAGCATCCGGACGCAATCGGCGACCACGAACGGCGTGATGCCGCGCACGATGGTGGCGAGCGGCAACCCGCTGACGCTCTGGATCACGAACAGGTTGATGCCCACCGGCGGGACGATCATGCCGATCTCGCAGACGGTGACGAACATCACGCCGAACCAGATCGGGTCGAATCCGAGTGCCATAATCAGTTTGAACACCGGCCCCACGGTGAGCAGCATCATCGCCAGCTCGTCCATCAGTGCGCCGAGGATGATGTACATCACCATCAGCAGGAACATCACCCACCAGCGCGGCAATCCCAAATCCTTGATCCATTGCACGATCGCGTCGGTGAGGCCGGTGGTGTCGATGAAGTAGTTGAAGATGCCCGCGCCGATCAGGATCATGAAAATCATGCCGACGGTGGTCGCGCTTTCCTTGATCGCCGTGAAGTAACCGGCACGCTTCAGCTTGCCGCCCGCCCAGGCCAGCACGATCGCGCCAAACGCGCCCACCGCGGCGGCCTCGGTGGGCGAAAACCAGCCCCAGTACATGCCGCCCAGCACCAGGCCGAAAAGAAGCACCACCTGCCAGACGTCGCGCGCCGCCTGCAGCCGCTCGAGCCAGTTCGCGCGCGGGCCCGGCGGCCCGAGTTTGGGGTCGCGCGCGGTAGACCAGCCGATCGCCGCCATGTAGAGCAGCGTGCCGAGGATACCGGGCAGGATGCCCGCGGCCAGCAGCTTGCCGATGGATTGCTCGGTCATCAGGCCGTAGATGACGAACAGGATCGACGGCGGAATCATCACGCCGAGCGTGCCGCCTGCGGCGACCGAGGCCGAGGAGAGGCGGTCGTCGTATCCGGCGCGTCGCATCTCCGGCATCGCCACGCGGCCCATGGTGGCAGCGGTCGCGATCGCCGAGCCGCACACGGCGCCGAAGATCGCGCAGGCCCCAACGGTGGCGAGCGCGAGCCCGCCGCGCAGGTGGCCGATCAGCGCCGCGACGAAGCCGTACAGGCTGCGCGACAGTCCGCCGTGCGCGGCGAACACGCCCATCAGGATGAACAGCGGCAGCACCGAAAGCCCGATCGGGAACACCGATTCGAACGGTGCCCGCCCCAGCACGAAACCGAGCGTGCTCCAGCCGTTCACCAGGCCGTAGCCAAGCGCGCCGACGACGCCCATCGCGATCGCCACCGGCACGCGCAGAGCGATCAGCGCGACCACCGCGGCGAAACCGAGGGCGCCCGCGAGCGGGCCGCTCATCGGCGTATGTTCGCGCCGGCGGCGCGCACGGCTTCGCGCGCCGCGACCAGCAGCGCCGCAGCAATCGACAGTGCCGTGCCGAACAGCAACGGCACCCAGTACACCAGCATCGGAATGCCGAGCGTCATCGATTTGTCGCCCTGCGCGACCTGGATCCTCGCCTGCACGAACGAGTACCACAGGATCGCGGCCATTAGCGCGCTCGAGAGCAGCGTCACCACGCAGTTGAGCGCGGCAAGCACGCGTGGCGGCAGGCGGTTGGTGAAGAAATCCACGTTGACGTTCGACTCGTGCAGGAAGGCGAGCGGAAGCGCGAAAAACACCGCCAGCATCACCGCGAGCTGGGTCAGGTCGATGGTGCCGAGGATTGCGAAATTGAGCGTCCTGCGCGTCGAGATGTCCGCCATCAGCACCAGCGTCATCAGCATCAGCAGCGCGATGCCGGCGGCCGCGAGCCACTGCGCGCCGCGGTCGGCGCGATCGTAGAGGCGCTCGAGGGTGGTCATGTCACCACCCTCGACGCTATTTGTATTGCGCCACTTTCATCAGCATCTCGTCGTAGATCGCGCGGGCGTCGGCAACGCCTTCCTTCTGCAGTTCGGCCAGCTGCGAGTCGAGGAGCGGTTTCAATTGCGCGCGCCACTGCTCGCGCTGCTCGTTCGACACCGAGACGATCACGTTGCCGCGCGCCTTGACTGCATCGAGTCCGGCCTGGTCCCATTTGTTCCACAACTCGCCGAACCGGTTCACCATCGCGGCGCCGGAGGTGTCGTCGATCGCCTTCTTCACGTCTGCGGGCAGACTCGCGTATTTGGCTTCGTTCATCACGATGTGAAAGCACGAGGTATAGACGCGCGCGTCGAAGTGGTACTTGAGCACGCCTTCGAGCCTGAAGCCCTTGATCGCATCCCACGGAAACACCGCGCCGTCGATCACGCCCTTCTCGATGTTCTCGTAGACCTGGGTCGGCGGCATGCCGACCGGCGTCGCGCCCAGATACTGCAACAGGGCCTGGGTCGGCGGATTCGGCGCTCGCATGCGCAGGCCCTTCACGTCCTCCAGTTTCTCGATTTTCTTGTCGCGCGTGTGGAACAGACCCGGGTTGTGGCAATGCAGCGCGAGTACCTTGAAGCCCTTGTAGTCCTCCGCGAGCGTCGTCGGCAGCATCGCCCACAGCGTTTTCGATGCCGAGGCGGCAGACTCGGCGACAAACGGCATCTCCATGATGGAGCTGCGCAGGTAGCGGCCGCGCGGGATGCCGTTCAGGCCCCAGGCTACATCCACCACGCCCTGCTTGACCTGGTCGGCCTGGTTCTCGGTCTTGCCGAACGGCGAGTTGCCGGCGAACAGCCGTCCCTGCAGCTTGCCGCCGGTGCGCTTCTCGAGGTCCTTCAGCCAGGGCTCGAGCACGTCGACATGAAAGCCGTGCGTCGGCGGCACGAAATGCGAAACCTTGAGCTCGATCGTTTGCGCCTGCGCTGCGGTCGAAAGCGCGATTGCGATTGCGGCAGCGAGCAGTGGTTTCGTCAAGATTATTCCTCTTTGCAGATGATGCGGCGGATTATACCGAGTCGCATCCGGCCTCAGGCGATGCGCGGCGGCGGTTGCCTTGCCGCTGGCAACGGGCATCGGCTAGGATGGCATTTGCTGGTGGGTTGGCTCCCAGCGCTGCGGAAGGACATGAGCAAGGCAGAGATCCTGGTCGCCCGGGGGCGGCATCGGCGGACTTGCCGTTGCGCTCGCGCTCGCGCTCAAGGGGCGCCGCGTGCGCGTGCTGGAGAGGGCGGCCGAGTTCGGCGAGATCGGCTACGGCATCCAGATGGGGCCGAACGTCTCGCGGATGCTCGACCGGCTGGGCGTGCTGAGGGCGCTCGAACCTCACGCGGTCTTCCCCGATGCATTGATTTTCGCGGACGCGCTCGACAACCGCGAGATCACTCGCATCTCGCTGGGCAAGACCTTTAGCGAGCGCTACGGCTACCGCTACTTCGTGATCCATCGCCGCGACCTGCACGGCGGCATCCTGGAAGAGTGCAGGCGGTACGACGAAATTGCGCTCGAAGCCTCACGTGGCGTGACTGGATTCGAGGACCTCGGCGGCAAGGTGCGGGTGCGGTGCGAGAACGGCGCCGAGTACGAGTGCGCGGCGGTGGTGGGCGACGGAGCGCCCCGCATGGCAGGACATTTCGTGTACCGCGGCGTGGTGCCGGCCGAGGAGATTCACGACAAGAGCCGCGTCGATTCGATGACCATCTGGGGCGGCCCTGATCTGCACCTGGTGCAATACCGGTTGCGCGGCGGCGCGGTGATGAACAATGTGGCCACCATCGCCAGCCGGCGTTTTCGGCGCAGCGCAAGCGACGCCGGCGCGCCAGACGAGCTGGAGGAAATCTTCTCCCGCACTGATCCGCGGGTACGTGACATGCTGCGTTACGTCTCGCGCGAGCGCAACTGGGTGTTGCACGACCGGGAACCGGTCACCAACTGGACGCAGGGACGGGTGACGCTGCTCGGCGATGCCGCGCACCCCACGCTTCAGTACCTGGCCCAGGGCGCCAACATGGCGATCGAGGACGGCGTGGTGCTGGCCGAAAAAGTGGCGGCGGCCGGCGACGACTTCAACCGCGCGTTTCTCGCATATCAGGCCGAGCGCTTGCACCGCACTGCGCGGGTGGTGCTGTCCTCGCGCTTCTTCGGCGAGTACATCCACGTCGACGGCGGTGCGCGCGAGTTGCGCAACCATCTGGCGCGCCAGCGCGATCCCGACGACTGCTGGGAGGTGGACTGGCTGTATCGGGGCGTCCGGTTCGATGCATGACTTAGCTTGCGAACGCGGGCGGCGGGACGAAAGCGCAATACTCGCGCTCGATGAGCTGCGCGAAGCGGATGGTCGCAAGGTCGCCATATTGCGGCCCGACAATCTGCACGCCCACCGGCAAGCCCTGTTTCGTCAGTCCCACCGGTGCGACGGTGGACGGAAGGAAGCACATCCCTGAATAGCCGGCCCAGAACATCTGCGTGGTGGTGGGCTGCGGCCTGCCGTTTACGCTCAACATGCGTTCCCAGCGCTCGCCCGTCTGCATGTGCGCAAACGCGGCGGTCGCGGCGGTAGGGCAAAGCAGGACGTCCCAGTCGCGGAAGAAATCCGCCCAAGCGAGGCGCATCTGGTGGCGGCGCTCGTTCAGCCGCGCCCAGTCGCGCGGCGCCATGGTGGTGCCGCGCACGAATTGCGCGTAGTAGCTGTAATCGTCCGCCGCGATGGAATTCTTCTGCTGCTCGAAGCGGCGGTATTGCTCGTCGGGCTGGCGGCCGGAAGTGGCGAAGCGCAGCAATTGAATGTACACCTTGTGCGCCTCATCCGGATCGAACCTCGGGCGTGCGCGTTCGCTCACCCGGGCGCCTTTGTGCGCGAGAAAGCGGGCGAGCGCGTGGATCGGAGCTTGCACCGATGCGTCCACCTCCGCGGTCGGATGCGTGAGCATCACTGCAACGCGAAGCCCGCGCGCCGAGTTCCATTTGGGCGAGACAAGCGCGAGCTTCCAGCCCGTGCCATCGATCGGATCCGGCCCTGCAGTGGCGCGCAATGCGATCTCGAGGTCATCGGCGCTGCGCGCCAGCGGCCCGATCGCCGTGATGTCGGCGACCGACACCGCGTCACCGAGGTGCTGCCCGCGCGGCGAGACGATCTGGTAGGTCGGCTTGTGGCCGTAAACCCCGCAGTAATGCGCGGGATTGCGGATCGAGGCACCGATATCGCTGCCGTACTCGAGGCCGGTGAGGCCGGCCGCGAGCGCGGCCGCAGACCCGCCGGAAGACCCGCCGGGGCCGCGCGTCAAATCCCACGGGTTGTTGGTGGTTCCGTAGACCGGGTTGAAGCTTTGCCAGTCAGCGAGCATCACGGGCACGTTGGTCTTGCCGAACACATTGGCGCCGGCCGCGAGCAGCCGCTCGACCGCGAGCGCGTGCGTCTTCGCGCGGTGGTGTTTGAATTCCGCCAGGCCCCAGGTGGTTGGCAGGCCGGCGACGTCGAAGGATTCCTTTACAGTCATCGGCACGCCGTGCAGCGGCCCGAGCTTCGCGCCGCGCTTGCGCAGGGCTGCGTCGGCGGCGCGCGCGGCCTTGCGGGCTGCCGACGGGCGCGTGGCGACGATCGAGTTCAGTTTCGGGTCATGTCGCGCGACGCGCGCCAGGTAATGCTCGAGCAGCTCGAGGCAACCGATTTTCTTCTCGCGGATCAGGCGCGCGAGCCGCTTTGCCGGGGAAAATGCGAGGTCGGTCATGCGCTCTGCCGGCCTATTCCCGGTACGACGGATCGCGCGCGTCGACCAGGCGCTGCATCGCGGCAAACACGTCCTCGCAGGTGCGCTTCTCGCCGGGGCCGGACTCGCGCACAGTCTGCTCGAATACCGATTCGCGGATCGGATTGAGCACGCCGGCCGCGCTTGATGCGATCTGCACGTCGCACGCGCGCTGCAGGGTCCAGAGCATCATGAACGCCTCCGGTACCGACAGGCCCCAGGCGAGCAGGCCGTGATTCCTCAGGATGACCGCGGGCTTGTCGCCAATATCGCGCAGCATGCGATTCTTCTCGCCCGCGTCGACGGTGATGCCCTCGAAGTCGTGGTACGCGACGCGGCCGTGCAGCTGCGCGGCGTAGAAATTGGTCGGCGACAGCCCGTCCTTCAGGCAGGCCACCGCCATGCCGGTGGTGGTGTGCGTGTGCATCACGCAGTGTGCGTCCGCCAGCGCGCCATGGATCGCGCTGTGGATGACGAAGCCGGCGCGGTTCACCGGCCATTTCGATTCGCGCACCGGATTGCCTTCGATGTCGATCAGCACCAGGCTGGAGGCGGTGATTTCGCGGTAGTGCAGGCCGAACGGATTGATGAGGAACAGCTTCTCCCCGCCCGGCACGCGCAGCGTGATGTGGTTGAAGATCATCTCGGTCCAGCCGAGCATGTCGAAGACGCGGTAGGCCGCGGCAAGCTGCACGCGCGCCTCCGTTTCTGCTTGTCCGATCGGAACTTCCTTGGTTGCGCGCGCGGCGCCGGTCCAGTAGATCGTCATGACACCCTCACGGGGAGGCGGCGGAAGCCGCGGAAGCGTATGCGCCGGTCGCGCTCGGGCGCGCCGGCAAGCTCGATTTTCGCAAAGCGCGCAAGCAGCCGGCCGAAGGCGATGCGCGCCTCCATCCTCGCGACGTTCATGCCGGAACAGGCATGGTCGCCCTGCCCGAACGTGAGATGGCGGTTGGGCCTGCGCCCGACGTCGAAACGCCCGGCATCGGGGAACTGTTGCGCATCCCGGTTTGCAGCGCCGATGCCTATGGTGACGTAGGTGCTCGCGGGCAGGGTGCGGCCGCCGAGCTCCATCGGTGCAGCCAGCCGGCGGTTGTTGAGCTGTATCGGCCCTTCGTAGCGCAGCATCTCTTCGATCGCGGTGTTGAGCAGGCCCGGGTCAGCGCGCAGCCGCGCGAGCTCGCCCGGGTTCTCCAGCAACAGCCAGATACCGTTGCCGAGCAGATTGGTGGTGGTCTCGTGCCCCGCGTTCAACATGAAGATGCAGTTGTGGTAGAGCTCGTTCTCGGTCAGCTGCTCGCCGTTCCGCTCGCCCTGAATCAGGCGCGTGAGCACGTCGACCTCGGGGTCGCCGGGCGTGCGCTTGCGCTCGGCGACGAGGCCGCGCAGGTAGTCCTTGAACTCGATCACCGCACGGTTGCCGCGCTCTAGCAGCGCTGCGTCCGGCGCCGGTTCGAGTCCGGAGAGAATCGCGATCGACCAACCACGCAGCGGCCCGCGCTCGCTGCGCGGCACCGCGAGCAGGTTGCCGATCACCGCGATCGGAATCTGCAGCGCGAAGTCTTCGATGAAGTCGGCCTCGCGCGCATCGCCCAGGCCGACGAGCAGCCGGTCGACCAGTGTGACGACGTCCTGCTCCATTCGCGCAATGGCTCGCTGGTTGAGCGCGCCCGTCATGAGCCGGCGCACCCGCGTGTGCAGCGGCGGATCGCTGAACACCAGGCTGGTGGTGTGGTGCTCGTAGAGCGGGGAATCGCCGAACTTCGGCCTGAATTCCTCCTTCTTGTCCGAGCTTGCCTGCGGATTGCGGTACACCGCGAGCGCGTCTTCGTAACGACTGAGGAACACCCCGCCTGTTTCCAGATCATGCACGGGGTCGTGCGCGCGCAGCGCGGCATAATAAGGGTATGGGTCGTCGATGAAATCGGGCGGGACGCGCGTCAACTGGAACGCGCGCGCGGCCTCGGCGCCGCGGCTCAGCGCAGCGGCATCTGCTTGAGCCACTTCTCCACCTCCCGGGAATCGGAGAAAAGCATGCTCGCATCGTACAATGCATAAACAACTTGCGGAACATCATGCGACGTGTCCCTCTTGCCGGTTTCGAACCGGCGCTGCAAAAGCGCCTCGAGGCGTTGTGGGGCAATCCGGTCAACCTGTACCGCGCGCTGGGCAACGCGCCCAAGCTGGCGGCGGCTTGGACCGAGTTCGCGCAGGCGATCCGCGCCGACGGCGCGACCCCGCGCAAGCTGCGCGAACTGATGATTTTGCGCGGCGCCCAACTGGTGAATTCAGAGTACGAATGGGCGCAGCACCTGCGCATGGCGCGCACCGCCGGGGTGAGCGAGGCGCAGATTGCAGCGCTTAGCGGGTGGCGCGACGCAACGGTGTTCGATGTGCGCGAGCGTGCCGCGCTGGCGCTGTGCGAGGCGGTGACCGCCGGCAGGGTGCCCGACGCGGTCTACGACGAAGCCATGCGGCAGTTCAGCCACGCGCAATACGTCGAGCTCTCGCTGGTGGCCGCGTTCTACGCGATGGTGGCGCGGGTGCTGGATGCGCTCGGCGTGCCGCTCGACGACGACATCGTCGATCATTCGCCCCGGCTTCCATGACCGCCGGACAGCGCAGCTACCGCTACTACGATTTCGTGATGGCGGCGTTTGTGACCGTGCTGATCTGCTCCAATTTCATCGGCGCGGCCAAGCAGGCCGTGGTCGACCTGCCCGTGCTCGGCCCGACGCCGTTCGGGGCGGGCGTCCTGTTCTTTCCGATTTCCTATATTTTTGGCGACATCCTCACCGAGGTGTACGGTTACGGGCGGGACCGGCGCGTCGTCTGGGCGGGCTTCGGTGCGCTCGCGTTCGCGTCGTTCATGGCCTGGGTGGTGGTCGGCCTGCCGCCGGGACCGTCCGAATACATGCAAACCTATCAGCCGGCGCTGGAAAGCGTTTTCGGCAACGCCTGGCGCATCGCCGCCGGCTCGATGATCGCGTTCTGGTGCGGCAGTTTCGTCAACAGCTACGTGCTCGCCAAGATGAAGCTGTGGACCGAGGGGAAATGGCTCTGGACGCGCACCATCGGGTCGACCATCGCCGGTGAGTTGGTCGATTCCGCGCTTTTTTACGGCATCGCTTTCTACGGCATCTGGGCAACGTCCGACATCGTCAAGGTCGCAATGGCGCAGTATCTGCTCAAGACTGGCTGGGAGATCGTGATGACCCCGATCACCTATCGCGTCGTCGGCTTTCTGAAACGCGCCGAGCACGAGGACTACTACGACCGCCACACCAACTTCAACCCGTTCGCGCTGAAGGCCTGATGGCCGTCATCTGAGCGCCGGGGCGCACGCTAGCGCGTCGCGGCGCGAATCTCACCCGCCCGGTAGGCTTCGAGCAGCCGGCGCAGCTGTGAGCGCGTCTCGCTCGGCACATCGTCCATCAGCGCGCGACCCTCGATCTGCATGAAGAACAGGCCCGCGTAACGGTGGTCCTGGGCGAGGTACCAGATCAGCAGGGTATGCGCGCCGATCGTGATTTCCGCGGCGAGCCGGTTCTCGGGATAGGAATACTGGGAAAACACGCGGCGGAACTCTTCCTCGCCGACCTCCTGCAGGTAATCCTGCAATACCGCATAGCGGCGTTTTGGCGAGTTGGAGAGCAGCGCCGCATCCTCGATCTTCCCGGCCGCGAGGTACTGGTTCAGCAGTTTGGCGGTATCGAGCGCACTGCCCGGGGAGAGTTGCGCCGCGGGATCGAAGGGATGCGCGAAGCGATGCGCGTCGGCGGGATGGGTGCGTAGGGTATAGTGCAGCGTTTCGCCTTCGATCTCGAAACTACGCTCCTCGACGGCCTGGGCCGCCGCCTGCGTCGATACGAAAACTGCCGCGAGCGCCGCGGCGAACGCCAGCGATGCCACGCGCATCGTCGCCGCGATCAGGCCGCTTTCGCCACCGCCGCCGCCGCACCGCGCCAGCGCGAGAGCAACTCGCCGAGCTTCCTCTTCGCTGCGCCTGCCGACTTCGCCTTTACGTGGCCGTAGCCGCGGATCTCCTCGGGGAGCGACGCGATCTCGACGGCGAGCGAGAGCTTCGCGGGCGCCAGCCCGGCCAGCAGCTCCTCGACCGTGCGCTCGTATTCGGCGATCAGCGCGCGCTCCATGCGCCGCTCCTCGGTGCGTCCGAACACGTCGAGCGCGGTGCCGCGCAGGCGCTTCAGCTTCGCGAGCACGCGGAACGCCGGCATCATCCAGGCGCCGAATTGCATCTTCTTCGCTTCGCCGGTGCGCGGATCGGCTTTCGCGATCAGCGGCGGGGCAAGGTGGAACACCATCTTGTAGTCGCCTTCGAACATCGCGGCGATCTTTTTCTCGAACTCGCCGCTGGCATACAGACGCGCGACCTCGTACTCGTCCTTGTACGCCAGCAGCTTGGCGTAGTACCGCGCCACCGCCTCGGCGAGCTTCTCGCTCCCGGTGCGCTGTTTCTCGGCCGAGCGCACCCGCTCGACCAGCGCTTGGTAGCGCGCGGCATAGGCGGCATCCTGGTACTCGGTGAGCAGTTGCACGCGCCGCTCGATGATTTCGTCAACGTTGCGCGACAGGTGCTGCGAGATCGGGATCACTTCCGCAGGGGTCGCTGCGCGGCGCACGCGCTCCAGGTCGAGCGCGGCACGGCGGCCCCAGACGAAGCTCTTGCAGTTGAATTCGACCGCCACGCCGTTCAGCTCGATCGCGCGCTCGATCGTCGCCGCCGACAGAGGCACCCACCCGCGCTGCCAGACGTAGCCGAGCATGAACATGTTGGTGGCGATCGAGTCGCCCATCAGGTTGGTGGCGAGCTCGGCGGCCGGGATGAACTCGGCGTAGTTCGCGCCGCAGGCGGCGGCCACGTCGTGCGCCAGATCGCTGCCCGGCAACTGCCAGTCCGGATTGCGCACGAACTCCGCCACCGGCGCGGTGGTGGCGTTCACCAACGCGCGCGTGCGCCCGATCTGCATCCTTTCGAGCGCCTCGCTGTTGCCAGTGACCACGAGATCGCAGCCGATCACCAGGCGCGCGGCGCCAGCGCCGATGCGCGCGGCGTGCAGCTCCGCCGGGGTGGCCGCGATTTTCACGTGCGACATCACCGGGCCGCCCTTTTGCGCGAGCCCGGACATGTCGAGCACCGACACGCCCTTGCCTTCCATGTGCGCCGCGACGGCGAGGATCTGGCCGATGGTGACCACCCCGGTGCCGCCGATGCCCGTCACCAGCACGCCGTAGGGCGCATCGAGCGCCGGCATCGACGGTTCAGGCAGCGAACCCCAGTCTTCCGCCGCGTCGCCGTGCGCCACCTTGCGGCCTTTTTTCAGCTGGCCGCCCTCGACGGTGACGAAGCTCGGGCAGAAGCCGTTGACGCAGGAGTAGTCCTTGTTGCAGGTGGACTGGTTGATGGTGCGCTTGCGGCCGAACTCGGTCTCGAGCGGCTCGACCGAAAGGCAGTTCGACTTCACGCTGCAATCGCCGCAGCCCTCGCACACCATCTCGTTGATCACCGCGCGCTTGGCCGGATCGGGAAATGCGTTGCGCTTGCGCCGCCGGCGTTTCTCCGAGGCGCAGGTCTGATCGTAGATGATCGCGGACACGCCCGCGACTTCGCGCAGTTCGCGCTGCACGGCGTCCAGGTCGTCGCGATGCCGCACGGTGACGCCCGGCGCCCAGTTGGTACCCGCCGGGTATTTCTCGGGCTCGTCGGTGACGACGACGATCGGTGTTACGCCTTCGGCGGCGATCTGCCGGGAGATGATCGCCGGATCGAGCGGGCCGTCGTGCACCTGGCCGCCGGTCATCGCGACCGCGTCGTTGTACAGGATCTTGTAGGTCATGGAGACCCTGGCCGCCACCGCGGCGCGGATTGCCATCATTCCCGAGTGGTAATAGGTGCCGTCGCCGAGGTTGGCGAAGATGTGCTTCTCACTGGTGAACGGCGCCTGACCGATCCACGGCGCGCCTTCGCCGCCCATGTGCGTGAAGGTCGCGGTCGAGCGGTCCATCCATACCGCCATGAAATGGCAGCCGATGCCCGCGGTGGCGCGGCTGCCCTCGGGCACGCGCGTGGAAGTGTTGTGCGGACATCCGGAGCAGAAGTACGGTTGCCGCACCGTGGTGATGCGCGGCTTGGCGAGCGCCTTCTCCTTGAAATCGAGAAACGCGAGGCGTTCCCTGAACTGGCTTCCGAGTTGCGCGGTCATGCCGAGCTTCTCGAGCCGCGCGGCGATCACGCGCGCGACCATTGCGGGCGAGTGCTCGTAGTGCGCGGGCAGCAGCCAGGTTCCCGCGGGCTGCCCTTCGGCGCGGCTCCATTCGCCGTTGTCGTCGAACTTGCCGACCACGCGAGGTGGGCGCCGGCCCTGCTCCCAAGTGTAGAGTTCTTCCTTGATCTGGTATTCGATCAACTGGCGCTTTTCCTCGACCACGAGGATCTCTTCCAAACCGTCGGCGAATCGCCGCGCGCCCTGCGGTTCGAGCGGCCAGGGCATCGCGACCTTGTAGACGCGCAGGCCGATCTCGCGCGCCGCGTCTGCGTCGATGCCGAGGTCGGCGAGCGCCTGCATGGTGTCGCCGAACGATTTTCCGGTGGTGGCGATCCCCAGGCGCGCGCGCGGCGAATCCCAGACGATGCGATCGAGGCGGTTGGTACGCACGTAGGCGAGCGCGGCATAGACTTTGTAGTCGAGCAGGCGCGATTCCTGTTCGAGGATCGCGTCGGGCCAGCGGATGTTGAGGCCGCCCTGCGGCAGCGCGAAATCCGCCGGAATGATGGTCTGCACGCGCCGCGGATCGACGTCCACCGAGGCGCCGGACTCGACCACGTCGGTGACGCACTTGAACGCGATCCAGCAGCCGGAGTAGCGGCTCATCGCGTAGCCGTGCAGTCCGAAATCGAGATACTCCTGCACGTTGGCCGGATTGAGCACCGGGATGCAGCAGGCCTTGAAGATGTGTTCGCTCTGATGCGGCAACGTCGAGGATTTCGCCGCGTGGTCGTCGCCCGCAAGCACCAGCACGCCGCCGTGCTTCGCGGTGCCGGAGGCGTTGGCGTGCTTGAACACGTCGCCGCAGCGGTCCACGCCCGGTCCCTTGCCGTACCACATGCCGAACACGCCGTCGTATTTCGCGCCGGGGAACAGGTTCAACTGCTGCGAACCCCAGATCGAGGTCGCCGCGAGGTCCTCGTTCACGCCCGGCTGAAAGCGGATGTGGTGCTTCTCGAGGTGCTTCTGCGCGCGCGCGAGGGACTGGTCGAGTCCGCCGAGCGGCGAGCCGCGGTAGCCCGAGACGAAGCCGGCAGTATTCAGGCCGGCGGCGGCGTCGCGATCGCGCTGCAGCATCAGCAGGCGAATTAGCGCCTGGGTGCCGGTGATGAATACGCGCCCCGTCTCGAGCGTGTATTTGTCGTCGAGCGAAATCCTGGCGAGCGTAGCTGGATTGACCGGTGCGTTCATCGGCGTGCCTCCACCTCTTGATTGTAGACCGGCGCGCGGGCGCGCGGTTCAGTCGCGGATTACGCGGGTGTCGGGGATGGTCAATACTATCGGCTTTGGCGGACCGCCACCACCGCCGCCTCACGTTGGCGCGCCGCGCGGACCCGGGCCATAATCGCGCTCACCGGCGCTGCGCCGGCACATCCACGGAGCCTCGGCATGGGACGTCCGGAGAAAATCAGGATCGGCGACATCCTGGTCGCCCAGAAGCTGATTTCGCTCGAGCAGTTGAGGCTCGCGCTCGAACAGCAGAAGAAGAGCGGCCGAAAGATCGGCCGCGTGCTGGTCGAGCAGGGCGTCATCAACGACGAGCAGATCTGCGAGGCGATGTCGCGCCAGCTCAATATCCCCTACATCAACCTGAAGTTCCACAACTTCAACCAGGACGTGGTGCGCCGCCTGCCCGAGGCGCAGGCGCGCCGCTTCCGCGCGATCGTGCTCGAGGACCGGCACGCCAGCTACCTGGTCGGGATGGCCGACCCGACCGACCTGTTCGCCTTCGATGAGATCTCGCGGCTGCTCGAGCGCGACGTGGAGACCGCCGTGGTGAGTGAGGCGCTGCTGCTCGCCACCGTCGACCGCGTCTACCGGCGCACCGAGGAAATCAGCGGGCTTGCCAAAGACCTCGAGCGCGACGTGGGCGATTCCTATGTCGACTTCGGCGCGCTGGGCGCCGGCGCCGGCGCTGAAGAAGCCCCGGTCGTGAAACTGCTGCAGAGTGTGTTCGAGGATGCGGTGCAGGTGAATGCTTCCGACGTGCATATCGAGCCGCAGGAGAATCGGCTGCAGATCCGTTTTCGCATTGACGGCGAACTGATGCTGCAAAACCAGTCCGACCCGAAAATAGCCCCGGCCCTCGCGCTGCGCCTGAAGCTGATGGCGGGCCTTGATATCTCGGAGAAGCGCTTGCCGCAGGACGGGCGGCTGAACGTGATCGTCCGCGACCAGAAAATCGACGTGCGCATGTCCACCATGCCCACGCAGTACGGCGAGTCGGTGGTGCTGCGCCTGCTCAACCGGAAGGCGACGCTGCAGACGCTGGACAACCTGGGCATGCCGTCAGACATGCTCGCGCGCCTGCACGAGATCATTCAGCATACCGCCGGCATGATCCTGGTCACCGGGCCGACCGGCAGCGGCAAGACGACCACGCTGTACGCCGCGCTCAATGAATTGAACACCATCGACCGCAAGATCGTCACGGTCGAGGACCCGATCGAATACCGGCTGCACGGCATCAGCCAGGTCCAGGTGAACGAGAAGATCGAGCTGAGTTTCGCACGCGTGCTGCGCTCCACGCTGCGTCACGACCCGGACATCATCCTGGTGGGCGAGATCCGCGACGAGGAGACCGCGCAGATCGCGCTGCGTGCGGCGCTTACGGGCCACCTGGTGTTCTCCACGCTGCACACCATGGACGCGGCGAGCACCCCGATCCGGCTGATCGACATGGGCGTGCCCGGCTACCTGGTGGCGACTTCAGTGCACGCGGTGATCGCGCAGCGGCTGCTGCGGCTCATCTGCGAGACCTGCATCGCTGAATACGTGCCCGACGAGCACGAGGCGGGGTGGCTCGCCTCCAACATCGGGCCGGACTACGCCAAGCGCAAGTACTTCCGCGGGCGCGGCTGCTCGCACTGCAACAGCTCCGGCTACGCGGGCCGCACGGGGGTGTACGAGATGCTCGAGATGACGCCGGAACTGGTGCGGGCCGCGAGCGACGAGGACCCGAACCGCTTCGTCGAGGCAGCGCGCGCGCTGCTCAAGGGCCGCACCCTCACCGCGCACGCGCTCGAACTGGTGCTGCGCGGCCGAAGCACGATATCGGAAGCGCTCAAGATCGCGAACCAGGTGGAGGCGTAGTTGGCGAATTTCGCCTACCGCGGGCGCAACGCGCGCGGCGACCTGGTCACCGGCACGCTGGAGGGCGCGGACTCCGGCGCGATTGCGGACCACTTGTTCAACATCGGCGTGACGCCGGTGGAGATCCGCACGTCGGCGTCTTCGGCAGCGGGTGTGCAGGCGCCCGACTGGTGGAAGAAGTTCAGCGCGCCGAAAGTTACCGACGTCGACGTGATGCTGTTCTCGCGCCAGATGTATACGCTGCTCAAGGCCGGCGTGCCGATCCTGCGCGCGCTCGCCGGGTTGCAGGAATCGACCGCCAACCGCACGCTTGCCGCGGTGATCGGCGACCTGCGCGTGAGCCTGGACGCCGGGCGCGAGCTGTCGGCGGCGCTGCGGCTCCACCCGGAAATCTTCGGCGCGTTTTACGTCAGCATGGTGCGCGTGGGCGAGACCACTGGCGCGCTCGACACCGCCTTCGACCGGTTGTTCGATTTCATCGAGTTCGAAAAGGAAATCCGCGACCGCATCACGACCGCGGTGCGCTATCCGATCATCGTCGCGGTGGTGATTGCGGTGGCGGTCGCCATCGTGAACTTCGCCGTGATCCCGGCGTTCGCCAAGATTTTCGAAACCAGCAAGGTGCCGCTGCCGCTGCTCACCCGGATTCTGATCGGCACCTCGGATTTCTTCGTCAACTACTGGTACCTTCTCGCCGCGGCAATCGTCGTGGCGGTGCTCGCATTCAGGGCGTGGAAGAGCACTGATGCGGGGCGTTATGCCTGGGACAAGGCGAAGCTCAGAATCCCGCTCGCGGGCTCGATCATCCTGCGCGCCACGCTGTCGCGCTTCGCGCGC
>JADGRQ010000057.1 GCA_017880775.1 Burkholderiales bacterium | reverse complement strand
GCGGAGGGCGTCGAAACCGAGGAGCAATCGCGCCTGCTCCGGTTGCTGGACTGCGACGAGATGCAGGGATTCTTATTCAGCAAACCGGTGCCCGTCGAGGTCTTCGAAGCAAGATTCCTGGCCTAGCCGCCCGGCTGATACTCAGCGCACCGAGAAAGGCGATTGATACGGCCGGCCGAAAGGCACACCGCTCAGTACCGCCTGAACCGGCTTGATGTAGGCCTTCCCCTGACGCTTGTTGTCCCGCGTGTCCACGAACTCGACGGCACCCTGCACCACCTCAATCAGCGTTGCGTCTGCGGGCGCACCCACCTGAAGCGTGCCGAGCTTCGGCAGCCGGTTGATGATGCGCGCGGGCACGGCCGTCGCCATCTGCACCACTTGCTCTAGCGTGAAGCCAAGCGCCATGAACTTGCTCATCACCCAGGTAAGGTAGGGCATGCCCGGTGAATTGCCGGAGAAGACATGGATATCCGAAGAGATTGTGTCGGGCATGCATCCTTGCTGCATCGCTGCTTCCGCCACCGTGAAGTCGAAGCTGCCGCCGCCATGGCCAATGTCGAAGATTACCCCTCGCTTCTTCGCCGCAAGCGCTGCCGGGAGGAGCTTGCCCTCCTGCACGATGTTGGTGAACTTGCCCGCGTTGTTCGGGAAGCCCGAGAAGCAATGTGTAAGTATGTCGCCCGCCCGCAGCATATCCAGGATCTGCGACATCAACTCCGGAGTCGCGACGCCGCCGATGTGGCACATCACCTTCGCGCCGCCGCCCGCAATCTCGCAAGCGCGAATCGCGCGCTTGAGCGGTTCGATGCCGGCGTTCGCGATTACGTTCTCGGACATGCGCACCTTGACGCCGATCGCGATGTCGGCATTTTCGGCAACCGCCTTCGCCGCGGCCTCGGGCTGCGCGAACCCCAGATGGTAGAGCTCCGGCTCGGGAAATCCGCTCAGCCCGATGTTCGCGATGTGCACGAAAGCATAGAGGCGCGTGCGTGTCTGCGCCATGACATAGCGCCGAAAGGCCGCGAAGTTGTTCGCGCCGGCATCCCCCGCGGAAACCATCGTGGTCGTGCCCTGGAAAGGAATCAGTTCGTCAGCAGGTATTCCGATCGCAGAGCCGTACGGATAGACGTGCGAGTGCAGATCGACCAGCCCCGGAATTACGATCCGGCCCGAAGCGTCGAGGACACGCAGCGCGCGCGTGGCAGGAATGTCTGCCTCTATTGCTTCTATCCTGCCGTAGCGCATGCCGAGATCGCGTTTTGCGTGCAGGCCTTGGCCTGGGTCGAGCAGCTCACCGCCCTTGATCACGAGGTCAAACTTGTCGTCCGGCCCCATCGCGGCGCGCACCGCGAGGCTCAGCGTGCCAGTTGCGGCAGCCGCGAACGCGGCACCCATACCTGCGACAAAGCGCCGACGGTTTTGCCATGTCATGTTCTCCCCCTCGAAGATCACCCGGTGTCGGGCTGCCGCAGAATGTTCCCACCCGGGACCTACGTCTATATGCAGCGCAATAATTCCTCGAGGCCGCGTGGGGCGCTGAATCCCCGCTACGCCGTCGCTTCGGCGCCTTCCGCCCCGCCGCCAGGGGCCAAATCCGGCTCCCCGCAATGCTTCAGAATCTCCGCGCGCACCGCGTCCCTCAACTGCACCGCTGAACTCCAGTCGCTGCCGCGCGGCGCGATCGGCGCGCCGAACGTGACTGCGACCGCTGCGCGGCGCGGGAACCAGGTGCCGTCGCGCAGCACCGAGCGCACGCCGCGCAGCGCCACCGGCACCACCGGAATTCCGGCTTGCGCGGCGACCTGGAACGCGCCGGTGCGAAATGGCGCAAGACCGGTGCGGCGGGTGAGCGTGCCTTCGGCGAACAGGATCAGCGATGCGCCCTGCCTCGCCGCATCGGCGAGCTGGCCCGCGTGCTCGACGCTTTTCTGCACTTCGGAGCGCTCGACGAAGCGCGTGCCGAAGCCCGAGAGCAGGGTGCGCATGACGAAGTTGGCGAGAAACTCGCGTTTGGCGACGAACGCGTAATTTCGCTCTTCGAGCAGCGCGAGCAGCACCACCGCGTCGAGGTAGCTGCCATGGTTCGCAACCAGCACCACCGGGCCCTTCCCAGGCAGCTTCTCCACGCCGTGCGCGACCAGCGGGATTCCCGCCGCGCGGAAAAACACCCGCGCGAGCGCGTGTCCGAGCCGCCAGCAGAAGCGCACGGGCGCGAACAGCGCACTGAAAAACACGAGCGGAAAGACCGCGAGGAACGCGAGCCATGCGCGCGCCGCAAACAGCGCTCCGGTGAGCACGCGCCCTGTACGCCGCAACTGCGGCGCCCCCCCGGCCAGCGTCAGCCGCACGAATTGCAGCCACACCGCGTGCGGCTTCACCGCGGAGGGCCCGCGCTCGTAGAACTCGCGCGCGGCGACGCGGCGGATCTTGCCGCTCGAAGTCTTGGGCACGGTCCCGGGAGGCGCGAGCACGATATCGTCTGCCGGCGCGCCGGTCAGGCTCACCGCGAGCTCGTTGATCATGCGTTCGAGGCTCTCGTGGCGCGAATCGTCCTTGTCGCGCATTTCGGCCAGCACCACGACGCGCTCGGTGCCGGTTGCGGCGTCCGTGCTGCCGAACACCGCGACGCAGCCGCGGCGGATGCCGGCCAGGTTGCCGACCGCCTGTTCCAGTTCGTAGGGGCTGATGTTGCGGCCGCCGCGGATGATGATGTCCTTCTCCCGGCCGGTGAGAAACAGCACGCCCTCGGAGAGATACGCGCGGTCGCCGGTATTGACCCACTCCCCCGCGAACAGTGTCCTGGTCGCTTCCGGGTTGCGGTAGTAGCCCGAGGTGGAGGAGGGCCCGCGGAATTGCAGCAGCCCCTCCTGCCGCTCGGGCAGCTCCAGCCCTGCAGCGTCGACCACGCGGATGTCGTGCCCGGGGATCGGCGTGCCGCAGCCGATCACGACGAGCGGCGACGGATCCTCCGCTGGCGCGAGGATCGCCTCCCCGGTGCGCGTGAAGCGATCACGGTCGAGGCGATCGGCACGCCATGACGTTCCCGGGGTCGTAATTGCGACACCGACCGAAGATTCCGCCAGGCCGTAGGACGGCGAGAGGCAATTCTTGCGCAGCCCGTACTTGCCGAAGCGCCGCTCGAACTCCACGATCGTGTCCGGGCTCACCGGCTCGGCGGCGTTGAATGCGAAGCGCCAGGAGGACAGGTCGATGCCTTCCATGTCTTGGTCCGGGATGCGCCGCAGGCACAACTCGAACGAAAAATTGGGGCCGCCCGACATGGTGCCGCGGTGGCGGTGGATTGCCCGCATCCAGTTCACCGGCCGCGACAGGAACGCGAGCGGCGACATCAGCACCGTCGGAAAGCCCAGCACCAGCGACGCGAAGTTAGCGCCGATCAGCCCGAGGTCGTGGTACAGCGGCAGCCAGCTCACGAACACGTCCTCGGGGTTGGCGTTCACCGCCGCGCCCATCGCGCGCACGTTGGCCATCAGGTTCGCGTGCGACAGCACCACGCCCTTGGGATTGCCGGTGCTGCCCGAGGTGTACTGCAGGAAACCCATGTCGCCGGGCTTGCCGTGCACCGGGGAGAAGCCCGCGCCCGCATTCTTCTCCCCGGATTCGAGGTCTGCAGGAACGAGCAACGTACGCAGCGACTCCACCTGCGCGCGCAGCAGGTAGGCAAGCGCCTTCGCCTCGGGGATCGTGATCATGATCGTCGCGCCGGCGTTCTTCAGGATCCCCACATGACGTGTCATGTGGTCTTCGATCGTGGTGAGACGCGCCGGCGGATACAGCGGCACCGGGACGCCGCCGGCGAGCAGCACGCCGTAGAACGAGTAGAGGTATTCCTTGCAGGTGGGCAGCATGATTGCCACCATCTGCCCGGGTTGCAGGCCCGCTTCGACGAGGTGCGCGGCATAGCCCAGCGCGCCGTCCCACAGCGCGCGGTAGCTCAACGGGTACTCCTGCTGCTCCTCGTACATGAACACGGTCAGCCGGTCCGGCTGGTGCTCGACGTGGTATTCGAGCGCTTCGGTCAGCGTGTGCGCCCGGGAATCGGAGGGCGCGGGCACGCCCTGGGACTGCACCAGGCTCGCGACGCTGCGATCCGCGGCCTGCGGCGCACGGCCCGCGCTGCCGAGCAGGAAACGCAGCAGGTCGCGCGGTGTCTCGCTCGTCGCGAGCGCGCGCTCGGGCAGGCTGATCGAGAACTCGCGCTCCAGGCGCAGCACCAGCTCGACGCGCGCGAGACTGTCGAGGCCGAGCTCCTTTTCCAGCGAGCTGTCGAGCGCTACGTGCGGCTCGACGTTCGGCCGCGCCTCCTTGGCCACCGCCGCGACGACTTCGAGCAGGCGTTCGGGTTTGACTTCTTTCTGGGCTTGGTTCATCGGTCGCGGCGAGTGTACACGCGCGGAACGCCGCGTCTCCGATGCGGCGCAGCATGCTTTGCTCCAGTCCGACGGCAGGGCAGGACGCTGATCTTCCCATCCATGCAAAACTGAAGGTGCATGGTGAGAACCAAAATCGTGCTCGACGACAAGCTTGTGCGGCAGGCGATGAAGCTCGCGAACGTGCGAACCAAGCGCGAGGCGGTGGACGCCGCGCTGCGCAAGTTCGTCCAGAGCGGTCAACAGAAGAAGGTGCTCGAGCTGTTCGGAACCGGCGGCCTGAGCAAGAACTACGACTACAAGAGCGCGCGCTAGACCCGCCGATGTACGTGGTGGACACCTCGGTGTGGGTGGATTTCCTGCGCGGCTCGGACACGCCTCAGGTCGCGATCTTGAAGGGGCTGCTGAAGAGCGACGATATCGTCGGCGTGGCCCCGATCATCCTGCAGGAAGTGCTGCAGGGCGCCGACTCCGACGCGCGCTTCGAGAAATGGCGAAAGTATTTCGAAGGATTGTGCTGTTACGCGCCCGCCGATCCGCCGGCTTCGCACGTTGCCGCCGCCCGGCTGTACCAGGCCTGCCGGCGGGCCGGCAAGACGCCCCGCAGTAGCAACGACTGCCTGATTGCGCGCATCGCGATGGAACACGGTCTTGTGCTGCTGCAGAACGACAAGGACTTCACGATCATCGCCGCGGCCGCGCCCGGGTTGAGGCTTTACCCCGTGCGGCAATAAGTTCTTCCCGGGAAGGACGAAGGAACGGCCCTCAGGAGCGCAGCACCTTTCCCGCCGCGGCCCCGGTGAGCGCGCCCTTCTCCCAGGTCACCGCGCCGTTCACGATCGAGTATTCGATGCCTTGCGAGCGCATCACCATGCGTTTCGCGCCGCCGGGAAGGTCGTAGCGCCGCTCCGGGCGCCCCACCGAGCCGACCGTGGCGGGATCGAAGATCGCGACATCGGCGGCGAGGCCCGGTGCGAGCCGGCCGCGGTCCCTGATCCCGAAAAAATCCGCAGGGTCGGAAGTCATGCGCTGCACCGCGTGCTCCAGGGTCAGCACCTTGCGCTCGCGCACCCAGGTGCCTAGCACGTAGGTCGGGTAGCCCGAGTCGCACAGCATGTCGAGATGCGCGCCGCCGTCGCCCAGGCCGAGCAGCATGGCCGGATTGTTGAGGATCTCGGCCATGCGGTCGACGCGCGTGTTGAACGAAGACATGGTGAACTCGTTCTCCAGGTCGTCCGCGAGCGTAAGGTCGAGGAACGCGTCGACGCCGTCCTTGCCCTGCGCCGCCGCGATCTCCGCCACCGTCTGCCCTTCCAGGTGCTTCAGCGCCGCGGACTTCACTTCGTGCACCGTGATGCGCTCCCAGTTGGCGAAGGCCGCCGGGCGCTTCAGTTCCTCGCGGAACCGGGCGCGGAAGGCGGGGTCGCGGTAGACCGCGGCCTGCGCCTGTTTGGACTTGTCCTCGAACACGCGCTTCCACGACGGGAAGGCGGCGAACGAGAACGGGTTGCGCATGTTGATCTCGCGCGTGAGCGGCAGCGGCGAAGTCTGCGGCCGCGCGCCGCGCGCGATCATCGGCGCCGCCTTGGCGAGCGACGTTCTCACCGCCTCGGAGATGTCGTCGCGGTCGAACATCGCGATGAAGGTGATCGGCCGCGCGCTTTCCGCGAGCATGAAGTCGAGCAGTTCGAGCTCCGGGTCGTCCATCACCCCGATCTGTTTCGTCATCGCGATCTCGATCGCGCCCCTGTCGCGCTCCTTCAGCGCGTTGCAGTAGGCTTTGAGCTCCTCGCGGCTCGCGTTGCGGCAGGCGAGCGGGCGGCCGGCGAAGCCCATGTGCTGGTTGAGCAGCGTGCTGGAGAAGCCGAAGGCGCCGGCGTCCATCGCCTCGCCAAGCAGCGCCTTGATGCGCGCCGTCTCCTCCGGCGTCGCGGCGCGCTCCATCGAGGCCTCGCCCATGACGTAGTGACGGAACGGCGTCAGCGGCGCGAGGAAGGCGAGGTTGAGCGCGGGCTTGCGCCGCGCGGCGGCCTCCAGGTATTGCGGGAAGCTCTCCCAGTCCCAGCTGATGCCCTGGTTGAGCACTTCGAATGGGATCGCCTCCACGTTCACCAGATCGCGCATCGCGATCTCGCGCGCCGCAGGCCGGCAGGGTGCGATGCCGACGCCGCAGTTACCCATCACCACCGAGGTCACGCCGTGCCACGAGGAGGGCGTCAGCGCACCGTCCCAGCAGATCTGCGCGTCGTAGTGGGTGTGCGGGTCGATGAAGCCGGGCGCGACGGCGAGGCCGGCCGCGTCGATCACGCGCTTCGCGCCACCCGTGACGCTGCCCACCTCGGCGATGCGGCCGCCGGCGATGGCCACGTCGGCGCGCCGCGCCGGCGCCCCGGTGCCGTCGATCAGCAGGCCGTTCTTGATGAGGAGGTCGCAGGCCATCGGTTGGGCCGGAGTTTACCTTGCC
Organism: Burkholderiales bacterium; assembly: GCA_017880775.1. Classification (GTDB taxonomy): domain Bacteria; phylum Pseudomonadota; class Gammaproteobacteria; order Burkholderiales; family SG8-39; genus JADGRQ01. Next base: position 9,214 of record JADGRQ010000057.1, on the reverse strand, counting down.
AATTCGCTACGCAGTCACATCAAGGCACAATGCCGTCACCTCCAGTCTCCAGCGCTCGTACGCCACGATCAATGGTATCCGTGAAACGGACACGCAGAATCGCCTTCGCGCTGCTTGCGCTGGCAAACCTTTTTTGGGCGGGTAACTGGGTTGCGGGACGCGCGCTGCGCGACGCATTCGACCCGATCACGCTCAATTTCTGGCGCTGGCTGATTGCGGCGCTGGTCCTTGCACCGTTCGCGTTGCCCCAGCTCATGGAACAGCGCCACACAATCCGGCGCCATGCAGGCCTGCTCGCGCTGCTCTCGCTCACCGGTGTGGTCGTGTTCCATTGCCTGATCTATCTCGGTCTGAGAACGACGACGGCGGTCAATGCCGTGCTGCTCAACTCTTCCTCCCCGTTGTTCATGCTGCTTTGCTCCTGGACAATCGAGCGCGAGAACGCAACTCGACGGCAGATTGCCGGAATGCTGTTCTCGCTCATCGGCATTCTCGTCATCGTTTCGCGCGGCGAGGTCGATAACCTGCTGCAGTTCGACGTCCGATCCGGCGACGGCTGGATCCTGATCGCGATGCCCGTTTGGGGAATCTACTCCGTGTTGCTCAAACGCCGCCCGCCCGGGTTGGGGGAGGTGAGCTTGTTGTTCGCAATCTCGGTCGCGGGGCTGGCGCTGCTCGCCCCGGCGTTTGCACTGGAAGCGCTGCATGCACCGCCGCGGTGGCCGACTACGGGCGAGGCCGCTGGCGTGCTCTATGTCGGGCTCGCCGCATCCGTAGGCGCCTACATTTGCTGGAATCGCGGCGTGGCGGTGGTTGGCGCGAACGCGGCCGGATTCACACTGCATCTTTTGCCCGTTTTTGGCACCGTGCTTGCCATGGTCTTTCTCGGCGAAGCGTTCCACGAGTTCCACGCTGCCGGATTTGCCGCGATTTTGCTCGGCGTTGTTGTCGCAACGCGCCCTCTGAAATGAAACCGGGCAGCGAAGTCGCAACCCCTTCTTTTGTCTGGCGCGCCAGACAGGATGAATCCGGGGACTGGTTGGACGTCTTGGAGACCCCGGACCCGGCCCCCCGAGCGGCTGGTTTCGACGCGAAGCGGACGTTCGGGAAAGGTTGGCATGCAGCGGTCCGAAAACTCCGACTCGGCGCGTTTGGCCGCTAAATGGCCGCTTTCGACGCCCAGAGCGGTCATTCAGGGGATGACTGAACCGTGAAGACAGCGGTATTGGCGTAGCTCATTCGCAAGGTGTACGAAGCCGATTCGCGCGCATACCCCAAGTGCTAGGGGCCGCTGCGCGTCATCGCGCCCATTGATTCTTGTCGGGATCTTCATCGCACCCAGCGTATCAAGCCGCGTGAAGCGCGCTCTGCGGGAAATGCCGCCGTATTGTGCGCTTGCGCACAGATCACCGCCGGATTCGACCATATGCTGCGACGATGCTGGCAAACCGGTTTGGGGAGAGGAAACCGTGAAACGCACCATGTTTCACCGCCGAAAATTACCCGAATTTCCGATCGCCTGGCGTGAGGCCGAATACGCCGTGCTGCGGGGCAATGCAGCAGACACATGCGACGATCGCGTCAGCGAGGATATTTTCGACGTCGAGGACGAGCGGACGGAAGTCGACATCTTCGTCCACAAGATGATGCGCGGCGCGCACTGAGTGCTATGGCGGCGGTGGCAGCTGTGCCTTTTCTGAGAGAAATACTATGCAAATGATTTTTCTAACCGTCTCTGCATTGTTGCTTGCGATGGCGGGCGGCTGCGTACAGATGAATCAAGCTGTGCCGGCGCTGATAGAGAGCTACGAAGTCGTCGCCAAGTATCCTGTTGGTGGCACCGGTGGTTGGGATTTTCTTTCAGTCGACGAGAAACGGCACCGTCTGTATGTCAGTCGAGGCGATCACGTTCAAGTTCTGGATACCCGCTCCGGAAAAGTAGTCGGAGATTTGTTGGGGACGGCGGGCGTTCACGGTGTCGCACTCGCGGAGGACCTCGGCCTCGGGTTTACCAGCAATGGCCGAAGCGATTCCGTGACTGTTTTCGACCTGAATACGTTTGCTGTCGTCGAGACTGTCAAGGTAACGGGCTCCAACCCGGATGCGATTCTCTACGAGCCTTTCTCGAAGCGCGTTCTTACATTCAACGGTCGTTCAGCCAACGTCACGGCGATCGATGCAGCTACCAGAAGGGTAGTCGGCACGCTTGCGGTATCGGGCAAGCCCGAGGTTGCCGTCGCAGACGGCCGTGGACAGGCATTCGTCAACATCGAGGACAAGAATTCGATTGCCGTCATCGATGTAGCTACCCTCACTGTGTCGAAATACTGGCCCCTTGGAAGCTGTGACCGGCCAACGGGCCTTGCCATCGATCGGCAACGAAACCGACTCTTTTCCGTTTGCCACAACAAGAAAATGATTGTCATAGATGGAAACTCCGGAAACGTCATGAAGGAGCTGCCGATCGGCTCCGATGTGGATGGGGCGGCGTTCGACCGTGAACTGAACCTGACTTTCAGTTCAAACGGTGACGGCACAGTGACCATCGTGAAGAGCAGTGAATCGGGTCAATTTGCAGTTGTCGATACGGTCGGCACACAAAAAAGCGCCCGGACCATCGCCTTGGATTCGACCACCCATCGTATCTATCTACCCGCTGCATCGTTCGCACCGCCGCCGCCGCCAACGCCGGAGCAACCAAAACCTCGAGCGCCCATGATTCCTGACAGCTTCGTGATACTGGTGCTCGCACCAAAGAATCCGCATTAGCGTCATCGGGCAAGGAGTGCCCCATGGCAGCTGTTCGCGCAGTCTTTGCCTTCGGTTCAGCCGCGCTGAACTGGCCCATGTGACCGTGGAGATTCACCAGTGCACCTAGAAGTCCAGCCGCGCAGCGATGTTCACGCCGTCGCCGTAGACGGTTCCGTAGGCCTTCTCGATCACGTCGCCCATGTGAACGCCGATCCGAAAACTCATTCGGCGGTCTTCGCTCACCGCGCCATCGGAAGCATTGAGTTCCTGCTGAACGGCGAGCGCCGCCAACACCGCCCCAGTCGCCGTCTCGAACACCGCCAGCACCGAGTCGCCAGCCATGTCGATCACCCGACCCTGGTTGGCTTCGATCTGGCTCCGGAACGCTGCGCGCGACGTATCGAGCGAGGCAACCGTCGCGCGCTCGTCCGCGGCCATCAGGCGCGAATAACCCGCCACGTCCGCCGCGAGGAACGCCACCAGCCGCTGCTTGAGTTCACTACCGCTCACTGGTGTCGGCCCCTCTCCAAGCCGTGTAATTGATGGATAGTACTGCGACCGGGTTCTCAGGCAAGGAACACCAGCGCGATGTGTGTCCGGTCCCCTACGCGTCGCCTAAGCCGCGATCGAGCCGGCGGAACGAGTCACATTAACGCATCGAGGTGCGCCCGATTCGATCCCGCCGGGAACCTCGCTTTGGTTTGCGCAGCGCGGTTGAAGCGCGCGGAGTCTGGGCGTAGGCTCGGTCGGCATGATCATGACACCAGGAAACCGATGATGACGACCTACGAGACCCCCGGCTGCGCCTACTGCCCGAGCACGGTGCGCGCCTGCCGCCAGGGAGAGGGCGACGAGCGAGGCCCCGGATTCTGCCCCTCCAAGGTTGACGCCGAAGGCATCGCCGACGCGGCGGACTACCGGCGCGATCCGTTCATCGAGCGCGTCGCGCAGGTCTCGGCGGTGGTCGAGAGCGAGGGCTACTGCAAGTGGACTCGGGTCGAGGAGATCTGCCACTTCGCCAAGCGCATGGGCTTTCGCCGCGTCGGCATTGCCACCTGCATCAGCTTCATCGACCTGTCGCGCGTGTTCAGCGCCATTCTCGAGAGCCACGGGCTGGAAGTGGCCTCGGTCGCCTGCAAGAACGGCGGCGTGCCGAAGGAAGAGATCGGACTCAAGGACGAGGAAAAGATCCGTCCCGGAACGTTCGAAGCGATCTGCAACCCAATTTCGCAGGCCGAACTGCTCAACCGCGCTGGCTGCGAGCTGAACGTCATCGTCGGCCTGTGCGTGGGACACGACAGCCTTTTCATCCGCTACTCGCAGGGTCTGGTCACTACGCTGGTTACCAAGGACCGGGTGCTCGCGCACAACCCGGTGGGCGCGCTGCAGCTCGCCGACACCTACTACAGCCGCGTGTGGGGTCCGAGCAAGCCGGAGAAACTGCCGACCAAGCCCGTCGAGGGCCGCAAGCGCGCCTGAGCGGCCCCGCTCAGCGCGTGCGCAGCCGCTGCGCGTGGATGGGGTGACTCAGTGCTGCTGCTCCGGGACCGAGCTATTCCGTCCGCGTACGCTTTATGAGATTGCGCATGTCCGGTCGTGGCCGTTAGCGGACGTTAACTCGCCTCGGCGCGGCCGCCAACCAGGCCGCCGAACTTGAAGCCGCGCTGCATGGGCAGCTGTCGAGGGCGGAGGTGTCTGGGCAAATCTCTCTGCGGTCGCGGTACCGAGTGTCTGTAATCGATTCACTGCGAACGGCTGGTTTCGACCCGAAGCAGCAATTCAGGGCGTAGACTGGCCTGCGACCAGGGTTGAATGGTGCTTGAGTTGCTTCGTGACGACCTGACGGGGATCGAATGAACAGGCGTGACACGCTGTACGCACTTCTCGCGCTCGGCACAGCGCCGCTCGCAAGGGCCCAGCAGCCGACCAAGATCCCACTTCCCAGCGCGATCCTGCTGCGAGCGGATCGGGTGATCGAATGAAGCCGCGGCGGCGGCTGTTCTACAAGTACGTCGTTCCGATCATCGCGATCGTCGTCGTCGCGCTCGGCGCGAGCGGAGTCATCAGCATCTATTTCTCGTACCAGGAGACGCGCAACGCGCTGATAGCGCTGCAGCGTGAAAAGGCGGCTGCCGCGGCCGCGCGCATCGAAAATTTCGTGCGCGAGATCGAGCACCAGATCGGCTGGACGGCGCTGCCGCAGATCGCGGAGGGCGCGAACCCGCTCGAGCTGCGGCGTTTCGACTACGTCAAGCTCCTGCGCCAGGTGCCCGCGATCACCGAGGCGAGTTTCATCGACCGTGACGGGCGCGAGCAGGTGCGCGTCTCGCGCCTGGCAATGGACGTGCTCGGCGCGGGCGGCGACCTGTCGCAGGACCCGCGCTTCGTCGGCGCGCGCACGGGCAAGACCTATTTCGGCCCGGTGTATTTCCGCAAGGAAACCGAGCCCTACATGGCGATCGCAATGCGCGCCGGGCGCGCGGGGGCGGGCGTGACTGCGGTCGAGGTCAACCTCAAGTTCATCTGGGAGGTGATCCAGCAGATCAAGGTAGGCCAGAAGGGGCACGCCTACGTCGTGGACAAGGATGGCCACCTGGTCGCGCACCCGGATATCAGCCTGGTGCTGCAGAAGACCGACCTTTCGATGCTGCCGCAGGTGAGGGGCGCAATCGCCGGGACGGCCGCGGCAGGCGACGAAGGGCAGGAGACAGCCGAAGCGCGTGATCGCGCGGGCGGGCAGGTGCTCACCGCCTACGCCCGCATCGACCCGCTGGAGTGGACCGTATTTGTCGAGCAGCCGATCGCGGAAGCCTACGCACCGCTGTATGCGCCGCTCATCCGCATCGGAATCCTGTTGCTGCTGGGGCTCGTGCTTTCACTGCTCGCGAGCCTTGCGCTCGCACGCTACATGGTGCGCCCGATCAACGCGCTGCGCGAGGGCGCCGAGGCGATCGGCGCCGGCAATCTCGACCAGAAAATCGACGTGCATACCGGCGATGAACTGCAGGATCTCGCCGAGCAGTTCAACAGCATGGCCACCAAGCTGCGGGAGTCGTACGCGGGCCTGGAGCGCAAGGTCGAGGACCGCACTGCCGAGCTGAAGGAGGCATTGGAATACCAGAGCGCATCCTCGGGAATCCTGGGCATCATCGCCAGCTCGGTCAAGGATACGCAGCCGGTGTTCGACGCGATCGCGAAGGCTGCCGCCGGGGTGATCCACAACGCCCGCGTGCAGCTGTTCCTCGTGTACGGCACGGAATTGCATCACGTCGGCGGTACGGGACTGGCCGATGAACAGCGCGAAAAATTGCGCCGGCTATTTCCCGCGCCGTTGATGGAAGCGGGCCCCGCCGGCCAGGCGATTCTGGAGAAACGAATCGTCCATATCGCAGATGCGGAGGCGGATGGGAATCGCTCCGAATTGTTCAAGGCGGCTGCGGCGTTCACGGGTCTGAAAGCCATTCTCATTGTGCCGATGCTCCGGGAAGGCGAGGCGATCGGCTGCATCACGACGTCGTTCACCGAACCGGGCGCGTTCAGCGACAAGCAGATTGCGCTGCTGAAATCGTTCTCGGACCAGGCCGTGATTGCGATCCAGAACGCGCAGTTGTTCCGCGAGATCCAGGAAAAAGGCCAGCAGCTCGAGATCGCCAACCGCCACAAGTCGGAGTTCCTCGCCAACATGTCGCACGAGCTGCGCACGCCGTTGAACGCGATCATCGGTTTTTCCGAAGTGCTCGGCGAGCGCTACTTCGGCGAGCTCAACCCGAAGCAGCTCGAGTACGCCAACGACATCCACGCGTCGGGGAAGCACCTGCTCTCGCTGATCAACGACATCCTCGACCTGTCCAAGATCGAGGCGGGGCGGATGGATCTGGATCTGGCGGAGTTCGACATGCCGTCCGCGCTGCAGAATGCGATGACCCTGGTCCGCGAACGCGCGCAGCGCCACGGCATCAAGCTCGATTTGCAGACCGATCCCGCGCTCGGGCCGTTTTACGCGGACGAGCGCAAGTTCAAGCAGATCATGCTGAACCTGCTCTCGAACGCGGTGAAATTCACGCCGGAGGGGGGAAAGGTCGGCGTCACCGCGAAGCCCAACGGCAGCGCGGTCGAGATCGCCGTAGCCGACTCGGGGGTCGGTATCGCCGCCGAAGACCACGAGGCGATCTTCGAGGAATTCAAGCAGGTCGGGAGCGACTACACGAAAAAGGCCGAGGGCACCGGACTCGGCCTCGCGCTCACCAAGCGTTTTATCGAGCTACACGGCGGCACGATCCGGGTCAGCAGCGCGCCGGGCCAAGGCTCCACTTTCACTATCACGCTTCCCATCCGCCAACATGGCCAATGAACTGATCCTGATCGTCGAAGACAATGCGTACAACCAGAAGCTCGCCGGCGACGTGCTGCGGGTCAAGGGCTACCGCGTCCTGGTGGCCGAGACCGCCGAAGCCGGGGTCCCGATGGCGCTCGAACAAAAGCCCGATCTGGTGCTGATGGACATCCACCTGCCTGGAATGAACGGCATCGAAGCGCTGGCGAAGCTGCGCGCTGCGCCGGAAACCCGGGAGATCCCGGTATTTGCGTTCACGGCGTCGGTAATGCCGCAGGACCGGCGCGAGGTCACCGCCGCCGGATTCGACGGCTTTCTTTCCAAGCCGATCAACCTGAAGGAATTTCTCGAGACGATCGCTGACGTGCTAGCAAAGAAGAAACCATGACCGATGCGGCGAAGATTCTGGTGGTGGACGACACTCCAGCCAACGTCAAGCTTCTTGCCGATCTGCTGACCTTCAAGGGCTACCAGGTCGCAACGGCAGCGTCCGGCGCGGAGGGGCTCAAGCGGCTCGCCGAGCAACGCTCCGACCTCGTGCTGCTCGACATCATGATGCCCGGCATGAATGGCTACGAGGTGTGCCGGGCGATCCGCGCCGATCCGGCGAACGGCGTGCTGCCCGTGGTGATGGTCACCTCGCTCGATCCGGTGCAGGAGCGCATCAAGGGGTTGGAGGCGGGCGCGGACGACTTTCTGACCAAGCCGATCAACCAGCCCGAGCTGCTCGCGCGCGTGAAGTCGCTGCTGCGCATCAAGCAGCTCTACGACCAGCTCACCGACCTGAATGCGAACCTGGAACAGCGCGTGGCGGACGGCGTCGCGCAACTCGAGCGCCTCGGGCGGATGAAGCGCTTCCTGTCGCCCCAGGTTGCGGACCTGATCCTGGCGGGAGTCGGCGAAGACCCTCTGATGAGCCACCGCCGCGAGATCACCGTGGTGTTTCTCGACCTGCGCGGTTTCACCGCGTTCACCGAGACCGCCGAGCCGGAAGAAGTCATGGGCGTGCTGCGCGAATACCACGCCGAGATGGGGCGGCTGATCATGGCTCACCAGGGGACGCTCGAAAGATTTGCCGGAGACGGCATCATGATTTTCTTCAACGACCCGGTGCCACTCGAGAATCCGGCGGCGAGCGCGGTCCGGATGGCGCTTGAAATGCAGACGCGCTTCGGCGAGCTGGTCTCAAACTGGAAGAAGCGCGGCTACGATCTCGGCATGGGGATCGGCATCGCGGAAGGTTACGCAACGCTGGGCGCGATCGGTTTCGAAGGGCGCTGGGACTACGGCGCAATCGGCAATGTCACAAACGTGGCGGCGCGGCTGTGCGGCGAAGCAGGCGCGGGCCAGATCCTCGTCTCGCAGCGGGTTTTCGCCAAGGTCGAGGATTTGGTCGAGTCCGAAATGGTCGGGGAGTTGAGCCTCAAGGGTTTGGGGCGGCCGGTGAAAACGTTCAATGTCAGCCGGCTTCGGGCATGATCCGTAGGGGGATCAGATGAACAGGCGTGACACGGTAATCGCACTCCTCGCGCTCGGAGCCGCCCCGCTTGCCTCCGTTGCTCAACAGCCGGACAAAGTCTGGCGCGTCGGCTGGCTGGAGTGGACCGACAAGGGGCGTTACAGCGAAACCACCTCCAAAGCGTTCGTCGACGGCCTGCGCGCGGACGGCTATGTCGAAGGCAAGAACCTGGTCATCGAGCGTCGCGTGGCCTTTGGCGACCAGCGGCGCCTGGCCGAGCAAGCACGCGAGCTGGCCGCGCTCAAGGTGGACGTGCTGTTCACGCCCTCCAAGGCGGCGGCAGACGCCGCGTGGTACGCGAGCCGCAGCATTCCTACGGTGATCGCCACCGTCACCGATCCGGTTGCGGTCGATTACGCACGCTCGCTCGCGCGTCCCGGCAAGCACATCACCGGCGTGACCACGGCCAGCGCCGAACTGACCGGCAAGCGCCTGGAACTGCTGCGCGAGGCGACACCCGGAGCGACGCGCATTGCGGTGCTCTACGACAAGGCCCTCTACGACAGCTGCCACGAGGAACTGAAGCAGTTCCGGGCAGCGGCGAAGCAGCTCGGCGTGACGCTGGTGGAGGTCTCGGCCCCCAATCTCGCAATCAATCTCACCGATCTCGA
>JADGRQ010000056.1 GCA_017880775.1 Burkholderiales bacterium | reverse complement strand
GACCGGTTCGGGCGCTCGAACTGCTCGAAAGCCGTCTTCGCCGCCTGCTCCGAAATCAGGCCGACCTCGACGCGCCCGCCCGCGAGCGCGTCGACCTGGATCTGGCAGGCGCAGTCGAGGTAGTACATCACCTCGAAGGCCTCGCGCACGGTTTCGCCGAGGGCGAGCAGGCCGTGGTTGCGCAGGATCATCGCCTTGGAGGTCTTGCCGAGGCCCGCCGCCATGCGCGTGCGCTCGTCCATGTCCAGCGCGATGCCTTCGTAATCGTGATAGGTCAGCATGCCGTACACGCGCATCGCGTGCTGGCTGATCGGCAGCAGGCCGCATTTCTGGGCCGACACCGCGACGCCGGAGCGGGTGTGGGTGTGGATCACGCAGTTGATCTCGGGGCGCGCCTCGTGCACGCAGCCGTGGATCACGAAGCCCGCTGCGTTGTAGCCCAGACCCGTCGGGTCGTCGATCACCTTGCCGTGGTGGTCGATACGCACCAGGTTCGAAGCGGTGATCTCGTCGAACATCAGGCCGTAGGCGTTGATCAGGAAATCCTCGCTACCCGGCACGCGCGCCGAGAAGTGCGTGTAGATCAGGTCGGTCCACTTGAATAGCGCAGCCAGCTGGTACGCGGCGGCGAGGTCCACGCGCGCCTGCCATTCCTCCTTGCTGACGCGGTCGCGCACCGAGGGCGATTTGACGGATTTCAGTTTGGCGGTCATGGCGGGCTCCTGGGACAGGGTGTGGCGAATGGTACTTCAGCCGAACAGCTTGCAGAATCCGTTTCGCCAACTGGCCCAGCGGGGCGTCCAGCCGAGCTCGTTGCGCGCGCGGGCGTTGGTCGCGCCGCGTTCCCAGGGTTCGGCGCGCCCGGTGCGCGGCGGGGGAGGCGCGCCGAGCAGGGCGGCCAGGTACGGGACCCATTCAGTGCCCGGCGCCGGCTCGTCGTCGACGATGTTCACGACACCCGCCGGCCAGTCGAGCGCGGCCACCGCGGCGTGGGCGGCGTCGTCCACATGCAGGAACGAGGTGACACCGGAAGTTGCGCGCAGGCGGCCGGCGCGCACCGATTCGGCCACCGCTCCGTCCGGTGCGTACCAGGTGCCTTCGCCATAGAGCGTACCGTAGCGCAGGATCACGCCCTCGGGCATTTCGGCCACGACCTTCTCGAGCGCGACCACCCCTTCGACCGTCCGTCTCCGCGGCGGCGGTGCGTCGAGGTGCAGCGGATCGGATTCGGGTGCCGGGCCCTGTCCCGGGGCATAGGCGAACGCGATGCTTTGCGCCATCATCCGGCGCACGCCCGCGCTGCGGGCGGCGTCGACCAGGTTGCGTGTACCCGTGATGCGCACGCGCGCGTTGGCTTCCAGGTCCCGGTTGGCGAGATCGGTGACCTGGTGCACGACGGCGTCCGGCTGCACGTTGCGGACCGCAGCCAGCACTGCGTCGCGATCGAGCAGATCGAGCAGCACGCCGGGCACACCGAGCTTTGCCAGTTCTTCCGGGCGACGCGTCGCGGCGATGACTTCATGTCCTCCCTCGAGCAGGAGCGGCAGCAGCCTGCGGCCGACGGCGCCGGTGGCGCCGGCGACGAACACCCTCATGCAGCGGCGGCCAGCGGCCGTTCGGCCTCGACCGCATCGAGCGCTTCGAGCAGCAGCTCCGGATCATTTGCGGCGAGGCGTTTCGCGTCCGAAAGCAACTGGCGCCAGCGTCGCGCACGCAAGGTGCCGTGGTAGAGGCCGAGCATGTGCCGCGTGATGTGGCGCAGCGCCGTGCCGCGCGCGCATTCGCGCTGCGCGTATGCGTGCATCGCCCGGACGACGACCGCCCGTTCAGCCGGCCCGCCGTCGCGCGCCAGCAGCCAGGGGTCGTGATACGCCGCGCGGCCGAGCATCACGCCGTCGACCTGCGCCAGGTGGGTTTCAATTTGGGACCAGGTGGAGATTCCGCCGTTGATCACGATAGTGAGTTGCGGCAACTCGCGCTTGAGGCGGTAGACGAATTCGTGATTGAGCGGCGGCACCTCGCGGTTCTGCTTCGGCGAGAGGCCTTTCAGCCACGCATTGCGCGCGTGCACGATGAAGGTGGCGCAGCCCGCACCGGCAACCGTCGCGACAAAATCGCGCATGAATTCGTAGGATTCATTTCTGTCCACGCCGGTACGGTGCTTCACGGTCACCGGCAGCGGGGAAGCCCCGCGCATCGCGCGCACGCAATCGGCAACCAGCGGCGGCTCCGCCATCAGGCAGGCGCCGAACGATCCGTGCTGCACGCGCTCCGAGGGGCAGCCGATGTTGAGATTGATTTCGTCGTAGCCCCATTGCGCGGCAAAGCGTGCGCATTGCGCGAGGTCATCGGGCTCGCTGCCGCCGAGTTGTAGTGCTACCGGATGTTCGGCGGGATCGAAGTCCAGGTGCCTGGGGGCGTCGCCGTGAAGCAGGGCCCCGGTGGTGAGCATCTCGGTGTAGAGCCGCGCGCGCGGCGCGACCTGGCGCAGGAAGTAGCGGCAGTGCCGGTCGGTCCAGTCCATCATCGGAGCGATGCAGATTCGCCAGGGGTTCTTTATTTCGGACACTTTAGTAGGATCGCAAAGCTCTCCACCGGTCAACCCAGCGCGATGATCTGGTTCAGCCGCTCACAGACCTGCACGAACAGCGGCTCCGACAGCGACCCCAATGGTTGGGCCTTGGCACCGCGCAAACGCCAGTCGAAGGACTTAGGCTGGTGACAGAGAACATAGCTGATCTTTGCGGCCTTGCGCCCCGCAGCCTTTCCGACTGCCACGGCAAAGGGATTGTCGGCGTTGTATTCCGCCGTTGTCATCGGCAACCCGATCACCAGCGAAGTCTTCTCGTTGAAGATGCGCGGCGAGAGCACCAGAAACGGGTGGACATCCCGCATTTCCCGCCCTACTTGGGGATTGCAATTGATCCAGATGATGCCACCGCGATCCGGTACCCAAAGGCCGCGTTTAGCGGGTAAAGATCGCCTTCTCGCTACCAACGTTCGGCTCCAAGGTCTTGGCCCGCGGCCATGACTTCGCCTCCGTGACGTGCTGGATCGAAGCGAGCCAGTCGTTGTTCCAGCGTCAGATGTACATCAGTAACCGGTCTGATCACCACTTGACCGCCTTCCACCGAAACGCGGACGCGCTGGTCGGCATGCAGATGTGCCTCACGCGCTACTGCCGCGGGCAACCGGACACCGAGATTGTTGCCCCACTGCTTTATATCAAGAACCGCTTCGGTCATGTCAACTCCTTAAGGCGCCGTGTATGAAGCAATGTTTAAACATAAGTTTAAACGATTGGGTCTGAGGATGCAACGACGGGTCATTGACTGGATAGTGCCGCGCCAGCGATTTGGCGCCGGGTAAATCAGGTGCCCATTCGTACTGCGATGGCTGCGAACCGCGGGGTCGCACGCTCGAATCGGGCGTGTCCCGGGGTGTACCAAGGCGCCGGTTTTCCCTATGAAGTCGGCTGATCCATTCTCGGGAAAGGTGTGGCTCGCGCGGTCGAGCGGCTTGTGGTCGGTGATGGCTTCGTCGCTGTTTTTCAGCGCACTGCGCGCAACTGTCATCCGCCAACCACTGAGATAGTCGAGCGGCGTCGCTCCCGCCAGTTGTTTGAATCGCGCCGCGAAGGCAGTTCGCGATTTCGCCGGCGGCGCAGTAGCTGTTGCAGTGGTCGCCCCGTTCGCCGACGGCACGCCACTGCCGATGCTGGCGGGTATCGCCTGCTGCTCCGTGATCGTCTTGGTGCTGGCGCTACGCACGCTGCGTCGCCAGAGCGCCGCTGCCGTCGCGCTATAGCGAATTCGCGCACAGCGTAGCTGTCAGCCGCCACGGTCTGCTTCCGGCCGAAAGCAGTCATTCGAATATGGATCTTCACCCGTCGCCGGCCCAGCGTCACCCAGCTCTGCGTATGTCCGCCGCGCAGCGCCTGACGCTGCGCATCGGGACGCCCTTTCGGACCGCACAGCTGCACCCGGTCGGCTTTCATCGTCGCGCCCAGCACTTCCTTGCCGGCCTGAACGCACAGGCCGAAAAAAGCGCTCTTCACATCCGAGAGCACCGCCGCCAGCGGCGGAACCGACACCGGAACAACCCTTGCAAACGAACACTGTGGGACTGCAATCAACTTCGTGAGAGACTTCTTCATGGTGGCTTCTTTCTTTGCTTTGGCGAGTGCCTGCATACCACATGCACGCGAAAGGAGCCGCCACGTTCAACTCATCCGTTCAGCAAATTCCGGGACAGCGCCAACCGCGCCAGACATGAAATCTCGAGCTCCTCGCAAACGTTCAGCGCCTGCCGTACCACATAGTCGGGCGGCGATCCGCCGAATATCTCCCTGAACACGAACGCTAGACTGCCTGCGCTTACTGTGCGGAGGTCAGGCCGCTGCTCGGGCGCGGTTGCTTCCTGAACGGCGCTCCTGCGGATGTCGCTGGCGATTTTGTCGGCAGCCGCCAGGACTTCCGCGAGGTCGGCGCCGCGCGCCTGGAGATCTTTTGGAAGTTCAGGCTGCTCGTAGATGTCGTCATGCGTAAGCTCGCCCCACGCGTCCTGGAGCCGCGTACGGATCTGCAGCTCACAAGGGAGCAGGTCCGGCGCAACGCTGTCGCTCACGTTCAGCCGGAAATTGACGTGGAGCGCCCGATATCCGCGCTCGTTGGGTTTTGCGATCCAATCTTGCACTTCTAAGGCGCCGTAATCGCCCGGCGAGCGCTCCTTCAGAAGCTCGACGAAGCGATAAACGTCCTCGGTGTTGTTGCAGACGGCCCGGCCGCCGACGAGATCGCCGCAGCGCGTGAATGCCTCGTCGCCCTTCCATCCATATCGGTTTTCGTGTGAGATTTGGTCTGTCGGCGATTCGTTAGCGCGTACGAACTCGAAGAAGTGATGACCTAAGGCTGCCTTGATTCTCTAGAAGTAACTACCCGTTGTCATCGGAGCGCGACAGAAGCTATTCGTGGGGCATTCAGACGGTCCTGCCCGCCAGCAAGCGGCGCGGTGCGCTCGAGGCCACGGCTGAGCCGTCGCCGCTTTTCCGCCGGATCGCCTAGACTAGGCTTGTCGGCGCATCACCTCTTCCCGCAGCACGGCGCGCTGGACCTTTCCGGTCGTGGTCATCGGGAACGTGTCCATCGTCACGACTCGGCGTGGCATCTTGAAGCTCGCGATCTTTCCGGTGCAAAAAGCGCGCACGTCCTCGATCGAGATGCCGCGTCCTTCGCGCGGGATCACGCACGCGACCAGTGCTTCGCCGAGTCGCGCATCGGGGACGCCAACGAGCTTCACCTGCGCGATGTTCGGATGACCTTCGAGGAACGCCTCCACCTCGGTCGGATCGACGTTCTCGCCGCCAACCTTCAGCATGTCCTTGTAGCGGCCCGCGTAGCGAAGGAAGCCGTCTGCGTCGATCACGGCTATATCGCCCGTACGGAACCAGCGGTCGACGTCGAATGCCTTCGCGGTTTCTTCAGACTTCCCGTAGTAGCCGAGCATCACGCCGTAGCCGCGCACCCAGAGTTCGCCGGGGACGTTCGGCGGGGTGGGTCGGCCGGTCTCCGCATCGCGGGTCTGGTACGAGTAGCCGGGCATCGGGAAGCCTGAGCCGAGGCAGCGTTCGTCCTCGGGCGCGTCGATGAAGGTGAGCGCGATGCCGGTGCCGCACTCCGAGCTGCCGTAGCCGCTGAAGCTCCGGCAGAGCTCGCGGTTGACACGGCGCGCGATCGGCTCCACGCTCGCAGCGCCGGCCGGAACCATCCCGAGCCGGACGCTCGAATGGTCGCGCGTGCGGAAGGCCGGGTGTTCGAGCAGGTCGAAGTAGTGCGTGTCGAAGCCGAGGAGCAAGGTGACCCGATCGCGCTCGATCCGCTCCAGTGCGCCGCCCGCATCGAAGCGGTCCATCAGGACGAGTCGCGCCCCCGCGACGAGGAACAGCATGCCGCCGAGGTAGAGCCCCATGCTGTGGAAGAGCGGCAGGAAGAGCAGGATCGCGTCGCGCGATGTGATGCCGAGGCGGTTCGCACCGTCGGCGACGGTACGGATCATCGCATGCGAATGCATGGCGCCCTTCGGCGAGCCGGTGGTTCCCGAGGTGTACAGCATGAGCGCGGGCGCCGCGGGATCGACCGCCTGCTCGCGCGATCGCAGCGCCGCGCCGGCGACGTGTTCGCCGGAAGCCAGCAGCCGCGCCCAGTCGTGCGCCCCGGCGGGCGCCGTGTCGCCGAGAACAACCACCCGGCGCAATTGCGGGAAGCGTGCGCTCGCGAGTCCCTCGGCCGCGTGGTCGATCTCGGGAACCAGTTCGCGCACCATCGCGAGGTAGTCCACGCCGCCGAACTCGCGTGCGATCACGAGCGTGGTCGCCTCCGACTGCCCCAGCACGTAATCGAGATCGACGGTGCGGAAGCGCGTGTTGATCGGCACCAGCACCGCGCCGATCCTGGCGAGGCCGTAGAACGCGTGGATCCACTCGAGGCCGTTCGGCATGAACAGCATGACGTGCTCGCCGGGCTGCACGCCGAGAGCAAGGAAGCCCTTAGCGGTGCGAATGACGTCGTCCCGGACCTGCGCGAACGAGCGACGCTCGCTCCCGAAGACGACCGCTTCGCGTGAGCCGAGCGCCTCGGCGGCTCGATCGACGAGTTCGCCAAGCGTGCGCGCCGCCGCCGCGCGGCTCACTTCGCGTCTCCCTTGCCGCGGCCGCGCTCGCGGGCGCGCGCGAAGCCCGCTTCGATATCGCCACCGAGATGGGCGCGCATCGCCGCTTCGGTCTCGAGGTTGGCGGCGGTGTCGAAGTCGAGATCGAGGCCGCGGAGGATCGCCTCGCGGGTGAGCGCAAGCTCGGCCGAGAAATTGTCGGCGATCGCGCACGCCATTGTCGCGGTCTCGCGGGCGAGGGCATCGGGCGGCACGACGCGATTGACGAGTCCCAACGCGAGGGCGCGCTCCGCGTCGAAGCTGTCACCCAGATACAGCAGCTCGAACGCGCGCCCGAGTCCGACGATCCGGGTGAGCATGTAGATGCCGCCCAGGCTCGCGGTGGTCCCGAACTTCACCTCCGGCAGCCCGAACTTCGTGCCTGCCGCCGCGACGCGCAGGTCGCACAAAGCGGCGAGCGCGCAGCCGCCGCCGATCGCCGCGCCGTGAATCTGTGCGATGAGCGGCTTTTCGAGTTGGCGCACTGCGCGTGCGATCGATCGCTCGATCGGCAGGCGCGTGGCCCGGTACTCGTCATCCGTGCGCCGCCGCGGCATGTCGTTTACGTCGCCACCGGCGCAGAAAACGCGGCCCGCGCCGCGCAGGACTACGACCTTCGCGGTCGTGTCGGCATGTGCTGCATCAAGCGCAGCCGTCACCCCCGCAAGCAGACGGTCGTCCATGGCGTTCAGCACGTCCGGGCGATTGAGCGTCACGTAGCCGATCACGCCGTCGGGTTCGTAGAGGACGGCAGGCTTCATGCTCAGCCGACCCCTAGATACGCGTTGCGCACGTGCTCGCTCGCGGCAACCTCTGCGGTCGGACCCGCGGCGACCACGCGGCCCTGTTCCATCACGTAGACGAAGGAGGCGAGCTTGAACGCGAGGCGCGCGTTCTGCTCGACCAGAAGCACCGTCACGCCGCGTTCGGCGATCGAAGTGAGCTGACGGTATACCTCCTGCACGACCACCGGCGCGAGCCCCTGCGACACCTCGTCCACCATCACGAGCTTCGGTGCGGCCATCAGGGCGCGGCCGATCGCGAGCATCTGCTGCTCGCCGCCTGACATGCTGCCGGCGCGTTGGCGGATGCGCTCGCGCAGGCGCGGGAAGGCAGTGAACACCTGCTCCATTGTCTCGCGCGTCTCGCGCTCGTTCTTGCGCAGATAGCCCCCCAATCGCAGGTTCTCCTCGACCGACATCTTCGCGAAGATGCGCCGTCCTTCCGGAACGTGCGCGATGCCGAGGGCGCCGATCTCGCGGGAACTGAGGATGTCGATGCGCGCGCCGTCGAAGGAGAGCGTGCCTGCCGCAAGCGGGACGAGCGCCGAGATTGCCTTTAGCAGCGACGACTTGCCCGCCCCGTTCGGACCTACGATCGCGGTGATCGCGCCGCGCCGCGCCTCGAGCGTCACACCGTTCACGGCGCGCGCCTGGCCGTAGCGGACCTCGGCGTCCCGCACGTGAAGCAGTGCGTCGTCCATCAGTCCATCTCCGCGACGCCGAGATAGGCGTTTACGACCGCTTCGTCCTTCACGAGGCCGTCGGCGCGGCCGTTGTAGATCTTCCTGCCGAACTGGAGAACGACGGCGCGGTCGCAGTAGCGCCCGACGATGCGCATGTTGTGTTCGACGAGGACGACGGTGCAGCGCTTGCGGACCTCGGTGGAGACGAGGTCCATCATGCGCGTCGCCTCCTCGTGCGAGAGGCCCGCGGCCGGCTCGTCGAGGAGGAGGAGCTTCGGTTGGGTGGCAAGCGCGATCGCCACGGTGAGCAACTTCGCGATGCCCAGCGGTAACTCGCTCGCGCGCTCGCGCTTGTGTCCCGCGATGCCGAGGAGCGCGAGCACCGCCTCGGCACGCGCCGCTCCGCGCCGCTCGTCCTCCCGATAGCTGGGCAGGTTCAGCAGGCCACCGAGGATCGCGAGCCGCGTGTGCCGGTGCAGCCCGTGCACGACGTTCTCGAGCACCGTCATCTCGGGGAAGAGCGTCACCAGCTGGAAAGTGCGCGCCACGCCGAGTCGCGCGAGGGCATGACTCGACTTGCCGGTGACGTCGACGCCCTCGAGGAGGATCTGCCCCGAGGTCGGTGGGAACACACCGGCGATGGTGTTAAAGAGCGTGGATTTGCCGGCGCCGTTGGGGCCAACGAGCGCGATCAGTTCTCCCGAGCTCACGTCGAATGAGACGTCCGCCAGAGCGGTGAGCCCGCCGAAGCGCTTGGTGATGCCGCGGACATCGAGGACCTTGGTCACCGTGCCTCCGCGATCGCGGCGGGCGCGGGTTTGCGACGACCGCGCAGCCGGCGCGGCAGGTCCACCAGCCCGCCCGGCAGGAGCAGAATCACGATCATCAGGATCGCGGCGTAGACAAGCGTCTTCCAGTATCCGACCGAGAACAGCTGCTCGCCGAGCGCAGTGAGAAGGCCCGCGCCCAGAATCGGCCCCCAGAAATTGGCGAGGCCGCCGATTATCGCGTAGACGACGAGGTCAGTCGATGTGAAGAACGTGAACACCTGCGGATTCACGAACATGAGGTACTGCGCATGCACCGCGCCCATCATTCCCACGGCGACGCACGAGACGACGAACGCGGCGGTCTTGTAGCGCACGGCCGGGATGCCCACGCTCTCGGCGAGACGCTCGGTGTCGGCGGTCTTGAGCGTGAGCAGCGCGGCGCCGAACCGCGTGTACTGGAGTCGGTAAAGGACACCGATGCCGAGCACCGCGACCGCGAGGACCAGCCAATAGAACGCGAAGTGGCTCGCGAGCGGCGTGCCGAAGAAGCTCGGTCGCGGCACGCCGGGGATGCCCGCTGGCCCGCCGAACCAGTCGAACGCCCGGAAGAACGCGGTGACGATCTCGCCGAACGCGAAGATCGCCAGCGAGAAGTAGATGCCGCGCAGCCGCAGCGTCAGCGCACCCAGGCCCCAGGCGAAGAGGCCCGCGACCAGTCCACCCGCCGGTATGCCGAGCCACGGCGATACGCCGAGCCGCACCGAGAGGATCACGCAGGTGTATGCGCCGAGCGCGATGAAGCCCGCATGGCCGAGCGACAGGTAACCCATGCGCAGCACGGCGTACAGCGCGGCGGCGTAGGTCACGTTGAAGAGCACGACGATCGCGACGTGCAGTGCGTAGGGCGTCGCGAGGAACGGCAGCAGGACGACCGCCGCGAGAAGAACGGGGATGCGCAAGCCGCTCACGCCCGCCCCAACAACCCTTGCGGCCGCAGGATCAGCACCGCGATCATCGCCACGAAGACGAGGACGTGCGCAGCCTCGGCGCCGAGGGCGAGCGCGCCGATCGACTCCAGCATGCCGATCAGGAGCCCCGCGAGCACGGTGCCCGTTATGCTGCCCAGTCCGCCGATGACGATGATGATGAACGACATGAGGATCGCTTCAAGCCCCATGCCGGGATTGATCGAATAGATCGGTGCCACGAACGCACCCCCGAGCGCCGCGAGCACGAAACCGAGTGCGACGGCGATCGCGGCCACGCGATCCGAGTTCACGCCGAGCATGCGCGCGGTCTCTTCGTCATCCTCGATCGCACGCATCGCGAGCCCGATCTTCGTGCGATAGACGATCCAGTAGAGGCCGACCACCAGCACGAGTGCGATGCCCGCTGCGGCCAGTCGCTCGATCGACATGCGGACGCCCGCGAGGACCAGCACGCCCGGCAGCACCGACGGCACGGTCTTCTCCTGGGCGCCGAATGCGATCCATGAAAGAGACTGGATGATGAGCGAGATGCCGACGCTCGCCACAAGCAGCTGCAGCCACTGCCCCCGCAGGTTGCGGAAGACCCCGCGCTCGACCGCGAGGCCGGCGAGCGCGGCCAGCACGACGATCGCCGCCAACGCCAGGCCGAGCGGCCACTGCAGCACCACGAAGAAAACATACACCAGCATCGCGCCCAGCATGTAGATCTCGCCGTGCGCGAAGTTGACGATGTGGAGAATCCCGTAGATCAGCGTGAGGCCGAGCGCGGTGAGGATGTAGAGTGCGCCGTTGACCAGTCCGATGGCGATGCCCTGCGCGATGAGCGCGAAGCTCATCGCGCAAGAAGGGGGAAGGGGAAAGGGGCAAAGGCGGGAGCCGGCTGGCGGCTCCCATGGTGCTGCGCCGTCACTCGAGCGTGCTCATCCTCTCGTCGAGCGGCTCCCACTTTCCGTCCTTGATGATCGAGGCGGGGAGCGGCGTCTGGATCTGGCGCTTAGCGCCGTAGGTCTTATCGCCGCCCCAGGTGGCGGGACCGTATGGATGGAACTGGAAGGTGGAGCCGGCGAGCTGTTCGGCGACTCTCTTCGTGTCGAACGTGCCCGCCTTCTGCACCGCCTCCACCACCCAGCGCGTGGCGGCATAAGCCTCCCACACCAGACCGAGCGTGGCTTCGTTGTATTTCTTCTCGTGGCGGGCGGCGAGCTCTTCAAAGAGTTTGGTCGGCGGCTTCGCCCAGATGCGGTACGCGATGATGTTGTCCGCACCTTTGCCCGCGATGTTCACTAGCGCCTTCGCCTCCAGCACGGCGGTCGAGCTGATGAAGTAGCCCTTGTAGCCGAGCTCGCGCGCCTGCTTGACGACGAGGCCCACCGTGCCGGTCGGCGACGCATTGGTGTCGATGACGTCCGGGTTCTTTGCCAGCAGGCGCAGGAGCGCCGCCTGGAAGTCCTTCGCGTTGATGTCGACCAGTTCCTCGCCGACGAATTCGACGCCCTGTCCCTTCAGTTTGGTCGCGACGTCCTTCAGTACGCGCACGTCGGAGCGGCCGAGGTCGTTGTTCGGCCCGACGAAGGCAACGCGTTTCACGTTCAACTTCTTGTAGATCTCCGGCGTGAACGTGTAGTAGAGCTGGTCGGAGGAGGCCATGAACCGGAAGACGGTGGGGTTCTCTGCGTTGGTGATTTCCTTGCCGAGCGCGCCCATGAAGATGTCGAAGAAGCCGTTCTGCCGGATGATCGGCAGTACCGCGCCGTGGACGGCCGAGCCGAGGATGAACCCGTATTTGACGTTGTCGTTCAGGATGGCGCGGTTGAGCGCTGCGACGGTCTTGCCGGGATCGAGTGAGGTGTCATACGGCACGAGTTCGATCTTGTACTGCTTGCCCGCAACGGTGAACGTACCGACGTCCTCGGCGGCGAGTTCGATGCCGCGGTTGATGCCGATGCCGAACGCAGCCGCCGGGCCGGACAGCGGCGAGAGATTGCCGATCTTGAAGGCTTCCTGCGCGTTGGCGGGTAGCGAAGCGAACGAGACCGCGGCGAACGCGACGCCCGCGATGAATGAGCGTTGCATGACATCCTCCTGTTGACCGAGCGGGCGCGACGCCCGAGTGCTTCTCCCGGCCATTCGAGGCGCGCGTGGAAAGTATAGCGGCCGTAGGAAGGATGTCAAGGACTGACCCTTGACATTCCACGTGAAACATTGCAGCGTAGATTGCTCCATAAATTAGAACAATATTTCAATGATCGGAACCGCATAAAAACCATGTTAACCCGATGGAGGAGGCTTCGATGCGAAGTATGTCATCGCATTTTCGTACGGGGCCGATCGGCGGCGGTGTCGGCTCGTTTCACTCCGTGTGCGAGGATCCCGGCGCGAGCGGCAATTCGCATCGTCGCGAGCGGATCTTTGACCGGGCTGCTCTCGCCGGCTATCAGGCAGCATCCCGACATCACCGAATTGGCCAACGAAAACATCAACGACACGGACGGCTCGCGTACGCCGAAGTTCACATTCATTTTCAAGGGTACCGAGGGATAACGCGGCCTTCACCAGTCTATTCATCATGGCAACCCGGGAGCGCAAACCGTTGCGTGCGTTGCCGATCTGTCTGGCGCCTTTACGGCGGCGGGCAACCTCGATCGGGCCAGGAACCGCTGTGGTGCGCAGAAATTCGCGCCGGGGATTTTCCGGTATTGAGCGGCTGCAGGCGTGGGCGGAATCTGGCATGCTCAGCGCATGTCGCAATTGGCGCGCGCAATTGTTGGCGTACTCGCCGATGTCCTGAAGCTGGGCGGCCTGTTCTTGCGCTCGTCCAGTGCGATCCGCGCTGAGAATCTGGTCCTTCGCAGACAACTGGCTCGGTTTATCGAGAGGGGCATCAAGCCTCGACGTGTAGATCACGTGACTCGCGTTAGCCTCGCGGTGTTCTCCCGGCTCTTCGAATGGCGCGAGGCGGTGGTCAACGTGCGACCGTCGAGCATCGTTCGCTGGCACTGACTCGGTTGACGGATTTTCTGGCGGTGGAAGTGTAGGGCGGGTCGGCCGCCTATTCCGCCAGAACTGCGAAGGCTGATCCGTAGGATGGCCTCAGAGAACCCGCTATGGGGCCAGGAGAGAATTGCCAATGAGTTGTTGGTCAAGCTCGGGATTCGAGTCTCTCCTCGGACCGTGGGCAAGTACATGCCGAAGCAACCACCGGGCATGCCTCGCGGTGATCAACGATGGTCGATATTCTTGAAGTATCATGCGAGGGCTGTTCTGGCGTGCGGCTTCTTCGTTGTCGTGACTGCGACGTTCCGGATGCTGTACGTCTTTGTGGTGATCGAGCACGGGAGGCGCCAACTGGTACACGTGAACGTGACGATGCACCCGAGCGCGGACTGGACGCTCCAGCAGTTGCGGGAGGTGGTCGGTGAAGATGGCAACCACCGGCACCTAGTCCACGATCGGGATCGGATCTTCTCCAAGCAACTAGACGATTCGATCAAAGCGCTGGGGCTGGAGGCGTTACGGTCACCGGTAGCGAGTCCGAAAGCAAATTCGATCTGCGAGCGCGTGATCGGGGCGATTCGGCGGGAATGCCTTGATTGGGTGATCCCGATGTCTGAGGTGCATCTTCGCTCGATTCTGAAAGAGTGGACTGCCCATTACAACAGAGGACGTTGTCACAGCGCGCTCGGGCCTGGCGTACCGGATCCGCCGCACGAAGCGGCAGTATTCCCGAAGTCCGAATTCCGACATCGATTGGCGGCGGGCGCGCTCGTGCTCGAGAAATCGGTGCTGGGAGGCTTGCATCACGAGTACTCGCTCGCATGGGCGCCGGCGAGCGCGTGATTTATCGTCAGGAGGAGTCGGGAAAGTGCGCAGCTCCAATAATTGCGGGCTACAGTCGCCACAACTTACCAACCTTTTGGGACGGCTCGAGCGATTTGACCCTTCCGAGTTCAGTTCGCTTGAGCTCAAGAATTGTGTGAACCAGTTTCCCCAATTACACGACTATGACGGCTGATTTCTGCCGCGACCATGATTGAACTTGCGCACGCTGCAAAACTGGGAGCAGCACAGCACGCAGCCGACCGGGCCCGCCAGAGCGCTGTTCAAGATTGTTGCTCTAATCCCGAAGGTGATCGAGGCGTTGCACGAATGAAACAGTACAAGATCCGTCGGGCAAGACTGGAAAGGAGAACTTGATATGCCGCCCTTCGACGTGCTCCGCCGTCTCGCCCGTCTCGCGGTTGCGGCCTGGTGCATTGGGATCGGAGGCTGTCAGGGCATGTATTTGCACAACGCCGACCGCGCGGCGGTCGCCACGACCGCAAGAAAGAGCATTGATACGGTCGACATCGCGGCGATAAGCAAGATCGAGCAGGAAAACCTGGCCAGGTTGCTCGAGGAAGAGGTCAACGCCATCGAAGCCCGGTCCAGGCTCGTCGCGACGCTCGCCGTCCTCGATCTCGCGGCCAGTGATCAAAGCGTCGCGCACCACTATCAGGATGCGCTGCAGAAGATGGAGCTGGCTCTCGGAACCAGAAACATGCTGGATTTGCAGAACGCCAGTGATTGCAAGATAAGTCTGAAAGCCGAAGTCGGCCGGAACCAGGTGCATAGAGTGAGCCTGGTAAGTGGCTATGGCGTGAAGAAGCTTCCGGCGTGCGAGCCCAAGATGCCGCAAAGCATCCCGTACCCCGACAATCTGCCCGAGTCCGAGCAGAAGAAGTTCGCTGCCGCGTACCAGACATACGCAAAGAGCTGCGAGACCATCGAGAGCATGTGCAAAAGCCCTCTGGCCGGCGGGGAATTCGAAGCGGCCCGCAAGAAGGCGGAAGAAACGCGGGCGACGATCGCAGAGGCCAGGAACGATTTAAAGGTCGCGCGAGAAGCCTATGAAGCCGCTCTGAAAGCGAACAAGGATCGCAGCCAGGCCGCAGCATCCACCGCAAAGGACCTTCAGGACAAGGCCGACGATCTCCTCGGTGCCGTGAACAAGCTGGCGAAGGTTTCCCCCAGCGCGGCGAACCAGATCAAAGGAAGCGCGCTGGTCGACCTGCTCACCGCCGCCGCCGGCGGCAAGGCCGACTCGACCGACGCGGATCTGGCTCCCGCCCTGGAGATCGCCAAATCCATTCCATCTCTCGCCCAGTCCATCAACACGGCAAGGGCGCAGCGTGCGCAGGTCCCCGTCTCCCACCTCCTGCTCGCGCTGAACAATCTCACGATCCAAGCCGAGCGTGACGAGCGCCTGCGCGCGCTCGATGAGGAGGAGATCTCGGTCCACGAGCGGAAAGCCGATGCCATGGCTGCGCAAGCAGATCTGTGGAAAGAGTATAGCAACAGCCTTTGCAATCTCGTCCTGCTTAGCGCAAACAAAGCCCACCCAAACAGGCCGTGCGCCACGATCGGCCTTCCGGAGAAGGTCCCCGATCCGCCCGCGAAAGTGAGCTGTACCGTGAGCTTTGCCCCCGAGGCAAAAGTAGATCCCGTACCCGTCGATGACTGCGTGCTCGGAAAATCCTGGAGAGCATTGTTCACCGAAGACCTGAAGAGCGATCAGTCGCGGCAGTTGAACGAGGCCGCGGCGGCCTACCTGCACGCGCGGCTGATTGCGTACAACTACACGGTCGAGGAATTCCGCCGCATCGCCATCGACCACCGGCGCGCCGCTGTTCGCAGCGAGGCCGCCCTTCGGCAGTGGAAAAATCTCGTTTCCGTGCCGGCGAGCGAGCTGGAGGGTTACTACGGCGGCGGCATCAAGCCCGAAGCCCTGGCCGACTTCATCGTGAAGGCGTTCGGCTTCACGGCAATCGCGATCGGAGTCGCGCAATGAGAACCGTCGAGCGCATCTATCGCGGTTTCGGCCTTGCCCTGCTTCCGCTCGTCCTGGCCGGATGCCAGACCCCCCCGGCGGTCTACGAGCTGGCGGAGACAACCAGCGCCAACTCCGCCGTGTTCCAGCAGCACCTCGGCGATCTTGCCGGTGCGAGCAAGGCGCTTGCCGGCGAGCGCGCGGACCTTGTCGTGTCGATGGAGGCGTTCAATGCACGCCTGGATAGCTTCATCAAGCGGTGACTCTCGCCAAGCCCAGTCGCTTGCTTTCCGAAGAACGCAGAAGAAAAATTCTCGAGCTCATTGAGAAAGACGGCCGGGTCACCGTTACGGGCCTCGTGCAGCGCCT
>JADGRQ010000055.1 GCA_017880775.1 Burkholderiales bacterium | reverse complement strand
AGCGTGACCAACCCGACGCCGGTGAGCTGGGAAATCTTCTGCGCGAGCCGGGTATCGACGAAATTCTGCACCTGCGGCAGCGGCATCGTCGCCGAAGTGATCCCGAGCGTGAGGATCGGCGTGTCGGCCGGGTTCACCTTGCTGTACACCGGCGGCGCGGGCAGATCGGCGGGGAGGAAATTTGCCCCGGCATTGATCGCCGCCTGCACTTCCTGCTCGGCGACATCGAGGCTCAACTCGAGGCTGAACTGCAGCGTGATCACCGACGCACCGCCCGAGCTGGTCGAGGACATCTGCTTCAGGCCCGGCATCTGTCCGAACTGGCGCTCCATCGGCGCGGTGACCGACGAAGTCATCACCTCCGGACTTCCGCCCGGATAGAACGTGACGACCTGGATCGTCGGGTAGTCCACTTCCGGCAGCGCCGAGAGCGGCAGCTGCCGGTAGGCGATGGCACCGGACAGGAAGATCGCCAGCATCAGCAACGAGGTCGCCACCGGCCGCAGGATGAACAGTCGCGACGGATTCATTCCGTGCCTTTGTCCGTCCCTTTGCGCCGTCCCTTGCCGCCTTTCTTCCCGGCGGCATCGCCGCCGGCCGGCGCTGCGGCGGCCGCGGCAGCGGCCTCACGCGTAACCGGCTCGACTTTCGCCCCTGCGCGCAGCCGGTCGGTGCCGTCCACGACGACCATTTCGCCGGGCTTGAGGCCCGAGCGCACCGCGGTATTGTCACCCTCGACAGGTCCGGCAACTATCGGTCTCAGCATGACGGTGTTGTCGGCCGCGACCACGTAGACGAACACGCCCTGAACGCCTCGTTGGACCGCGCTCGAGGCCACGACGGTCGCGCCGCGCAGCGTGTCGACGAGCATGCGCACGTTGACGAACTGGTTCGGGAACAGCTTCATGTCGTCATTTGCGAATTGCGCCTTCAGCTTGACCGTGCCCGTGGTGGGATCGATCTGGTTGTCTACGGTCAGCAGCGTGCCCGAGCCGAGGCGGTTCTTCTGCTCGCGATCGAAGGCCTCGACCGGCACCGGCGCGCCGGACTGCATGCGCGTGAGCACCGTGGGCAGGTTGTCCTGCGGCATGGGGAAAATGACCGTGATCGGCTGCAGCTGCGTGATCACAACCAGTCCGTTTGCGTCGCTCGCATGCACGATGTTGCCGGGGTCCACTTGGCGCAGGCCGAGCCGCCCGGAAACCGGCGCGGTCACGCGTGCGTACACGAGCTGCAGCTTCGCGTTGTCGATCTGCGATTGGTCGACTTTGACCGTGCCTTCGTATTGGCCCACCAGCGACGCCTGGCTTGCCACCTGCTGCTCCGCGATCGAATCTTGCTTGAGCAGCGTCCGATAGCGCTCGAGGTCGATGCGCGCGTAGTCGAGCAGCGCACGGTCGCGCGCCATCTGGCCCTCGGCCTGGGTGAGCATGACCTGGTACGGGCGCGGGTCGATCTCGACGAGGAGGTCGCCCGCCTTGACCACCTGGCCTTCGGTGAAGCGCACCGCCATCAACTCGCCATCGACGCGGCTTCTGACCGTCACGGTCTTCAGCGGCGTCACGCTGCCGAGCCCGGCGATATAGATGTTGACGTCGCCGGTCTTTGCTGCCGCGACGATCACCGGCGCCGGCCCGGTGTTCGCCGCGTTCCGTCCGCCCTTCTTGCCCGTTGTCTTCGGCGCTTCTTGCGCAGTGTCGCTCCCGCGCATCAGCGCATAGGCGATCGCGCCCGCAATGACTACGGCGAGGGCGATCAGTAAGAGCGGGCGGCGCCAGCCCCCCCGCCGGGAAGGCGTCGCCGCCGGAGCGGCGACCGGTGGCGGATTCTCAATCAACGGGCTGTCCATTTTTCTCCACGATCAGATCCGGGGCGATGCGTCGATTACAGCCTCGATACGGAAGAGAATGTCACCGAACCGAGAAGGCGCGACGGGTCGTATTGTAGGCTGGACTGCCGCAAGGTAAAGTGGCCGGCGGTTGCGACGCAGCGCGACTTCAGACGGGGGCCGACATGAACCTGCAACTCAATCCGCTCACCCCGGTATTTGCCGCAGAGGCTTACGGTATCGACCTGCGCAAGCCGCTCGATGCGGGTGCGGTGCGCGAGATCGAAACGGCGATGGACCGCTACGGCGTGCTGGTGTGGCGCAACCAGCCGCTCGACGAGGATCAGCAGATCGGGTACGCGCGCAACTTCGGCCCGCTCGATGCGGGCTTGCGAAAGGCTTACAAGGGGGCGGCGAACCGCTTCAGGCACGAAGCGCTGCTCGACATCTCCAACGTCGACGCGACCGGAAAGATCGCGGCGCGCGATTCGGTGAAGAACATCGGCAACCTCGCGAACCAGCTCTGGCACAGCGACAGCTCGTTCCAGAAGCCTGCCGCGAAGTATTCGATCCTGTCGGGCGTGGTCGTTCCGCCCAGGGGCGGCGAGACCGAATTCGCCGACCTGCGCGCCGCCTACGACGCGCTGCCCGACGAGATGAAGCAACTGATCGCCGGCCTGTCGGCGCAACACTTCGCATTTCACACGCGCATGATGCTCGGCGACCGCAGCTATACGCCGGAGCAGCTCGCCGTGTTCCCGCCGGTGGAGTGGCCGCTGGTGCGCGTGCATCCGGGCTCGAAGCGAAAGCTGCTGTTCGTGGGCGTGCACTGCACGCACATCCCTGGCATGACGCTGGCCGAGGGGAAACTGCTGATTTCGGACCTGCTGGAACACGCCACCCAGCGCGAATTCGTCTACCGGCACAGTTGGTCGGTGGGCGACGTGGTGATGTGGGACAACCGCTGCACGCTGCACCGCGGACGGCGCTTCGATCTTTCGCAACGTCGCGAACTGCGCCGCACGACCAGCAGTGTCGACGCTGCGCTCGCGCGAGCCTGAAAGCATTTGCAACAGAATTTATCCGGCGTAACCTGTCGCCACAATTCCAGAGGAGGAAACCATGAAGCCTGAAATGATGCTGCTGTTGTGGGCGGTCGTGCTGGCGTTCGCGCAGGCGCTGGTGGCGGTGCAGGGCGCGGTGATGCGGGTCGGACTGCCGATGCTTGCGGGCAATCGCGAGAACATGCCTGCGATCACCGGGTGGGCGGGGCGCGCGGCGCGTGCGCACCGCAATATGCTGGAAAATCTGACGCTGTTCATTGCGTTGGTGACGGTGGCGGTGGTGGCCGGCAAGACCAACGGCATGACGCTGCTCGGCGCGCAGATCTTCGTCTGGGCGCGGCTGGCGTACGCGATCGTCTACGTCGCCGGCATCCCCTGGCTGCGCACCGGCGTGTGGTTCGTCTCGGTGATCGGGATGGTGCTGATATTCCTGCAGCTGGTCTAGTCACCGGCCGGTTGCCGCGCCTCCTCGGGCTTCGAGCCGCGGGGACGCGGCGGCACGCGCATGGCAACGATCGTTATCCTCGAGCATGAGCTGCAGCGGCATGTGGACCTGCCCTACATGGTCAAGCTCTTCGCCGAGCGCTGGCGCGCGCGCGGCCACACGGTCGCCGTGCATCACGGACCCGAGAACCCGCCGCCGGGCGACCTCGCGATCCTTCACGTCGA
The DNA here is from genome assembly GCA_017880775.1 of Burkholderiales bacterium. Taxonomy (GTDB): domain Bacteria; phylum Pseudomonadota; class Gammaproteobacteria; order Burkholderiales; family SG8-39; genus JADGRQ01. The sequence goes on along the minus strand of JADGRQ010000055.1, from coordinate 12,572 downwards.
CCTCACCGTCGTGCCGAAGGAGTATTGCGCGCTCGTCGCGCGTTATCCGCGGGTGATCAACGGAAAGGTGTTTGACGTCTCGAAAAGCCGCATCAGCCGGGACCTGGTGCGGCCGCATACCATTTGGCGCGGCCCGGTGATCGTGAAGACCGAGGCGAACTTCGGCGGCAAGCCCGAACAACTGTTCCGATCGGTCGCGGCCGAGAAGGGCGAGCGGTCCGATATCCCCTTCGGGCCCGTGGCGGAGGGTTACCCGATCTACGATTCGATGAGTGCGGTTCCGGACATGGTCTGGCGCACGCCGGGACTGGTCGTCGAGAAGTTCCTGCCCGAGCGCGACGAGCGCGGCGACTACTACGTGCGCGTCTGGACCTTCTTCGGCGATCGCGAACGCAGCGTGCGCTGGCGTGCCGCGGAGCCGATCGTGAAGGCGGGCAATATGCTCGGGCGCGATTGGGTCGACGTGCCTGAGGAGATCCGCGCACGGCGCGCCGAGCTCGGTTTCGACTTCGGCAAGTTCGACTACCTGCGGCACGGCGAGCGCTGGGTGCTGCTCCACGCCAATCGCACTCCTTCGGCGCCGGCGCAGCGGGACGGGCCGGTCGCGGCTGCGATCGCCGAACTGGGGGACGGAATCGAGTCGTACCTGCGCTAGCTAGCGGGCGCGCATCACGATGCGGGGGAACCGCTCCCCCCATTCGTAGCCTGGAATCTCGCACGAAACCACCTCGAAGTACGGCGCCGCGAGCGCGTGAAGCTCCGAGAGGGAAGGGAAGTAATAGCGCATCTCGACATCCCTCCAGCGTTCGACATTGCGCCGCGCCGAGTCCGGCCAGCCGTGCCGCTCCGCGAGCGCCCGGCTATCGCCGATATGCTCGCTCCAGCAGCGCCAGACATCGGAGAGTCGGACGCCGCCGCGCGACGATCCCTGAACGGCCATTGCCAGCCGCCATCGGAACAGGTCCAGATTCGAAACGCTGCCTTGCGCAAGTTCGCCGAACAGGCCCTCAACCGCCTCCGGACGGTCAGGACGCACGAAGGAGCGCAGGCAAAAGCGTCCGCGATCGCGCAGCACGCGCCTGATCTCGGCATTCGTGCTCGCGGCGTTCTCGTACGAGCCCAGCGCGGTGTAGCAGCCGTCTCCGACGGCCACGTCCCGGCTTGCGGTACGAAGCGGCATCGCGCGCCAATCGGCGCGAACCGGCTCTGTGCCCACACCCTTCCCTCCGGGCGGGCCCAGACGTGTTGCAGCATTCCCTGGGACCAATCGATGGCGACGAGCGACGTATCGCGCGGCCAGCGCATGTTCGCAATGGCGGGGGTCACCCCCAGGAGCAGGGCCGCGGGCGCCGGCGGGGGATCCATTTCGAGGCATCCAGTGTTGTTTTCGAACCACAGGACGTCCTCGGCCGACGGGCTCAAGGGCGGCGGAATGCGCCACGCGCCGGCGATGGCGTCCCAGTACAGTACCGCGGCGCGGTCATTTTCCGTTATCATTCGCTTCAGATTACCTTGCGCCTTAGTTCAGGCAATTATCTCTTGCTTTTTTAGGGGGTTAGGTGGCAATATTAAAAAATAAGTTAGAAGACTGAGGGAAAAGGCCGATGCCCCGCCGAACTTCGTTGGTGATCGCGATAGCAATGGTCGCGAGCGGATGGATTCAGGGCGCGTTCGCTCAGGCGCCGGAGGCTCCCCGCTTCGACATCCAGCGCTTCGTGGTCGAAGGCAACACCATCCTCCCGCAGGAGGAAGTCGACCAGATCGTCGCGCCGTTCGCGGGGGCGGGCCGCGACTTCGGCGACGTGCAGCGCGCGCTTGAAGCGCTGCAGGATGCGTATCTCGATCGCGGCTACAGCGCCTCCCGCGTGCTCGTCCCCGAGCAGGATCTCAAGGCTGGCGTGGTGCGGCTGCAGGTCATCGAGGCGCGTACCCGGAACGTTCGGGTCGAGGGCAACCGTTTCTTCGACGAAGCCAATGTGCGCGCGAGCCTGCCCAGTCTGGTTCCCGGTGAACCGCCGAACACGCGGCGCATCGGCGAGAACATCCAACTGGCGAACGAGAACCCGGCAAAAAAGGCGCGGGTGGTGCTCGAGCCGACCGATGAGCAGGGCAAGGTGGACGCGGTCGTCAACGTCGTGGACGACAAACCGACGCACACGACGGTTTTCCTCGACAACACCGGGAATTCGCAGAGCGGCTATTACCGTGCGGGGGTCGGCTATCAGAACACCAACCTGTTCAATCGCGACCACGTGCTGACGGCGCAGGTGATCACCTCTCCCACCCAGATCAGCGATGTCGCCGTCTTCGGTGTGGGCTATCGCGTCCCGGTTTACCGGTGGAACGGCGCGTTCGACGTCTTCGCCGGTTATTCGAACGTCAACTCCGGCACGGTGGCGGACCTGTTCAGCGTAAGCGGCAGCGGCTCGATCTACGGCGTTCGCTACACGCAGATCCTGCGTCGCCTGGGGGAGTACGAGCAGAAGCTGGCGCTCGGCTGGGATTACCGCGACTTTCGCAATAACGTGGCCCTCGTCGGCATACCCGGAACGCTGGTACCCGACATCACGCTCAAGCCGCTATCGCTCACGTATTTCGGCCGGCTTAACCAAGTGGGCCGCGACCTTTCCTTCTCGGTCGGTTACTCGGAAAACCTGCCGGGCGGAGCCGACGGCGATCAGTCCGCGTTTACCGCGATCCGCGCCGGCGCGGCCGCGCACTACGGCATCTGGCGGTTGGGCGCTGCCTATACGCAGGCGTTGCCGGAAGACCTGTTGTTTCGCGCGCTGCTGGCCGGCCAGTACACCACCAATGCGTTGGTGCCGGGCGAGCAGTTCGGCATGGGCGGCGTCGACAACGTGCGCGGATATTTTGAGCGCAGTGCCGCGAGCGACATCGGGCACCGCGCGCAGGTCGAGCTCTACAGCCCCGAACTCGGTGCGAATATCGGCGAGGACTGGAAAGCGAGAATGCTGGTTTTCGCCGATTGGGCGCGCGGTCGCGACAACGCGCCGGTGCGCGTGGGCGAGCAGGCGCTGGGAAGCGTTGGTCTCGGAATGCGCATGAACCGGGGCAAAGCGCTGTCATTGCGCTTCGACTTTGCGCAGGTTACCCGCGCTCTCGGCACCCCGGGCGCGTCCGGCTCCCGGGACGAGGGTTCGAACCGGCTGCACTTTTCGCTGGGCTACACGTTCTGAGGCGGGCGTGACAAATTTAACTGTTACCGACCGCAACAAGGTCTAATATAAAAACTACTATGTCCCAATCCAGACAACAGGGCGCTCTGAGACCGAAGCTGATCGCGGTTTCCGTGGCTGCCTGTTTCGCGTTTTCCTCCCCGCAGATTTTCGCCAACCCGACCGGCGCGAACGTCGTTTCGGGAAGCGCCTTGTTCGCGGGGGCGGGCAATGCGCTGACGATCACGAACAGCGCCAACGCGATCATCAACTGGCACGGCTTCTCGATCGGCATCAACGAGATCACCCGTTTCATCCAGCCCTCGGCGCTGTCGGCGGTGCTGAACCGGGTCGTGGGTTCGGGCGGGGCGGTCCCGCAGAGCGTGATCGACGGCATCCTGTCGTCCAACGGCCGCGTATACCTGATCAACCCGAGCGGCATCGTCGTCGGCGCGGGTGCGACCATCGACGTTTCGGGCCTGGTGATGTCGAGCCTCAGTCTCTCAGACCAGGATTTCCTGAGCGGGCGGCTGCGCTTCACCGAGGTCCCGGGTGCGGGTGCGGTCGTCAACAATGGCGTCATCCAGACGACTGCCGGCGGCAACGTGTATCTGATTGCGCCTACGGTGGAGAACAACGGACTCGTCCGCTCGCCGCAGGGTGAGATCGTGCTTGCGGCCGGAAAGAGCGTGGAACTGGTGTCCGATTCGTCGCCCTACGTCACGGTGCGCGTCACCGCGAACACCGAGCAGGCGGTCAACGTCGGAAGCCTGATCGCCGACTCCGGCCGCATCGGGGTGTACGGCGCGCTGGTACGCAACGCAGGCGTCGCGGAAGCGAACGGCGCAGTCGTGGGCGCTGGCGGGCAGATCCGGTTCGTCGCAACCAAGGACCTCAATATCGAAGCGGGCAGCCGCATCTCTGCGAACGGTGGCGCCGGCGGCAACGTGGTGCTGCAGGCCGAAGGCGGCACCAACCTCATCGCCGGCACGGTCGAAGCGACCGGCAGTTCGGGCAAGGGCGGCTCGGTCCAGGCGCTCGGCGTGCGGGTGGGCGTGATCGGGCACGGTGTGATCGATGCTTCAGGCGAGACCGGCGGCGGCACGGTGTTGGTGGGCGGGGATTATCAGGGCAAGAATCCGGATGTTCAGAATGCGGAGCGAAGCTTCATCGGATCCGATGGGGTGATTCGCGCGGATGCGCGCACCACGGGCGATGGCGGGCGGGTGATCGTGTGGGCAGATGGAGATACGCGTTTCTACGGCTCGATCTCCGCGCGCGGTGGCAGCCGGTCGGGCGATGGCGGGTTTGTCGAGACGTCGGGGAAACACGGCTTGGATTTCCGCGGGTTGGTCGATACCCGGGCTCCTCTGGGCCAGGCGGGAACGCTGTTGCTCGATCCGGATACCGTTACCCTCACGCACGGGACGTCCGACTCGAACATCCAGTGCAATGGCACTTCTTCTTGTCCAGGTACAGCGCCGTTCACGGACACGGCCGGTGATTTTGCCTACGGGACCTTGAGTGATGGCACGCTCAACACGCAGCTCAACACGGGCAACGTGGTGGTTCAGAGCTCGAGCAGCGACATATTGATTGATGCCAGCGGCGTGGCAATTGCTCCGACCGGCGGAGCGAACGCCCAGACGCTGACGTTGAGCGCTTACGGGAGCGTCGGATGGAGCGGCAATTGGTCGTACACGAATAATGGGGTACTCACGCTGCTCGCCAATAACAGCATTTTCAATAACGCGGGCAAGCTCACCGCCGGAAGCGTGATCTTGTCGGCGGTGAATGGCATCGGGGCCGGTAGTGCGATTCAGACGCAGGTGAACAATCTGCAGGCGACGAACAACGGTGCCACCGGTACCATCGCGGTTCAAAACACGGGCAACCTGACATTGACGGACCTTGGCGCGGGCTACGCGGTTCTGAACGTGGTAGGAAACGTGAGCATCAACGCGACGGGCAATATCGTCGTCAACAGCGCAGTGACGGCGGGGCGGGGCATCCATTTGCGTGCTGACGGGGATCTGGCGCTCAACGCCAACCTCACGGCGCATACGACGAACTCGGGTCTCGAGTCCAATTTTGTCGCCGACGCCGACGCCAACGGTACCGGGAGCATCACCGGCGCCGGAAACATCACCTCCAACGGGTCCGACCTCTTTCTTTCCGGCGTCGGCGTGTCGATAGGCAGCCTCAACACGACCGGGCCCGGCAGCAATTCATCCAACGGAAATATCCAGGTCAATTCGACCACGGGCGACATTTCCACCGGATCGATCACCACCCGCTCGATCGATGCGAGAAATGCCTACGGCGGCTCGGTTTCCCTCCAGACGGCGACGGGGCGCATCATCGTGAACGGCAACATCGACACCCGCGGCGCGAACGGCGTCGTCGATGCTGGCCAGATGCGTTATTACGGCGGAACCAAAGGCGGAGACGTACGGCTTCTCCGCACGACGATTGATTCGTTCGCGGGCACTGCGGTACAGGTTAATGGCAGCATCCTCACGAGCGGCGGCAATGCGATCACCAGCTTCGACGGATACGGCGGTAGCGGGGGCGACAGCGGAAAGGTCCAGATCGGCGGGACGGTGCTTTCCGGACCACCTGTCACTGTCACGATGCTTTCCGGCGCTGTCACGATCGGAGGTATCGATACCAGCGGCGGCAACGGCGCGCCGACGACGACGACGGTCGGTTGCTGTTTCGGCTCCACGAGCGGCGGAAACGGCGGCAGCGTCACGATCAGTGCGACGGGCTTGGTCAGCGTCCCATCGATCACCACCATAGGCGGGAACGCCGGCTCTACGGCGTATCCGTTCGTAAGTACGAATGGCGGAATTGGCGGCGTCGTCTCAATCCAGGCCGGTTCGGTGAACGCCGGGCCGATCCGCACCGGGGGCGGCGCAGGCGGCGATGGCGGGGAGGGCTTCAACTCCGTAGGCGGCTCCGGCGGCAGGTCGTTTGTCAATGCTGCTGGCGCGGTCCAGATCGCGTCGATCGATACCACTGGCGGCCGGGGCGGCAATGGCGGAGCAGCTTCCTTTATTGCAACCGGCGGCGACGGCGGCGATGGCGGATCCGTCACGGTTTACGGGTCGTCCATCATGACCGGTGCGGTCAATGTTTCCGGCGGCCCCGGCGGGGCCGCCGGCTCTGCAAGCAATGCCTCCGGTGGCTTTGGAGGTAGCGCGGGCCGTGTTTCATACTACGGTGGAGCAGGCGGGATCACCATCACCGGCGCGCTGCTGGGTCGAGGCGGCATGGGCGGCGTGGGTGGCAGCGTCACCGATGGAAATACTTATTCGGATGGCGGCGGTGGCGGAAGCGGCGCTAACGTGTCGCTCACCGGCCCGTTGATCTCGTCGGTGCTGTTCAGCACCGGACCGGTTTCGACGGGCATGATCGACGTTTCGGGCGGCAATGGCGCCAACGGCGGACCGGTCGGAACCAGCTTCAACAATGCCTGGAACGGCGGCGATGCAGGTGCAGTAACGATCAAGGGGACGACGGTCACGGTCAACGGAACAATCCTTGCCCGCGGTGGCGACGCCGGCATTGTCGTCGACACGAGATTTCTTTTTATTCCCGATCCTTCAGTTACCCCCACCGCCTTTCCCGGCGGAAAGGGTGGAAAAGTAGATATCGGTAGTTCCGGCGAGGTGAAGATCAACCAGGGCGCGACGCCTTTTCCTGGTCTCGTCGCGATCGATACCAGGGGTGGCGCGGGTGGCCGCGGCGGTGATGCCCACAACAGTCCGGCCAGTCCGGCGGGACCGGGCGGCGATGGCGGCAATGGCGGCGATGTGATTGTCGTCGGCACGCCCAACATCACGCTGATCGGGTCGATCAACACCTCCGGCGGCGCAGGTGGCGCCGGCGGAGCCGGCGCGCCGCCGATCCCAGGCGGCCCAGGCGGCCAAGGCGGGCTGGGCGGCGACATCACGCTCCACGCCGCCGAGGGGAGCGGAATCATCTTCGTATTCGCGGGGACCACCTTCACGTTGAGCGCCGGCGCCGGCGGAGCGGGCGGAGTCCCCGGCGGGCTTGCAGGCATGACGGCCTTCGACTTGCGCGACAAGCACTTCGGCCCCGGCAATCTTGACATCTTGGGGACGGTGGTCATCATCGACCCGCTGTCGGATCCTGCATTGTCGTCGGCGGTAGGGAGGATCGGGTCATGCAAAGCCTGATCGCGCGCATGAATCTTCGCGGGCTCGTGGCGGTCGCATTGCTCGTGCCGCTACTTGCGTTCGCGGAAGGCACGATCCAGCACCTTTCGGGCACGTTGTCGGTGCAGCGCGACGATGGCTCGGTGCGGCTGCTGTCGGAGAAATCGCAGGTGCGGGAGGGCGACACGATCAGCACGGAGCGTGACAGCTACGCACAGATCAAGTTCACCGACGGCGGGCAACTCACGCTGCGGCCCAACACGCAGATCAAGATCCAGGGCTATGCATTCTCGGAAGCGGAGCCTCAGAAGGACAGCTTCGTGTTCTCCCTGTTAAAGGGCGGCCTGCGGGCGGTGACGGGGCTGGTCGGCAAACGCGGCAACCGCGATTCGTACCTGTTGCGCACGGCCACCGCGACCGTGGGCATACGCGGAACGGATTACAACGCCATCGACGTTCCGCCGGCCGCCAATGCGCCCCCGCCGGGGGTGTACGTGGTGGTGACCGAGGGCCTTGTCACGATGACTTCGGGCGGCACCGAACTGGTTGCAAACCCGGGGCAGGTTGCATTCTCCAGCAACCCGAACGTTCCGCCGCAGATCGTTCCGCCGCCTCCGAACCTGCCGACGATCAGCCCGCCGCAGGGCTTCGCCGGCGGCAGCCAGACGATCGGCGGCACCACTGCGCTGCTGACTTTCACGTCTCCCCCGGGGAGCCCCGGCTGCGTCGACTGATCGCGCGCGAGGACCAAGCCAAAAGCCCGCGTCGAGCGGGCTTTGTTTTTTCCGGGCATGGCGAAAATTGATTTTGCGTGGGAACTGGGCGGCCATACCGGCCACGTCACCACGCTCCTTCCGATTGCACGCGCGATGCAGGCGCGCGGACACGAGGTGCGCTTCCTGTTGCGCGATACGAAAGCCGGCGCCGACCTGACCGGCGCCGCAGATATCCCGCGCCAGGGCGCGCCGACCTGGGTCGGACCGCCAATCTTCCCTGAACCGCTCAATTTCGGCCAGATACTGCACAACTTCGGTTACCACCTGCCGGACGCAGTGCGCGGACTCATCGGGGCCTGGCGCGAGCGGCTTGCCGGTTCACAGGCGGTGATTGCGAATGTCGCGCCGGCTGCGCACCTTGCCGCACGCACGCTCGGCATCCCGAGCTTCGAGATCTCGCAGGGCTTTCATGTGCCACCGATTGGAATGCCGACGCCGCCGCTGCGCGACTGGGAGCCTGCGCCGCGCGCCGCGCTCGAAGCGGCCGATCGCAGGGTGATCGATGCGGTCAACGGCGCGCTGGCTGCTTACGGCGCGGCGGCGCTCGCCAGCATCGGCGAAATCTTCGCCGGGCGCGCCCTGCTGCTCACCTACCCCGAGCTCGACATCTATCCCGAGCGCGGGCCCGCCGAGTATTTCGGCGTTCCGAAATCGGGCGAGGGCAGCGCTACGCCTGAGTGGCCGGCGGGCCGCGGGCCGCGCGTGTTCGGATATCTTTACAACTATTACGGCGGCCTCGCGCCGCTGCTCGACGCGTTGCGGCGCGCAGATGCCCGCGTGCTCATGCTCTGCCGCGGAATCGATCCGGCGCTGAAGGCGGCATGCGCCGATACCTCGGTCCGCGTCACCGATGAGCCGATGTCGGCATCCCTTCTGCTGCCGCACGCCGATGCGGTGATCTGCCACGGCAGCCACCAGATGACCGCGCAGGCGCTGCTGGCCGGCAAGCCGCTGTTGATGCTGCCGACGCAACTCGAGCAGTTCCTGATCATGCGGCGCGTGGTCCGATTCGGCGCCGGGCTCGGCATCGATCCGGGCGCGCCGCACGCCGAGTTCGGCGCTGCGCTCGGTGAACTCTCCGGCAATCAAAAGTACGCGATGAAAGCGCGCGAATTCGAGCGACGCTATGCCGGTCACGACCGCGACCGCGCGCTCGGTACGATCGTCGCGCGCATCGAGTCGGCGCTATCGTGACGTTACGCATGCCTGCTTCCGGAACACGGCCGATCTGGCGATTCGAAAGCGCGATGCCGGGGGTGGCGTGGCCGGCGCTTCCGGACCCGGCCGGCGCCTCGCTGCTGTCGCTCCTATACCAGCTCGTGCGGTCCCAGTGGCAAAGCGCGGATGAGCTGCACGCGTTCCAGTTGACGCAACTCGCACTTCTGCTGCGGCACGCGCGGGAGACGGTGCCCTTCTATCGCGAGCGCGCGGGCACGGCGGCGCACGCCGGTCTTGCGCAGCTTCCCGTTCTCACCCGTCGCGACCTTCGGGACAATTTCGAGTTGCTGAAGGCTGAACGACTTCCCGCCGGGCACGGGCCGGTGGGCGAGGCGCGCACCTCCGGCGCGACCGGTACTCCGGTGCGGATTCTCAAGACGCAGCTCTCCCTGATGTTCTGGAACGCGCTCACGCTGCGCGACCATCTCTGGCACCGCCGCGAACTGGGAGGCAAGCTCGCGGTCATCCGGCAGGGCGTCAGGGCGGGCGAAGCGGCATCCTGGGGTCCGGCGAGCGAGGGGCTTGTCGTCACCGGGCCCTGCGTCATGCTGCCACCCGCATCGAGTATCGACGAGCAGTTGCAGTGGCTCGTGCAGCAGCGCCCCGCGTACCTGCTGACATATCCATCGCTCGTGGCCGAACTGGCGCGGGCGTCGCTCGCGCGCGAGATACGGCTCCCCGGGCTGCTCGAGGTGCGCACGCTGGGCGAACAGCTCGATCCCGAGGCACGCGAACTATGCCGCGAGGCGTGGGGCGTGCCGCTGACCGACACCTACTCCGCGCAGGAAGTCGGATACATCGCGCTGCAATGCCCGGAGCACGAGCATTACCACGTTCAGTCTGAAAACGTGCTGCTCGAGGTGCTGGACGACGAAGGCTATGCGTGCATGCCCGGCAAGGTTGGCCGCGTCGTCGTTACCGACCTGCACAACTTCGCCATGCCGCTGCTGCGCTACGAGATCGGCGACTACGCGGAGGTCGGCGGGGCTTGTCCATGCGGGCGCGGGCTGCCGGTGCTTCGACGCATCGTCGGCAGGACGCGCAATATGCTGGTGACCGCGGACGGCGGGCGGTTCTGGCCGCTGTTCGGGATGCGTACGGCGATCGATTTCGCACCGGTGATCCAGCACCAGTTCGTGCAGAAAGCCTACGATCTGATCGAGGCGCGCCTGGTCACCGCAACGCCGCTCACACCGGCGCAGGAGGAAAGGCTGCGCGCCTTGATCCTGTCGCGGCTGCCGCGCGGTTTCCGGGTCCGGTTCGCGTATCGCGACAGCATTCCCCGCAGCGCGGGCGGAAAGTTCGAGGACTTTTTTTCCGAGGTCAGCGACGTCTCGCGATGACGCGCAGGTAGTCGGAGGTTCCCGGCACGGTCGGGCCCGACACGCCGGTCTGCGCGTCCTGCGCGATCGGCGCCAGTGAAAAATGTTCGATCAGAAAACCCGCCTGCTCGAACAGACCCCGGATCTCTTCGGCCGAACGCAATGGGTGGAAGCGCTGCCGGCGCGCATAGGTCCCGGCATCGCGCGCCAATGCGTCCGGGTCGGCCCCCAGCGCGGGGCCGAACGCGCGGGCCCTGGCGCGCACCGCGTCACACAGCGCCCGCACCTCGTCTTCGCCGAAGCCCACCTGCGCGGCGCCGGCCTGCGGACGCACCCGGTTGACCGTGACGGCGATGCCGCCCGGACGGAGCAGCTCGTGCCATTTTGCGAGCAGCGCGGGCCGCTGCGCCGGCGCGAACATGGCAAAAAAGGCGTGCGTGCATACGACGTCGAAGGGCTCGCGCGACGAATAGCCCAGAATGTCGCCGCAATGCGTCTCGATCGGTCGCGCGATGCGCTCCGCGTACCAGCGGTTGAGGGCCAGCGGCGTTTCGCAGATGTCGAGCACGGTCGCCGAAACCTGCGCGTGGCGGCGCCCGAGCGCCGCCAGCACGAGCGCAAGCATTGCATAATCGGCTGCGCCGGACACCAGAACGCGTACCGGCGCGCTTGCGGGTACCACCCCGTCGAGTGCACGCTGAAACAATTCCGCGTGATGCTCCGGGGAGAGAGCGAGGCCCAGGAGCCGAAGGTATTGCCACAATCCGTGACTCGGCGCGCAACTCTCGCCGCTCGCCGGATCGATGCGACACAAGCCAGGTGCCAGCCTTCGCGCAAGCGGCGCGCTTTCCAGAAGCGGCTCGAACAGTGGATTCATGTGCGGTACGCGCGACGCGCCTTTCTGCGGTATCGTTTACCCAGTATATCCACGAGGAGGAGCCCCATGATCCGCCGGTTCGTGAAATCGTTCTGCGTCGCGCTTTGCCTGCTCGCTGCAATGCCGGCGCTCGGCCAGCAGTGGCCATCGAAACCGGTGAAGTTCATCGTGCCGTTTCCGCCGGGAGGCTCGGTGGATCCGCTCGCGCGCCTGCTGGCGAGCAAGCTGGGCGACTCACTCGGCCAGCCATTCATCATCGAGAACAAGCCGGGCGCATCGGGATCGATCGGCACCGGTCTCGCCGCCAAGTCCCCCGCGGACGGCTACACCTTCGTGTTCGTGTTCGATACGCATGCTGTCAATCCTTCGCTGATCCCGGGCATGCCGTTCGATACCGTGAAGGACCTCGCGCCGGTGATGCTGGTGGGCACCGCGCCGATGGCGATCGTTACCCACCCCTCGAAGCCCTACAAGAGCTTCGGCGACGTGGTGCAAGCGTCGAAGGCAAAGCCCGAATCGGTGAGCGTCGGCTCGATCGGCAACGGCAGCCTGGGCCATCTGACGATGATGCTGCTGCAGCAGGCCGGCGGCTTCAAGATCACGCACGTACCGTACAAAGGCGGCGGGCCGATGACCCAGGACGCGCTCGGCGGGCAGGTCGAACTCGCGATCGGTTCGGTGGCGGTGCTCGCCTCGCAGGTGAAGGGCGGCAAGCTGCGCGGCATCGCCGTCACCGGCGACAAACGCTCGCACGCGATGCCCGACGTGCCGGCGCTCGCCGAGCAGGGGTATCCAGGATTTTCCGCGCTCGCATGGTGGGGCGTGTTTGCGCCGACCGGCACACCCAAGCCGATCATGGACAAGTTCCACGCCGAACTGGTGAAGGCGCTCAAGCTGCCCGACGTGAACAGGACGCTGACCGAGTCCCTCGGCATGGACGTGCAGGCGAGCACGCCCGAAGCGCTGCAGAAATTCCTGGTGGCAGAGATCGCGCGCTGGGGCAAGGTCGTCAAGGACAA
>JADGRQ010000054.1 GCA_017880775.1 Burkholderiales bacterium | reverse complement strand
TGCATCACGAGTACTCGCTCGCATGGGAGCCGGCGAGCGCGTGATTTATCGGCAGGAAGGGTCGCAAAAGTGCGCAGCGCCAAAAATTGCGGAGCACAGTTGGGGCTGACCATCGCTTGGATCATTATTGGCCCGGTGTTTCACTTCAGCGACACCTGGCAACTCGCGATGAACACGATATCATCCATCGTGACCTTTCTGATGGTATTCGTGATTCAGAATACAAAGAACAGCCAGACCGACGCGCTCCAGATAAAGCTTGATGAATTGATCCGGGCAACTCAGGGCGCACACAACGCGCTGCTCGATCTGGAAGAGCTCGACGATACCCAACTGAAGACATTCAAAGACCGCTACACGACGCTTGCTCATCTAGCACGGGAGGAGCTGAAGCGCGGATTGCCGGACACGGACACGAATGACATCTGAATCCCGTGCCGTCCATAAATTCGAACGACGGGTCGCGGTGGGTTTTGGCGAGTGCTCGGAATGGGAAGAGGGTGGCTGACAAGGCGAGCGGTAATAGATCGCTCGCCATGCGGAGAACATCTCTCTGACGATGTACTGCGGACATTGGCAGGGCCATCTCAGGGCACTACCCTGCGCGCCGCGCGACCGTGAGCATTGCGGCCCGCCACGCGGCGTCCTTGTAGAACCCTCGCAGCCGCGCGTCGATCAGCGCGGCCCCAAGCCGGGAGCCGTCGTCGGTCAAGGCGTCAACGTCGGCTCCGCTGAACAGCCCGCGCCCGGACACGAGCGCCCGGATGAGCCGCCGCAGCGCGTCAATCTCCGTGCGTGACGAGTAAGACGTCGAGCAGGAGGATCGCTGAACGCGCGCGTCTCTGGACACAAGCCGCTGCAACGTGCCAAGCAACCTGAAGTCAGCCTCGGCGCATTTGATCGCTTCGCCTATTGGAGACGCGCTTCTAGTATTAGCTCTTATTGAAATCCTTAACAGACTGCTTGGCGTCGCCGACGCCTTTTTGCACCTTCCCGGAAATCTGTTTTGAAAGCCCCTTGACCTGTTGTTTCTTGCTTCCAACCAGCTTGCCCGTTTGTTCCTGGACTTTGCCGACAACGTCCTTCGCCACGCCCTTCACTTGGTCTTTGTTCATGTTCGATTGCTCCTGTTGTAAGCGCTACATTCAGCGCGATGGAAAATTACGGCTATATCTTGCCCAGCACGAATAAAATCAACACGATCACCAGTATTAAGCCAATCCCGCCGCTAGGCCCATAACCCCATTTCCTGCTGTGAGGCCACGTTGGAATCACGCCCACCAGCGCCAGCACCAGGATGATCACAACTATCGTTCCTATACCCATTTTATTCTCCTCTGTTAAATGCCATTGGCACGGAACACAACGAACGCCGCCGATCGGGCGGGACACACGCGCAACGCAAGTACTCAGTTCGCGCCGAGAGCGATCCTGTGGAAGATGATGTCAACTTCCGCCCGCTCGTCCTCGATGTCGAAAATATTCTCGCTGACGTGATCGTCACATGTGTCCGCTGCATTGGCTCGCAGCGCGGCGTATTCGGCCTCGCGCCAAGCGATTGGAAGTTCGGGTAATTTCCGGTGGTGAAATGCGGTTCGTTTCATGGTTTCCTCTTCCCGGACGGTTTGCCAGCATCAATGGAGCATATGCTCGAATCCGGTGGCGATATGTGCGCAAGCACACATTGCGGCGGCATTTGTCGCGGAGCGCGCTCTCCGCGGTCAGGTACGCTGGGTGCGATGAAAATCCCGACAAGAATCAATTGGCGCGGTGAGGCGCGCATCGGCCCCTAGCGCTCAGGTATGCGAGCGAACCGACTTCGTATATCGAGAGAAAACGAACCCGGCGCGACGATTGCTTCCTCCTTCGCTTCGGACCGGACGGCTCGGGCGCGATCGCCCCGTCCTTGTTCGGTCGGACCGGGGACGGATCGACTACCGTGGGTCCTGTCGCGCTTGGCGACGCCTCCTCTACCCCCGGCGCAGTCTTCCGCCAGGGCGAAGAAGAAAATTCCGCCAATGCGCACTGCTATACGGTCAATCTATCGATCCACCAAGGCGCCGACTGTTCGGGCGCTGATTGACCATGGATGATCATGGTCGTTCCTCTCATCGATTGCCGTCGCCTTGACCATCTGCAACGCCCGATCCTGAGTTGAAGCCGGGACCGAATAAATCGCGCCATGTGCGTTACCGTACAGAAAAGAAATAATTGTCTGTGCAATACAGATAACGTTCCGGCAATCAGGAGCGCGTCAGTCACGGTGTGCGGCTGCTTGCCGTCAGGTCGCCATGCCGTTTCAACTATTTTGGATGCCTATTTCAGGAGAATTGATCATGTTAGTGAAAAAAGTCTTGGTTTCCGCGTTGTTTGCCGCCGGAATGATCGGTGCTGTGGCAAAATCGCTGCCGAGTTTGGCAGATGTCGAAATCTTTGTGAATCGCGCTCCGCCGGTGGTGCAAGTCGAAGTCGTTCCCGCCCCACGCGAGGGCTACGTCTGGTCGCCGGGATATTACGACTGGAAAAACGATAACCACGTGTGGGTGCAGGGGGAATCGATTCGCGAGCGCGAAGGTTATTCCTACCAACCGAATCGCTGGGTGGAGCGCGATGGGCGCTGGAATCTCGAGCGCTCACGCTGGGAAAAAAAATAAGTTCTTGCTGATCTGCGCGCGCCCGTAAGGCGAGGCGGATCAGCGCTGCCCGAGTCCCGCGCACTTGGGTCAAGAAATCCAATACGCGCGATTTTGGCGGGCTGCTGCGCGAGCGAAACTAGCGGCGCTGGGAGTAAGCTCGCACCGAAAACAATCAGCAATTTGCGCCGCTTCATTCGATCACCTCGTCGGCGCGAAGAAGGACCGATTGCGGGATGGTGGTGCCGAGGGGTTTGGCGGCTTTCAGGTTTATCACCAGCTCAAACTTCGTCGGTTGTTTTATCGGAGGATCCCCGGGCTTCGCACCCTTGAGGATTTTGTCCACGTAGGTAGCGGCGCGCCGGAACATGTCGGAACGGTCTGGACCGTAGTCGATAAGAGAAGAGGTGTAGGCTGTAAAAGCGAGGTTGCAGCGATTGCGCGAAAGTTGTTGTCTCGTAGCAGAGATCGCCGTGTAAATATCCCGTTCGATTGCGGTTTCCGTAGCGTCCGCAATCGCAGGGACGCGTTGCCTTGAGCGTATCCGGTTTTTTGTGTGAGAGGTCATATCATGCTTGATAAGGGAGACATGAATAACCGAGAAGACCAAGGCTGCCAAGACTCGGCCGCGTAAGCCCAAAGGCCCTTTTTCCGACGAACTTCTGGATCAGCTGCTCGCGCAGGTGCGCGGCCGCGACGCCGAGAGCCTGCTCGGAGAATCGGGGCTCATTGGGCAGCTCAAGAAGCAACTGGCCGAGCGCATGCTGAGCGCGGAGCTGAACCACCACCTGGCCGCCGAGCGGGCCTCGGGCGAAGAGCCTGGCAATCACCGCAACGGCGGCAGCGCCAAGACCGTGCACACGCCCAACGGGCCGTTGCCGCTAGAGATCCCGCGCGACCGGCACGCAAGCTTCGACCCAGTGCTGGTGGCCAAGCACCAGCGACGGCTACCCGGGTTCGACGACCACGTCATCGGCATGTATGCGCGCGGGATAACGATGGGCGAGATCCGCGGCCACCTGATTGCGCTCTACGGGCTGGAGGTTTCCCCCGAGTTGATCCCATCGTTAACTCCGCTGGGTTTGCATTGCTTCCACCAGATTAGTGGGTAGCGATGGGGAGTGAATATACTTGCGATGAGCTACGATAGCGACGTTGCCAGGAATGAATAGCCGCAAAACTCCTTGCGGGAGTTTTGCGGGAATCGGTTATGCATCGTGCTGCACGGTTATGCACGGTTTGCAGCGAGCGTCGTGCGGTTAATGGTTAATAAACAATGTGTTATGTGTGACTAGGCTGTATGGGGTGCAGGGGGTCGGAGGTTCAAATCCTCTCGCCCCGACCACTGAATTCAAAGGCTTCCATTCAGGAGGCTTTTCGCCGGGCCGCTCGATGCCGAAAATATTGCTCATTCAAGGCCCCAACATGAGCTATCTCGGCCGCCGGCAGCCGGAGATCTATGGCAGGACGACGGCCGCGGAACTGGACGCGATGTTGCGCAAGCACGCGCGCGCGAACAAGTATCAGCTCGACATCTTCTACACGCACAGCGAGAGCGACGCGATCGAGCGGCTGTACGGGGCGGTCGACGAAGGCGTCGACGGTCTGGTGATGAATCCGGCGGCATTTCTTTTTGCCGGCTATCCGCTGCGCGATACGCTCCGCGCAGTGCCGTTTCCCTATGTGGAGATCCATATGACGAATATCGAGAAGCGCGGAATTCGATCGATACTCGCGGAAACGGCTGTCGGCCTGATTGCCGGCTTCGGCGTCCGGTCATATGTTCTCGGGCTGGAAGCCATGCTCGAGCACCTGCGGAGTCACGGCGATACCGTGAAATAGTACCGGTCCCGCGCCGCGGCTAGGAGTCGGCTGAACCGATCGAGCGCCACCCGACCAGGAAAACGCCAGCGCCTATGGCTGCGAAAAGGGCGGTGCCTATCCATCCGGCCTTTGCGGCCATCTCCAGCTTGCCGAACAGGTAGCCGCCGAGCAGCGCGCCGACCACGCCCACGACAATGTCTCCGAGGAAGCTGAACTTGCCCCTCAGTACCTGTCCCGCCAGCAGGCCGAAAACGACACCGACTCCAGCACAAGCCCAAATTTGCTGCGTTTGCATCGGCAGTTGCATATAGACCTCCTCGTTCAGCGAAGCATGCGCGTGTGTTGCATTGCGGCGCATTGCAAATGTTGACAGAAAGCAAAGACGTTCAGGCGTTCAATACTCCGTAGTGTAGCGGCGTGGGAGCGCCGATTATCGTTTCTCTAAACGGAGGACAGTATGGACGAGGCACAGGAAATCCATGTTGTGTTCGACGGGCCGCCGGGCCGTGACATGCCGACATTGGTAGAGGTCGAGGACGCGAACGGTCGCGGCATCAAGGTGGGCGAATGGCGCGAGCGGCCGGACGGCTACTGGGAAATCATCTTCCGCGCCGTCCGCAACAACTAGGGGAGACGAGCGTGTTCAGGCTGTTCGGATTCCGGGAGTCGGGCAAGCGGGTCGGGGGGGCGTCCTTCCGCGCACGCCCCGCGCAGCCGGCCGCTTACGCCGAGGCGCTTATGGCTGGCTGGGTACCTCCGCAGCCCGAGATCGGGACTCAGACCAGCTCTGCCCAGGGGGCAATCGAGGACACATTCGACAGCGCGGCCTTCCTCGCGCGAGTCTACCTCCACCAGCACTGCTGAAGCGCGCCGCACCCGGCCCTACAATGCCGACATGCAGCAGCTTCCAGAGACGATCGAAGTCGAAACCGGCGCGCGGCCCGATGCCGCGGTGATCTGGCTGCACGGGCTCGGCGCGGACGGCCACGACTTCGAGCCGGTGGTACCGGCGCTCGGATTGCCCGAGCGCCTTGCCGTGCGCTTCGTGTTCCCGCACGCACCGGTTCGACCGGTGACGATCAACATGGGTACGCACATGCGCGCTTGGTACGACATCGTCGCGCTGGACGGCCGGCGGGAGGACGATACCGGCATCCGCGAATCGCAGCGGCTCATTGAGGGACTCATCGAGCGCGAGCATGCGCGCGGCATCGAAACCTGGCGCATCGTGCTTGCGGGGTTTTCGCAGGGCGGCGCGATCGCGCTGCACACGGGGCTGCGCCACGTTGCGCGGCTCGGCGGGATCATGGCGCTCTCGACCTACCTCCCGCTTGCCGCGGGCGTTGACACGGAGCGCCACGCGGCCAACGCCGGCCTGCCTATCCTGATGGTGCACGGGCTGCACGACGAGATGATCGGTATTTCGCGTGCACGGAGCTCGCGCGCGGTGCTCGAGGCGCTCGGCTACGCGATCGAGTGGCACGAGTACCCGATGGGGCACGCGGTGTGCCCCGAGGAGATCGCCGCGATCGGCGCATGGCTGGGCACGATATTCTGAGGCCGGCGCTGTCGCCGCCAACCGTCATTCTTCGCCGATCGGATAGAATTGGCTCGGCGCGGGTGCACGCCCGGCGCTTGCTTCACCCGGCATGCGCATTCTTCTCTCCAACGACGACGGCTATTTCGCGCCCGGCTTGGCCGTTCTCGCCGAGCAGTTGCGCGAACTCGGGGAAATCACGGTGGTCGCGCCGGAGCGTGACCGCAGCGGTGCTTCGAACTCGCTCACCCTCGACCGCCCGCTCACGGTGCGGCGCGCGGCGAACGGCTTTTACCATGTTAACGGCACCCCGACCGACTGCGTACATCTCGCGGTGACCGGATTTCTCGAGCACCAGCCCGACCTGGTGGTCTCCGGAATCAACTATGGTGCCAACATGGGCGACGACACCATTTACTCGGGCACCGTTGCGGCCGCGACCGAAGGGTTTCTGCTCGGCATTCCGTCGATCGCGGTTTCGTTGGCGAGCAAATCCGGCAAGCACTTTGCGACCGCCAGCCGCATCGCCGCACAGCTGGTGACCCGCCTGCAACGCGCGCCGATCGGCCAGCCCGTTCTGCTCAACGTGAATGTTCCGGACCTCCCCGAGGGCGAGTTGCAGGGTATCGAGGTCACCCGCCTCGGCCGGCGTCACAAAGCCGAGGGCGTGGTGAAGTCGACGACGCCGCGCGGCGAGACGGTCTACTGGATCGGCGCCGCGGGCGGTGCTCAGGACGCCGGGCCGGGCACGGATTTCCATGCAGTTTCCAGTGGCCGTGTTTCGGTGACACCGCTTCAGGTCGACCTCACGCAACACGCGCAGATCGCACTGGTGCGCGACTGGATGGGCGCGTGAGCGCGCTGCGCGGCGCGAAAAACCTCGCCGGCATCGGCATGACTTCGCAGCGCACGCGTGCTCGCATGGTCGAGCGGCTGCGCGAGCAGGGCATCGCCGATGCGCGCGTGCTCGGCGCGATGGCCGCGGTTCCGCGCCACGTGTTCGTCGAGGAAGCGCTGGCCAGCCGCGCGTACGAGGATACCGCCCTGCCGATCGGCTTTGGCCAGACCATCTCGCAGCCCTATGTGGTGGCGAAAATGATTGAAACGCTGGCCGCAGGGCGCGCCGGCGACCGGCCGCTGGGCAAAGCGCTCGAAGTCGGCACCGGATGCGGCTATCAGGCCGCAGTGCTCGCACAGCTCGCAAACGAGGTCTACTCGGTCGAGCGCATCCAGGCACTGCTCGACCGGGCCCGGCGCAACCTTCTCGGGCTGAAGCTGTCCAAATTGCGGCTCGGCTATGCCGACGGCCGTGGCGGGCTGGAGAAAGCTGCGCCGTTCGATTCGATCATCGTGGCTGCAGTCGCAGAGGGCGTTCCGCCCGCGCTTTTGCAGCAGCTTGCCCCGGATGGCAGAATGATACTGCCGCTCAAGTCGCGCGATGGCGGGCAGCGCCTGGTGCTGATCGAGCGCGCGAGACGCGGCATCACCGAGACGCAGCTCGATCCGGTGCGGTTCGTTCCACTCGAAGCGGGAAAGGCATGACGCGCGACCTCCGAACAGGCCTGGCCCTGGCGTTTGCGGCGCTGGCAATTTGCGGTTGCTCGAGTACCCGGAGCCCCGCGCCGGTGACTGACCGCAGGCCGCCGCCCGAGGCCACGCGCAAGCCTCCGGTGGCACCCGCCGCTGCTGCTCCGGCCGTCGCGCAGAGCGGGTCCTACATCGTCAAGCGCGGCGACACGGTGTTTTCGATCGCGCTCGAGCACGGCGTCGACTATCGCGACCTGGCACGGTGGAACTCCCTCGATGATCCGTCGAAGATCCAGATCGGCCAGAGCTTGCGCGTGTCGCCGCCGGAAGGCGAGGGTGTGCAAGTCGGGGCGGCGCGCGGCTCGGGCGTGGTGTCCTCACGTCCGCTCGACGGCGTGCAGGCGTCGCAGGCACCGGCGGCAGCGCCGGGCTCCAACGTCAAGACCGAACCGAAGGCTTTACGCCTGCCTTACTCGGAGCAAAACCTCGCATTGCTGCGACACGGCGATGCGTCGGCCGCGCCCCGCCCCGAGCCTGTCGCGGCGAGACCGGCGGAGGCGATCAAGCCCGCAGCTGCCGGGGAGCCAAAGGACCCGGACGCGATCGAGTTCATCTGGCCGGCGAAGGGCCGATTGATTGCGGGTTTCTCCGAACCGAGCAGCAAGGGGCTCGACATCTCCGGCACGGCCGGCGACCCGGTGCACGCGGCAGCCCCCGGGCGCGTCATGTACACGGGCACCGGCATCCGCGGCTACGGCAAGCTGATCGTGATCAAGCACGACAACGGATTCAACAGCGTCTACGCGCACAACCGCGAGATCCTGGTGAAGGAGGGCCAGACGGTGGTACGCGGCCAGAAGATCGGCGAAATCGGCGACACCGACGCAGACCAGGTCAAGCTGCATTTCGAGATCCGCAAATCCGGCAAGCCGGTCGATCCGATGAAGTACCTGCCCGGCGACCGCCCGTCGTGATTGCCCCGTTCCTACCTTGCCGTGCGCAGTGCCGCTGCAAGGTCCATGACGGAAGCGGCGTAGAAATTCGCCCGGTTATAGCGGGTCAGTACGTAGAAGTTCTGCAGCCCCAGGCGGTATTCCGTCGGTGCGCCCGGCGTTTCGAGGTCGATCAGCGCGACCGGGGTCTCGAGCGCAAGGCCGGTGCGGGTCTCGACCCCGTACCGCTTGAGTTCGCCGATCGGGATCTTCGGCTCGATGCCTGCCTCGAGCATGGCGCGATGCGCGGCGCCGTTGACCTGCGCCGGCAGCGCGATCAATTCGCCCCGCCGCCAGCCGTGCTGCCTTAGGAAGTTCGCGACGCTGCCGATCGCATCCGCGGCGCTGGCGCGCAGGTCGGCGACTCCGTCCCCGTCGAAATCCACGGCATAGCGCCGGTAGCTCCCGGGCATGAACTGGGGAATGCCGATCGCGCCGGCGTAGGAACCCTTGACGCTGAAAACGTCGACCTGCTGGTCGCGTGCGAACAGCAGGTATTGCTCGAGTTCGGAGCGGAAGAACGCTGCGCGCGGCGGGAAATCGAAACTGAGCGTCGTCAGCGCATCGATCACGCGAAAGCCGCCGCTCTGGCGACCGTAGAGCGTTTCCACGCCGATGATCGCGACGATGATCTCCTCCGGCACGCCATGCTCGCGCGCAGCGCGCTCGAGCGCTGCGGAATTCGCCTTCCAGAATGCATTGCCCTCGGTGATGTGCGGGTCGTTGACGAACCGGGCGCGGTACGCCTGCCAGGAGCGCAGCGGGGCGTCTTTCGGCGGCTCCATCGCCTTGAGCGCGGCCTGCTGCCTGCGCGTGCGGCTGAACAGATAGTCCAGCTCCTTTTCGACGAAGCCGTGGCGATCCACCATCTCGCGGATGAATCCGCGCACCTCAGGCCGGTTCGCGTACGCGCCGCGCCCGGCCGGCGCGCCGTCGGGCGCGGCCGCGGCGGCCGCTGCGACAACGATGGCGCAGGCGGCGAGCGCGCCAGGCAGGCGCCTGCTCATGCCGGGGCAAACCCGCGCACCATCCGCCGCAGGCGTGAAATCTCGCTCGCCGGAGCCACCGGGCCGTAGCGCAAGACGATGTACAGATCGCGCACCGCTTCGATCTCCGCGCGCCGACTTGGCAGCCGAGCGGCTGCGCGCGCGGCGAAATCGCGCGGACCCTCCTGCGGCGCCCGCTCGATGCCGCGCGCCTTGAGCTTGGCGCAGAACGCAATCCACGCCGTGTGAGCCGCGTCCGCGCGCCTCAGGCCGCGCAGCGACCAGGCGACGAGCAGCGCCAGCACCAACGCAACCGAGGTGAGCAGCATCAGCGCAAGTTCCTTCCAGTCCGTGTCGGTCATGCCGAGACGGTTGAGAAATTCCCGCTGCCGCTCGGTGTTGTAGCCGAGCACCCACAGGTTCCACTGGTTGGCGACCGCTTCCCAGTTGTTTCGCATGCTGCGCACCCAATCCGGAATTCCAGTGCGCAGCAGCAACGGCAGTTGCCCGGACTGGGGAATCGCGTCCGCGAGCCCACCGTCGAGGCGGATCGGGGCCACCGCGGCTGTAGGATCGACGCGGGCCCAGCCGCGATCAGGCAGGTACACCTCCGCCCATGCGTGCGCGTCGGCCTGACGCACCGTAAGCTGCCCATCGACCGGATTCACTTCGCCGCCCTGATAGCCGGTTACCACGCGCGCGGGCAGGCCGGCTGCACGCATCAGGAACACGAACGCGGAGGCGTAGTGCTCGCAAAATCCGGCGCGGGTCGAGAACAGGAATTCGTCCACGCTGTCGCGTCCGAGCAGCGGCGGCTGCAGCGTGTACTCGAAACCGCCCTCGCGCAGGTAGCGCAGTGCGACCAGGACGATCTGAGCGCCCGAGGGAGCGCCGCGCCGCCACGTTTCGGCCAGCGCGCGCGCACGCGGATTGAACCCGGGAGGCAGGCGTAGCGCGCGGCGCAGCGCGTCCGGACTCTCTTCGTCGGCGAGCCGCGCTCCGGCGAGGGAGGCCATTTCGTAGCGCAGCCGCGTGCGTACCGGTGCGAAGGAAATCAGCTGCCCGTCGCCGGTGAGCCATGCGCGCCGCGGCAGCCGCTCGGGCATTTCCAGCGCGAATAGCCAGTTGCGCTGGTGCGGTTCGAGAATCACTGCGTACGTGTAGCGCGCTTCGCCGCCGGCAAGTTCGAATTCCACCAGCCTCTCGGCCGAGCCGTTGCGCCAGGTGTGCCCGTCGTAGTCCCAGAACACCGGTCCGCGCCAGTAAAGCTGGTGCCGTTGCGGCACGGGGCCGGAGAAGAGCGCGCGAAACGCAATCGCATCGGACTGGCTGAGTTGCGAGAGCGTGCCCGGGCTCATCGTTTCCGACAGCCCGGTCGTGCCGGCATTGGCGTCCTGAGGCAGGCGCCACAACGGACCCTGCACGCGCGGGAACAGGACGAACAGCAGCGCGGCCAGCGGAATCGCATGCAGCAGCAACATTGCCGCGACCCGCGCATCGGCCACCACGGCGCGCTGCGGCGCGTTGAAGCTGACCAGCGCGGCGGTGATCACCAGCAACGCGACGCACATCAGCAGCGCGGTGGGAATCGACTGTGTGAACAGAAAATTCGTGATGATGAGGAAATAGCACAGGAGCACCACCACCGTCGCGTCGCGGTGCGAGCGCATCTCGAGCAGCTTCAGCCCGGCGAACAGCACCAGCAGCGCGATGCCTGCATCCCGGCCGAACAGTGTGCCGTACTCCAGCCAGATGCCCGCCATGCCGAGCACCGCCAGTGCGGCCGGCACCCAGCGCGCGGGCGTGCGCAAACCGTTGACGGCTATGGTCGCGCGCCAGCCGAGCAGGCAGAGCGCAAACGCGCTTGTCCACCACGGCGCGTGCTCGGCGTGCGGCGCGATCACCAGCGTGAGCGATACCGCAAGCCAGGCCAGATCGCGCGGCGTCACCGCGCGCGACTCCGGCATGAGCGGATGGACGCGGATCATCGGGCCGAAGAATTGCGCATGGTGTCGCCGCCTGGCAATGCGCACAGCGCAAGCGCGGCGAGGCAGCAGGAAAGCTGCGCGTCGCCGTGGGCGGGCGGCAGTTCGGACCCTGGAATTCTCAGTCCGTAGCGTGCTCCGGCGCGTTCGGCCGCAAGCGCCCAGCCCGCGAGCCGCGAAAGGCGCCGCTCGAGGTCCATCTCCGGTGGCAGCAACGTCCAGTCGAGCCAGAGTTCGGCCGAACTCTGGCCTGCGAACTGCTTGGTGAGCATGTCTTCGCTGCGCGCCACCGCCTTCCATGCCACGTGACGCGGCGAGTCCGAGACCTGGTAGGCGCGCAGGCCGGAGAAGTCGTCCGTGCCGCGCGCGGTCAGGCGCGCGTTGCCGGCCGATGAATCCGGACTCGGCTGCGGCAGCGCGGCGGTTTCGGGGCGCGGGTAGACGAGCGCGCGCAGTTCGGGCTCGACGTGGCTCCACGCGCGGAACAGGCCCAGCGGGTAGCGCGTTTCCAGCGTGACCCTGCCGATCGGCAGCCAGCCGCGACGCTGCGCAGGCACCGGGAGCACCGCCGCGGCGGACGCGCCGGCCGGCACGTCGAGCACGGTCTGCGCGCCGGAGGCATCGTGGCGCACCAGGATCGCGACGCGCTCATAGGGATCCGCGTTCTCGAGGAACAGGCGGAATTGCGCTGCGTCCCCGGCGAACACGGGTTCGACGCGTCCGGCATGGATCGAAAGCCGCAGCAGGTTGCGCACCGTGTGCACCATCCCCGCGATGGCCATGCCTGCAAGCAGGAACGTGAGCGCGAAGCCGAGCGAAAGCACATAGTTGATCGAGCCGACCAGCAGGATCAGCACCGTCGCGCCGAACATCAGGCCAAGGCGCGTCGGCAGGATGTAGACCCGGCGCTGGCGCAGCACGATCGCGCCGCGCTCGGGTGGCGCGTAGCCGTAGAACCAGCGCCTGAACCGTGGCCGTCGGAGGGTCGCCCGGAGCATCAGCTCGTTGCGCCCGTGTAGCCCCAGCGCCCGCGCCACGCGCCAAGCACGAGATTGGGATATTCGGGCCTGCCCAGGCTGCCATTGTAGCGGCCGAGCGCGCGGTAATAGTCGCCGTTCTCGATGTCGAGATAGTGACGCAGGATGACGCACCCGTAGCGCAGGTTGGTGCGCAGATTGAACAGATTGTGATCCGGCTTGCCAACCAGCTTGATCCAGAACGGCATCACCTGCATGTAGCCGCGCGCGCCTGCACTCGATACCGCGTACTTGCGGAATGCGCTCTCGATCTCGATCAGTCCCAGCACCAGTTGGGGGTCGAGCCGTGAGCGCAATGCCTCGTACTGCACGGTCTTCAGTAGTTGGGTGCGCTGGGCTCGGTCGGGCATGCGCTTCGCGAGCCGCGCCGACATCTCGTTGAGCCAACGCCGACCCTGTTCCATGTCGCGGAACTCGAGCACCGGCGCCGCGCGGTCGCTGACGGCCGCGGACAGGCCGGACCGCACGCTGTCAGCGAGTTGCTCCTCGATCTGCGCGCCGGCGAGCACCGCGCCAGGGACGAGCGCGATCAGGAAAGTGAGCGCCCCGGCCCTCATCCCTTACCGAGTTGCTTGCGCACGTGTGGCGCGGCCTCGGCCAGCGGCACGTCAACCGGCTTCGCATCGCGCCGGCTTTTGTATTCGATGGTTCCCGCGGCCAGCCCGCGCTCCGAGAGCACCAGGCGATGCGGCACGCCGATCAGGTCCATGTCCGCGAACAGCACCCCGGGCCGCTGGTCGCGATCGTCCATCAGCACGTCGAGCCCCGCGTCGGCGAGCTCCGCGTACAGGCGGTCCGCGGCGCTCTTCACCGGATCGCTCTTGCGGTAGCCGATCGGCACCAGGCAAACCTCGAACGGCGCGACCGCAGCGGGGAAGAGGATGCCCCGCTCATCGTGGCCCTGTTCGATCGCCGCCGCGACGATGCGCGTGATGCCGATGCCGTAGCAACCCATCTCCATCGGCCGGGCCGCGCTCTTTTCGTCGAGGAACATCGCCTTGAGCGCCGTGGAATACTTGGTGCGCAGCTGGAAGATGTGCCCGACCTCGATGCCGCGGCAGATTTCGAGCGCGCCTTGGCCGTCGGGGCTCGGGTCGCCCGACACCACATTGCGGATGTCGGCGATAAATGGGGGCGATAGTTCGGTCAAATCCCTCCCCCAATTGACCCCTGTGAGGTGGTAACCCTCTTTATTCGCGCCACAAATGAAATCGCTCATCGCTGCGACGGCACGATCGGCATAAAGCGCAAACAGCGCATCGCTGACCGGGCCGATATAGCCAGAACGACACTTGAGCGTATTTCTGATTTCCTCTTCGGTCGCGAAGCGAAAATCTCCAAGGATCTTCTGCGTCTTGATTTCGTTAAGTTCGTGGTCACCACGGATCAATAAGAGTGCGAACCGACCTAAAACCCCCGCGTCCGCCTTTTCCCGGATAACTGCGATCGCCTTTACCGTCCGAGTAAGCGGCAAGCCAAGGAGTTCAGCCACGTCCTCGCAGCGGGTTTTTCCGGGTGTCGCCACCTCCTTCATCGCCTGAGACGGTGAAGCGCGTTCACCGGTCGGAGCGACCGCCTCCGCCAGCTCGACGTTCGCCGCATATCCCGAGCCGGCACAGAACGCGATCGCATCCTCGCCGGAGTCGGCGAGCACGTGGAATTCGTGCGAGCCGGTGCCGCCGATCGCGCCCGGATCGGCCGCGACCGCGCGAAAACCAAGGCCCAGGCGGGTGAAAATGCGCGTGTAGGTGTCGTACATGTTGCGGTACTCGCGCTCGAGGTCCGCATGATCGGCGTGGAACGAGTAGCCGTCCTTCATGACGAACTCCCGGCCGCGCATCACGCCGAAGCGCGGGCGCCGCTCGTCGCGAAACTTGGTCTGGATCTGGTACAGGTGCAGCGGCAGCTGCCGGTAACTCCTGAGTTCGGCGCGCGCGATCTCGGTGATCACTTCCTCGGAGGTCGGCTGGATCACGAAATCGCGCTGGTGGCGGTCCTTGAAGCGCAGCAGCTCAGGGCCGTAGTCGCTCCAGCGGCCGGACTCCTGCCACAACTCCGCGGGCTGCACCACCGGCATAGCCAGTTCGAGCGCACCGGCACGGTCCATCTCCTCGCGTACGATCGCCTCGACCTTGCGCACGATGCGCAGGCCGAGCGGCATCCAGGTGTAGATCCCGGCGGCGAGCCGCCGGATGAGGCCGGCGCGCAGCATCAGCTTGTGGCTGGCGACCTCGGCCTCGGCGGGCGCTTCTTTCTGCGTGGAAATGAAGAATCCGGAGGCGCGCATGCCGGGTGAGCGGGATCGCGCGATCCCGCTATGTTTTGCGGCGGTATTGTGGAAAAATACTGTGCAGGAATTGTAACTTACGGCGGTGTCGCAATGCTCGATAAAGATGGATACCGACCCAACGTAGGCATCGTCCTGACCAACGCGCGCGACGAAGTGTTCTGGGGCAAGCGCGTCAACCAGCACGCGTGGCAGTTTCCGCAGGGCGGCATCAAGCATGGCGAGACGCCCGAGCAGGCGATGTTCCGGGAACTGGCCGAGGAAATCGGACTTGAGCCGGCGCACGTGCGCGTGCTCGGGCGCACCCAGCAATGGCTGCGCTACGAGGTGCCCGAGCGCTGGGTACGGCGCGACTGGCGCGGCGCCTATCGCGGGCAAAAGCAGATCTGGTTCTTGCTGCGGCTGGTGGGGCGCGACTGCGACGTGCGCCTGCGCGCGAGCGACAAGCCCGAGTTTGACGCCTGGCGCTGGAACGAATACTGGGTGCCGCTCGATGCGGTGATCGATTTCAAGCGCGACGTCTACCGTCAGGCGCTGACCGAACTGCACCGCTTTCTTGGCGTCGATCAGCGCCTGCGCCGGCGCTCCGCGGATCGGTCCGCCGGTTGATCGGGGCGAGCGCGGCAGCTATAGTTGAACGCTCGACTGCCGGGCAGATCCGATGGACAGGATATTCACCGCATTGCAGATCCGCGAACTCGGCCCGCGCGCCGGATTCCGCCGCCCGACCCAGGTGCTGGCCGCACGCGTGACGTCCGGTTCGCCGGCGCTCGGGGTGATGACGGACCTGACCCGCGCGAGCTCGGCCACCATCCGCGCGCAGGCGCCGATCGAGGCCGCCAACCAGTTCATGATCGCGCGCGGCGTGCGCATGCTGCTGGTGGCGGACGAGCGCGAGGAGGTGCTCGGCGTGATCACTGCGACCGACATCCTCGGGGAAAAACCGATGCGGGTGTCGGTGGACAGGGGTTTGACGCGCGCCGAACTCACGGTAGGCGATATCATGACCCCGGCCGAGCATGTCGAAGTGCTCGCCCTCGCCGACGTCGAGGGTGCACGCGTCGGACATGTGGTGGAGACGCTCAAGCGCGCCGGCCGCCAGCACGCCCTGGTGGTCGAATCGAATGGCACCCGCAGCATGGTGCGCGGGATCTTTTCCGTGTCGCAGATCGCGCGCCAGCTCGGCCTGCCGTTGCAGACCAGCGAAGTGGCGCGCACTTTCGCCGAAATCGAGGCCGCGCTCGGGCATTAGGCGGTGCGCGCGGCGGATCAACATAGCTTTTGTAGATCCGATGGATTGCAATAATTGATTTGATGGATCGCGCGCCGGACCGTAGTGTGGCGCGTGTGACAGCTTGTTTGATGACAAGGAGAAGCGCATGCAGCTCAAAGGCAGCAAGACCCACGGCAACCTGAA
>JADGRQ010000053.1 GCA_017880775.1 Burkholderiales bacterium | reverse complement strand
GACATGATCCACATCACCGTATGCATGGATTCAGGCGTGAGCGAAATGAAATCCCAGAACGTGTCGTGCGCGGTCGCCGATTGCGGAAAGCCGCGGTCGGGTTCCATCTTTACGGCATGGATGAGGTCGGGAAATTTGATGGCATCCTGGATGAAGAAAACCGGGATGTTGTTGCCGACCAGGTCCCAGTTGCCTTCCTTGGTGTAAAACTTGACGGCAAACCCGCGTATGTCACGCGGGGTATCGACCGAACCCGCGCCGCCTGCGACGGTCGATATGCGAGTGAACACGGGCGTCTTCTCACCGACCTCGGTGAGTATCCTGGCGGTGGTGTATTGCTTCAACGAGGCGGTCAGCTCGAAGAATCCATGCACGCCCGTCGCACGCGCGTGAACGATACGCTCGGGAATACGCTCGTGATCGAAATGGTTGATTTTTTCGCGGAGGATGAAATCCTCCAGAAGCGCAGGGCCGCGCGGATTGGCCCTGAGCGAGTTTTGATTATCGGAAAGTGCGACGCCCTGGTTCGTGGTGAGCGCGGGGTGCTCTCCACCAGCGATCTGGTGCAGCTCGCCGCCGGCAGCCAGTTGTGTGTCTCCCTTCGGGGCCGAGCCCTTTTCCCGTTTGCGTTTTCCAGAATTGCTCGTTGTCTTTTCTTTGCTCATGATCGATCCCCTTGGTGAGTAACGCCGGCCTGCCGGCTATTGGCGTGTGCTGCGAGTAAGGACAGGACGGAATGAACTCAGACTCAGCTGGCTTTGCGCCTGCGCGGCTGCGTATTGCGGCTCTTGCCGGTCTTGGCCAATGCGATGGCAACGGCCTGCTTGATCGCCTTCTTCTTTGTCGGCGGATGACTGGTGCCGATCGATCCATCCTTCTTCCAGTCATCCACCAGCGTTTTGATATTGCTGCTCACGACCGACCGGCTGGATCCTTTTCTGAGCGGCATGATATTCCTCCTGTCTGCAGAATCAACTGGACGCGCTTTCCATCAGTCGCGGCGCTGCAACCGGATTGAAATCCACCCAGTCTCCATCGCGCCATTCGCCGTGCGCCTGTTCGATATCTGCCGCGCCTCCCGCGCGCAGGGTGGCGGGGAGAAGCGGACACCTACACGGATATTCCTCCTCTCCAGCGCTATGTTCTGTTCGCTAGCCTACACAAGGCGGGGGAAATCACTGTCGAGAGAACGATCGCCAGCCGAACGCCGCTCCCAGGCAGAGGGTCGGTAGAATGACGCGTCTCCGCCTCGCCGCCTCGCCGAAGAGAGAGCACAATTGAATTTCAGATCGTTCCCGCGCGGTAGAGGAGACCCGATGACCGACCTTTCACGCCGGGTGACCGGCCGCGACGCCTTCCTTTCCATCCTCGCCGACGAAGGCGTGGATCACGTCTTCGGCAACCCCGGCACGACCGAGCTCGCGATCATGGACGCGCTCGCGGGTCGAAACCGCCCGCGCTTCGTGCTGGGTCTGCAGGAGGGCGTGGTGGTGGCGATGGCCGACGGCTATGCGCGCGCCTCCAACCGGCTCACCGCCTGCAACGTGCACGTCGCGCCCGGCCTCGGCAACGCGATCGGCGCGCTCTATAACGCGAAGTTCTGCGGCTCGCCTCTCATTCTCACCGCCGGCCAGCAGGAGCAAGGCCACGGCCTGATGGAACCGCTGCTGTGGGACTCGTTGGTGCCGATCGCGCAGCCGATGGTGAAGTGGGCGGTCGAGGTCACGCGCGTGGAGGACCTGCCGCGCATCTTCCGCCGTGCGGCGAAGATCGCGATGGCGCCGCCGCGTGGACCCGTGTTCATCAGCCTGCCCGGGGACATCCTCGACGGCGAGGCGGAGCTCGACCTCGGCCGTCCGACGCGCGTCGACCCTGCATCACGGCCGTCGGACGCCGCATTGAAGGCGCTTGCCGCGCGCCTGCTCGCCGCGCGCAGCCCGGTGATCGTCTCCGGAAACGAGGTCGCGACGTGGGATGCATGGGCGGAAACCGCCGCGCTCGCCGAACTCCTCGGCGCGCCGGTGTACCAGCAGACCGTGCCGTACTCCGCGCATTTCCCGACCGACCACCCGGCCTACATGGGCAGCCTGCCGCGCAACCAGAAGCAGGTGCGCGATGCGCTTTCGCCGCACGACCTGCTGGTGAGCCTCGGCGGGGATTCGCTGCGCATGTCGGTGTACAGCGCGGTGGATGCCCTGCCAGTGGGAATGCCGGTGGCGCAGATCACCGAGCGCGACTGGGACCTCGGCAAGAACTTCCACGCCGAGCACGCGCTGCACGGCAACGTGAAGGAAACGCTGTCGGCACTGCTGCCCGTACTGCGTGCGCAGGCGGGATCCGCGCGCATCGCCGAAGGCGCAAGCCGCATCGAGGCGCTGAAGGCGCGCAACTGGTCGGCGAAGCGCGTCGTGCTCGCGCGCGACGCCTCGGGCCTCGCGCAGGGCAAGCCGATCGACCCGCGCTACCTGATGTGGCGTATCGCGGAGAACGTGCCGGCGAACGCGGTGGTGGTGGAGGAAGCGCTGACCGCCACGCCCTCGCTGCTCGGCTTCCTGCGCTTTCGGGACGCCAAGGGATTCCTCGGGCTCGCGAGCGGCGGCATCGGCTTCGCCATGGCGGGCGCGGTCGGCGCGAGCCTCGCGTTGCCGGAACGCCCCGTGGTCGCCGTGGTCGGCGACGGCAGCGCGATGTACACGATCCAGGCGCTGTGGACGGCGGCGAACCTCAAGCGCCCGATCACCTACGTCATCCTCAACAACCGCAGCTACCGCATCCTCAAAGAGCGCATGGTTTCCTTCCGCGGCAAGCCCGCCTTCACAGGCATGGACTTCCACGATCCGGAGATCGACTTCACCGGGCTCGCGCGCTCGATGGGCGTCAAGGCCGCCCGGATCGCGGACCCGGCCGACGTCGACGCGGCGCTGAACGAGGCAATCGCGGCCGGCGAGCCGCGCCTGCTGGAATTCATGCTGGCGGACGGGTTCGGCGGGTAGGTCGGCGCGCCGATGACATTGACCGGCTCGCATCTGCTCACCCGCGCACTGCGCGAGGAAAACGTAGATACCATCTTCACGCTGGCCGGCGACCACATCCTGCCTTTGCTCGACCTGCTCGCCGACGAGGGCTTCCGGCTCATCGACTGCCGCCATGAGCAGGCCGCAGTGCACATGGCGGATGCCTGGGGAAGAATCACCGGACGGCTCGGCGTGTGCGCCTTCACGACACCCGGGCATGCCAATGCCATTCCGGGCTTGGTCAACGCCCTGTCGAGCGAATCCCCGGTGCTCAACATCGCGGGCTCGGCAGACCTGCATAATGCCCACCGCGGCATCATGCAGGAGATCGACCAGGTGGGCATGGCGCGGCCGGTCACCAAGGGCGCGTGGCTGGTGCACGATGCCCGGCGCATCCCGGACATGGTGGCCACTGCCGTGCGCACCGCATTCGATGGGCGGCGCGGGCCGGTGCACTTGACGGTGCCCGTCGACGTGCAGACCCAGCGCGTCGAGGCGTCGGAGGTGCGTTTCTATGACGCGGCCGCATACCGGCCGCAGGCCCCGCGCGTGGCTGCGCAACCGCAGGTGGAGGAGGCGATCCGGCTGCTGCGTGCGGCCGAGCGCCCGCTCATCGTCGCGAGCACGCCGGCAGCCTACGGCGAGTGGACGCTGCAGTTGCAGCAGTTCATCGAGACCACCATGTTGCCGCTGATGACCGAAGAAGCCGCGCGCGGCATCGTGTCCGACGAGCACCCCTGCTGCTTCGGGTTCTTCGACTTGTCGCAGCACCAGACGGCGAACCTGATCCGCGAAGCCGACGTGGTGCTGTTCCTCGGCAAGCTGCTCGACTTCACCGTCGGCTTCGGCCTGCCGCCCATCGTGGCGGAGACCGCCAAGGTCATCCAGGTCGAGCCCTCCGGCGTACAGGTGGGGCGCAACCGGGGCGTGGACGTGGGCATCGTGGGCGACGTCGGTCCCGTGGTCGAGCAGCTCGCCGCAGCGGCGGCCAAGCATGCTTGGCCGGAGCTGCCGTGGCTGCAGCGTCTGCGTGACGCACGTGCCACGGAGCGCGCGCGCATCGAATCCTTCGCCACGGACGAAGCGCCGCTGCGCTCGATGTTCGTGCACAAGACGCTGGCCGCCGTGTTGCGGCCCGACGACGTGCTGGTGTTCGACGGCGGCGACTACGCCTACTACGGCCGCGCCTACCTGCCCGCGCGCAGGCCCCGCTCCTGGTACTACCTGCCCAACCTGGGCATGCTGGGCCAGGCGGTGCCGGTGGCGATTGCGGCGAAGCTCGCCAGGCCCGGCAGCCGCGTGTTCTGCGTCACGGGCGACGGCTCCTTCGGCTTCAACGGCATGGAGCTGGACACCGCCGTGCGTCACGGGCTCGACATCGTGGTGCTGTTGGGCAACGACGCCGCCTGGGGCATCGACAAGAACATCCAGCTGGGTCTGTACGGCAAGGCCGTCGTCACCGACCTTGCGCCGACGCGCTACGATCTGGTCGCCGAGGGCCTCGGCGCCCACGGCGAGTTGGTGGAGCGCCCCGACCAACTCGCCCCGGCGCTCGGGCGCGCGCTGGCGGCGGGCAAGCCGGCGCTGCTGAACATCCGCGTGCAGAGCCAGATCGGCATGCGGGCCCAGGGCATCGTGGACAGCAGAAAAAGAGGCGGCGCGTTCTGAGATGTCGGAGCGCCTGATCGTCTACGGGATCGGCGCGATCGGTGGGCAGGTCGCCGGGCGCCTGCACAGCGCGGGCCACGATGTCACCGGGGTGGAGCCGTGGGCAGCACAGCGCGAGGCCGTCGCACGCGACGGACTTCGCATCGCCAATCTGGATGGAACCGCGGAGTGCCACCGCCCGCGGGTCATCGCACCCGCTCAGTTGAAGGGGCAGATCGACATCTGCATGCTCGCGGTGAAGTCCTACGACACCGAGGCCGCGCTGCAACAAGTGCTCCCGCACCTTGCGCCAGACGCACTGCTGGTGAGCCTGCAGAACTCGGTCAACGAGGACTGGATCGTCCCCGTCGTCGGAAAAGAGCGCGTGGTGGGCGGCGTGATTCTCGTCAACGCCGTGCTGCTCCAACCGGGGCTCGTTACGGCGACCGCATCGGTCAGTCGTGCAACCGCCGCTACGCACTTGCCCGGGGTCTACGTTGGCGAGTATCTGCGCCCGGCCGGCGACGACGCGCGACGGGTGGCCGAGCTGCTGAATGCCGTCTGGCCGGCCGAGGTCATCAACGACCTGATGCGCGAGCGCTGGTCCAAGATGGTGACCAATAGCACGCTGAACCCTGTTTCCGGCATCGGCGGCCTGCGTTCGGCGGAGATGCTGGCCAGTGCCTCAGCGCGTCGCGCCATCACCTGCATTGCCGCCGAGGTCCTGCAAGTGGCTGCGGCCGAGGGCCACCCGCTGGAACGGGTCATGGGCGACTTCACCACCGCCGAGGTGCTCGAGTGCGCGGCGGGCCGCTCGGACGCGTTCGATCGGGGACTGGCCGAGCGCGCCTCACGCGTCAGCGGCGATGCGGCGACCTCGCTGTTGCAGGACATCCTGCGCGGCCGCACGACCGAGGTCGACTATTTCAGCGGTCTGGTCGCGCGCAGGGGCAGCGCGCACGGTATTCCAACACCGTTCTGCGAGGCGGTCACAGCGCTGGTGCATGAGGTGGAACAAGGACATCTCGCACCCGCACCGGGCAATATCCACGAACTGCTGCGGCGGGCTAGCTGATCGAGGCAGTGAAAAACTGATACGCATTGCGACCGGACTGCTTTGCCCTATACATGGCGGCGTCGGCAGCGCCAAGCAAAGCCTCTGCATTGTGCCCATCGGCCGGGTAAAGGGATATGCCGACGCTTGCAGTTACAGATGCCGGCTTCCCCGCGAGCTGCACTGGCTCGCGCAGCACCTCGACGATCTTTTGCGCTACCAGCGCAGCAGAGTCTGATTGCTCGAGATTTCCAAGAATAATCACGAATTCGTCGCCGGATACGCGCGCAACCGTGTCTCCCGCGCGCACCGCAGTCTCCAGGCGGCGCGCAGCTTCCTTGAGCAGTTCGTCACCAGCCGCGTGGCCGAGTGAATCGTTTACCTGCTTGAAGCCATCAAGATCGATGAACAGCACTGCCAGCTGCGCGCCTTGCCGCTTTGCTTGCGCAATCATTTGTGAAAAGCGATCGCTGAGCAGCATGCGGTTCGGCAACCCGGTGAGAGCGTCGCGTGTCGCAAGGTGTCGGATGTGATCCTCGGCCTGCCTACGCGACGTGATATCCCGCCCGACTCCACGGTATCCGGTGAACACACCGCTCTCGTCAAACACCGGTTCGCCGCTAATGGATAGGTGACGCTCAACACCCTCGGCGTCCGAGCGTGAAATCTCAAAATCGCGGAAGGAAAGGTGAGCGTCGAGCGTCGCTCGATGTGCCTTCCACCCGTCCACATCGGGGCCTATGGAAGGAATCTCCCATCGGGTTTTTCCAATCTGGCTGTCGCGAGCATTGATCGCGTGATGTTTGGGGCCGTGACTTGTTCGAATAATGCGATGACAAGTGTCGGTCTCCCAATAGAAGTCGGATGAAAGCTCGGTGAGGCTGCGGAATCGCGCCTCGCTTTCGCGTACGGAGCGAAAGGTTTTGGCCTGGATCGTGGCGAGACGCACAATTTGGCCAAGAGTGGCTCGGCTTAGCTGATTCTTCTGCAAAAAATCGTAGGCCCCACGCGCGATCGCCGCTTCTCGAATCTCCGGACCATCCACGATGGTGAGAACAATGATGAGGCGATCCGTGGCTTGCACCAGCCGATCCAGGGTCTCAAGCCCCATCGAGTCTGGAAGATTAAGATCGGCGATGATTAAGTCGAAAGCGCCTTTCGCAATTCTTTCCAACGCGGCGCCCAGAGAACCAACTGACTCTACAACAACCGCGCCGGGCGCGGCATCAAGGTAAGCCTTTACGACCTCAACTGTCGCGGCAACATCCTCGATGAGCAGGATTCGCGTCGGCCCGTAGGGCTGCGTGCGACTTGATCCGTTCGCGGACTGCATGAGAAGAACTCCAGTTTGCTTGTCCGATTCAAAACCGGTCTCTTCGCAAACGAAGGCTACAACATTCAATCCGGTCCAGTAACCGTGCGCCGAACACGCCTTGCCAGACCGGGGAAAGACCCATCAGCGGCCCGGCGACCGCCGCCAGGAGATAGCCGGCCAGCGCAATGGATTTTCGCTTTTGCAGCTTGTCCGACAGCGCGCCGGAAAAGTCCTGCACGATATTCTGCGCGACCTGAGCAAACCTGTCCACCAGGCCAACGATGCTGCCGCTTGCTTTCAGTGTTTGCGTCCGAAAAACCGGCAAGACGCGGTAAAGCATTTCCGTAGAGATATCAGCAAACAAGCTGGCGAAGGCAAGAAGAAAGGAACTGTCAAGTTGAGGACGTGAGTTTAAGGCACGTCCACGCGATGGATACCCGTATGTTCGCTACCGAACATACATGGCGTGCGGCTCGCCAGACGTGATTCTCGAAACTTCGGCCTTCCAGGATGAGCTGTATTCGATTATTTCCGGTTGGGTGATGGTCGGAAGACCCTTGAAATCGAGCTGGCGGTGGGTCATTACACAACCTCGACCCATAGCGGCCACTCGAGAGCTCGTTCATATGCCGTCGGGCGCGCTAGAGACTTTATAGGTTTAACGGGCAGTCAAATTTCGACGCTAGTTCCAACTTCCACCACGCGATTTGTTGGAATATTTAAGTGGTCGGCAATGCTCCCGGCGTTGCGCGCCATGGAGGCAAACATCCGCTCGCGCCAGAGCGCCATGCCAGCGTTGTCCGCGACCGGGACGATCTTCTGCCGGGAAAGAAAGAATGACGTCTCCATCGGGTCCAATTCCAGCCCGAGCGCCCCGCAGAGTTCCATGGCCCGCGCGACGTCCGGCCGGTCCATGAAGCCGTAGCGTACCCGCACGCGCCACAAGTCGTTCCCCAGCCGTTCACAGACGACGCATTCCTCGACCGGCACCCATGGCACGTCGCGGAATTCGACCCTTAGGAACACCAAGCGCTCATGGAGGACCTTGTAGTGCTTGAGGCTGTGCAACAGCGCATGTGGCGTGCCCTCTCTCGTCGCGGTCAAGAAGACTGCCGTGCCCGGTACGCGCTGCGGCGGTGCGTTGAGCAGCGACTTCAGAAAGGGCTCGAGAGGCACCGACTCACTGCGCAGGCGCTCGAGCAGTATTTCCCGCCCGCGCCGCCACGTCAGCATTAGCGCGAACACGCCGGCACCCAATGCGAGGGAGAACCAGCCGCCATCGTGGATCTTCAGCATGGCGGCGGCGAAAAGCGTCGTGTCGATGATAGTGAAGAAGCCCGTAGCGAGCACGCAGAGCCAGAGGGGATAGCCCCAGCCGTAACGAATCACAAAAAAAGTGAGAAACGTAGTTGCGAGCATGGTGCCCATGACCGCGACCCCGTACGCCGAAGCGAGACGGGTGGACGACCCGAAGCCGATGACCGCGAGCGCTACGAATACAAGCAGAAGCCAGTTCACCACCGGAACGTAGATTTGTCCGATTGTTCCGGCCGACGTGTGATGCACGTTCATCCGCGGGAGATAGCCAAGCTGAATAGCCTGCTGCGTCATGGAATAGGCGCCCGAGATGGTCGCCTGCGAGGCGATGATGGTCGCAGCAGTAGCAAGCCCGACCATCGGATAGAGCGCCCAGGAGGGAAACGCAAGATAAAACGGATTGTCGAGCGCCTTTGGATTGGCGATCAGCAACGCGCCTTGGCCCAAATAGTTGAGCACCAGCGCCGGAGCCACGAGCCCGAACCACGCAACACGAATGGCCCATTTGCCGAAGTGCCCCATGTCGGCATAGAGCGCCTCCGCGCCCGTTACGGCGAGGAGCACAGAGCCCAGCACGACGAACGACGCGAAGCCGTGGTTCGTGACGAAGCCGATCGCACGCAGCGGATTGAGCGCCTGCAGAATGGTCGGGTTCGCGGCAATGTTCCAAACGCCTGCGGCACCTATAGCAAAGAACCAGACGAGCATCACCGGCCCGAACAGCAATCCCACGACCTGAGTGCCCTGCTTCTGGATCAAAAACAGCCCGACCAGTATGCCCGCGGAAATTGGCACGATGTACGGCTTAAATGCCGAGGTACCCACCTCCAGTCCTTCGACCGCAGAAAGGACGGAAATGGCGGGCGTGAGCACTGCATCCCCGTAGAAAAGCGAGGCCCCGAATACGCCGAGCGTAAGCAGCGGCCCGGTCCATTGCGGGTGATTCTTCACCGACGCCGTCGCGAGTGCGAGCAGCGCCATGATTCCGCCCTCGCCATGGTTGTTTGCGCGCAGCACCAGGGTCACGTATTTCAAAGACACCACAATCATTAGAAGCCAGAATATTGTGGAGCCGCCGCCGATGATGTTGTCCGCGGTGAGTGGAATGCCGTGATGGGGATTGAATGTTTCCTTAATCGCATATAGGGGACTTGTTCCAATGTCGCCATATAC
Organism: Burkholderiales bacterium; assembly: GCA_017880775.1. Taxonomy (GTDB): domain Bacteria; phylum Pseudomonadota; class Gammaproteobacteria; order Burkholderiales; family SG8-39; genus JADGRQ01. The sequence goes on along the minus strand of JADGRQ010000053.1, from coordinate 6,765 downwards.
GACGCCCAGTGCGAGAAGACTGAACGCAGCCGTTGAGGACTGTCTTGTCGAATTCCGCTCGTGCTTCATCCGTGGTCCTCGCACGACCCAAAGGGACGCGCACCCTACTACTGACCTGCAGTAATATCAACGTGCGACTTAGGGGTCCGCAATTTTCTGGACCGGTTCAAGGTTGATTGTGAGTAGTGTGTGCCTTGGTGTGGCTGAGAAGCGACTCGGCATGCGCCGAAAGTCCTAGGTCGGGCAGTCAAGCAGCCCCGAACTCCGCGGACAAGTCCGTTGATTTGCCCTCTCTGTCGATTTCCACGCAAATCTGACCCGGGGTTTTCACCGGAAACTGGCCTGGGTTTGTGAATCGCCAACATGCCCACGTCGATCACTCCTCGTTCTCCCGCTCATTTCTTGAGCGGGACCGTCAATCACGCGGGTCATTCTTGCGTGAAAACTACCCCCGAAGTGCGTCAGTCCGGGATGGCCGTCGACAGGTACACGTCAGTGCTCCGAAACGGTGAGAAACCGGGGAAAATCGCAGGAAATGGTGAGAAACGGACCAGTCATTGCTCAGAACCAAGTGACTAATATTTCGCTAAGCTATGGAAAATATGGAGTTTATCGGCTCGGTGTCGCCCCGATGATGGACTGGACCGACTTCATAGGGAACACCGCTGCCTTGGTACACCGAGAGGCACACCGAAGCGAACCGACGGCCCGTCGAGCGCGGCGGGAGAGGTGCGTCGCCCCTACCCCCGCCCCGCGAGCGCCCGGTTCTCGAGCCGGCTTAGCAGTCGCACCAGTGGCCAGAGCATCAGGAAGTAGATGACTGCGGCGAGCACGATCGGCGTGGGATTGTAGGTCAAGCTCTGCGCCTGCCGTGCCTGGAACAGCAGTTCAGGCATGGCGACGACGCTGCCGAGCGAAGTGAGTTTGACCACTTCGAGCGTGTTGGAGAGAAGGTCAGGCAGCACGTTGCGCACGGCCTGCGGCAGGACCACATACAGCATGGTCTGGAGGCGGCCGACGCCCGTGCTGCGCGCGGCCTCGGTCTGGCCCGCCGGAACCGAGTCGATGCCGGCGCGCAGGATCTCGCCGTAGTAGGCGCCGGTGTTGAGGAAGAAGGCGACGCAGACGCAGGCGAAGCCGCCCAGCTCCAGCCCGGCGAACGGCAGGCCGGCATAGAGGAAGATCAGAAGCACCAGCGGCGGAAAGGCGCGGAAGAAATCGACCCAGGCCATCAGAGGCCAGCGCACCCAGGGCTTGCGGACGCTGGCCAGCATCGCGAGTCCCAGCCCGCCGAGGAGGCCGAGCGGCACCACGACCAACGAAAGCAGCACGGTGTTGCCGAGGCCGGCCAGGATGATGGGCCAGGCGGCCTCGATGATCTCAAGGTTGAAGAAGGTCTGGAGCATGGCTCAGCGCTTCCAGGCCATCTTGGTCTCCAACCAGCGGCCGAGGATCACCATGGGGAGGAACAGGATGAGATACGCGCCCGCACCCAAGGTGAGCGGCGACGGATTGTAACTGTTGGACATCGCCGACGAGGCCATGCCCAGTATCTCGCTTACCGCCACGACGGTGCCAAGCGCGGTGCCCTTGGTAATGGCGATGGTACGGTTGGTGAGCGGCGGGATGGTGAGACGGAGCGCCTGCGGCAGGACCACGTTCATCAGGGTCTGGCCGTAGGACAGGCCGGTCGAGCGCGCGGCCTCCCACTGGCCCTTGGCGATCGAGGTGATGCCGGCCCAGAAGATCTCCTCGGAGAAGGCCGTCAGCACCAGCGCCAGCGACAGCCAGGTCGAGACGAAGCCCGAGGGCGCAACGTCGACGGCGGGCAGGCCGAAATAGATGAAGACGATGATGACCAGCGGCGGCAGGGCGCGGAAAAGGTCGACGACGAAGACGATCAGCAGGTTGACGGGCCTGAAGCCCAGGCTGCGCAGCAGCGCGAGCGCCAGCCCCGAGGCAAGGCCGGCGACGATGACGAGCGCCGCCAGTTCGACGGTGACCAGCATGCCGTACGCGATGTCCGGCAGATACTTGGCCATGACCTTGGCGTTGAAGAAGGTCTCGACGAAGCGGTCCCAGTTGGACATCTCGTGCCGGCTTTCAGTGCCGCTGGATCTGGCCGATGAAGGCGCGCGTGCGCTCGTGGCCGGGCGTCTCGAAGATCGCGGCCGGCGTGCCCTCCTCGATGATGGCGCCCTCGTCCATGAAGACCACGCGGTCGGCGGCGTTGCGCGCGAAGCCCATCTCGTGGCTGACCACCACCATGGTCATGCCGCTTTCGCGCAGGTCGCGCATCACGCCCAGCACGGAGCCCACCAGCTCGGGATCGAGCGCACTGGTCGGCTCGTCAAACAGCATGACCCGCGGCTCGAGCGCGATGGCGCGGGCGATGGCGACGCGCTGCTGTTGGCCGCCGGAGAGCTGGCCGGGCGTGTGGCCGGCGCGGTCGGCGAGCCCCACCCGCGCCAGCGCAGCGCTGCCGAGCGCGTCGGCTTCGCTGCGCGACTTGCCGGCCACCTTGCGCAGCGCCAGCGTGACGTTGCCGAGCGCCGTCATGTGCGGGTAGAGGTTGAACGACTGGAACACCATGCCGATGCGCTGCCGTGCATGGTTGATGTCGGTGCGCGGATCGAGCAGGTCGACGCCGTCGACCACCACGCTGCCCGACGACGGCTGCTCCAGCCGGTTGAGACAGCGCAGCAACGTCGACTTGCCAGAACCAGACGGCCCGATGACGAACACCAGCTCGCGCTCCGCGAGCACGAGATCGACGCCCTTCAGGACATGAAGCGCGCCGAAATGCTTGTGGATGCCGCGCGCCTCGACGATGGGCTTACCGGGCATCCCCGATGATTAGCCGCACTTCAGTTCATGCGGAGTCGGGTCGTAGCCCGGCATGCCAGGCACGCCGTAGCCAGGCGTGATCACCCGCTCAAGCGCGTCGGGACCCGGTACGCGGCCAAACCATTTCTCGGACATCCTGGCGACGGTTCCGTCCTTTTTCATGCAATCAAGCACGTCCTGCATCTGGTTGCGCAGCGCCACGCTGTCCTTACGGAACGGCGCCGCCCAATGCGCGCGCGAACCGCTGAGCTCGAGGTCGGCAATGAACTGCGAGTTCTTGCTCGCGGCGTACACGATGGTCGTGTTGCCGCCGAGCGTCGCGTAGGCGCGGCCCGAGAGCACGGCCTGCGTCGCGTCAGGCTGGGTGTCGTAGGCCTGGACTGTGAAGCCGTGCTTTGCGCCTTCAGCCTTGCTCAGGGTCTCGTAGGGCGTGCCCTTGTTGACGGAGACAACCTTGCCCTTGAGATCGGACCAGTCCTTGATCGGCGCGGAGCCCTTCTTGATGCCGAACTGGTACGCGGTCCAGAGATAGCCGGCGGTGAATATCATGCTCTCGGCCCGCTCCTTAGTCACCGTGGTCGGTGCCGCAATGAAGTCGTAGCGGCCCGACTGCAGGCCGGGGATCAGGGTCGAGAAGCTTACGCTGTCGATCGCAATCTCGCGCTTCATGCGCTTGGCGACCTCGGTGAAAAGGTCGATCTGGAATCCCTCGACGCCGCCGCCCAACTTGGGCATGGCATGCGGTGCGAAGGTGCCGTCGACGCCGGTGCGCAGCGGCGGCAGGTTGGATTGAGCCAGCGCGGGGCCCGCCAGCAACAGCGCGGCGGCCACGATCGCGGCAAGGTGGCGATGAAACATCAGAAGCGCTCCCCTATAGGAAATTCAACCGCACTGCCCGAAGTATCCTCGGCCGCTGCACGCTGGTCAATCGGCCATTGATGGCTGAACGCATTCTCGTCATGAGGTGTCTGGCCATGGCGTTATCCGATGAGGTTCCTGAGTTGGCGGGCGGGTCCGTCGATCGTTCCGGCAACGGCCACCGGTCCGGGCAGGCCGCGCGCCAGGTATTGTCCTGATCCGCGCGCCGCTTTCAATTCGCCGCCCTCGACGACGATGCGTCCACGACTTATCACGATCTCCGGCCAGCCCTTGTAGACATGACCCTCGTAGGGTGTGTAGCCGACCGCATCGTGCATCATCGAATAGTCGACACGTTTTTCGATTTCGGGATTCCAGATGGCGATGTCGGCATCGGATCCGATCGCGATCGTGCCCTTGCGAGGGTAGAGCCCATACATGCGCGCATGATTGGTCGCGGTGAGCGACACGAATTGATTGATGCCGAGCCGTCCCTTCAGCACGCCTTCGGAAAAGAGGATCGGCAGGCGCATCTCGATACCGGGCACGCCGTTGGCCATCTCCTTGAACGTGGTTTGATCGCCGCGCGGAATCTTCGCTGTTTCATCAAACCGGTACGGCGCGTGATCGGAGGAATAGACCTGGAAGGTGCCGTTGCCAAGTCCAGCCCAGATCGCCTCCTGCGCCGCCTTGTCGCGCAGCGGCGGACTGCAACACCATTTGGCCCCTTCGACGCCGGGGCGATCCATGTCGTCGGCGGTGAGCACGAGATACTGGGGGCAGGTCTCCGCGTAGATTTTCGCGCCAAGGGTTTGCGCGGCGCGAATCGTGTTCGTCGCCTCCGGGCTCGACACGTGGACAATCAGCACCGGCGCGCTCAGCAATCGTGACAACATAATGACGCGATGCGTCGCCTCAGCCTCGGCGAGCGCGTGATGTGCGACTCCATGAAACTTCGGTGCCCCATGCCCACGCTCGATCAGGCGCTTGGCGATCCAGCGGATCATGTCGTCGTTCTCGGCATGCACCATCACCAGCGCGCCCTCGCGCTGGGCGACACTCAAGACCTCGAGCAACTGGTAGTCCTCGAGCCGCCACTTCGGATAGGTCATGTAGACCTTGAATGACGTGATCCCGTCTTTGATCGCAGCCGGAAGCTCTTCGTTCAGGACCTTGTCAGTTGGTTCGCCGATGATCAGATGGAACCCGTAGTCGATGACGGCCTTGCTGCGCGCGCGTTCATGGTAGTCGGCAACAGTTGTCGTGACGGACGTGCCGCGATGCTGCGCCGCGAATGGGATGATGGTGGTCGTGCCCCCAAACGCCGCGGAGACCGTACCGCTGTAGAAGTCGTCGGCGGACATGATGCCCATACCGGAGAGCTGCTCGATATGGCAATGACTGTCGATGCCACCCGGAAGTACATAACGGCCCCCGGCGTCGATGTCGCGGGCACCTGCTGGAAGGTGATCCGCGATCGCGACGATCTTCTCGCCGATGATGCCGATGTCGCAACGCGTCGTCTCGGCGGCGGTCGCCACGGTGCCGTCGCGGATGGTGAGGTCGAGCTTGTCCATTGAAGGGCCCTGTTGTCGGTTAGCGCGCAGGATACTTGCGGACGTCCCGGGTGGAAAGGGCGGGTATTCAAACTCGTCCGATGATGGACTGGACCGACTTCATAGGGAAAACCGCCGGCTTGGTACACCGTGGGGCACGCCGTTCAGTAGATCTACTCCTTCAGATCGGAGGCAGTTCCTTGAACGGATTGAAAACTTTCAAGCCGGGCCAGCGGAAATCCTCGTCGTTTCCCGTCACGATCGTCAGACCGTGACGCCGTGCTGTAGCGGCGATGTAGCCCTCCTCCGCGAGCATGCGCTGCCCGTGCTTCTCCAGCAGGTGCTCCTGATCGGCCCAGACATGGGCCACCGAGACGTTGAAGCCTAGGATGCGGCCGCCGAGTGCGTCCACCAGCCGCCTCAGCCAATCCTGCAAATCGCGGCGCTGACGACCCTCCTTCGACCGCACCCAGTACGCAAGTTGCGCGATGACGATCGCGCTGGTGAAGCACCGGTCGCGTTCCCGATGCAGCCAGGCGACCACGCGGGCGTCGCCATGGCGCTTGGCCGGCTGGCAGATGACATCGGTATCAAGCAGCCAGTTCAAATCCGGCGGCGCCTCGCGGGAGCCCTCCTGCGACGCGGCAGATCGTCCATGCTCACCGGGAACGGGGCGGGAAGGCGCTCGCTGTGATGGGCCGGAAAGCCGCGACCACAGACGTGGAAAATATTGGCGTGACGTTCAGCCAAAGTGGGGCTTGATCGCCGCCGCGGCGGCGAACGCGGCCCGCGCGACGTCGACCACGGCATTGGCCGCCGTGCCGGCGTTCTTCGCCGCTTCGACCGCGGCCGTCTGCGTTTGAACCGTGGCGAGGAGGCCGGCTGGCGGAGCCGGGATGATTTGCCCGCTATTTAATATCTGCGTCTGCCGCGCCTGGAGCTGATCTCTCAGCGTCCTCAGGTCGGTGAGGCGCTCCATGAGCTTTATACGGACGTCCGGCGACGGATTGCGGTTGAGCGCGAGCTCCACTGCCTCGATCGCCGTCAATACCAGCAGAATCGTATCGTTAAGCGCCAGCAGCCCGGGATTCATGTTCCCTCCTTATTGACCCGCCTTCTTGGAATCGGACGCAGCCGCGTCCTTCAGGTCGCCCTTGACCTTGTCGACCAGGTCTTTCGCGGCCTTCGATGTCGCGTCGCTCTTCTCGAGCGCGGCGCGCACATCCTTGTTGACGTCCGAGATGAACCGCCCGATGAACCGGGCCCTTTCCTCGCTGCTCTCGCGCTTGGCCAGCGCGTTCAAGGCATTGGCACTCTCGCGCATCGCCGCCGCGTAGGTGTCGAGTTCCGTGCGCCTAACCAGAATCTCCGTGCGCCGGCTCTGCTCCGCTATGCGCGCCGCCTGCTCTATCTTGATGAGCTCATCCCGGAGCGTGGCCAACCTCTTCATGAGTGCTTCGATCTTCGACCAGTCAGCCGCCTTGTTCGATTGCTGCCTCATGTA
>JADGRQ010000063.1 GCA_017880775.1 Burkholderiales bacterium | reverse complement strand
CACGTCTTCGACTTCAGTCTCGTTCCTGATGATCGCCCGCGCCACGCGATACACGCGCTGGTTGTACCGGCGCATCAACTCCTCGAACAGCGTCGTCTGACCGGAGCGAATGCTGGCGACCAGCTGTTCATCGCTCATGGAACCCGGCGCGCCGGGAAAGCCAATGTCACTCGACTTGGGCACAGGCGAATCCTCTCACGCAATTGGATGTACAGACCGACCTGGACGTTGCAGGCGCCGTTTGCAACACTCATATCCGCCCTTAACCTGGAGATGGCTCTTGCGGGCCGGTGGAACGACCAGCGGCAGGAAGCCCTCGCGTATCTGATCGAGGAGAACCGGATTCTCCGGGCGCAGCTGCGGCCGGCGCCTCGGCCTGACCGACGAGGACCGGCGCCGGTTGGCGAGGCGCGGGCACCGTCTGGGCCGTCGGCTGTCGAGCCGGCTTCGCAGTACTGCGGAGCTTTTCAATCGATGCGCGGTGAGTGTCCACATGCTCCTGGTGGGCATCCACAACGCCAACATCGTCACTGCTGATCCGAAACGGAACACGGGGCTGTCGCAGACTTGACCCCGAACCGACGCGCTCTGGGCTGGTCGCGAGGCTTGAACGAACCATGTATCAGCCATTTATTCAGAAGTTTACGGGCAATAGGCAGCCAAGTAAGTGCCCCAATCTAGACAGGGGTCAAGTCCCGGCCTGCAGCATGCACAGCGACCGGCGGTGGATATAGAGTCGCTTAGTGTCGTTCAATGTCGTAATGACATACCTACAGGTTCGAAAGGTCTGGACGGCTCGAGCAGGCGGCGCGAGACGGTCGTGGATACGCTTCCTCGACTGAGCGATGCGCTCGCGCGCGCGATGACGGCGCGCGACGGGTCGACTCAGCAGCATGCCCAGCGCGTCCAGCGCTGCGCCCTGGCTCTCGCGCGCGAGGCCGGCATCAACGACTGTCTGATGCTCGAGGCGATTAGTGGCGCCGCGCTCCTGCATGACATCGGAAAACTCGGCATCCCCGATCTCGTGCTCCAGAAACCGGGGCCGCTCACGCGGGACGAATACGACCGGGTCAAGGAGCACGCGATCATCGGCGCCGACATTCTGACAGCTGCGGCATTCCCGAGTTCGCTCGCTCTCATCGTGCGCCACCACCACGAGAACTGGGATGGCACCGGATATCCGGACCGGCTGCGGGGACAGGCCATTCCTGTCGGCGCGCGCGTGCTCGCGGTCGTTGACTGCTACGACGCGCTGACCTCGGATCGACCCTACCGCCGCGCGCTGTCGCACGGCTCCGCGGTGGCCATGATTCACGAGCGCCGCGGGACGATGTACGACGCGGAAATCGCCGACGCGTTTCTGCGGATCATTCACCACGTGCAGCACCTGCGATTCGAATCTCCGCAAGAGGGCGCCGACAGGCCGCTGGCGGGAGCCAATACTCCCTGGCTGGAGGCGAGGGCAGTATGAGAAGGCGGAAATCCGACAGCCAGACCTTCCTCGCGCTGCCTGCCCCAGCGCGTGCGTACGTCGCCGCCGTCGTGGCCGCCGGTGCCGGCTGTCTCGTCGCAGCGGCGATGCAACTGCATCTGGAGCATGCGGGTCTGTTCGTCACGCTGCTCGGCCTCGCCGTCGCCGCCTCGGCGACGAAGATCGAGCTGCCGCTCGGCCGCAGCCAGTCGAACCTGTCCCTTTCGCATGCGGTGAACTTCTGGGCGCTGTTCGCGCTCGGGCCCGCGCCGGCGGCGTGCATCGCCGCTGTGAGCGCGTGGGCCCAGTGCACGCTGCGCGCCGGCGAACGCAACCCCCCGCACCGCGTCGTGTTCAGCATCGCCTCGCTGACGGCGACCGTCTCGATCGCTGGTCTCCCGCTGGGCGTGATCATGGGCGCGGACGCCTCGAGCGTCGCGGCGCTGGCGCGCGCCGCCGCCGTCGTGTCGCCGCTCTACTTCTTCGTCAATACGGCCCTGGTCGCCGCCGCGATCGCGCTCTCGACGCGGCAGCCGGTCGCGCGCATCTGGCATCGCAACTTTCTCTGGAGCGCACCGAGCTATCTGGCCGGCGCGGCGCTGGCGGCCGTCGCGACCGCGGCATCGGAACGGGGCTGGTTCGGTTGGCTCGCGCTGCTGGCGATACCGTTGTACCTGGTCTTCCGGAGCTATCACACCGTGGTGGCGCGGCTCCGCGAGGAGCAGGACGAAACGCTCCGCGCGATGGAGGTGCAGCTGGCGACGATCGAGGCGCTCGCGCTCGCGATTGAAGCCAAGGCGGGCTGCACGCCCGAGCACATCCGATCGATCCAGGAGTACGCGTCGACGCTGGCCGAAGCGATCGGCCTCTCCGACAGTGACGTGCAGGCGGTGCGCACGGCGGCATTGCTGCACGACGTGGGCAACATGGCCGTCCCCGAACACATTCTCTCGAAACCCGAGGCGCTCACGCCCGAGGAATTCGAGCGCGTCAAGATTCATCCCCGCGTGGGCGCCGAGATTCTGCGCAACGTGCCATTCGGCGCGCCGGTCGCCGAGCTGGTGCTCTGCCATCACGAGCGATGGGACGGGCTGGGCTATCCGGCAGGCCTGCGCGGCAAGGATATTCCGGTCGGCGCGCGCATCCTCGCGATCGCGGACTGCTACAGCACATTGCAGATCGACCGCCCGTACCGGCCCGCGCGCAGCGCGGGCGCGGCGGTCGCCCTGCTGCGCGAGTACGCGGGCACGGCGTTCGATCCCGATCTGGTGGAGCTGCTGATCGCGCAGCTGGGCATGACGGTGCCGCGGCCCAGGGACGTGCCCGGCGAGAGCGCGTGGGCCGACAACGAACCGCTCGCGCTCCAGGACATCGCAGGAGCACATCGCGAGGAGCAGACGCTGTACGAGATTGCGCAAGCCCTCGGATCAAGCCTGGGTGTCGAGGGCGCCATGGCGCTGATTCACGACAAGGTCAGCCGGCTCGTGCCGTTCACGACGTGCGCGCTGTTCCTTGGCGACGACAACGAGGGGTACGTCTGCCGATACGCGCACGGGCCCGGCACCGAAGCGCTGTTCAAGTGGACGCCGAAGTCCTGGAGCGATCTCTCGCTCCGGCTGCCGGCGTGCGCCGACGGCCGTGACGCGCACGGCGGGGATTTGACAGCGCTGCTGCCCTGTCCCTTGATCTTCGAGGGGCATCTGATCGGCGGCCTCGTGATCTACCATACCATCGCGGGCTGCTTCACCGACGAACACCGGCGCGTCCTTGGCCGGGTGAGCGACCAGGCCGCGGCCGTCATCTACAACTCGACGCGCTTCGAGCAAACGCAGCACGAATCCCATACCGATCCGCTCACCGCGCTACCAAATCGGCGCGCGCTGGATCAGCAATTCGAGATCGGACTGGCGCGCGCGGCGGATACGCAGACCAGCGCCAGCGTCGTCGTCCTCGACCTCGATCGCCTCAAGGAAATCAACGACACCTACGGCCACGAGGCGGGCGATCGGGCGCTGCGCGCGGTCGGCGCAGTCCTGGAATCGACGGTCCGCAAGAGCGATCTGTGCGCGCGCTTTGCCGGTGACGAGTTCATCGTCGTGCTGTGGGACTGCAGCCCCGAGCACGAGGCGCGTCGGGTGGCCGAGGTGCAGAACGCGGTGAGTGCCTATCCCTTCGAGCCGCGGCCAGGCGTCCGTGTCTCGCTGTCGATCAGCGCGGGCCCGGCCCGCTTCCCGGAGGATGGGAGCACGTTCGAGGACCTGCTGGCGGCGGCCGACGAGCGGATGTACCGCGACAAGGCGGGTCGGCGCTCCCGGAACTCCAACCGACATGCCCTGGTGCAAGGGGAGCGCGCGTAATTCGCCCCCGACGTTCTCCGCTCTCCTTTTCGCGATGATCCAATGCGGGCGCTTTTGCGTGTCCCGATAGACGCGCTCGCAGTCGTCGCAGCGCACGCATTCGGTCGCGAGAATTCTGGGTCCGTGAAACGCTCCCCAGTTGACGCCTTCTCGCACACCCTGCGGGTGCCGCACTCGGACTGGCGTCGATGCGCTTTCATGGTGACAAATGCGCCGGCGACACTTCAATTGGACTCGCAGATTTCCTCTTCCGCGATGACTCGATTACCAGATTACCAATGACCAGCGGAGAAGCAGGGCCTCCTGCTGCTGACGATCCAGCCAGCCGACCAGCGCGGTGAGAAGCACCCGCAGGAACAACACATCCACCACGGCGGGGAAGTCTATATCACCGACCGAGATTCGGCCTCCCGGAGCCGTTGGGCCGAGTTATGGGATATTGCGGGAGAGCGAAGAGCGAGAGGTCGCGGTCGAGGACGAGGTCGAGCCACGCAATGAGTATGAACAGGCTCGCGAAGCCCAACACGTGGACGGTTTGTGGCTGGCGCTGTAAAGTCACGAAGGGCGTTCAGATCGGCTCCGCATTGGACCCTTGGGCATATGATTGGCGATAGGCATAACAGGAATCGGCAAGTGTTGCTCACAGGCGAGGATTATGTCGACTGACGCAGCAGTGTCTCCACCACCTTGCCCGAAATGTTCGTCGGACCGTACCGTCCCCATATGGAATCTTGAATCAGTCGCCCGCGATCTGAATTACTACCGCTGCAACGACTGCGGGCACGGTTGGACGCAACCGAGAGGGGAATCCAAACCAGAACCAGCCAGGTGACATTGCGCGTGACCGGCTCAACCGAACTGAGACGCTACCCCCGCAACCGCAACGCCAAAACCTTGTCTTTCAGATCGAGGCCCGGTGCTTTCATCCCTCGCATTCGTCCCCCAGCGATCCACCGTGCCGCCGTTGACTTCGAGACGCCCCACTCCTGAGCCGCCTCTCGCTCATGCGGCGGTCCACCAGCTCGCCAAGTCACGGCGGTTGCGGGCTCGCGATTTGAACGCCGCAGGAGCATGGTAGACCACGACCTTGCCGGCTGCGCCGACCTTGGCGGCTAACTGCTGTTGGCTCAGGCCGAGCCGGCGCCGCAGGCCAACGAGTGTCGCCGCGTAATTCGCTGGCACGGTCACGCGGCACACGGGCACTGGACGACGTCGGCCACGCCCGT
>JADGRQ010000052.1 GCA_017880775.1 Burkholderiales bacterium | reverse complement strand
ATCGCCGCCGTCAGCGTCGTCTTGCCGTGGTCCACGTGCCCGATCGTGCCTACGTTCACGTGCGGTTTGGTGCGCTCAAATTTGCTTTTTGCCATGATGTCGGTCCCGTGTCGCGCTTGATCAGTTCATTCGATTACAACGGATTCGCTGGTGCCCATGATGCGGATTGAACGCATGACCTCTCCCTTACCAAGGGAGTGCTCTGCCACTGAGCTACATGGGCTCGTGTTCGGTGCAGCTCCCCCTGGTCTGGAGCGGGTGAAGGGAATCGAACCCTCGTCATAAGCTTGGAAGGCTTCTGCTCTACCATTGAGCTACACCCGCGCCCACGTTCCCCGATGTCGCGTTTCAACTTCCTCACGTCCTGCCTCACCTCGCCGATCGCCCGAGCCGGATTCCCTGGTGGAGGAGGTTGGATTCGAACCAACGTAGGCGCAAGGCCAACAGATTTACAGTCTGCCCCCTTTAACCACTCGGGCACCCCTCCGGCGGAACCTGAAATTATGTTCGATATCCGAAGGTTGGTCAAGACGATGCCTGAGGCGCCCCGAGAGCCCGCCACAGCGCCGCGGGCCGGATGGATCTCGCTTTGCGGATAAACAAGAGTGTGTGCTTACATCTAAGGCAACTTCCGTTATTTCAAGCCGGCTTCCAGCGCTTATCATTGGCTTTTCCGACATTCTCCCAAAAGGAGCGGACGTTGCGAATCGCGATTCTCGAGGATGATCCCGACCAGATGGCACTGCTCAAGCACTGGCTGAGCGAAACCGGGCATGACCTGCATTGCCACCTCACCGGCAACGAGATGATCAAGTATGCCGGGCGCGAGAGCTTCGACCTGTTCGTGCTCGACTGGCAGGTGCCCGACGTCTCGGGCGCGGACGTGCTGCGCTGGATCCGGGCCAACGTTTCCAAGTCGACGCCGGTGCTGTTTGTCACCGTGCGCGACGCCGAGGAAGACATCGTTTTCGCGCTGAACAGCGGCGCGGACGATTACATGGTCAAACCGGTGCGCCGCCAGGAACTGCTCGCGCGCGTCGGAGCACTTTTGCGCCGCGCTTATCCGCAGAAGGAAGAGACACGATTTGCGTTTCCACCCTATGAGTTCGACACCGAACGAGGCGAAGCGCGCATCAATGGCGGGCTCGTCGACCTGACCCCGAAAGAGTTCGAACTCGCGGCCTTGCTGTTCCGCAACCTCGGGCGGCTGATGTCGCGCGGCCACCTGCAGGAAGCGGTGTGGGGACGCATGGGCGATCTCGCAACGCGCACGGTCGACACGCACGTCAGCCAGGTGCGCAAGAAACTCGATCTTCGTGGCGAGAGCGGTTTCCGCGTAACGTCGGTCTATAACTACGGCTACCGGCTGGAGCAGATCACCGAAGCTCCGGCTCAGTAGTTCTCGCGGAAAAAGATGAAATTGCTCGGCTGAGTGCTGAACAGGCCGAAGGTCGCGCGTGCAGACGGGTTGTCGGTAAAGGCCGAGCCCGCCCACGCGCCCTGCAGGTAGGCCCTGTTGGCGGCGGTCGCGGGCGACTCGGCGCCCGGGCTGGCGGGGCAGAAGTTCCCGCTCGCGCTGGTGCCGAGGTTGGCGGTGAGAAGTACCGAGCCGCTGTTCCCGGTCCCCGCAGGACTGAGCGTCAGCGTACCCAGACCTGCGGCAAAACTGATGGTGCTTTGGCTCACGGCCGTCTCGCACGCGGCGAGATTGACTGCGTAGCTGGAAAGCGTAAGCGTGCTTCTCGCGAGCGTGGTGCACGAGTCCTGCGTGTTGCGGGCGAAGGCCGAGCCGTTCCAGTACTGCGTTTCGATCGGAACTGGCAGCGCCAGCTGCGCCGAGCCAACGGCGTTCTGCAGCCGCAGTCGGCCGAAGCGCATCGTCTTGCCGGAGCTGAAGCCGATGCCGTTATTGGTAGTCGCCGCCGCGAAACGCGCCGGATTGCCCGCAAAAGCGACGCCGTCGGCGTCTATTACGTTGATCGCAAGACTGATATCCGCGTTGTACGGCGAAGCGGGAGCCGTCGGCGTAGTGCGTGTAAAGGCCAGGCCCGAGCCGAAGGTGAGCGTTCCCACTCCGGCACCGGTCGAAACGATCACCGGATCCGTGCCTGGCAGGCCTCCTGTGTCGAGCGTGCCCGTCGCCGCGGTATAGGCCGTGCCGGTGAGGCTCGCGTTGGTGATGCGCCACCAGCTGCCACTGGTCGCATAGAGCGTCGTCGTGTTGTTCGCGAAATCCTGCGCGGTCACCGTGATCACCGGCACGGTTGTGTAGTTGAACGTCTGCCCGATATAGGTGAAGCTGCCGGCTGTGCACGCTGCGCCGAAAGTCGGGGTGTTCAATGCCACCGCAAAATGATCGGGCACAAAGCGCCCGGCCGTAAGTGTGCCGCTGCACACGTACCGGCCCGTCGAAGTGCAATCGGCAGCAGTGTCGCCCGCGTCCACGCTGGCGAAACTCGTGTCGATGAGTTGCAGTGCGAATGAACCCACGTTGTTGTAGGACGCGGCATCGGAGCTCAACTGTCCCGCCACGAACGTCGTGGTGAGCGTCAAGGCGCCGAAGGTCGCGGTGCAGGCAGCGCCGGCGCACGCGGTCAGCGTCGCGGTCGGCGCGCCCACGTAGTTGGTCGTCGTCACCGCGGCCGCGTTGACGGCGGTCGCGCGCACGCTGAACGGCCGGCCGGCCTTGTGGAACACGGCCCCGAAGGTAACGTCATTGAGCGCCCGGAGTCCGGGAGCTCCCGTCGACTGCGCGTCAGTGTCGGTCACGGCGAAGCTTGCGAGCGCATTGGGCCGGATCGCGAAATTGTCGGTTGAGCATTTCGTGACAGTGGGTGACGCCGTCGTCCAGCGCACCCGGACCCGCACGTCTTGCCAAGAATTCGGCACTGCGGCAAAGCTGACGGTCGAGCGGCCGCCGGTGATGGTGGGGTTGGGCGAGACCGTCTGCACCGTGGTAGAGGACGTCGGGCAGTTGTTGGCATCGAGCGCTACGCCGAGCGTGTTGTTGCCGAGCAGATCTACGAGCACGGTATCGGTGAACCCTGCCTGCTGGATGCCGCCTGCGATCGCCACCACATCGAGGCTGAACGCCGTACCTGCCACCTTGGTGCGGATTACACCGGTAATCGCCCCCGCCGCCGTGCTGGTCTCGAACGCATTGAAGCTCCCGGGTGTGGGCACTACCGGGGCGGCGGGCCGCAGCGCGAGGACGTGTGCGTTGCCGGTGTCCGAGCCGCCGCCGGCGGTTGCGGTCTTGATCCCGGTCGCACCGGCCGTCGCCTGCAACACGTAGTTGACCTCGAGCGACTCGGGACCGTGCTGCACGTCGACGCCTTCCGTCATCCCGGCGGGGGGCGTCCATGTACTGCCCGAGGCGTAAGTGTGGGAGGTCACCAGCATGGTGTTCGCCACTGACGTCGTCCGGTTCGGTGTGCTGTGGGTCACGCCGCTGGGGGTATTCTGGCCATCCAGGGCGTTGATCCCGATATCGATCGGGTTCGTCGTATCCACGCCCGAGAAGTTCACAATGCCGCCCGCGAGGTATCCCGCGGCCGAGAAGGTCCAGGTATAGCTCGACGGTTCGCTGGCCCCCGCCACCAGCCGGTAGACCGCGAGCGAGTTGGCCGTCGCGTTCGCGTTGTCGATTCGCAGGACGAGCGTCCACCCCGCGGGCGGGGTGACCGTCAGCGTGTTCGGACGGAAGCCGATCGACGCGATCATCACGTCGCCCGCCGCCGTGGCGTTCGGCGCGGTAGGCTTGTTGATGACAAGGCTCGCAATCATCTTCAGCCGGAGCGCAAGGATGTGCGCATTGCCCACGTCCGCGTCGGCGCTGGCCGTCGCCGTATCTGTTCCGGTCGCGCCCGCGGCGACTTGTTGCACCCGGTTCCCTTCGATGGATTGACCCGGCGCGCCGATCACGATCGCGCCGGAAGCCTGGTCGTACGCCTCGGTCATGCCTGCAGGCGGACTCCAGGCTGCCGCCGAGGCTAAGGTGTGGGAGGTGACGATCATCGAATTTGCAGCCGTCGTGGTCACGCTGGGCGTTGCGTGCGTCAGAGTCACGGTCGCGCAAGAGCCCTGAAGTGTGCAGTTGCCAAGGTCGACGTTGACCGGGGCAGTCGTGTCCACGCTGACGAAGGCCTGGATGCCGCCGACCATGAAATCTGCGCCCTTCACGCTCCAGGTGTAGAACGCAATATCCAACGCAGTGGCGACCCTGTAATAGACCGCCAGCGAATTGGAATTCCCATTCGCGTTATCGGTCCGTCTCACCAGGGTCCACCCTGCCGGAGTCGTGATCGTGGCCGTCGACGGCCTGACGCCTATCGACGCCACCAGCACGTCGTTCGTCGTCACACCGGCAGGCTTGTTGATCTGTAGCCCGGGCTTGAGCGCGAGGATGTGCGCGTTGCCCTCATCATCGTTGGTCGGACTGTTGCCAATGGTTGCGGTCTTGGTTCCGGTAGCGCCCGTTGCGGCTTGCGCCACGCGATTGCCTTCGGTCGCCTGGCCAAGGACGTTGTTAGTGCCCTGACTGGCCACGTCAAAGGATTCGGTCATCCCGGCGGGCGGAGTCCAAGTGTCCGACGATGCGAAGGTGTGCGACGTCACCAGCATCGTGTTGGCCACCGTGGTCGTCACGTCAGGTGTCGCATGACTACCACTGAACGCGGTATTCTGACCGTTCTCCACGTCGATCGGATTCAGCGTGTCGACGCCGATGAACGATTGAATCCCGCCCGCCGCATCGGTCGCGCCAGCGAACGTCCAGGCGTACGACGCCCCTTCCGCGGTAGCCGACTTGCGGTAAATGGCAAGCGAATCGGGAGCGCCCCCGCTGACAGTACTCGCGTTGTCGATCCGCCGCACCAGTGTCCATCCCGCTGGAGCCGTGATGGTCGCAGTATTCGGGCGAAATCCGATCGAGGCAATCATCACGTCGTTGGCTACCGTGCCGGCGGGCTTCGTGATGGTCAGCGTACCCGCGCTCGCGGTGAACGATGCGGACGCAGCGGACCGAAAAGAAATGGTGCTGAGCGTCGCCGAAGTGGCCGACCGGAAAGTGGGGCTCACCACGGCGCTCGAGCTTGCGGCGCGAAAGGTTATTTGGGCATTGGCGACGTTGACGAGCGTCAGGCCGGCGATCGCGCCGATGAATAGCAAGACGCGTACGATTCGGTTGGCCATCGGCTTTCGGGACTTCACCCGGCGACACTATTGGGGAAATCAACCCGCCGCGAGGAACTTTGCCTCTTCCCGGCGCTTCTCACGGCGTCACTGCAGCGCGCGAACGCGCTGCTCGGCGAAGTTCCTCAACTCAGTGCTCACCGGCCCGGCCGCGAGCGAGCGCCGGAACGCATCGGCCGCCTCCGGCCTTTGCGCGAGCGCCTCAAGCGAAATTCCCAGTCCGATCCATGCCTGCGGGTTCGCATCGTGAATGCGCAGCGCGCCCTGGTAGGCTTCGACCGCCTCGCGGTGGCGCGCAAGGCGCTGCAGCACGCTGCCGCGCAGCGCGTGGAACTCGGCGTTGCCGGCGGCGGCGCCCGACGCTCCCTCGAGCGCCGCGAGCGCGGCCGGATACTCGCGGCGTTCGACCAGTATGCGCGCGAGGCCGAGCGCGAATATCGGGTGGGCCGGGTTGATTGCGAGCCCCTCCTGAAGCATCCGGCGCGCGGCATCGAGGTTGCGATGCTCGAAAAGCAACGCCACCAGCGCCTGGCGCGCCGCCTCGTGCGCGGGATCTTGCGCCAGCGCAGCGGCGAGACCTTCTTCGGCTTCCGACGCGCGCCCATGGTTGAGCAGAACAACCGCGCGGCGATACTCCGCTTCGGCGCGCTCGGCAGGCGTGCGCACGCGATCGCGTTTCTCCACTCGCGCCGCGCCGGCCGACGCTGCAGGCGGCAGTTCAAGTGGAAGCGATATCGGGGCTTTCGTTTGATCCGCGGGGCTCGCCTTGGCGAGACTCACCTTGGCGGGCCGCTCCGCGGCGGACGCAGCCGCCGGGCTCGAGGCGATGACCGCCGGCTTGGGCGCGTTCGCGGCGATCGGTGTCTCTATGCCCTGCGCCATCTTCAAAGTTTCGACCAGAGCCGCGACCTTGGCGGGTTGGGACGGTGGCGCGGGCGCTGCGGCAACCGGTGCGCGCGGCGCTGCGGCAACCAACGGAGTCGTGATCACGGGTTTGGGTGATTTCGCGTCCTCGGCCGCGCGCAACGCATGTTCCATCGCGAGCGGCCGCGGCTGCAGCTGGTAGACGATCCATCCCACCCAGGCGACCGCTGCCAGCATCAATGCGGCGATGGTGCGCCAGAACCACTCGCGCCCGGCGCGCACGCCCTCGACCGCGCGCACGTGGCGCGGGGGGATCGCCTGATCCGCGCCTGCCATTGCGTGGCGGCGATCGAGGTCCAGCAGCATCTTGTTGATCAGGCTCATGGCACCGGCCTCACTCGGCGCTGCGCGTCAACCTCAGGCGCGGCCACCACCAGCGATACGGTACGGCGGCGGCGGGCGTGTCTTTGGCCGCCGCGAGAACGTGCTGGCGCTTGAGCCGCGATTCGCCCGTCCCGTACACCAGCAGCAACGACTTGTGCGCAAGGATGTTGATCAGGCGGGGAATGCCGCGACTGGCGCGATGCAATGCGCGCCGCGCACCCGCGGCCAGCATGGGCGGACCTGAATAACCCGCCACGCCGAGGCGGTGCGCGAAGTAGGCGCCAACCTCATCCTCGTCCAGCGCCTTCAGCTTGTACTGGAAGATGATGCGCTGGCGCAGTTGACGGATCGATTCCGAAGCCAGCTTTCGATCGAGCTCGGGCTGGCCGAACAACACCACCTGCAGCAGCTTTCGCTTTTCGGTCTCCAGGTTGGTGAGCAGGCGCAGCGCCTCGAGCGTATCGAGCGGCATCGCCTGGCTTTCATCCATGCACAGCACGACGCGCTTGTTGGCGCGCGCAAGATCGAGCAGGGTGCGCGTGATCGCCTTGAGCAGGTGGTGCTGGTCGACGCCCGAATCGACGGGCGCCTCGAGCTCCTCGGCGAGCGCGAGCAGCAAAGTGCGCGGCTCGAGGCTGGGGTTCGGGATGTAGCCGGTGACCCAGCCCGCATCGAGCGTGGCAAGAAACTTGCGGCACACCAGCGTCTTGCCGGTGCCGACTTCGCCGGTAATCTTGATGAAGCCTTCGCCGTTGCCGACCGCGATCAGCAGCGTGTTGAGCGCCTCCTGGGTGCTGCGGCACGGATAAAAGAAGCTGGTATCGGGCGTAATGCCGAAGGGCGGTTCGCGCAACCCGAAGTGGCGGAGGTAATTCACTGCGGGCGGGGCGCGGCAGTCTGCGGCGGATACAGGTTGCGCACCCGCTCCTGCGTGTCGCGCAGGTCCTGCTCCCAGTTGCGTTCGTCGAGGATGATCGTGGGCCTGAGCAGGATCACCAGTTCCTTCTTCGTCGTCTGCACGTTGGTATTGCGCAGGAAGTTCACCGCGTCGCCAACGCCGGGCAGCCCACCACGGTAGTCGCGCGTGTCCACGCTCATCAGCCCGCCGATCGCGACGATGTTGCCGTCCGCGACGCGCACGATGGTATCGGTCTCGCTTACCGTGCTCTTGGCAAGCGGCAGCGTGATCGAAGGTACGCTTCCCCCCAGATTGACCACGCGTTGGTCCTCGACGACCTCGCTGACCGAGGGATGAACGTGCAGCATGATGTTGCCCGTATCGTTAATTTGCGGGGTCACGTCGAGTACGATGCCCGAGAAGAACGGCGCAACGGTCACCGTCGGCGTCTGCTGCGTGCCGATGGCGGTGGTGGTCGATACCGTCGACACATTGGTGACGAAGAACTGATCGGTCCCCACCTTGAGGATCGCCTTCTGGTTGTTAATCGTAGCGACGCGCGGGCTGGAGAGCACCTGCACGCTGCCCTGCGACTCGAGGAACTGCAGCAGCGCGGCAAAATTGGAGGTCTGCAGAGCGATGCCGAAGATCGCGCTGGCCGGGTTGGTCGCCGCCAATGCGCTGCTCGCGGTGAGAGCAATCCGCTGCGCGGGATCGATCGACTGCCCGCCGCCCTGGAGCGTCTGATCTCCACCGCCGCTTGCGACGAGCTGGGTCGAGCCGGTCGCATTGCTCGACTGGCCGGCCGCGATGCGCGGGCTCGCGTTGCGGAATGCCGACCAGTTGATGCCGGTCTGGTAGGCCTGCGACAGCGTGACCTCGATGATCTTCGCTTCCAGCATCACCTGGCGCTCGATTGCGAGACGCGATTCGCGCAGGTACTGCTCCGCCGCGCGCAGTTCCGCGGGAAACGCGCGCAATACCACGACGCCCGATTGCGGCGTCACCACCACCGCGCGGCCCTCGTCCGTGCCGATGATGGCGAGCAGAGCGGCGTTAAGTTCAGTCCAGAAGTTGCTCACCTGCCGCGTCGTCACGCGACTCGATTCAAGCGCTCGCGGGACCCCGGTTGTCGTGCTGCCGGGCAACGCGACGCCCGGGGTCGGCGGAAACGGGGTCGACACCGATGTCGGCTGCGGCGCGCCGGAGGTGGCAGCGGTGTCGCTCACAGACCCGGACTGCACGCGCAAGTCGCTGGTGCCGGTACGCTGGCCGGTGAGGTAGCTGACGCGGTAGATGCGCGTCTGCAGTCCGGTCGGCTGGATGGAAATGCGCGAGCCATCCATGCGGTATTCGAAGCCGTAGAGCTCCCGGATCGATTCGAGTGCCTCGAGAATGGTGACGTCCTTCAGGTTGACCGAGATCGTTCCGCTCACGCTCGGGTGAACCAGCATGCTGTAGCGCGTGCCGGACACGATCGACATGAACACCTGCGTCGCCGGTGCGTTGTTCACCGACAGATCGAACCTCGGTTCGATGGGCCGGCCGGCTGCCGAGGGCATCTCCATGCGCAGCGGCGGCAACAGCGCTGCCTCGACCGATTGCGCCTGCGCAGCGGGCTTGCGCTGGGCCGCCTTGTCGAGCTCGCTCATGATGTCTGGTTCGATTGCGGTGGGCACGCGCGGCGGGGTCCCGCAGCCGGCCATCGCGGCGGCAATTAGCATCAGGAGGATTCTTGTCATCCGTCGCTCCTGTCAGCGCGTCGCGCAGGAGTACGGATGCTCTTCTTCTCGACCCCGGGAAACAGCTTGAGCGTTTCTCTCTGGTCGCCGTTCTGCAACACCACCTCGCTCTCTGAAATTCTCACCACGCGCGCCTCGCCAACCTTGCCGCCCAGCGACACCGCCCGGCCGCTGATGACCGCAATGCGCCGGTCGGGCGCGATCAGCACCGATTCCAGCCGCGGGCCGGCAAGCGCGCCCTGCCCGCCGGAAGCGGCCTCCGTATTCACGTTCGGCGGTCGCGTCGGGTCGGCGAAGGGCGCCGCCTGCGCAGCGGCCGATGCAAGTGCGCCGATCAGGAGTGTCATCGTGCGCGTCATACGATCAGCCATGCCTTATCAAAGCTGACCGTGTACACGGTCAGTTTGAGCGTCGTTTCGGGATATTCGCCTGCGGACAACTCGGCGCGGCCCCAGTAGAGCTGGGTCGGCAGGCGCTCGAGCGCGGACAGGTATTCGTACAGATCGAGATATGCGCCGCTGACGGTCATCTCAACGCCGTGGCGGAACACCTTGGAACCCTCGCTGATCGACGAGGCGGGGAGCGTCTTCAACTCCACCAGCCGCAGGCGCTTGTTGCGCTCGAGCATCTCATCGAGCAGGCCGCGCATCCGATCGGGCGTGATGAAGCGGCGCTGTTCCGCCGCAATTTGCGCATTCAGCTTGGCCTGTTCGGCGCGCAGCGCGCTCGCCTTCTGCCGGCCGGCGGCGTCCGGATCCGCGTCCTGGCTCTGTGCCATGCGCTGCAACTCCGCCTGCACGACGCGCATTTCGTCCTGGCGTTGCGCGTTCTCGGCGGCAAGACGCTTGTGTTTCGAGCGCAGCGGCTCGATGAGTGCCGCGTTCACCAGAAATACCAGCACCAGCGCGCCGGCGGCGAAGATCATCACGCGTTCCCGTAGCGTGGCCGCGTCGATGCGCTCGGCATAGCGCCTGAGCAGCGCTTTCATGAACCGCCTCCTTTCGCGATCGGCTTCGCGGCGGACTTCGCCGGCTCGGGCGCATGCAACTGCGCGACAAGGCTGAATTCGACGAAGCGTTGCGGCGTGGCGAGGGGCGTGGCAGGGGGCGCGCCAGCGCGCGCACCGGCAGGCGCGGCAGGTTGCGGCGCGGCGCTTGCCTCTTTCGCGGTGAGTTTCAGCTCCGTCACCTGTCGTCCGCGCATGACCGATTCGCCATTCAACGAACGCAGGTAGGCGGGAACGAGATCCGGATGCAGCACGCGGCCGCGCACCTGCAACTCGTTGCCGCTTTCACCCACGCTGAAACCGGTGAGCCAGACGCCGGGCATCGTTTTGCGGCCGAAGGCGGCGAAATAGCCGGAAAAGCCCGCTGTATTTCCCAGTTCCCCGCTTTGCAGTGCCGTGATCACAGACTGGCGCGCATTCACGTCCGCCTCCAGGCTCGCCACGTCGCTCTCGAGCGCCTTGCTGCGCCCCCGCGGCGCGAGACTGCCACCGAGCTTGACGAACTGCTCGCGCAGCAACGCGATCCGGGCCCGGTCGACTGCGGCCAGGCGCTCGACTTCGCGCATCTGCACCAGTGCGTAGACGTAGAACCCGGCCAGCGCAAGCGCGATGATCCCCAGGGCCTGCACCATCGCGGGCGCCGAAAAGTACTTTTCCTGCTTAAGGAAAAGCGGGTTGTAGAGGTTGATCTGCTGGCTCATGGATCGCGCCTCAGAGCGCCTTGCTCTCATTGCGAAGCACCGCGCCCAGCAGGTGGAACAGCCGCCACTCGGCGGCGCCGTCGAGCGCGGCTGCCGCGCCAAAGCTGAGCACCTCGCCCAGATTCGCCGCCTCGACCGGCAGATCGAGGTTGCTCTTCAGGTGTTCCGCCAGGCCGGTGTCCCCCGGCTCGGGGCCGAGCAGCAGTTTCGCCACCGGGACAAACGGGAATTGCCGGTCGAAGTGGTCGAACGTACGCTGCAGTTCGAGCGTAATGCGATTCATCGCTTCGTCGCGCCGCTCGCCTGACCCGGCCGCGATCTGGTCCATGCCCACTTCGATGCGACGGGCGAGGTACAACTCAGCGTGGTAGTTGATCGTCAGCAGTCCGTGGGCGGGGCCAAGGTAGAGCAGGGCCAGCCCGCGGTTCTCGGGCTCGAACAGCGCTGCGATGTTGCGCTGCGCGGTTTCCGGGATATCGATCACCGACAGCGGGATGCGCGCGGACTCGAATCGCCCGATGCACCCCAGAATCACTTCGTTGCGCGCCGCAATCGCGTACATCGAGTGGGTGCGCCCGGCACCTGCCGGATCGGGCGGAATGTCGAGCACATCGATCGTCGCGTCGTCCACGTGATAGTCCAGCATGTCCTTGATCCGCCAGCGGATCGCGGTTTTCAATTCGCCCGGCTGCACGTTGGGCGCCTCGACCACCAGCAACTGGTATTCCCCTGGCGCGAGCAGCGTCGAGCACCGGTAGCGGTCGAATTGCAACTCCTTGGCGATGCGATCGGCCCCGCCGCCGTCACCGGCGAACGCACGCGTGCCACACCGGCTGATGGTCGATTTGCCGTTGCCCGAATAGCGTCCATGCGCATAGCTCACGCTGCCGGGTTGCAGGGACACGGCGAGCCAACCGGGCTCGCTTTCCCTCCGTTTGGAAAACCATCGCATGTCCGCAGTCCCGCGCGAAGACTGAATTAACTTGAAATTATATCAATAACCAATTGTCGTCAATAGGTTTTTTGAGGTCAACAGCAGCGCCAGCTGGTCACTTGGCGAGCGTGAGCACGAGTTGTCGTTCCACGTAAGTCGGGCCGATTGCGCCGGAGCAGGAACTCTGGTTGCAGCCGGTGACCGTGATGCGATAGTAGTTGAGCACCGGCACTGCCCCCTCGCTTTCGGACGTCACCCTGCAGCCGACCTGCGCGAAAAAGCCCGCCAAACCACCTGTAAGGGTCAGTTGCTGGCTCGGCGTGCCAGTCGCGTTGCAGGTAGTGGTGGCGAACGTCCCACCGACCACCAGCACCTGGTACGCGCCCCATTCGATTCCGGTGCGCGCCGCCTGATAGGCCCTTGCCCCCTGTTCGTCCTGCACGCCCGCCTCGACCTGGGCGGTCGAAATGGTGAGCAGATACGCGCCGATTGCGGCGAGCGAAATGATCAGGAACACCGCGAGGATCAGCCCGAAGCCGGACTGCCGGCGGTAGGTCGCGGAGCGGACGCTCATGGCAGGTTGCTCACGTGGATGGCGTGGTACAGGTTTACCGTTTCGGTCCCTCCGCCGGAGATGGTTTTGGCAAGCGTCACGCGCAATGTGAGCAGCCCGATCTGTGGCGCTACGTTGGCCGAATAGTCGAAAATGCAACCAGTGACGTTTTCGGCGATCAGCGCGACGCTGGTCGCCCCGATGGGAGGGGCCGGCTGCGCCGCCGCGATCGAATAGCCCGTGTAACGGGTGATCGTCCCGGCCGCGGTATCGCAGACATAGCTTACCGGCCCAGAGATGACGTAGAAACGCTTGCCGGAAGAGTCATGCAAAAGGCGCTGGAGGGCGCTCGCTGACGTGAAGCTGATGCTCTCGCGAGCGCTCTCCGAGGCGACCGCCGAGATCTGCCTGCGATTCGACGTGCCGGAGGTGGCATAGGCGTCCTGCCCGGCGAATCCCGGGCCATAGTTGTTGAGCACCAGGAAATCGCTTGTGGTGATCGTATTTGCATTCGGCACGCTGCCGATCGATTTGAAGCATGTATCGACCACCGTATCGAAGGAAAGCTGGTCATTGCCCGGCTGGCCGAGCGCGGCATCGGTATTGGGGCAGTTCGTACCGCCGCTCACGCTCCCCGAGTCGGCCCGATAGCGGCCGGCCGCGCGTATCGGGAGAAACTCGATCATCTTGTTGGTTCCGGCGACGCGCACGCTGTTTGGCAGCGCGAGGCGCACGTCGCGGCCGATGCGTTGCAGCGAATTGTCGGCGATATCGGTCAGTGCGGCGCGCACCACCAGGTCCGTGCTCTGTCGCATCGGAAAGACGAAGTACGCCGTCGCCGCGACGATGATGCCGATCAGCACGATCGCCACCACCAGTTCGATCAGCGTCACGCCGCGCGCCGCGCGCCGCAAACGCTCAGGGCGAATTGGGCGCATATCGCAGGCGGTAGCCTTGCAGGGAAACGCTCACTCCGGCCGGACCGGTCACCGTCACGGTGATGCGCAACGCATCGGCGGTCGACGCGACGGCCGGCAGTTCGGCTGCGCTGATATTGGCCACCGCGACCGAAACTGCATAGCCGCCGAGCCCGCTGATGACCGTGTTGGTCACGTCGCGGATGTTCGCACCGGACATCGAAAACCCGTGGTAGTCATTGACGTTGTCGAAGCGCGGGTCGGCGTAGCGCGTCTCCGCCGAAGACGAAGGCAGCGTATCGGGTCCGATGTTCTCGATGTACGCCGCGCTGGTGCAGCCGGCGGTGCTGGCGGCGGTGTAAACGTTCGGATCGTCGGGATCGCAGTACGTGAAGCCCCGCAACTGGATCTCCTCCATCAGCGACGTGGCGATCGCCAGCGCCTGCTTGCGCACCAGCGGATCGACGCTTGCCTTGGTCAGCTGGCCGTACAGGGTCACAACGCCGGCAATGCCGATGCCGAGCACCACGATGAACACCACCACTTCGATCAGCGACATGCCGCGCGACAGGTGTTTACTTGACATAGCCGGTCTCCGCGGTGACGGTGATGGACCTGCCGGCAACGGTGAGCGTCACGCCGGCGCTGCTCGGCTGGCCCAGCCCGTTGAACGAAAACGAAAACGGCGGCGGCGGTGCGGTGAATGCCACGCCGCTCGGCGCCGTGAGCGCATAGGGTAAGCCAGTCGTGATCTGTGTGAGCGGCGTGACGGTGATCGCACAGTTCGTGTCGCCGTAGAAAAGCTGCAGCTGCGTCGCAGTCACGGACACGAAAACGCAACGACGCTGCGCCACTGCTTCCCGCTGGGCATAGCGCACCGCGGCCTTCACCCGCTCGTGGAACCAGGTGGCGTCGACCTGCTGCAGGTTGAAGTTCGGAAACGCCAGCGCGGCGAGGATTCCCGCGATCAGGATCGCCACCACCAGCTCGATGAGCGAAAAGCCGTCTGCGCCGCGATTGCGGCCGCGGTATCTCATCTCGCGGCCCTGCCGGCGCGCCCGAGGTAATCGAGCACCGCCGCCCGCTCGTTGCGCACCTGCGCGTTGAGCGGCGCCAGGCCGAGTGCTTGGTCGATCCAGCTACGCAACTCTTCCGGACTGGCCGGGGCGGCAAGCAGCGCGCCGAAGCGGCGATGGGTGGCGATGCGCCCGATCAGATTGCGCGGCTCGCGCGGATTTGCCGCAAACCCTGCGGCAAACGCCGCATCGGCCTGCCGCGCCGCGACCGGATGGGCGTTCAGCGCGGCCTGCGCGAGCCAGAACTGGCCCGCATACCAGTGATAGCGCCAGTCGCGCCGCTCGATGCGCCGCGCCACCTCGAACCAGTAGGCCGCCGACTGCCCGTCCGCGGCGAGCCACTTGCGTTGCGCATGATCGGCGGCGGCCTGCGCCGCAACCGGGGGAACCAGCACCACCGCCAGCAGGGCTGCAATGACGATCCCCGCAAGCCGCGCCGGGCGTGCCTGCCAGCGTGCTTGCATCGAACCGACCGGCGCAAGCATGCGGTCGACCGTGCCCAGCACGATCCCGAACAGAAGCAGGCAAACGGGAACGTAGAACGGGAAGTCCACCGCAGCATGCACTGCCATGGTCGCGATCGCGCCCAGCGCGGCGATCAGCGATTGCCGATCGCGCACCTCGCGCAAACCCGTGCGCAGCGCGAAAAGGAACGGCAACGAAACCATCGCAAGAAGCGCCACGACACCCGGCAAACCCAGTTCTACCAGCGTCTGTAAGTAATCATTGTGCGCGAAGTAGGTCACGCCGTCAGCACCGTAGGACGGCACCGCGAGCCGGCCGGCCTCGAGCAGCGCGTTGAAGCCGAGGTAGCCGATTCCGAGCGCGAAATGGCCTGCCAGCCCGGATGCGGCGAGCGCATATAGTTCGAGCCGCGACGCCGAAGAATATTTCGACATCTCGCCGAACATCTCCTGCGCCGCCAGCGTGCCGGGTTGGCCCGGCGCCACCTGCAGCCAATGCGCGATGAACGGAGCCAGTTCGGCGATCGACCAACCGAGCGCGAGCGCGGCGGCGATTCCACTTGCGCCGCGCCGCTCGATCGGCACCCCGAGGCGTCGCGCAAGCATGCTCGCAGCGAGTAGCCCGCCCGCGAGGCCGAGGAACCCGCCCCGGCTCGCGGTCGCCGCCAGACCGGCGGCGAGGAGGATGCCGAGCGCTGCGAACTTTGCGGCCCGGGTATTCCAGGCGAACAGCAGCAGCGTCGGGACGAGCGCCAGGTTCAGCACCGTTGCCAGAGTATTCGGGGTCTCGAAATGCGCGTGGCCCCGGCTGGTGGCGCCCGACGCGAGCTGGCACAGGGCCCACAACGCGAGCCCGGCGCCCCCGGCCGCAAGCCAAGCGTACGCCCGGTTGCGCGCCTCGGCGTCCAGGCGCCGACCAAGCGCGAAACCTCCGGCGAGAAACGCGGCGTGGAAGGGCGCAGCAGCGGTATACGACGAATTTGCGATTGCGTTGGAGGCGACCAGCCACAGCGCGTACGCCCAGACTGCAATCGAGATCTGCGTGACACCGGGTGTGCGTGCATCCTGCAGGCTCCACGCCGCACCCGCACCCAACGCAAGCGCAGAGGCCCAAAGCGTCGGGGACGCGTCGACCGAGCCTGCCGCAGCGGCAACTACCGCCAGAAACAAAAAGGGGCCCACAAGGGCCCCCTTCAAATGTGCCTGGGCTACGAGCCGCAAGCGCTCACGGTCGCGATAGCCGCGTTACTGGCAAAGCGCCGGCGACGGTATCGCGGCACAGGTGGTCGGATTCGCACCCCCGGTCGGGGTGAAAACCGACGCCGCACAGGTGGTGGTGCTAAAGGATCCGCCCGTAACCGTGGTGTTTGCCGCGATTGCGACTGGAGTCGAAGATGTCTTGTTCGATGCGTAAAGAAGCACCGCACTCGATTGCAGCGCACCGCAGGCGCCTTGGCCGACCGCACTACGCGCGGCACCCGCCAAGTCCGTGAACTGCGGCACCGCGATTGCGGCGAGGATGCCGAGAATTACGATGACCACCACCAGTTCGATGAGGGTGAAACCCTTCTGCAGTGCGCGCTTCATATGTTCTCCGTTGATCTCGGGTCGTTCGTTTACGGCGTTCACTGGCTCGGCAAACGCGGTTTCACCAATTAATTACCTTAAACTACTACATGCCCGCCGTCAACCGAATGCAACCCGGAAAATTGAGAAACGGCAATGACCTGCGGATTAAATCACATAATTCACTTCATTCAGGCCCTCAAGGCTCCCACCGATAGGGGACAACGGGCACAAGGCGCGGTATGCGGTCAGACGCACCGACGACCAGCCGGAAGCGCAACGTAGCCCCCCCTCCGTCGACCGACAGGCCGCGGGAAAAACGCGGCAAATAGATCAGTTGGTGGGTTGCGCGGTCGTATGCCCACTTGCCGCTCTCCAACGTGCCCGCATCCGGGGCATCGCGCTCGCCGGCGAAGTTCCCCAGCGTCATCTGCGCCAGCTCGAACGGGTTGTGCGCCGCCCATGCGTCCAGGTCCGGCGCCTTGCCGCGCATCAAATCGTAGGCGAGGCGCATGTGCAGCGCCGACTGTGTTTGCAGCAGCGTGGTCTCGACCGCCGCGCGCTCGGCATACTCGAAAGTCGCCTGCATGCGATCCAGGAACACGAGCACGAGCACGGATACCACGATCACATACAGCGCGGATTCGAGCCTGGAGAGGGGGCGGCTGCCGTACACGAGTCGGGTGCGTCGCGGCCGGATCGGCCCCGCGCGGCTATTTCCCCAGCATCGCCCTGCCCATCCCCCAGATCGGCATGAACACGCCAAGCGCGAGGAGCAGGATGAGAACGCCCAGAAAGATCGTCAGAATGGGTTCGATGTTCGACGCGAGATTCTTGATCTCGTAGTCCACCTCGCGCTCGTACATGTCGGCGACCTCGCCCAGCAGTGCGTCCAGCTCGCCGGTTTCCTCGCCGACCGAGATCATCTGCAGCACCACCGGGGTGAACACGCCGGCCACGGTCGCGGTGCGCAGGATGCTTTCGCCGCGCTCGACGCCGTCGCGCATCTGCTCGATGCGCTGCCCGAGGAAGCTGTTTTCCACCACCTGCGCGACCACCGAGAGGGTCTGCACGACCGGAACGCCCGCGGCCAGCGCGAGCGACACGCCG
>JADGRQ010000032.1 GCA_017880775.1 Burkholderiales bacterium | reverse complement strand
GAGATAGGCAGAAAATGAGCCTTCGGTCGATCCGAGCTTTAACCCTGATGGAATGATCCGGACCGTTGAACTGTTCACAGGATCGTTCAACTGTGCCGAATGACTTGGGGAGAGGGACTGGTCCGTGCTCTGGGTGGCCCCGAAGAACAGGTCGTAGCTTGTCCCAGGGGCTGTCTCGAAATCGACTGAAATCGAAGCGGCCCGTGCAGTGCTGATCAATGCCAAACCGAACATGGCAGCGGTCAACGCAGCAATTGTTCCGGGTTTTAATTTCTTCATCGCATTTCCTCTTCTCGTAGGTGAAAATTTCAGTGTGAGTACGCCAAAAAAACTTAAACCTTACAGTAATACAGAAGTCATCGTTCTCCTGTCCGATGATTAGTCAAGCAACATACGGGCCGGATTGAAAATCTATTATCTTTCAATGCCTTGAAAAAACGATCTCAAGATTCAACTGAATATTGTAAAGAAATTCGACAACATATCCGCCTGATTCCCGGGACTCATGCAATGCCAGCGTAATGTCGGACGAACAATTACCCTAAGAATCAGCCGCTAAGGCTCCGGCCAGTGACTTTTGCCCTCGATTCGGTGCAGTAAAGAATTCTGACAACCCCCGGTTGCGGCGGCTCTTTATTCGTCGGACGAGACCCCCGCCAGAATGCCCACGCCGCCCAGACCCCGCTGGGCATGATCGACCACCGCCCCGCCACCGACCAATCCGACCTCGAAAGGGAGCGGCGCCTCAACCAGAAACTCGACGAGCGCGTCCGCCGCCTGATCGACACAGCCAGCGACGCCGTGGTCACCATCGACCAGCAGAGCGTCATCATCGACTGGAACGGCAAGACCGAAGCGATGTTCGGCTGGTCGCCCGGCGAGGCGGTCGGCCGCGTGCCCACCGAGCTGATCGCGCCGGCCAAGCACGGCGCGCACCACCACTATGGACTCGCGAAGTTCCATGTCCGCCGCCGCCCCCTGCGCGTCACCTCCTACCGTGCTCTATCGCCGCCCCGGTGCGCCGAGTGCGGCAACGACTTCCTCATCGCCTGGTCCTGCAAGGGACGAGGCGTGTGTCCGGCCTGCAACACCTGACGCATGGTGGAGACCGCCGCCCATCTCGCCGACCACGTCATTCCGCGCCTGCCGGTCCGGCAGTGGACGCTTTCGGTACTGAAACAGTTGCGCTGTTACCCGCAAAGCGATCCGGTAATCCAGAACGCCACCCTGCACATCTTCCTAGGTTCAGCGGAGCAGGGTTTGCGCCAGTGCAGCCCGGGTGCGGGTCCAGCGTCCCAGATCGGCGCAGTCGCATTCATTCGCCGCTTTGGCGTTCTGCTTAATCCCCACGTGCACTTTCACCGCATCGTGGTCGAGGGGGTATTGCGACCAATGCAAGCTACATCAGATCTGCCGCAGACATCGTCACCTGGCGGTGCTTGATGTCGTCGCCAAACGCAAGCCTCCAACTGGGGTTACTCAGTTTGAGAAAGCCACCAGAGAGTAGCCCGCGCGGCCCTCTACTATAGGATCTATCCTCATTCATCCGCAGCCGCAGATGTCCGGAAGGATCTCGCCGATCGATCCTGGCAATACCGCGTCTGCGATATCGTCAAAAGGCGTCGGCTGCGCGTTAACGATCACGATCTTCGCCCCGGCCGAGCGCGCAGCCGGTACCGCGCCGGCAACAGGATAGACCTGCAGGCTGGTGCCCACCGCGAGCAGCAGGTCGGCTTCAGCCGCCGCCCGCATCGCGCGATCGATCACCTCCGGCACCAACGCCTGGCCAAAGGAAATCGTTGCGCTCTTCAGGATTCCGCCGCACAGCGCGCAGGGCGGATCCTCCTCCCCCGCGCGCACGCGCTCGAGCACCGGCAGCATCGGCCCCTTCCAGCCGCAGCCCCAGCAGGTCACGCCGTGCATCGTGCCGTGCACCTCGATCACTCGCTCGGGCGCATGGCCCGCCTTCTGGTGCAGCCCGTCGATGTTCTGCGTGACGAGCGCGCGCAGCTTGCCGCGCTGCTCGAGTGCGAACAGAGCGCGGTGGCCGGCATTGGGCTTTGCTTCCCAGGTCGGGCTTGCGACCCGCGCACGCCACGCCGCTTTGCGCACATCCGGTTCGGCGAGATAGTTCTGCAGCGTGGAAAGTTTTTCCGCGGCCGGATTTTTCGTCCAGACGCCCTGCGGGCCGCGAAAGTCCGGAATTCCCGAGTCGGTCGAGATCCCCGCGCCGGTGAGCACGACGACGCGCTCGGCCGCCGCGATCCAGCCGCGCACCGATTCGGTTGTGGCGTTCATGTCTCCGGCGGTGCCGGCGGCAGGCTATGGTCCATCTCGCGCGCCGGATTGTCGGAGCCGCACTTGCCGACCAGCCTGGCCGGAACGCCCGCCGCAGTGCAGCCGGGCGGCACCGCTTCCAGCACCACGCTGCCGGCGCCAATCTTGGCATGGGCGCCGATCTCGATGTTGCCGAGCACCTTGGCACCGGCGCTGATCAGCACGCCGCGGCGGATTTTCGGATGGCGATCGCCGGTCTCCTTGCCTGTCCCGCCAAGCGTCACACCCTGCAGCATCGAGACATCGTCCTCGACCACCGCTGTCTCCCCTACGACCACGCCCGTCGCATGGTCGATGAACACGCCGCGTCCGAAGCGCGCAGCGGGGTGAATATCGACGCCGAATATCTCGGAACTACGGCTTTGCAGGTGCAGCGCCAGCGCTTGGCGGCCATGCAGCCACAGCCAATGGGCGATCCTGTGGGTCGCCAGCGCCTGGAAGCCCTTCAGGAACAGCAGCGGTTTGAGCACGCTGCGGCTTGCCGGATCGCGGTCGCTCACGGCGGCGATATCGGCGCGCAGGCTTCCCGCGATCCCGGCGTCGGCGGCAAGAGCTTCGTCGAACAGCGGATGGAGTTGCAGCGCCGACAAATCGCCCGACGACAGCTTTTCGGCGAGCCGCGCGGTGAGCGCCGTCTCGAGGCTGTCATGCACCAGCACGGAGTTGTGGATCATGGCCGCCATCGCCGGCTCGTCGGCCGCCATTTGAAGCGCTTCCTCGCGCATGGCCGACCAGATCGGATCGACGACGGCAAGTTTCTCGGTCGGGTGGGACATCGATCGACTCCTTCGTTCAGGGTTTCAACTCTTCTTCCCGTAATTTAACAGCCCTGCCGCCTTCGGCGGCCTTGTCCGCAGCGCCGCCTCGTTCGGCTCGGTGCCCCAACCCGGCCGGTCCGGCATCACCAGGTGGCCCTCGGCATACTCCGGCGCGTGCGTGAAAAGCTCGTGGTCCCATTCGATCCGGTCGATGTCGGTTTCCATGATGCGCAGGTTCGGCACGGCGGCGGAGAAGTGCGCGTTCATCATCGTGCACAGATGGCCGTAGAAGTTGTGCGGCGCGACGTTGACCTCGTGCGCCTCGGCCAGATTGGCGATCTTCATCGACTGCCATACACCGTTCCAGGGCGTATCGATGATCGCCACGTCCATGGCCTGCTCGCGGAAGTACGGCAGGAACTCGCGCACGCCCAGCAGTGTCTCGCACGAAGCGATCGGGTGCGGGCTCTGCCTGCGAATGTAGCCCAGTGCCTCCGGCGAGTACGTGTCGAGCTCGATCCAGAACATGTCGAGGTGGGCGATGTTGCGCAGGATCCTGAGATAGCCTTCCGTCTTGGCATTGAAATTGAGGTCGAGCAGGATGTCGACCTCGGGCCCCGTGCCGTCGCGCAAGGCCTCCAGGTGCATGCGCAGGTTCCTGAGCACGTGCCGATCGACGTTCAGCTCGGGATAGCTGGGCGAGCCGAAGCCCGGCCGCCAGCCCTTCGGGTTCTGCCTGTTCTCGTCGTAGACGAAAATGTTGGTCTTGCAGGCGGTAAAGCCCCGCTCGCGCACCTCGCGGCCGATCGCCTTGACGCCATCGAGGCTGGTGATGGCCGGCTTGTAGAAGTCCGGATGGTTGATACGCCAGGTGGCGCAGTGCGACCAGTAGACGCGGATGCAGTCGCGCAGCTTGCCGCCGAGCAGTTCGTAGCAGGGCACGCCAAGCGCCTTGGCCTTTGCATCGAGCAGCGCGTTCTCGATGGCGCCCATCGCGAGTGCCACCACGCCGCCTGCGGCCGGCCGGGTCACGGCGTAGAGCTCGGCATAAATGCGTTCATGCGCACCGACCGGCTGGCCGATGACGCGCGCTCTGAGCCTCTGGATGGCCGCCGCAACACCCGGCGCCCCGAAGCCTTCATCGAACTC
This sequence comes from Burkholderiales bacterium, assembly GCA_017880775.1. Classification (GTDB taxonomy): domain Bacteria; phylum Pseudomonadota; class Gammaproteobacteria; order Burkholderiales; family SG8-39; genus JADGRQ01. The sequence goes on along the minus strand of JADGRQ010000032.1, from coordinate 47,569 downwards.
GCTCCAGCCGACGATCCCGTCGTCGGTGGTCAACTTCACGAAGTGGTAGTTGCGCCAGCCTGCATCGCAGCTCAGCGTTTCGACGCCGGTCACCTTGGAAGTAACTTTGATTGCCGCTGTCATCGTGTTGCTCCGGTCAATCCAGCGGAAAAATCGGCCGCCGCAGCTTGCGAAACGTATGCTGCGCGTAATCCGAAGTGCATACCCCCACACCCGCGCACTCGACCACGGCTTTCGCGAGCTGCCCCATGCCGGCACGCCAGTGGATGCGGCTCTTCAGCATCACATAGCGCTTCTGCATCGGGTCGATGCCCAGCGACAGCAGCGCATTGACATCGAAAGGCTCGACGTGGCGCGAGATGAGCGCGATCTCGACGCGGCCGGTATCGAGCACCACCGCGCGGCCCATGTCCTGGTGCACGCCGCGCGACATCGGGCCCCTGGCGCGGTACTTCCCGTCGAAGATCGTCTTCACCCGGCCGCTCACCTCGAGCGGACGGCTCTCGGCGGGCAGCATCGGCATCTTCAGCTTGCCGCCGATGGACAGCGTGACTTGCGCGCCGATGCCGGCTGCAATCGCCTGCTCGACCGCCGGCGGATCGAAGATCGCGAAGGCTGCGACATTCTCCAGCCCCTGGCGCAGGATTTCGGCCAGCACCCGCGTGGTGTCCATCGTGCCGCCCGAGGCCGCATTGTCGTAATGATCGAGCAGGATTACCGGGCCTTCGGTCATCGCCTTCGCGCGCGCCACCGAATCCTCGAGCTTTTCGATACGGTAGACGAACTGCTCGCGCGCATCCCAGGCCCGTTTCAGCAGCTCGTCGCGCAAGCGCTCGGCCTGCGCCTGATCGTTGTCTGTGACCACCACTGCAGAGAGGCCGGCGTTGCGGATGTCGGCATGCGGAAAACCGACGAACACGCTCGCGCACAGCGCCCCCTGCCTCTCCATCTCACGCGCACGCGCCTGCAGCGAGCGATTCGGCTCGTCGTCCGTGCCCTGGCGCATCACGTGCGGCAGCATCGGCACGTTGCCCCAGGCCGTGGTCGGCCTCACTTCGCCTTTAAGCATGCGCATCAACGCGTCGCCGGCGCGGCGGCCGGTTTCGTACATGTCCACATGCGGATAGGTCTGGTATCCGGCGACCACGTCGGCGTTTGCAACCATCTCCTGGTAGACGTTGGAGTGCATGTCGTAGCCGACCGCGATCGGCGTCTTCGGGTCGATGGCGCGGATGCGCGAAAGCAGCGTTCCTTCGCCGTCTTCATGGCTGCGCGTCACCATCGCACCGTGCAGGTCGAGAAGGATCGCGTCGAAGCCGCCCTTTTTCACCGCGGCGAGGATCGCGCCGGTGATTGCGGCATAGGCGTCGTCCTCGACCGGTCCGCTCGGCCAGGCATCGGCGGCGATCGCCATCTCGATTTCCGCGCCCTCGCGCTCGGCGATGTCGATGAACGCGCCGGTCACGGTGCCGGTGCCGCGGTAGGCGGCGATTGCTTCTGCGCCGCGGGGCGGGATGGAGCCCCCGGCGCGCGCGAACCGCGCGAGGTCGGTCACCACCGGTGAAAAGGTGTTGGTTTCGTGCTTCATCATCGCGAGCAGCAAACGCATTCCCGCCTCCCTCCATGCGTTACCGCGATGCTAACGCAACGGGCGCAAGGGCGAGGGGCTTGACGGCGACCGGCGTTGCCGCTATTCAGGATGCGGGAGGACAGGGTGGCGCGCGCGCATCTGCTGGACCGCTTGATCGGCGAGGAGCTGCCGGTGTTCCGCACCGACGCCGAGTTGCGCGCGTTCGAAGCCGTGCCCTATGCCGGGCGCATCGCGGCGCAAAGCACGTACGAGGCTCTGCAGCTGGGCGCCGCGCATGATCCGTCCGCACCCGCGCTGCATTTCCTGCAGAAAGCCGAGGCCGACGAAACCCCGTTGACGTTCACGCACGCGCAGTTCATGGCGAGGGTGACACAGACGGCCAACATGCTCAACGACCTCGGCATCGGTCCGCGGGACGTGGTGAGCTTCCTGCTGCCGCTCATGCCGCAGAGCTTCTTCACGCTCTACGGAGGCGAGGCCGCCGGGATCGCCAACCCGGTGAATCCTCTGCTCGAGCCAAGCCAGATCGCCGAAATTCTGCGCGTCGCCGGCACCAGGGTGCTGGTCACCATGGGGCCCGCGCCGGGATCGGACATCTGGGACAAGGTGCAGCGGATCATGGGCGAGTTGCCCAATCTCAAGGCCGTCCTGCAGGTGCATGGTGCCGGCGACGAGCGCAATGGCGTGTACAGCTTCGACGCGCTGCTGGAGAAGTACCCGGCAGACCACCTCACCAGCGGCCGGCGCATCGCGGCAGCGGATACGTCCGCCTATTTCCACACCGGCGGGACCACCGGCACGCCGAAGCTGGTGCGACACACGCACGGCAACCAGGTCTACCAAGCGTGGGTGGTGAGCCTGATGCTGCGCTCGCGGCCGGGCCGCGCGATACTGTTCGGCCTGCCGCTGTTTCACGTCGGCGGCGCGCTCACGCAAGGGCTGGCCGTCTTCTGCGCGGGCGGCACGGCGGTCGTTCTGACGGCCGCGGGCTGGCGCAATCCAGCGGCAGTGCGCAACGTATGGAAGCTGGTCGACCGCTACAAGCCCGAAGTGTTCGGCGGCGTGCCCACGGTGCTCGCCGCGTCGCTGACCGTGCCGGTTGGCGGCGCCGACATTTCCAGCATCCGGTACAGCTCCGGTGGCGGCTCGGCGATTCCGGTGGCCGTGGGCAAGGCCCTGCAGGAACTGTTCAACGCGCCGGTGCTCGAGGTGTACGGCATGACGGAGACCGCGAGCGTGCACACCATCGCGTACGCCGACCGGCCGCTGCGCCTGGGCTCCGTGGGTCATCCAGTGCCCTACAGCCGTGTACGGGTGGTAAAGATCGACGCACAGGGCCGTTACGAGGGCGACTGTGCGGTCGACGAAATCGGCATCGTGGCGATGCACGGGCCGGGGGTCTTTTCCGGTTATCTCAGCGAACAGCACAACCGCGGCGCGTTCGTGGAACCGGGTTGGGTGAATTCGGGCGACCTCGGCCGGCTCGACGAAGACGGCTACCTATGGATCACGGGCCGTGCCAAGGATCTCATCATTCGCGGCGGCCACAACATCGATCCGATGGCGATCGAGGAGATTTTCTTCCAGCACCCGGCGGTGGCGCTCGCCGCGGTGGTGGGCCAGCCGGATGCCTACGCCGGCGAACTGCCGGTGGCCTACGTGCAGTTGAAGCCGGCGGCGAATGCGGGTGCGGCGGAACTGTTGGACTTCGTGCGCGAGCACACGCCCGAGCGCGCGGCGGTGCCCGTGAACGCATTCTTCATTGATCCGATGCCGCTCACTGGCGTCGGCAAAGTGTTCAAGCCGGCGCTGCGCTGGGATGCGGCGCGTCGCGTGTTGATACAGTCCCTGGACGGCTTGACGAAGGAGGGCGCGGATGTTTCGGTGGAAGTCGGCGCGCACCCGGTGCACGGCAGCGTGGCGACCGTCACCCTCACCGGCGTGTCCGAAAGCGCGCGCGCGGGTCTTGAGCAGCAGGTGCATGAATGCTTGAACCCGTTCGTGCTGCGCCACGAGATTGTGTGGCGCTGACGCCGATGGTGGGGTTCAGGATGTCAGGAACCCTTCAGCGCGATCACGCCCGCTGCGACGGCAAGCGCACCGGCAAGTCGGCGGGCGCCGAAGGGTTCGCGCAACAGCCAGGTGCCGAGCAGCGCGGCGAAGATCACCGAGGTTTCCCGCAACGACGCGACCGCCGCGATCGGCGCACGGGTCATCGCCCACAATGCAATACCGTACGCGCCGATTGAAAATGCGCCAGCGACGAGTCCGCGGCCCCAGAAGCGGCGGGCGTAGCGCGCGAATTCTGCGCGCCGCGTGCACGCCACGTACAGGCAGAACGGGAAACCGTCGAGGAAGAACATCCACAGCGCGTAGCCCCCCGCACCGCCGGCGAGGCGCACCCCTGCGCCGTCGACCAGCGTGTACGTGGCGATAATCGCCGCATTGGCCAGCGCCCAAGCGGTGGCGCGGCCGTTGTGCCGCCACGAGCGGCCGCTGACGAAGCTGATGCCGCTCACTCCCGCGCTGATCAGAACGATCCCCGCCCACATCCACGCGTCCGGCAGCTCGCCCAGCACCACAGCGCCGAATCCGGCGACCAGCAGCGGCGCGACCCCGCGCATCAGCGGGTAGCCGTGCGACAGGTCGCCTGCCCGGTAGGTGCCGACCAGCGCGAAGTAGTATCCGATGTGGATCACCACCGACGCGGCGAGATACGGCCAGCTGGCTGGAGCGGGAATCGGGACGAACGGAAGAAACGGGAGCGCGACTGCGGTGCCGCCGGCGACCACCATCGCGGTGTCGAGCAGCTTGTCGCTGCTCGACTTGACCATCGCGTTCCAGGCCGCGTGGAGCAACGCCGCGCCGAGCACGGCGAGCGTGACGCCGAACGACAACTCCATCAGGCCGACATCGCCCGGTCGGGCTCGACGTAAGGGTAGCCCAGCGCGTCGGCCACCTCGCGGCAGGTGACCTTGCCGGCGCACACGTTGAGCCCGTTCTTCAGGTGCGGGTCGCTGCGCAGTGCATCCTTCCAGCCGCGGTCGGCGAGCTTGAGCGCGAACAGCAGCGTCGCGTTGTTGAGCGCGTAAGTCGAGGTGCGCGGCACCGCGCCGGGCATGTTGGCGACGCAGTAATGCACCACGTTGTCCACCACATACGTCGGGTCCGCATGCGTGGTCGGGCGCGCGGTCTCGCAACAGCCACCCTGGTCGATTGCGACGTCCACGATGACCGAACCCGGTTTCATCTGCGACACCATGCCGCGCGTGATCAGCTTGGGCGCCGCCGCGCCCGGAATCAGCACCCCGCCGATGACGAGATCCGCGCTGAGGACGTTGCTCTCGACGTTGTCACGGTTGGAAAAAACGGTCATCACCCGCGCGCCCAGCAAGCGGTCCATGCGGCGCAATGCGTCGAGATTGCGGTCGATCACCACCACGCGCGCGCCGCTTCCGACCGCGATCTGCGCCGCATTCGAGCCCACCACCCCGGCGCCAAGGATGACGATCTTCGCCGGCGGCACCCCGGCCACCCCCCCAAGCAGGATGCCCATCCCGCCGGCCTCCTTCTCGAGGCATTTCGCACCCGCCTGCACCGACATGCGCCCGGCGACTTCAGACATCGGCGCAAGCAACGGCAGTCCGCCGCCCGCCTGGGTGACCGTTTCATAGGCGATGCAGACTGCGCCGGACTTGATGAGGTCGTCGCATTGCTCCGGATCGGGCGCCAGATGCAGATACGTGAAGAGGATCTGTCCGGCGCGCAGCATCCTGCGCTCGGCGGACTGCGGCTCCTTCACCTTGACGATCATCTCCGCGCGCGCGAACACCTCCGCCGCGCCGGCGATGATCTTCGCACCGGCTTTCTCGTAGGCCGAATCGGCCGCGCCGATGCCGCGACCGGCGTCGCGCTCGACGATGACCTGGTGGCCATGCGCCACCATCTCACGGACCGACGACGGCGTCAGGCCGACGCGATGCTCGTGAACCTTTATTTCCCTGGGCACCCCGATCAGCATTGCGATTCCTCCAAAGTGCCGAGATCCTTAGGCATTGCGCGGTGCGGCGCCGTTGCCGGCGTCCGGCGCGGCTTTCGCGCCGTTCACAGGTTCTTCGCGCAGGCGCGAAGGCGTCAGCACGCCGGCTTCCTCGAGGATCGGGTAGGCGATCGAGCAGATGTGCGAATTGATACGCTTAAAATCGTTGATGATGTCCAGGTGCAGCGAACTCGTCTCGATCGACTCGGCGGTCTGCCAGGCGAGCCGGTTGAGGTGCGTATCGGCGTAGGTGCGCTCCAGGTCGCGGAACACCACCTTCTGCCCGAGCAACATCTGGGCGCTCTTCAGATCGCCGTTGAGGAAGACGTTCAGGCCGAGGCGCAGGCTCCACATCAGCCGCCCGTGCAGATCCTCGATCTCTTTCATGCCCGCCTCTGAAAACGAGCGGCCATGCGAGATCTTCTTCTGCTCCAGGTCGTCGATGATGTGCTCGATGATGTCACCCACGTGCTCCAGGTTGATGGTGAGCGAGATGATGTCGGCCCAGCGGCGTCCTTCCCTTTCATCCAGCGCCTCGCGGCTGAGCTTGGTCATGTACAGCTTGATCGAGGTGTAGAGGTGGTCCACGTCGTCGTCCATGCGCTTGATCTCGCGCGCGCGCCTGCCGTCGTTGGTCCGGATCACGGTGAGCACGCCGGCCAGCATCGTCTCGATGATGTCGCCGATGCGCAAGGCCTCGCGCGCTGCGTTCGCCGTGGCGAGCGCCGGGGTCTCGAGCACGCCCGGGTCGAGGAAGCGCGGCTGCGCGCCCATGTCCTTCTGCGCGCGGTCCGGCATCAGCCATTGCGCGAGCCGCGCCACCGGACCGGTGAATCCGATCAGCGTGGCCGCGAGCAGCACATTGAACGCGGCGTGGAAGTTCACCACCAGCCGCTGCGGATCCGGATCGAACTGCGTCAGCGCGCCCTCGATCGTGCCGAGTAGCGGAACTGTCAGCGCGCAGCCGATCAGTCTGAAGAACAGGTTGCCGAGCGCGACGCGCCGGCCCGCCGGACTCGAGCCCAGATTCGCGAGCAGCGCCAGGATGCCGCTGCCGAGGTTTGCACCGAGCACCAGGAACAGCCCGACCTCGACGCCGATCACCCCGCTCGCGGCGAGCGCAGCCACGAGCAGCACCACCGCGAGGCTGGACCAGGCCAGCACCGCAACGAACGCGCCGAACAGCATGTCGAGCATCGGGTCTCCCATGAACGACCCGAAGATGACCTTCACGCCGGCCGTGGCGGTGACCGGACGCGCCGCGTGCATGATCATCTGCAGCGCGACGATGATCAGGCCGACGCCGATCGCGACGCGGCCGATCTGCCCTACGCGGGTGGCTTTTTTCGACAGATGCAGGATCACGCCGAGCGCGATCGCCAGCGGCGCGAGCCACGACAGGTCGAACGAGAACAGCTGCACCATCAGGCTGGAGCCGACATCGGCGCCGAGCATGATGGCGAGCGCCGGCGTGAGCCCCATCAGCTTCTGGCTGACGAACGAACCGGCGATCAGCGCAGTGGCGCTCGAAGACTGCACCAGCGCGGTCACGCCGAGCCCCGCGAGAAAGGCGCGGAACCGGTTCGATACGCTGTCTGCAAGGACCTTGCGCAGGTTACCGCCAAACACGCGCAGCACGCCCGAGCTTACGATGTGCGTGCCCCAGACCAGCAGCGCGACCCCGGCGAGGATATTGAGCAGCGTTTGCATCAGGTCTCTACCACGGCAGCGAGTAGGTCTTCACGTTCGTGAAGCTCTTGATCGCTTCCTGCACGCCTTCCTTGTAGCCCAGACCGCTGTCCTTGATGCCGCCGAAGGGCGTGACTTCCAACCGGTACCCGGGGACTTCCCAGATGTTCACGCTGCCGACATTGAGCTCCTTCACGAATCGCATGATGTCATCCAGCCGGTTGGTGCAAACCCCGGAGGAAAGGCCGTAATCGGTGGAATTGACGATACGGATTGCGTCGTCGACATCCCTGAAGGTGATGACCGGAGAGACCGGCCCGAAGGTTTCGTATTTGACGACCTCCATGTCCGGCTTGACCCGATCGATCAGGGTCGGCGAATACAGCGCGCCCTCGCGCACGTTGCCGCACAGCAGGCGCGCGCCCTTCGACACTGCGTCGTTCACGAGTCCCTCGAAGCGCGTCGCGGCCTGCTCGTCGATCACGGTGCCCATGTCCACTTTCGGATCGAGCGGGTCGCCGTAAGTCCATGCCCGGGTTTTTGCAAGCAGCGCTTCGGTGAACGCTCCAGCAACTTTTTCATGCACCAGGATGCGCTTCACCGCGGTGCAACGCTGGCCCGAATTCTTGTACGAGCCGTTTGCCGCGAGGTCCGCGGCCTTGACCACGTCGGCGTCGTCCATCACCACGATCGGGTCGTTGCCGCCGAGTTCCAGGATCTGGCGCTTGTACCCCGCCTTGGCCGCGATGTACTTGCCGATCGGCACGCCGCCGGTGAAGGTGACCATGTCCACGTCGGGGTTGGTCAGCATCTCGTCGGCGATCTCCTTAGGGTCGCCGGTGATGACCGACAGCATCTCAGGCGGCAGCCCGGCTTCGTAGAGCACGTCGGCGAGCAACAGCGCGGCGAGCGGCGTCTTCTCGGCGGGCTTCAGCACCATGCGGTTGTTGGTCGCAACGGAGGGCGCCACCTTGTGGATCACCTGGTTCAACGGATGGTTGAACGGCGTGATCGCGGAAATCACGCCGAGCAGCGGCTCGCGCATGGTGTACACGCGCCGGGCTTTCCCGTGATGCGTGAGGTCGCAGGAGAACACCTGGCCGTCGTCCACCAGCGCCTGGTTGGCGGCGAACAGCAGCACGTCGGACGCCCGACCGACCTCGTAGAGCGTGTCCTTCAGGCACAGGCCCGATTCGAGCGTGATCAGACGCGCGATCTCGTCCTTGCGCGAAGCGATGATCTCGCCCGCGCGCATCAGGATCCTGTAGCGCTCGTAACGCGTGAGTTTCGGCTGGTATTGCCTGGCGACGCGCAACGCGCGGCGCACGTCCTCCACCGTCGCCTTCGGCACGGTCGCGATCACCTCGTCGGTGTACGGATAGCGGATCTCGATCACGCGGTCGCTGAACACCTTTTCGCCGGCGATGCGCATCGGCTCGCGGCGCGGCGAATCAACGGCTGTGCTTCGGGCATGCATGGCCAACGCTCCAGTAACAGTCTTGAAATATCTACCCGGCAATGCGATCCGTCAAACTCACGATCGTGGCATTGGTGACCATCAGCGCTGTGCGCCGTTGATCGCGTATTCGAAGATCTGGTAGCTCTTCAGCGTCGCAACGCCGGCCTTGAGCTTGTATTCGTCGTTCAGCGGCTCGCTGAGGATGAACGGCACTTTCGCCTCGGAAACGCCGCCATGAGTGCGCAGGCGATGGCCTTCCAGCCCTTTCAGGTCGTGGTCCGCTTCCGACGCGCCGATGCAGACGTTCGCCGTCGAGATCACGACCACGTCAGCTTCGCGATCGGGCGGCAGGTCGTGCACCCTGCACGCGGTCTCCTTGTCGAGCACCGACTCGAGCCCTTCGATGCCATGGATCGCATCGATGACCTGTTTCGGCGTCGCCTTGCCGGTGCACCAGACGCGCACGAATCCGCCCAACGCGCCATGGTGCGCGACGAACGCGTCCGTGATCGGGCAGATCACCCTCGTGTCGCCCTTGCCGAACTGCGCATCGAGGATGTCCTGCAGCCAGATCACATTGGGCTTGCCCTGCGCGTTCGACTTGTCGTTCATGCCGTGGTCGGCGATCAGCGCGACGATCGCGCCCAGTTCGGCCAGCCGTCCGAAGCACCTGTCGAGGTGCTCGTAAAAACGCTTAGCCTCAGCCTCCTCCGGCGCGTATTTGTGCTGCACGTAATCGGTGAGCGACAGGTACAGCAGGTCCGGGCGGTTTTTCTCCAGCAGTTTGCTTCCAGCCTCGAGGACCAACCACGACAGTTCCATCGAATACATGTCCGGCTGCGCCATGCCGACCAGCTCGAGCACGTTCTCGATGCCGTTCTCCTTCAACGTGACGCGGCTCGCGAACTCGGACGAGAACGAGACGTGCCCCTTGGAGACGTCGAGGTTCTTGCCCAACTGCTTTCTGAGCTTGTCCTTGGCGGTGATCGAAACGACCTTCGCGCCCGCGTCGGCGAACCGGGAAAGGATGGTGTCGCCGCGCAGCAATTCCGGGCCGGTCATCACCACCGCTTCGCCGGTTTTGACGTCGAGGTAGTAGTTGCCGGAGATGCCGTGCCTGGAGGCCGGCGTACCGGTGATGATCGACATGTTGTTCGGGCAGGTGAAGCTCGGCACGGTACCGTCCGCCACCACGCTGAAGCCATGCTTCATGAATCGGGCGATATTCGGGATCGAACCATCCTTGAGGAACTGCTGCAGGTAGGCGGGATCCCCGCCGTCGATGCAGACCACCACCACCGGCTTCTTGGGCCAGCGGTACGTGACGCCATTCACGTTCACCAAAGTCTTGTCGCTTGTCGTCGCCATGTTCCGGTCGAACCTTTCAGGGCAGTGTTGCGATCGGTTACGCCGCTCCGCGCGGCCCGGCATCCTGCCTAACCGTGCCGGGCGCGCAGCAGGCGCGCGGCTTCTGCTTCGGCGCGCAGCTTCAGATAGACCTCGTCGATATCGACCTTGGCGGCCGAACCGGGGGCGAACCCGCAGTCGGGATTGAGCGTGATGCGCTTCGCCTCGACGCGTTGCAGCGCGCGTTCGACGCGCTCGACGATCTGCTGCGGCTGCTGGGTCTCGCCGGGCGTCACGTCGACGACGCCGAGGCCGAGCTCGAAATCGCTGCGCAGCCGGCCGAGGCTCTCGAGATCGTCGGCGCCGGCGGCGGTGAACTCCATCGTCAGGTGCTGCACGTTCAGCCGGTTCAGCTGCGGCAGGATCGGTCCGTAGGTCCCGGCATGGTGCTTCTCGCCGCGCACTCGCGCCCCGGCGCGCCGGCACAGGTGCACCGCGAACTTGACCCCCTCGAAGCCGTCGACCAGCGCGTTGATCATGTCGACCGCGAAATCGGCAGCGCGATCGGGATCCTCGTAGCGGCGCCGCACCTCGGGATCGACGAACAGGCACAGGTGCGGGTCGTCGATCTGGATGATATCGATGCCGATGCGGCGGATGAGCTCGATTTCGCTGCGCATCGGCGCGACGCAGTCGCGCACGAAATCGTCGCGCCTCGGATAGGCGTTCCTCGAACGCACGGGGTGCCACAGCCGCTCGCCGAGCAGTGCGGGCGCGGGCAGCGTGATCTTGGTGCCGACCCGAGCCACGCTCTTGAGGAACTTCGCCTCGCCGGCGATGAAGCCGGGCTGCTTGGGCGCGAGCTTCTCGGTGACCACGGTCCAGGGCCGGTTGTCGGCAAGGTTCACCTCCAGCGTGAAACCATGCGCAAGCTCGGCGATCACGCCGATGTAGGAGCGCCGGCGCCATTCGCCATCGGTCACGACGTCGAGCCCCGCCATCTCCTGCATCGAAACGGCGTAGCGGACCGCGGCATCCATAGCGCGCTCTTCCACTTCGTTCCATTGCGGCTTTTCGATCAGGTCGCGCACGTGCTGCGGGCGCGGCAGCGAACCCACCACGGAGGCGGGAAACAACGGCAGCTTCGTCACTTGAGCCAACCCCTTTGCGCCAGGTCCATGTCTTCCTGCGTGTCAATCTCCCGGTAGTTGCCGTGGGTGTCCGCATGACCGAACTCGACACCCTGCTCGATCATGTCCTGAAACAGGTGGATCAGGTACGCGTTCTGGAACTGCGCCGCCTCGCGATACGGCTTGTCCCAGAACTCGCGGCGCCGGCGATGGTAGTGCTCCCTGAGCAGCTCGCCGCCGCGCGCGCTGAACTTGGCGACGCCGATGAACTCGCCCGTCGCGTCCTCGTAGGGGATCGTGCGGTAGACGCGCTGCACGCGGCCGTTGGCGGTGATCACCTTCTCGGCGTCGTGCGGCGGGTGCATGCTGCGCGGCTTGTAGTGCTCCCGCCAGTCGGTGTCGATTCCGAGCGCGATGTCAGCCGGCGACCCAACCAGGCCCGCGACCACGTCCTGCGTGAACAGGATGTCCGAGTACGCGGTCACGAACGGACGGTCCATCAGGTCCTCGGCGTACATCAGGGACACCAGGATGTTGTTCGACTTCCACTTGGAATTGTGGCGGAAGGTGAACTCGGGATATTCCTGCTGCACCGCCTCGATGCGATAGCCGCCGATGAAGCAGATCTCGGTCACGCCGCCCGCCTTCAGGGCGTCGACCGTCCAGTCGAGGATGCGCTTGCCGCGGATCTCGGCGAAGCATTTCGGCGCGTTCTCGGTAGTCGGCATCAACCTCCGTCCGCGACCGGCTCCGATGATTATCGCGCGCATGCGTTGTCTTCTATTCCTGCTGGAGGGAACCGCGATGATCGGAGAAAGCAAACGGAAAATCAATTTGCGGCTGCGAAAGAGCGCCGGCGCAAGGTTGACCCGCGCGAAACATACCGAGTAGAGTGCCCGCGAGCGCGCCGAGTGAGCGCCGCGGGGAGACAACATCCAAGCTGGTCGACAAACGGCCCCCGGCCCGGGCGCCGCCACGCGCGGTCGCGTGGTCATCCGGGGCCTCGTCAAGAATTTCGGCGACACGCGCGTCCTGAATGGCGTGGACCTGGATATCGGCGCCGGGGAATTCATCACGGTCCTGGGTCCTTCCGGCTGCGGCAAGACCACGCTGATGCGCATCATCGCCGGGCTGGAGCGGCAGGATGCCGGCAGCGTCGAGATCGACGGCCGGCCCGTCGACGCGCTGAGGCCCAACGAGCGGGACATCGCGATGGTGTTCCAGTCCTATGCGCTGTACCCCCACCTCACCGTCTTCGACAACATCGCGCTGCCGCTGCGGATGCGGCGCCTGAGCTGGCGCCAGCGCCTGCCCGGCATGCGCAGGATCGATCGATCCGCGCAGGCGATCGAGCGCGGGATCGCGGCAAAGGTCCGCGAAGTCGCGGGGCTGCTGCAGATCGAACCGCTGCTCGCCAGAAAGCCTGCGCAGCTCTCGGGCGGTCAGAAGCAGCGCGTGGCGGTGGGGCGCGCGATGGTGCGGGAGCCGCGCGTGTTCCTGATGGACGAGCCGCTGTCCAACCTCGACGCGGAACTGCGCGTCCACATGCGGGCGGAGATCGCGCAGCTGCATCGCCGCATCGGCGTCACGTTCATCTACGTGACCCATGACCAGGCCGAAGCGATGACGATGTCGGACCGGGTGGTGGTGATGATGGGAGGCCGGCCGCTGCAGTTCGCTCCGCCCGGGGATGTCTATGCGGACCCCGAGGACCTGCAGGTCGCGCGCTTCGTCGGCAGCCCCCGGATCAATACGCTTCCCGGCACCGTCCACGCGGGCGGATCGATCGAGGTCGGCGGCCTCGCCGTGCCCTTCGATACCGGCCTCGCGCCGGGTGCGCAGGTCACGGTCTCGCTGCGGCCCGCCGACACGAAAATCGCGTTGCAAACGCCCGACACGGCCGGTGCCGATCGCGCCGGCCGTGAGCTCGCCGCGACGATCGTGCACCGCGAGAACCTCGGATCCGACCTGTTCCTGCATTGCCGCGTGGAAGGCATCGATGCGACGCTGGTCGCCCGCGAGGATCCCGGGAAGGTCGGCCTGCTTCCGGTCGGCGCCGAGATCCGCATCGGCCTGCCGGTCGAGCACCTCCTCGCGTTCGACGCGTCCGGGCGGCGGGTGCGGCCGGGCGGCCGCATGACTTCACTCGCGCAGCCGGCGGCCGCATGACCCCGCTCGTAAAGCCGGCGCAGGACCTGCACCACGCGTACCGGCGGCGCGACCTGCGCGAAGCCCTTGCCGCCCTTGCCTTGGCGGGACCGGCGAGCGCGCTGATCTTCGTGTTCCTGATCGCGCCTCTCGTCTGCATCGCCCTGCTTTCGCTCACCGACTACCAGCTCGGCGCCAAGGCCCTGCGCTTCGTCGGCCTGCACAACTACTCCGAGATGTTCGCCGACCGCGTGTTCCGGCGCTCGCTCGAGAACACGCTGATCTATGTGTCCGTCGTGGTGCCGCTCTCGGTCGGGCTGGGGCTCGGCGCCGCGCTGCTGATCGAGGCGGGCGAATCGCTGCGGGCGTTTTACCGCACGGTCTACTTCCTGCCGGTCATGGCGACGCTGATCGCGATGGCGATCGTCTGGGAATTCGCGCTGCATCCGAAGCTGGGGCTCGTGAACCTGGCGCTGAAGTCCGTCGGAATCGCCGGGCCCGACTGGCTGCACGACCGCCACATCGTGCTGTACACGCTGGCCGGCATCGGCGTCTGGCAGAGCGTGGGCTTCAACATGGTGCTTTTCATGGCGGGCCTGCAGGCGATACCCAGGGACCTCTACGAAGCCGCCGCGGTGGATGGCGTGAGCAACGCGTGGGACCGCTTCCGCACGGTGACCTGGCCGATGCTCGGGCCGGTGTCGCTCTTCGTGATCGTGATTACCGCGATCCGCTCGTTCCAGGTGTTCGACACCGTGCAGGTGATGACCAAGGGCGGGCCGAACCGCGCCTCGGAGGTGCTGCTCTATACCATGTACTCGGAGGGCTTCGAGTTCTTCCGCACCGGCTACGCTGCGGCCGTCACGATGGTCTTCCTCGCCTTCGTGCTCGCGCTCGCGGCCCTGAAGACCTGGTTCCTCGACCGCAGGGTGCACTACGCATGACCGGGCGCGGACTGGGGCCCACCGCCGGCGCGCTGCGCCACGTGGTGCTGATGGCCGGCGCTGTCATCATGCTGTCGCCGTTCGTGTGGATGGTGCTGTCCTCGTTCAAGCCGCAGAGCGAAATCCTGACCGCCGAACTGACCTTCCTGCCGCAGCGCTGGGCGGCGATCGAGAACTACGCCACCGTTTGGACCCGGGTTCCCATGGGGCGCTTCCTGCTGAACGGCGCCATCGTCACGGCATCGATCTTCGCGCTGCAGGTCCTCGTCAACCTGCCGTGCGCCTATGCGCTCGCCAAGCTGCGGTTCCGGGGCCGGCGGGCGCTGTTCGCCGTGGTGCTGCTGGGGCTCCTGATCCCGATTCACGCGACGGCGATCCCGATCTACATCCTCTTCCACCATGCCGGGATACTGAACACCTACGCCGCGCTGATCCTGCCGTTCGCGATCTCGGTGTTCGGCATCTTCATGCTCCGCCAGTTCTTCATGACCGTGCCCGACGACCTGATCGATGCGGCGCGCATCGACGGGGTGAGCGAAATCGGCATCGTATGGCGCGTCATGCTGCCGACGGCCATGCCCGCGGTAACCGCCTTCGGCATCTTTTCCGTCGTGGCGCACTGGAACGACTACTTCTGGCCGCTGATCGCGATCGGCACCAGGGAGCTCTACACGCCGCCGCTGGGCGTCGCCTTCTTCCGGCTGAACGACGGCGGTACGGAGTACGGCGTGCTGATGGCGGCCGCAACCATTGTCATAATGCCGCTGGTGGCGGCGTTCCTGCTGGCGCAGCGGCGTTTCATCGAAGGCGTGACGTTTACCGGCCTGAAAGGCTGACGCAATTCAACGAGGAGAAATCATGAACAGAAGAATGTCCCTGCAGTTCACCGCCGCGGCGCTTGCCGCGGGACTGGTATCGGGCGCCGCGTTCGCGCAGACCACCATCGACGTCCAGTATCCGCTGGGCTTCATCTTCGACAAGACGATGGCCGAGGTGAAGACCGGGTTCGAGAAGCGCAACCCGGCAGTGAAGGTCAATTTCCGGCCCGCGTACAAGGAGTACGAGGACGCCGCCCAGACCGCGCTGCGCGACGCGATCACGAAGAACCTGCCCGACGTGTCCTTCCAGGCCATCAACCTGCAGCGCCTGTTCGTCGACCGCGGGATCGCGGCAGATCTGACGCCGTTCATCGGCCGGGAGAAGAACTGGAAGGGCGAGGGCTTCTCCGACTCGATGATGGCGCTGTCGAGTTTCGGCGGGAAGGTGCACGGCCTCGCGTTCGCGGTGTCCACGCCGATTATCTATTTCAACGAGGACCTGGTGCGCAAGGCGGGCGGCAATCCGGACCAGTTCCCCACGACCTGGGAGGGCATCTTCGAGCTGTCGCGCAAGATCGAGGCGCTGGGCAACGACACGGTGGGCATGTACTACTCGTGGACCATCACCGGCAACTGGATGTGGCAGGCGCTGGTGTTCTCTTACGGCGGCACGATGCTGTCGGCAGACGAGAAGAAGGTCGCCTTGGACGGCGACGGCGGGCGGCGCGCGATCCAGCTGATCGGCCGGATGCTGAAAGAGGGCAAGATGCCGGACCTGGCGCACGATGCGGCGCGGCAAACCTTCTTCGCCGGCAAGATGGGCATCTGGACCGAGTCGACCTCGCTCTTGCGCGTGGCGGACGACAGCGTCGGCGGCCGCTTCAAGTGGCGCACCGCCGTGTTCCCGACCCCGGGACCCAACGCGAAACTCCCGACCGGCGGAATGGCGGCCATGATGTTCGCCGCCACCCCGGAGAAACAGAAGGCCGCTTGGGACTTCATGAAGTTCGCCACCGGCGCCGAGGGCGCGACGATCATGGTGAAGTCCACCGGCTACATGCCGCCGAATTCGCTGCCCGCCGACAATCCCAACATGCTGAAGCCCTTCTACGCGACGCGGCCGAACCACCTGACCTCGCTCAAGCAGCAGCCACTGATGACCGCGTGGTACGCGTTCCCGGGCGACAATGCGCTGAAGATCATCGCCGTGATCAAGGACCACCTGCAGAGCGTGGTCGACGGCTCGGTCCAGCCCGATGCCGCGCTGGGCGCGATGACGAAGGACGTCCAGGCGCTGATTCCAAAGTGACCGGCGGCATCACGCAGCATGAAATTCATCCATGTCACCGACACCCATCTGGTCGAGCCGGGAGCCCGGCTCTATGAACTCGATCCGCTCGAGCGGCTCGCGCAATGCATCGCGGACATCAACCGCAACCATGCCGACGCCGAATTCGCGATCGTCACCGGCGACCTGGCGCATGCCGGGAAGCTCCCGGCCTACCGGGCCCTGAAAGCGGCGTTCTCCAAGCTGCGGCTGAAGACGCACTTCATGCTGGGGAACCACGACAACAGGCGAAACTACCTCGCGGTGTTTCCGGAGTCGCCGCTCGACGCCAACGGGTTCGTGCAGTTCAGCTTCGACACTGCGATCGGCCGCTTCGTGTGCCTGGACACGAACGAACCGGACGTGCCGTGGGGAATCCTCTGCGACGCGCGCCTCGCGTGGCTGAAGACGGAGCTGTCGCGCGCAGGCGAGATGCCCGTGTATCTCTTCATGCATCACCCGCCGTTTGCGGTCGGCCTCCGGCGCATGGACGAGGTCGCGCTGCAGCAGCCGGAGAGATTCGCGGCGGCGCTCGCGGGGCGGAGGAACATCCGGCACCTGTTCTTCGGCCACCTGCACCGGCCGATCGGCGGTTCGTGGCGCGGCATCCCGATCACCACGATGCGCGCCACCAGCCACCAGGTGGCGCTGGATTTCGTGATCGAGGGCGTGGTGCCCGGCAGCCACGAGCCGCCCGCATACGCGGTCGTGCTGGCGGACTCGGACCAGACGGTCGTGCACTTCCACGATTTTCTCGACAAGACCAACACCTTCATGCTCTGACGCTGCAATGCGTCGCGACCTCGTCCTCGCGGTAGACGTCGGCTCGAGCGCCGCGCGCGCCGCCATCGTGTCAGCGGACGGGCACCTGCTCGGCCGCGCCACCCATCCGTTCGCGGTGCACCGCCCGGTCACCGACCACGCCGAGCACTCGAGCGACGAAATCTGGGGAGCCGTGGGGCACGCGTCGCGGCAGGCCATCGCGGGCGCAGGAATCGATCCGTCGCGCATCGCGGGCCTCGCCTTCGACGCGACCTGCTCGCTCGCGATGTTCGACCGTGAAGGCAGGCCGGTCACCGTGTCGAGCACCGGCGAGGATCGCTGGAACGTGGTCATGTGGGCCGATCACCGCGCGGTCGGCGAGGCAAGCGAAATGACGTCTACGCGCCACCGCGTGCTCGACTACGTCGGCGGCACGATGTCGGCCGAGATGGAACTGCCGAAACTGCTCTGGCTGAAGCGCAACCTGCCGCAATCCTGGGCGCGCTGCGGCCTCGCGCTCGATCTCGCGGATTTTCTCCTCTGGAAGGCAACCGGACGGATCGCGGTCTCCGCATGCACGGTAACGTGCAAGTGGACCTACCTGAATCACGAGCAGCCGGGATGGCAGCAGGATTTCCTCGATCGCATGGGCCTCGCCGACCTGCCGACGCGCGCGCAGTTGCCCGTGAGCGCGCAGCCGATCGGGACGCCCGCGGGCCCGCTCACGCCGCAAGCCGCGGCAGACCTCGGCGTGACCACGGCATGCACCGTAGGCGTCGGGCTGATCGACGCGCATGCCGGAGGGATCGGCGTACTGGGCGGGTTCTCCGCGTACGAACTTGACCGGCGTCTCGCCCTCATCGCGGGCACGTCGACCTGCCACATGGCGGTGTCTACGATGCCGCGGCCGACACCCGGCGTGTGGGGTCCCTACTTCGGCGCGATGCTGCCCGGCCTGTGGCTGAACGAGGGCGGCCAGTCCGCGACCGGCGCGCTGCTCGAGCATATCCTCGACTGGCATGCCGAGGGGCGCAGGCTGGAGGGCAATCGCCACGAGCGCGTCGGCGCGCGGATCGCGGAGCTGCTGGCAAGCGAAGGCCCCGCGATGGCGGGCGAGCTGCACGTGCTGCCGGACTTCCACGGCAACCGCTCCCCGCTCGCAGATCCGCTCGCGAAAGGCGCGATCCACGGCCTGACGCTCGACAGCAGCTTCGATTCGCTCGCTCGGCTCTATTACGCGACCGCGGTCGGCATCGCGCTCGGCAACCGGCACATCGTCGATGCGCTGAACCGCAGCGGCTACGCGATCGACCACCTGCACCTCACCGGCGGTCACGCGGCGAATCGCCTGCTGGTGCAGCTTTACGCGGACGCGGCCGATTGCAGCGTCGTGCTGTCGCAGGAAAGCGATGGCGTGCTGTTGGGGACCGGCGTGGTGGCGGCGGCGGCTGCCGGGCTGCATCCAACGCTCGAGGCTGCAGGGCGCGCGATGGTACGGTCAGGCGAAACCGTCAGGCCCGAGCCGGCGACGCGGGATTTCTTCGACCGGCGGTACCGCGCGTTCCTGCTGCTGCACGAGCAGAGCACAGCATTGCGCGCGCTCGGCTAAGTACACCTTTTCAGGCGGCCTGTTTCTCGATCGGCTTGACGGAGATCCGAAGTCCCGTTGCCTTCAGCACGGCGCTGAGACTCCGAAGTTCCGGATTTCCGGACTTGGAGAGCATCTTGTATGTCGCCTCGCGCGTGAGATGCGCTTTGCGGGCGATCCTCGCAAGTCCGCCTCGTGCTTGGGCTACTTGGCGCAGCGCGAGCATGATCGCGGCCTGGTTGCCGTCTTCGAGGACGGCCTCGAGGTACGCAGCAGCTTCCGCTGGATCCTTGAGCTGCTCGATCAGCCAGCCCTCATAGGGCAGGCTAGGCGCCGCGCGGCTTCTTTGCGGTACGCGCTTTGTAATCTTCGAAATAGGCTTTGGCACGAGAACGATCCGGCAGTTGTTGTAATTTATAGTTCACACTAGGTCAACAGCTAAAAACCCCGCCGGCCTCTCACCAAGACGTATACCCCCCGTCCACCGAGACCACGCTGCCCGACATGTAGGCCGCGGCGTCGCTGGCGAGGAACAGCGCCAGCGCGGCGACGTCGGATGGGTCGCCGACCCGGCCGAACGGCGTCATCTCGAGCCACTGCTTTTTCCATTCGGCGTTGGCGAGCCCGCGCTTGGTGAGCTCGGTGCCGATGTATCCCGGCGCGATTGCGTTGACCCGCACGCCGTGCGGCGCCCACTCGGCCGCCAGCGACTTGGTGAGCATGTGCACCGCCGCCTTGGACGCGTTGTAGTGCGTTTGCGCCTGCGGCTTGTTTGCAACGATGCCCGACATCGAGCCAATGTTGACGATCGCGCCCTTGCCCCGCGCGACCATCCCGCGGCCGAACGCCTGCGAACACCACCAAACGCCGTTCAGGTTGACGTCGATCACTTCCAACCACTCTTCTGCGGGCGTGTCGACGGACGGCGAGTTGCGCGCGATGCCGGCGTTGTTCACGAGGATGTCGACGTGCCCGTGGCGCGCCGAGATGTCCTCGGCGACCGTCCGGACCATCGCGCGGTCGCGCACGTTCAACGCGGCGAACTCGCCGCCGAGCGCTGCTGCGGCCGCAGCGCCGGTGTTTACGTCCATGTCGGCGATCACCACCTTTGCCCCGTGCTCGGCCAGCGCCGTGGCGATGGCATTGCCGATTCCCTGCGCCCCTCCGGTGACGACGGCCACGCGACCGCCAAGATCGAACTTCTCCCGATACATGTTCTTCTCCTTTTGCGGATCCGTTCCGGCACTAGCGTATCGCGGAATCGGGGGAAAGAGTCCCGACGCGAGCTTCCAAGGTGCTGATCGCCGCAACCTCCCTGGTTGTCTGTATCCTTTACCTGGGCATCGGCCGGCTCACCGGGCGCCGCACGCAAGCATGGAGAAATCCAACATGAAAGCTCCGATTCTTCTCACCCCCGGGCCGCTCACCACTTCGCGCCGCACCAGGGAAGCGATGCTGCGCGACTGGGGGTCGTGGGACGTCGACTTCAACCGGATCACCGGACGCATCCGCGCGAACCTGCTGAAGATCATCCACGGCGAAGGCACGCACGAATGCGTTCCGCTGCAGGGAAGCGGCACCTTTGCGGTGGAGGCGGCCATCGGCACCATCGTACCGAAGAACGGCCACGTGCTGGTGCCGGTGAACGGCGCCTACTGCCAGCGCATCGCGAAGATCTGCAAATATATCGGCCGGCGGTTCAGCACGCTCGACTACCCCGAAAGCGCGCAGATCCGCGCCGCCGACATCGAGCGCCGGCTGGCCGAAGACCCCTCGGTCACGCACGTCGCGCTGGCGCATTGCGAGACCGGCACCGGGATCCTGAATCCGCTCGCCGAGGTCGCCCAGGTGGCCGCCCGGCACCGCAAGGGCATGATCGTCGACGCGATGAGCTCGTTCGGCGCGATCGAGATCGACGCGCGCACATCGCCGGTCGATGCGGTGATCGGCGCATCCGGCAAATGCCTCGAAGGGGTTCCCGGCATGGGCTTCATCCTGATTCGTCGCGCGGTGCTGGAGAAATGCGAAGGCAACGCGCATTCGCTCGCGATGGACCTGTACGACCAGTGGATGTACATGGAGAAGACCACGCAATGGCGCTTCACGCCGCCGACCCACGTGGTGGCGGCGCTCGACGAGGCGATCCGGCAGTTCGAGGAGGAAGGCGGTGTGGCCGCGCGCGGCGCGCGCTACGCGAAAAACTGCGATCAGCTCATCAGCGGCATGCAGGCGCTCGGATTTTCGTCTTTCCTGCCGCGCGCGGTGCAGGCGCCGATCATCGTCACGTTCCACGCGCCCGCCGATCCGGCCTACGAGTTCAAGCGCTTCTATTCGGAAGTCAAGCAGCGCGGCTACATCCTCTACCCCGGCAAGCTCACACAGGCGGAGACGTTCCGCATTGGCTGCATCGGGCATTTTGGCCCGGATGTGATGAGCAGCGCGGTCGCCGCGATCGCCGATACGGTCAAGGCCATGGGCATCACACGCATCGCGGCGGCGGCTTGAGAAGACTCGCGCGGGAGCGCGGCTGGAAGCTGCTCAGGCTGGCACGCTGAGCTGGATTCCCGCTTGCGCGGAAATGACGGCCGTCACCGCGGCGTCGCGACGTGCATCCCCGCATCCACGAAGATCGTCTCGCCGGTAACCTTGCCGGCGCCCTCGATCAGCCACACGATGGTCTCGGCGATGTCCTCCGGGCTGCAGGTGCTCTTCAACGGCGCAACCGCGCGGTACGTCGCCGCGAGTTTCGCGAAGCGCTCCTCGCCGTATCCCTGGGTCATCCAGGGTGTGTCGACGACTCCGGGCAGCACCGCATTGACACGCACCTCGGGCGCGAGCACGCGCGATAGGGACAGTGTAAGCGTATTCACCGCGCCTTTCGACGCCGCGTAGGCAATCGACGACCCGGTGCCGAGAAACGACGCGAGCGAGGAGACGTTGACGACCGCGCCGCGGCCGGTCTTCTTCAGCGCCGCCGCGCAGGCGCGCGACATCTGGAACGCGGCGATCACATTGGTCGCGTAGATGCGCTGGAAATCCTCGGCGCTCAGATCATCGAGGTTGGCGTGGGGCACGAACTTGGTGGTGCCCGCGTTGTTCACCAGCGCATCGAGCCGCGCCCACTTGTCGAGCGCAGCCTGCATGAGCTTCCGGCATTCGGCGTCTTGCGCGACGTTGGCGCGCACCGCGATGGCCTCGCCGCCTGCCTTGATGCAATCGGCGACGACCTGCTTCGCCTGGGCCTCGCTCTTCGAATAATTCACCACCACCCGCCAGCCATGGCCGGCAAGCCGCTTCGCGGTTGCAGCGCCGATGCCCGAAGAGGAGCCGGTGACGATTGCTACACGCTTTTCATCCGCCATGTTCGCTCCTCAGACAGTGGCCACCGCGACCGCGGGAGAGCCGACTGCGCCGGGCAGGCGCAGCGGTGGCGCGGTGAGCAGGAAACGGTTGCGCTGGTGCGCGCGCAACCAGCGCGCGAGCTCGGTCAGGTACCACATCTCGCCGAGATGGATGCCGTTCTTGAAGATGCAGTGTTCGTGCAGCGGCAGTGCGGCGTGCTTCATCGGCTTGAACGGGCTGGTCGGGATCAGTTCGACGGCATAGTTGTCCGAGATCAGGCAGGCGAGGCCGCTGTCCGTCACCCACTGCAGCAGCTTCTCGTCGCGGCCGTCGAGGCCCCCGCAGGTGTTGTGCAACAGCTGCGGATCGGGTTTCTTTTCCAGCTCGAGGATCACGTCGGCGAACCCGGTGTAGATGCAGACCATGTCGCCGCGCTCGATGCTGACCCGGTCGGACTCCAGCACCCGCATCAGTTCGTCGTAGTTCACCGCTTTGCGCGCGCGCCCGAAATGATGGTTGAGGTCGATCATCACGCCGCGCCCCTGCGCGCCGTGCGCAGCGAGGTTCTCGATGCCGAGGGCTTCCGCGCGCGCGCCTTCGTACTTCGCCCACGGCTCCGCATCCGGGTTCTCCTTGCCCGGTTTGACGTGCTCGCCGCCGCGAAAGCCGTTGTAGAAGACGATTTCCGGCTGGCCGTCGCCGTCGGCGTCGAACTCGCTGCCGATGTGCGCGAAGCTGTCCCATTGAGTTGAGTACTGAAGCGTCAGCAGCACCAGGTCGTCGCACACGACATCGGTGTTGACCGCGTTGTCGCGCGACATCGGGTAGCAAAAGTTCTGCGCGCCGTTGCCGCGCAGCGTCGCGAACTGGCGCGGCGGGTTGCGGCGCGGATTGAGCACATTGCCCCCGGGGTAGTCGAGCGGCAGGGACAGGCAAAACGTGAGGCCTTCCTTCACCTCCGCGATGCCCTGCAGCACTTTCTCGCGCGTGACGTAATTCATCCGCCCGCGCTGATCGTCCGGTCCGAATTCGCCCCAGTTCGATCCGGGCGGCCTGTGCTTCCAGCGTTGTGTCATGGGAAGATGAACCTAGAAATAGTGCCGGCCAATGGATTCGGCGATCATCACCGGCTTGTCGCCGCCCTCGCGCTCGATGCTGACGTTCCAGGTGACCTGCACGCCGCCATCGAGCTTCTCGTACCTGGCGAGCGTGAAGCGTGCGCGGATTTTCGCGCCCGCGGGCACCGGCGCGGTAAAGCGCACGCGGTTCAGTCCGTAGTTCACGCCCATTTTGCGGTCGGAGAATTCGAACGTCGATTCCGACAGCTTGGGCAGCATCGAGAGCGTGAGGAATCCGTGCGCGATGGTGCTGCCAAACGGCGAGTCCTTCGCGCGCGCGGGATCGACGTGAATCCATTGGAAGTCCTCGGTGGCCTTGGCGAACAGGTCGATCCGCTCCTGCGACATCTCCACCCACGGCGAGATGCCGACCTCCTGCCCGACCTTCGATTCCAGTTCCCGCAGGCTGATCGAAGTCTTCGCCATTGCACGTCCCTCCGTTGCAAGCGATTGTTTCATTTCGAGCAGGCGGCCGCCAGCCACTGTTTCGCGGTTTCGAGGTGCCCGTTCTCCCCGGCGATCACGGCGTCGCGCAGCACCGCACGGTCCCCCGATTCGAGGTCTATGGTCATCACCAGGTGGCGCAACTCGAACCCGCGCTTTGGGGCGGCCGTGCCGGCGATGAACATTTCGTAGCGGGGCGGCAGCGCGTCCCACAGAATGCGCGTCACGAAGGCCTCGTAACCGCGCTCGAATAGCCGGTCGAACTGCTCACCGAGCCTCAGTTTCCCCGGACAGGCGAGGCTGGGGTCCCTCCAGCGCGCCACGCGTAGTTGCGCAGGCGCGGCCTTCACGCTCGTCTTGAGCGCGAGGTAGGTCCAGCCCTGGTACAGCAGCGCATACGCCAGATAGCCGCTGAGCGCGATCAGCGCAATGAGCAGGACCCAGTCGCGGCGCCGATGCACGCCCAGGCGGCGCAGCGCTTTGCGCCACCCGGTCAGTTCAAGCATTGCCCGACCCCTTGTGCGAGCGCGTCGGCAATCGCCTGTTTCACGGCCGGGTCACGCATCCGCAACTCCTCATCCCGATTGACGATCACTCCTGCCTCGAACAGCAGCGCCGGTATCCTGGCATGCCGCAGGACCGCGAGGTGATCGAAATAATGCACTCCGTTCGGTTCATCGGCGAACTCGCGCGACTCGCCCAGGACGGGGTCGGCATGATAGCGGGAAGGGGCAAAGCCTTTTGCGCGAAGCACCCTGCCGATCGCGCTCGCGCATGCGAGGCTCGCAGCGAGCCGCGCGTTCTCGCGCGAAATAAACAGTGAAAAGCCGGAGACGCTGTCGTAGTAACGGCGCGGCTCACCCTCATGCTGCCAGGCTTCGAGCAGCCGTTCCTTGATCGAATCGTGGTGGATCGAGACGAACAGGTCCGCACCGAGCGCGGCGCGCGGCCGGCTGGCCAGGTCCGCGATGTCGCCGGCAGCGCCGATCAGCCGCACGCGCAGCCCGGCGCGCTCGAGTGCGGTGGCGACCTCGCGCGCAAGCGCCAGGTTGTACTCGAACTCGGGCACGCCGCGCGCCGAAATCGCGCCCTGCGTGGCGATCGAGTGGCCGACATCCAGGGCGACTTCCTTTGATGCCGCGGCGAATGCGAGCGTCATTCCCGCGAAGGCGGGAATCCAGAGGGCGCGCAATATCATTTCTGGCTCCCCGCCTGCGCGGGGACAACCGTCAGAACTTCGAGAAATCCGGCTTTCTCTTCTCGAAAAACGCGGTCATGGCCTCTTTCGCCTCGGGGCCGGCCAGCCGCTCGCGGAACAGTTTGCCTTCCTCGGCCATCGCCTCGGCGACCAGCGCTTCGCGGCTGCGCTTCATCAGGCGCTTGGTGAGCTGCACGGAAGCCGGCGGCAGCGCGGCGAGTCCCGCGGCCGACTCGCGTGCGTGCTCGAGCAGCTCGTCCTCAGGAATGACCTCGGTGACAAATCCCGCGGCAAGCGCCTTGTCGACGCCGAATGGCTGCGCGAGAAGCAGCATTTCGGCGGCGCGCTGGTAGCCCGCGATTGCCGGCAGCAGGAAGCTGGAAGCGGCCTCCGGCACCAGGCCGAGCGAGACGAAGGGCAGCTGGAAGCGCGCATCCGGCGCGGCGAACACCAGTTCGCAGTGCAGCAGCATCGTGGTACCGATGCCCACCGCCGCGCCGCCCACGGCGGCGACGATGGGCTTTTTCGTGATCGATATGGTCCGGATGAAGCGAAACGCCTCTCCCTCGGAATCCGAATGCGGCGGGCGCGCGAGAAAATCCTTCAGGTCGTTGCCTGCGGTGAAACAATCGGGCTTGCCGTGGATCAGGATCACGCGCACTTCGCCATCGGCATCGGCGGCGACCAGCGCGTCGGCCATCGCCGCATACATGTCCAGCGTGAGCGCGTTTTTCTTGTCGGTCCGATCGATCTCGATGCGCTTGATCCGGCTCTTGGTTTCGACGATGACGTTCGCGGACATGGGCCCTCAGGCGGAAGGCAGCTTGTAGCTCTGGAACTGCTGGCGCAGGTTGAGCTTGGAGAGCTTGCCGGTGGCGGTGTGCGGAAGCTCGTTCACGAACACCACGTCCTCGGGCATCCACCACTTGGCGATCTTGCCTTCGTAGAACTTGAGCAGTTCCTCGCGCGAGACCTCGGCGCCGGCTTTCTTCACCACCACCAGGATCGGCCGCTCGTCCCATTTCGGATGGACGATGCCGATCGCCGCGGCCTCTGCCACCGCGGGGTGCGCCACCGCGATGTTCTCCAGGTCGATCGAACTGATCCACTCGCCGCCGGACTTGATCACGTCCTTCGAGCGGTCGGTGATCTGCATGTAGCCGTCGGCGTCGATGTTGGCCACGTCGCCGGTGGGGAACCAGCCGCCCTTCAGCGGATCGCCGCCTTCGCCCTTGAAGTAGGAACTGGTAATCCACGGCCCGCGCACGTGCAGGTCGCCGAAGGCCTTGCCGTCCCAGGGCAACTCCCGGCCCTGGGTGTCCACGATGCGCATGTCCACGCCGAACGGCGCGCGCCCCTGCCGCGCCTGGACCGTGAACTTATCCTCCTGCGACGCATCCGCGTGCTTGGCCTTGAGCGTGCCCGCGGTGCCGAGCGGGCTCATCTCGGTCATGCCCCAGGCATGCAGCACGTTCACGCCGAATTCGTTGCGGAAACCGCGGATCATCGCCGGCGGCGCCGCCGAGCCGCCAATCACCAGCGTCTTCAGCGTCGAGAACTTGAGCTTGTTCTCCTTGACGAAGTTGAGCAGCGCCAGCCATACCGTGGGCACGCCCGCGCTCATGCTGACGTGCTCGGTCTCGAACAGCTCGTGCACGCTCTTGCCGTCGAGATGAGGGCCCGGGAACACCATCTTCACGCCGATCATGGTGCAGCCGTAGGGCAGGCTCCAGGCATTGGCGTGGAACATGGGCACCACCGGCAGCACGCAGTCCCTGGCCGAAAGGTTGAGCGTATCGGGTAGCGCCGCGGCGTACGCATGGATGATCGTCGAGCGGTGGGTGTAGAGCACGCCCTTCGGATTGCCGGTGGTGCCGGAGGTGTAGCACAGGCCGCAGGCGGTGCGCTCGTCGAAGGTCGGCCACTCGTAGCGGTCATCCTGTGCTTCGACCAGCTCCTCGTAGCACATCGCGTTGGGCAGCGTCGTTTTCGGCATGCGGGCGCGGTCGCAGAGGATCACGTAGCCCTTGATGGTCTTCAGTTCCGGGGCGAGCTTCTCGACCAGCCCGACGAAGGTGAGATCGAGAAACAGGTACTTGTCCTCGCCGTGATTGGCGATGTAGGCGATCTGCTCGCCGAACAGGCGTGGATTGATCGTATGGATGATCGCACCGATGCCCGAGACGCCGTAGTAGAGCTCGTAGTGCCGGTAGCCGTTCCAGGCCAGCGTCGCGACACGGTCGCCGAGCTTCACGCTCAAGGCCAGCAGCGCCTTTGCGAGCTTGCGCGCGCGCTTGTGGGCGTCGCGATAGGTGTAGCGGTGGATGTCGCCTTCGACGCGCTTTGAGACGATCTCGGTGCTGCCGTGGTGGCGGTCGGCGTGGCGAATCAGGTCGCTGATCAACAACGGCTGTTCCATCATGAGGCCATGCATGGGGATCCTCCCGGAAGGTTGCAGGTGCGAATGCAAAGTGGCGCCGGCAAGTTTAGCAGGCGCGCGCTTGATTCCGCCGGGGCCTGCGACTACCATGCAGCCAGAAGGCACGGGGAACGAGCACACCAGTCGACCCGGCCCCCCCCAAGACCAAAAGGAGACCAGCATGAGGACCATTCTTCGCGCGACCGCCGCCGGTGCGGTACTCGCCTTCGCCGCCTTCGGCGCGAACGCTCAGACCGTAAAGCTCGCCTTCATCGACCCGCTGTCCGGACTGATGGCCCCGGTCGGGCAGAACCAGCTGAACAGCTGGCGCTACATCGCGGACCTCGCCAATCAGAAGAACTGGGCAGGAGGGCCGAAGTTCGAGATCGTGCCCTTCGACAACAAGCTCTCGCCGCAGGAGTCGCTCAACGCGTTGAAGCAGGTGATCGACCAGGGCATCCGCTATGTGCTGCAGGGCAACGGTTCGTCGGTAGCGCTCGCGCTTGCCGACGCCATCGCCAAGCACAACGAGCGCAACCCCGGCAAGGAAATCCTCTACCTCAATTACGCGGCGGTCGACCCGGACCTCACCAACAGCAAATGCGACTACTGGCACTTCCGGCTCGACGCCAACTCCGACATGAAGATGGAGGCGCTCACGACATTCCTCGCGAAAGACAAGAACGTCAAGAACGTGTACCTGTTCAACCAGAACTACTCGTTCGGCCAAGCCGTCGCGAAGGCGGCGAAGGAGTATCTCGCGCGCAAGCGCCCGGACATCAAGATCGTCGGCGAGGATCTGCACCCACTCGCGCAGGTGAAGGACTTTGCGCCCTACGTATCCAAGATCAAGGCCGCGGGCACCGACACCGTGATCACCGGAAACTGGGGCAGCGACCTCGCGCTGCTCATCAAGGCGGCGAAGGACGCCGGGCTGACCGCGAACTTCTACACCTATTACGGCGCCACCACGGGAGTACCGACCGCCATGGGCGCGGCCGGCGAGGAACGCGTCAAGTACGTGGGCTACTGGAACGTCAACAACGAGAAGTTCGTCGGCGCCGATGTCGCGATGGGCTTCAACAAGAAGTACAAGGACGACTACTACACGATGGCGACCTACACCGGCATCGCCATGCTCGCCAAGGCGTTCAAGGAGACCAAGTCCACCGACCCGGTCAAGGTTGCCGCGGCGCTCGAGGGCATGAAAGTGCAGAGCCTGAACGGTGAGGTCGAGATGCGCAAGAGCGACCACCAGGCGCAGCAGCCGCTGTACATCGCCAAGTGGGTCAAGCTCAACGGCAAGGACGTCAAGTACGACCAGGAGAACACGGGCTACGGCTGGAAAACCGAGGTGGTGCTCGACACCTACGTCGCCGCGCAGCCGACCTCCTGCCAGATGAAGCGCCCCAAGTAGCGGGGATTCAGGCGGTCGCATCAGGGACCCGGGCGCTCGCGCCCGGTTCTCGTTTCAGCCCCGGGACGTCATGGAATTCTTCCTCATCTCGCTGCTGAACGGCGTTTCCTACGGACTGCTGCTGTTCATGCTGTCCTCGGGGCTGACGCTGATCTTCAGCATGATGGGCGTGCTCAATTTCGCGCACGCCAGCTTCTACATGATCGGCGCCTACCTCGCCTACACGCTGGGGCTGAAGCTGGGGTTCTTCCCGGCATTGTTCCTTGCGCCGATCCTGACGGGGCTGTTCGGCGCGCTGATCGAGCGCTTCGGACTGCGCAAGGTGCACCGCTACGGCCACGTCGCCGAGCTGCTGTTCACGTTCGGGCTCGCCTACCTGATCGAGGAATCGGTCAAGGTCATCTGGGGGCTCGCCTCGATGCCCTACCGGATTCCCGCCGTCCTTGATGGACCGCTGTTCACGCTCTACACCACGTCGTTCCCGAAGTTCCGCGGCTTCATGATGCTGGTCGCGCTGGCGATGCTGTTCTCGGTCTACCTGCTGCTCATGCGCACGCGCATCGGCCTGGTCATCCAGGCTGCGCTCACGCATCCGCAGACGGTCGAGGCGCTCGGCCACAACGTGCCGCGGGTGTTCATGCTGGTGTTCGGCGGCGGCACCGCGCTCGCGGGGCTGGCCGGCGTGATCGGCGGCGCGGCATTCATCACCGAGCCCTCGATGGCGGCCTCGGTCGGACCGATCGTGTTCGTGGTCGCCGTGGTGGGCGGCATGGGTTCGCTCGCCGGCGCTTTCCTCGCTTCGCTGCTGATCGGTATCGTCCAGACCTTCGCGATTGCGCTCGACTGGTCGCTCGCGGGCATGCTCGCTGCGGTCGGCATCGGCGTCACCGAGAGCACCCCGCTCTACTCGCTGTGGAAGCTACAACTGTCGCAGGTCGCGCCGGTGCTGCCCTACCTGCTGCTGGTGCTGATGCTCATCTTCCGGCCCAAGGGCCTGCTCGGGACGCGGGCAGACTGATGGCGGCCGGCGTGCTTCGCTACCAACCGCTCAATCTCGCGCGCTGGATCATCTGGGGCGGCACCGCCGTGTTGATGGCGGCTCTGCCGCTCGTGTTCACCCAGGGCTTCGCGATCACGGTGATAAGCCAGATGGGCGTCGCGATCATATTCACTCTTTCATACAACATGCTGCTTGGCCAGAGCGGGATGCTCTCGTTCGGGCACGCGGTGTATTCGGGCCTCGGCGCCTACATCGCGGTGCACACGCTCAACCTCGCCGCCAAGGGGCAATTCTGGATGCCGGTGTCGCTGCTGCCGCTGGTCGGCGGGCTTGCCGGGGCCTTCTTCGGCGTGCTGTTCGGCTACGTCACCACCAAGCGCGCAGGCACGACCTTTGCAATGATCACGCTGGGCATCGGGGAACTCGTGGGCTCGTGCTCGCTGATGTTCCCGGATTTCTTCGGCGGCGAAGGCGGCATCACGACCAACCGCGTGTTCGGCCAGCCCTTTCTCGGCATTACGTTCGGGCCCGCTATCCAGGTCTACTACCTGATAGCGCTCTGGTGCATCGCGTCGATGGCGCTGATGTACGCCTGGTCTCACACCCCGCTCGGGCGCATGGCGAACGCAGTGCGCGACAACCCCGAGCGTGCCGAGTTCGTCGGCTACGACACGCAGAAGGTGCGCTGGCTGACGCTCATCATCTCGGCCTTCTTCGCCGGCATCGCCGGCGCGCTCACGGCGATCAACTTCGAGATCGTGACCGCCGAGAACGTGAGCGCAGTGCGCTCCGGCGGCGTGCTGCTCGCCGCCTTCATCGGCGGCGTCGGCTTTTTCTTCGGCCCGATCATCGGTGCCTGCGTGTTCGTCTACTTCGTGGTGGCCCTGTCGGTCCACACCAAGGCGTGGCTGCTGTACCTCGGGCTGTTCTTCATGCTGATGGTGATGTTCGCGCCGGGCGGGATCGCGAGCCTGATCATGATGCAGGTGCAGCTGATCGCCCGCAAACGCTTCGGGCGCATCGCCCGGCACTATCTCGCCGCCGGGGCGAGCGGGCTGATGGTGCTTGCTGCGCTCATCCTCACGGTGGAGATGACCTACAAGATCTCGGTCGACAGCGCGACCGGCACGCTGATGAAACTGTTCGGCATGGAGTTCGACGCCGCCGCCGGGACGGCCTGGGCGGTGGCGATCGGCCTGTGGATCGTCGGCGGGTGGCTGTTCAACCTGGCGTGCCTGCGCGTGGCCCGCGTCTGGGGCGAGATCCAGACCGAATTCGTCGAGGGCCGCGCATGAGCCCGAACGCGCTTGAACTCAAGGCGGTGCGCAAGTCCTTCGGCAACACCGAGATCATCCGCGGCACGGACCTCGCCATCCCGCGGGGCGAGCGCCACGCCGTGATCGGCCCGAACGGCGCCGGCAAGTCGACGCTGTTCAACCTGATCAGCGGGCGCTTCCCGGTGAATTCGGGTGCGATTCTCCTCAACGGCGAGGACATCACCGGCCTGAAGCCGTTCGAGATCAACCGCAAGGGACTGTCGCGCAGCTTCCAGATCACCAACCTGTTCTACAACCTGTCGGTGTTCGAGAACCTGCGCTGCGCGGTGCTCTGGTCGCTCGGTTATCGCTACTCGTTCTGGCACCGCCTGAACGGCCTGCGCGAGCCGCAGCGCCGCGCCGAGGAAGTCATGCACAGAATCGGCCTCACCCGCCGGCGCAACGTCGCGGCCGGCGTGCTCTCGTATGCCGAGCAGCGCGCGCTCGAGATCGGCATCACCATCGCCGGCGGCGCGGCCGCGATCCTGCTCGACGAACCCACCGCCGGGATGAACCGCTCGGAGACCGCGGCGGCGGTCGAGCTGGTCCGCTCGGTCACCGAGGGCAAGACGCTGATCATGGTCGAGCATGACATGGGCGTGGTGTTCGATCTGGCCGACCGCATCAGCGTGCTGGTCTACGGCGAGATCATCGCGAGCGGCAGGCCGGAGGAGATCCGCGCCAATCCGGCGGTGCAGGAAGCGTACCTCGGCGCGCTGCACAAGGAGGTCGCGCATGCTTGAAGTGCGCGACCTGAACGCCTACTACGGCAAGAGCCACATCCTGCACGGCGTGCATTTGGATGTCGGCGACGGCGAGATCGTCAGCCTGCTCGGCCGCAACGGCGTCGGCCGTTCGACCACCATCAAGGCCATCATGGGCATGGTCGATTGCCAGGGCTCGGTCAAGTTCAAGGGTGACGAGATGGTGGGGCTGAAAACCTACCAGGTTGCGCACAGGGGCCTTGGCTATGTGCCGGAGAACCGCGACATCTTCCCAACCTTGACCGTGCGCCAGAACCTGCTGCTCGGGCAGAAATCCGCGCGCCGGACCGGGCGCTGGAAAATGGACGACATGTACGAGCTGTTTCCGCGCTTGGGAGAGCGCGCCGATACCCAGGCCGGTGTGCTCTCCGGCGGCGAGCAGCAGATGCTGACGCTGTGCCGCACGCTGATGGGCGACCCCGAGCTGGTGATGATCGACGAGCCGACCGAGGGCCTCGCGCCCAAGATCGTCGAGCAGGTAGCGGGTCTGTTCGAGGAAATCAGGAAGCGCGGAATCTCGATCCTGCTGGTCGAGCAGAAACTCGCCATCGCGCTCGACATCTCGGAGCGCCTGTACGTGATGGGCCACGGCCAGATCGTGTTCGAGGGCACCCCGCGCGACGTGCGCGAGAACGCCGCGATGCGCAAGGAGTGGCTGGAGGTCTGACGCGGCGCGGCCGCGTCGGATTAAAGTAGCCGGGCGCTGCGCGATCGGTGCACGAGGGAGGTGCTCATGGCGAGGGTGCAGGCGGAACCCTACGAGTTCGAATTCGAGCCGGCGACCACCGCGCTGCTGGTGATCGACATGCAGCGCGATTTCGTCGATCCCGGCGGTTTCGGCGAGGCGCTTGGCAACGATGTCTCCCTGCTGCGCAAGGCGATTGCGCCCACCAAACGCGTGCTCGATGCCGCGCGCAGCGCAAAGATGCTCGTAATTCACACGCGCGAAGGGCATCGCCCCGACCTGTCCGACCTGCCACCCAGTAAGAAAGCGCGCGGCAAGCTCAAGGCCGGCATCGGCGACCCGGGTCCGATGGGCCGCATCCTGGTGCGCGGCGAGTACGGGCACGACATCATCGACGAATTGAAACCGCTTCCGGGCGAGCCGGTGATGGACAAGCCCGGCAAGGGCGCGTTCTACGCCACCGACCTCGACGCGATGCTCAAGAACCGCGGGGTGCAGCAGCTCGTCGTGTGCGGCGTGACCACCGAGGTGTGCGTCAACAGCAGCGTGCGCGAGGCGAACGACCGCGGTTACGACTGCCTGGTGCTGGAGGACTGCGTCGCGTCCTACTTCCCCGAATTCCAGTTGATGGCGCTGCGCATGATCAAGGCGCAGGGCGGGATCTTCGGCTGGGTGAGTGATTCGAGGAAGTTTCTCGCGGCGCTGCGGAGCTAGCGTGCGTTTCGCGATTGCGCTGCTGCTCACGTCCGCGCTTGCGTCCGGCGCGATGGCGCAGCAGGATCCCAACGACGCACTCGCGAACGGGATCGTCACCGCGCGACTCCCCGGCCGCAGCATTTCCGGGTTGGTGACGTATCAGCCCGGCGTCGCGCGTTTCAAGCGCGCGATCGCGCTCTTTCCGGGCGCTCCCGGCATCATGCGTTTGAGGGCGGAGGACGACCAGATCAAGTACGAACTGCGCGGGAACTTCCTCGTGCGCGCACGCCGTCACTGGCTCGACGATGAGACGCTGACCGTAACGATCGACGCGCCTGACGACCAATGGGGCTCCTTCGCACAGCGATTCCGGGCCACGCAACGTTACGGAGAGGACGTGGCAGGACTGCTCGCCGCGGTGGATGCGAAGTACGGCGCGCTCGAGTGGACGTTCGTCGGCACGAGCGAAGGCTCGATCTCCGCCTTCCACGCAGCGCGCATGCTTCCGGGCCGGGCCACCGGCGTGATCCTGACCTCCTCGGTCTTCACTCCCGGGCGCAATGGCCCGGGCCTCGCGGACGCGGACTGGCGCGCGCTCAAGACGCCGCTGCTCTGGGTGCACCACTACAACGACCCCTGCGATTGGACGCGTTACGCAGATGCACAGCAGCACGCCAAGCTGACCGGCGCCCCGCTTGTGACCGTGCGCGGCGGCGGACCTTGGCGGGGCGACGCCTGCCAGGCGTTCACTGCCCACGGCTACGTCGGCATCGAGCAGAAAGTGGTTTCCGCGATGCGTGAGTGGGTACGCACCGGCATGGCGCCGGAATCGGTCTCCGACTAGAGTTTCAATATTCGGTCGGCGCGACTCGACGCCGGCCTTTGCAGGTAAAATCCGCCTGTCCGCGCGCCCTTCAGAAGCGCGGCAAGAGCCCCCTTCCGGAGATTCTCGATGAGCGACGCAGCCCCATATTCGGTCCGCGACGGCATTGCGGTCATCACTCTCAACAACCCGCCCGTGAACGGCCTGGGTGCAGCGCTACGCACCGGCATCAAGGCGGGCATGGACAAGGCCGCCGCCGACGCGTCCGTCAAGGCGGTGGTCCTGATCGGCTCGGCGAAGGCGTTTTCCGGCGGCGCCGACATCCGCGAGTTCAACACGCCGAAATCTTTCGAAAAGCCTTCGTTGCCCGAGATCAATGAAGCGCAGGACAATTTTCCCAAGCCGATGGTCGCCGCGATTGGCGGCTTCGCGATGGGGGGCGGACTCGAGCTCGCGCTCGGCTGCCATTACCGCGTTGCCGCGCCTAAGTCGCAGCTCGCGCTGCCGGAAGTGAAACTCGGCATCCTGCCCGGCTCCGGCGGCACCCAGCGGCTGCCGCGCGTGGTGCCGATGGCCGAAGCGGTGAGGATGATGACCACTGGAAATCCGATCCCGGCTGAAAAGGGCAAGGAATACGGCCTGGTGGATGAGATCGTGGCGGGCGACCTTCTCGAGGGCGCGGTTGCCTACGCGAAGACACTCGTCGCGGAAGGCAAAGGCCCGCGCCGCATCCGCGACATGAAAGCTAAGCTCGATGGCGACCTGAAGGCATTCTTCGCGGCCGCGCGCGCGGAAGTCGCCAAGGCTTCGAAGGGCTATCCCGCCCCGCTCGAGATCGTCGCCTGCGCCGAGGCCGCTGCGACGAAACCGTTTGACGAAGGCCGCAAGTTCGAGCGCGAGCGCTTCGCGGTGCTGGTCGAGACCGTCGAATCGAAAGCGCTGCGCCACATGTTCTTTGCGGAGCGCCAGACTTCCAAGATCCCCGATGTGCCCGAGGACACCC
The DNA here is from genome assembly GCA_017880775.1 of Burkholderiales bacterium. GTDB lineage: Bacteria > Pseudomonadota > Gammaproteobacteria > Burkholderiales > SG8-39 > JADGRQ01. The sequence goes on along the minus strand of JADGRQ010000032.1, from coordinate 12,502 downwards.
CGGTGCGCGCGATCAAGACCGCAGCGGTGATCGGCGCCGGCACCATGGGCGGCGGCATCGCCATGAGCCTGGTCAACGCGGGCATCCCGGTGACGATGATCGAAATGAAACAGGAGGCGCTCGACCGGGGCCTCGCGACCATCAAGAAGAACTACGCCAGCACCGTATCCAAGGGGCGCCTCAAGCAGGAGGAGATGGATAAGCGCGTGGCGCTGATCACCCCCTCGCTGTCGATGGACGGCGTGAAGGACGCGGACATCGTGATCGAGGCGGTGTTCGAGCGCATGGACGTGAAGCAGGACATCTTCAGGAAGCTCGACGCCCTCGCCAAGCCCGGCGCGATCCTCGCTTCCAACACCTCGACGCTCGATGTGAACGCGATCGCCGATGTCACCAGACGCCCGCAGGACGTGATCGGCACGCACTTCTTCTCTCCGGCCAACGTGATGCGCTTGCTGGAGGTGGTGCGCGGCGCTAAGACCGCCAAGGACGTGCTCGCCACGACCATGAAGCTCGGCAAGACCATCAAGAAGCTGCCGGTGGTTTCGGGCGTGTGCGACGGCTTCATCGGCAACAGAATGATCGAGAAATACGGACAGCAGTCGTTGTTCCTGCTCGATGAAGGCTGCTCACCCGCGCAGGTCGACGGCGCTGCGCAGAAGTGGGGCATGGCGATGGGTCCGCTCACGATGGGCGACATGGCGGGCCTCGACATCGGCTGGGAGATCAGGAAACGCCGCGCCCAGGAGCGGCCGAACATGGTGTATTCGAAAATCGGCGACCGCATCTGCGAACAGGGCCGCTATGGCCAGAAAACCGGCAAAGGCTGGTATCTGTACGAAGCCGGGAACAGGAAACCGATTCCCGATCCCGCCGTCGACAAGATCATCGAGGACTACCGCAAGGAGATCGGCGTCAAACCGAGGCAGATTTCCGACGACGAGATCGTCGAGCGGCTGATCTACGCGCTGGTGAACGAGGCCGCGTACATTCTGGAGGAAGGCATCGCGCTGAGGGCTTCGGACATCGACATGGTGTACCTCACCGGTTACGGCTTCCCGGCCTACCGCGGCGGGCCGATGTTCTATGCCAGCAGCGTCGGCCTGCCGAAGGTGGTGGAAGCGATCAAGGGATTCCAGAAAGGCTACAAGGGCGGCGAATGGAAACTCGCGCCGCTGCTGGACCGGCTGGCGAAGGAAGGCAAGAGTTTCACCGATTACGACGCAGCCAAGAAATGAACCTGCCTGAACTGACGAGGAGAGCCCAATGACCGAAGCAGTCATCGTTTCCTACGCCCGCACCCCGCTCGCGAAAAGTTTTCGCGGCTCGTTCAACATGACCCACGGCGCCAAGCTCGGCTCCGCCGCGGTCAAGGGTGCGCTTGAGCGCGCGAAGATCGATCCGGCCGAGGTCGAGGACGTGATCATGGGCTGCGCCAATCCCGAAGGCGCGACCGGCGCCAACATCGCGCGCCAGATCGCGATCCGCGCCGGCTGCCCGGTGACCACCTCCGGCACCACCGTCAACCGCTTCTGCTCTTCGGGTCTGCAGACCATCGCGTTCGCCGCACAACGAATCATCGCCGGAGAGAACGCGGTGTTCGTTGCGGGCGGCGTCGAGTCCATCTCCTGCGTGCAGAACAACATGAACAAGCACATGATCCAGGACGAGTGGCTGATGCGCCACAAGCCCGAGATCTACTGGCCGATGCTGCAGACCGCGGAGATGGTGGCCAAGCGCTACCACGTCCCGCGCGAGGCGCAGGACCGCTATGGCGCGCGCAGCCAGCAGCGCGCCGCCGCGGCGATGGCCAAGCTGAAGGAAGAAATCGTGCCGGTCACCACCCGGATGAAGGTGGTGGACAAGAACACCAGCCAGGAAACGGTGAAGGAAGTCACCTGCGCGCAGGATGAAGGCATCCGCGCGGACACCACCTACGAGGGCGTGTCGCAGATCAAGCCGGCGATCGAAGGCGGCGTGATCGCGGCGGGCAACGCGAGCCAGTTCTCCGACGGCGCGGCGGCCTGCGTTGTGATGGACGCAAAGCTCGCGCAATCGAAGGGCCTCAAGCCGATGGGCATCTTCCGCGGCTTCGCGGTCGCGGGCTGCGAGCCCGACGAAATGGGCATCGGACCGGTGTTCGCGGTGCCGAAACTGCTCAAGCGTGTGGGACTGAAGATCGGGGACATCGGGCTGTGGGAACTGAACGAGGCGTTCGCGGTGCAGGTGATCTACTGCCGCGACAAGCTCGGCATTCCGGACGACCGCCTCAATGTGAACGGCGGCGCGATCGCGCTCGGCCATCCCTACGGAATGTCGGGCGCCCGTCTGACGGGTGCCGCGCTGATGGAAGGCAGGCGCCGCGGCGTGAAGCACGTGGTAGTGACCATGTGCATCGGTGGCGGTATGGGAGCGGCCGGATTGTTCGAAGTGGTCTGACGAACAGCGCGAGAATGAAAATCGGGATCGTCGGCTGTGGCGCGATGGGCTCGGTGTATGCGGGGCTGCTTGCCTCGGCCGGCCATGAGATCTGGGCGATCGACCGCTGGCGCGAGCACGTCGATGCGATGCGCGAGCGCGGCCTGCGGCTCGAGGGTATTTCGGGCGACCGAACGGTGCGCGTGCATGCGACCACCGACGCACGCGAGGCGGGCGTCTGCGAGTTGGTGATCCTCGCCACCAAGGCGATGCAGGTCGTCGATGGCGCCGGGTCCTGCAAGCCGCTCCTCGGCGATGACACCGCGGTATTGTCGATCCAGAATGGCCTGGGTGGCCCGGATGCCGCGGCGAGCGTCCTCGGTCGCGATCGCGTCATGGTCGGCGTGGTGGCCGGCTTCGGTGCCTCGATGAGGGCGCCGGGCCATGCGCACCACAACGGCATGGAGCTGGTGCGGCTTGGCGAGCTCGAAGGGCCGGTGACGCCGCGCGTCGAGCAGGTCGCCGAAGTCTGGCGCTCGGCCGGATTCAAGGTGAAATGCTTCGACGACATCGGCCAGCTGGTGTGGGAGAAGCTGTTGTGCAACTGCGCCTACTCCGGGCCGTGCGGCGTGACCGGGCTCACCGTCGGCGAAGTCATGAACGACCCCGAGTTGTCGGCCGTCTCGGGCCAGTGCGCCGCTGAAGCCTATGCGGTGGCAAAAGCGCGCGGCATCCGGCTCGAGCTGGATGACCCCGTGGCCTATGTGCGCGATTTCGGGTCGAAGATCCCGAAAGCAAGGCCCTCAGTACTGCTCGACCTGTTGGCCGGGCGCAAGAGCGAGATCGGCGTCATCAACGGCGCGATCCCGCGCGTGGCCAGGGAACTCGCGCTGGCGGCTCCGGTAAACGAAACCATCACGGCACTGGTGCTCGCCAAGGAGCGCCAGCTCGGCTGTCGCTAGCCCATGCGCCGCGAATTGCAGTCTGATTCGGTCGCTTCTCGCCGCGTGGGTGCTGCGAAAGTGCGCTCAACATCACGGCGTCGCTCTCCCGTCGGAAGTGCCATGACGCCAAAGCAAACCCAACGCCGCGCGCCCGAAGAGATTCCTCTGACGCACGACGCAGCCACCTGGGACGAAGACACTTTCGAATCGGGCTGGGACGACGAGGAAGCCCAGTTGGCCGGTGAACTGGCGCGATTCGTCGACGATTGAGCGGCGGCCCCGTCAGGACGCAAGAACTGCGGTGGTACGTTCCTGCTCAAGCGCACCCCCATGGATGCGCAAGCCTACTGCCCGGATGTCGCCGGAGAACCTACCCCGTACGACTCCACCGCAGATGCCTGTTCTCCATGGCGCAGTTGCGCTGCAGCGCCGCCTGAATCCCTGCAAGGCGACAGGTTGGCTTGCACGATGTGCTCGTCGGGATGCCCGGCCCGGCTGTTCGAAGGCACGGAGAGCGAAACCGCGGCCGCGCCCAGCACCAGCCAGGTAGGAATCAGCAGGGCCAGAAATCGCACGTGTTCCCAGGTCATCTTGATCGCCTCCGTTGCTTGTACCGTAGACGGAGAGTAGGCCCGCAAGGCGGGCGGTCAGCGAACGGCGGCACTTCTGCGGTGTGACATATTCACGCTTAGAATGGGGCGCCATGAAACCCGCTCCGGTCGAAGCGCTTCCTGATGCGCTGCTCGGGCAAATCGCCAAACGCGCCTCCGTGCGCAGTTTCCCGAAGCACGCAGTCATCGTCATGGAGGGCGACGACACCGACACGCTGTACGTGCTGCTGGCTGGCCGCGTGCGGGCGTACGTTTCCGCAGCCGACGGCCGCGAGCTGGAGGTGAACCGCATGGGCTTGGGCGAATATTTTGGCGAAGTGACCCTGGACGGAGGCCCCCGCTCGGCTTCGGTGGCCGCGCTGGAGGACTGCCGCTGCGCGGTGGTGCACCGCGCCGAGCTGAACCAGCTTCTGTCCGAGATTCCGCAATTTGCGCAGCACATGATACGAAAGCTCGCGCACCGCGTGCGGGTAGTGACCGAGAGCATGCGCGACCTCGCTCTGATGGACGTCTACGGGCGCGTGGCGCGGCTGCTGCTCGATCTCGCCGAGGCGGTGGACGGCAAGCTGCTGATCCCCGAAAAACTCACCCAGAAGGACATCGCGCAGCGCGTGGGCTGCTCCCGGGAGATGATCAGCCGGATCTTCTCCGACCTCTCCGAGGGCGGCTACGTCCGGCGGGAAGGCAGCACCATCGTGATTTCGAAGAAGCCGCCCGCGCGCTGGTAGCGCCCGCGACGACGAAATGGTGTGCCAGCCGGTGGAAGGGCCAGCAGCGGCAAGGTCGCGTCGCAGCTTGCCCCCGGCACGTGTGTATTTTCTTCCCAGAATGGAATTTCTTACACGCGTCATGCGCGAGGCGGTACGCTTGCGTTACAGCACACGAGGAGCGCGATCGCTCACCCGCGGCGCGGCACCGATGTTGCGAATCGTGCGATAACTGCATATTGAGGCGTGAACATGGACAAATTGAGATCAGCAATGCTCGCAGCGGTATTGGGTATTGCATTCGCTTCTGGCGCCGCTGCTCAAATGACCGCGCCGCGGGATTCCGCGCGGCCGCCCGCGGAAGGCGCCTCGGGCACCGACCCGTCCCCGCGCGACGCACAGGATCGCAGGGATCCGGAAAAGGACCAGAACAATTCCGATCTGGCGATTGAGCGTGACAAGTGCGGCGATCTGTCGGATGACGCCAAGGAGCGCTGCATTCGGGACGCTCGCATGCAGCGCGATCGGATTCCTTTGCCCGGCGCGGTGAAGTCCCCATCCCAGATGCGCGGCCCCAGCAAGTGATGAAAATTTCGCCGACATTTTCCAAGAGGTAATGACCAAGCAGGAGGAAGCTTCCGGCATGCTCATGCCGGGACAAAACAACGACGAATCCTCCCTTGCTCTGGACCCGAAGAAGTAATTTTCCTCAGAACACGATCACGCCGCGCGCGTTCTTGCCGGATTCGAGGTCGGCGAAGGCCTGCGGCGCTTCGTCGATCTTGTAGCGCCTGGTGATCAGTTCGTCGAGTTTGAGCTTGCCCGCCGCATAAAGCGAAAGCATCCGCGGAAAATCCTCGCGTGGACGTGCCGAACCAAAGTAGCTGCCGGTGAGGGTTTTCTCCTCGAATGGAAGCGAGCGCGTCACCACGGAGGTTAACGCGCTCGCAGGCGCGACGCCTACCACCACCGCGAGGCCGCCTTTGCGGATCGCCTTGTAGGCCGCGGCCGCGACCTCTCCGGAGCCGATGCACTCGAAGGCGTAGTCCAGACCCCCGCCCGTCGATTTTTTCAACTGCTTGGTCAGATCCTCGCCCGGCGTGGTCTTGATCACCTCGGTGGCGCCGAATTTCTTGGCGAACTCGAGCTTCGCCTCGCTGGTATCGATGGCGATGATGCGCTCGGCGCCGGCGATGGCGCAGCCCTGAATCACGTTGAGGCCGACGCCGCCCGCGCCCCACACGCCGCAGATCGAGCCGGGCTGCACTCTTGCGGTGTTGATCGCGGCCCCTACCCCGGTGGTGACCGCGCAGCCCACCAGCGCCGCGCGGTCGGCGGGCACTTTGGGATCGTACTTCACGAGGCTGCGCTCATGCACTACGGCGTACTCGGCCATCACGCCGACGCCCGAGAAGATATTGAGCGCCTTGCCGGCGGCGTCGTGCGTGCGGTGCGTGCCGTCGAGCATCGTATACAGTGCCTTGCCCTGCTGGTCGCACAGCACCGGACGGCCGATGTTGCAGTAGTGGCAGCGGCCGCACATGTAGATCCAGTTCGCCAGAACGTGATCCCCGACCGCGAGTTCGGTAACGCCTTCGCCGGCCTCGATCACCCTACCCGCCGCCTCGTGCCCGAGGATCAGCGGCAGCGGCAGCGCGATCGTGCCATTGGTTCCCGACAGGTCGGAGTGGCACACGCCCACGGCCTCGATCTTCACCACCACCTCGCCGCGCCTGGGCGAATCGAAGGTCACTTCCTCGACCAGCACGGGCTTGTTCAGCTCGCGTGCGACGACTGCCTTTCCCTTACGTGCCATGCTGCGAAACCTCCCTGATTGGATATCACCGGGCAGTATAATCCACGCCCTGTTTGGTTCGCTGCGCCCTCATCATTCCCTGGATTTCACCATGCTGATCCGCGACAAGTTCTACATCAACGGCCAATGGACGGCCGCCAGTTCGAAGGAGACGATCGATGTGCACAACGCCGGCACCGGCGAAGTGATGGGCTCGGTCCCGGCCGGGACCGAAACCGACATGAACGCCGCAGCACGCGCGGCACGCGCGGCGTTCGATAGCTGGAGCCAGCTGCCGGTGGCTAAACGCGCCGAGTACCTGGCGAAAATCTCCGCCGGACTCAAGCAGCGCGCCGAGGAGCTTGCCAGGACCATCGCGCAGGAAGTCGGCATGCCGATCAAGCTCGCAGGCCGCATCCAAGCCGGGCTTCCGATCGCGACTTTCGCCAACTACGCGAAGATCGCGGCTGAATTCGCGTTCGAGGACAAAGTCGGAAACTCGGTCGTGTTGCGCGAACCCGTAGGTGTGGTCGGCGCGATCACGCCGTGGAATTACCCGCTGCACCAGATCGCGCTGAAAGTGGCGCCTGCGCTCGCCGCGGGTTGCACCGTGGTGCTGAAGCCATCCGAAATTGCACCGTTCAACGCCTTCATCCTGGCCGATGTGGTGCATGAAGCCGGGCTGCCGGCGGGCGTATTCAACCTGGTGACCGGGTTCGGCCCGGTCGTGGGCGAAGCGCTGGTGAAGCACCCGGAAGTGGACATGATCTCGTTTACCGGCTCGACGCGCGCGGGCAAGCGCATCTCGGAACTCGCCGCACAGATGGTAAAGCGCGTGACGCTCGAACTGGGCGGCAAGTCTGCGTCGATCATCCTCGACGATGCCGATCTCGCAGCCGCGGTGAAGGGCACGGTCACCAACTGCTACCTCAATTCCGGCCAGACCTGCACCGCGTTCACGCGCATGCTGGTGCCGGAATCGAAATACGCGGAAGCAAAGGCAATCGCCGCCGAAGTGGCGAAGGCATTCGCGCCCGGAGACCCGATGGCGGAAACCACGCGCCTCGGGCCGCTCTCCTCGCGGATGCAGCTCGAAAGGGTGCGCGGTTTCATCAACAAGGGCATCGAGGAGGGCGCGGAACTGGTCGCCGGCGGCGCCGAAGCACCCGATGGCGTTCCGCCAGGCGGCTACTTCGTCAAGCCCACCGTGTTCGGCAAGGTCGATCCGAAATCCACCATCGGGCAGGAAGAGATCTTCGGGCCGGTGCTGTCGATCATCACCTACAAGGATGACGAAGACGCGATCCGGATTGCGAACGACACCATCTATGGCCTGGCGGGCGGAGTCTGGTCGAAGGACGAAGCACGCGCGCAGAAGGTGGCTCGCCGCATGCGCGCCGGGCAGATCGACATCAACGGCGGGCCGTTCAACATGAACGCACCGTTCGGCGGCTTCAAACAGTCGGGCCACGGCCGCGAAGCCGGCAAGTACGGGCTGGAGGAATTTCTCGAGTACAAATCGCTGCAGTTGAAAGCCTGAGCCAGGCGGGGAAATCCGATGAACGTCAAACAGCTTTTTGACCTGACCGGCCGCGTCGCCGTCGTCACCGGCGGCTCGCGCGGACTTGGCCTTCAGATGGCCGAGGCGCTGGGCGAGATGGGCGCGAAACTCGCGCTCACCGCGCGCAAGCAGGGCGAGCTCGACGAAGCGGTCGCGCACCTGAAGAAGATGGGCATCGAGGCGGCAGCATGGGTGTGCGACATCGGCAAGCGCGATACGATTCCGGGCGTGTTCGACCGGATGCTCGCGAAAATGGGCAAGGTCGACATTCTGGTGAACAACGCAGGCGCCGTATGGGGAGCGCCGGCAGAGGACCACCCGCTCGAGGCCTGGGACAAGCTCGTCGCCCTCAACCTAGTCGGCGGTTTCGTGTGGGCGCAGCAAGCGGCCAAGAAATGCATGATCCCGGCGAAATGGGGGCGCATCGTCAACGTGGCCTCGGTCGCAGGCCTGATGGCGAGCGACCCGGCGGTGGTGCGCACGGTATCCTACAACGCGACCAAGCACGGGGTCGTCGGCATGACCAGACAGCTCGCGGCCGAATGGGGCGAGCACGGCATCACCGTGAACGCGATCTGCCCGGGATTCTTTCCGTCGAAGATGACCCGCGCCACGCTCGACACGACGGGCGAACTGGTGCGCAAGGTCACGCCGACCAAACGCCTCGGCAACGACGAGGACCTGAAAGGGCTGGCCGTTCTGCTCGCGTCGGAAGCCTCGCGCCACATCACCGGCCAGGCGATCGCCGTGGACGGCGGCGCAGCGCTGATATGACCAGCCGGAAAGCGCTCGACGAAACCGCCGAGTTCCTGAAGAAGATTCCGTTCTCGCAGCACCTTGGCATCCGCGTCGAGTCGCTGGAGAAAGGCATCGCGCGGCTGTCGATCGAGATCAGGCCCGAGTTCACCACCAGTTGGGGCAGCGCGCACGGCGGCTCGATCCTCTCGCTTCTCGACGTGACCCTGTCGATGGCGGCGCGCACGCTCTACGATCCGCCGCGCTCGATCATGACCATCGATCTTTCCACGTCGTTCATTGGCACCAGCAAGGGTGTGCTGCGCGCCGAAGGCCGTGTGCTGCGCGCCGGGCAGACCACCATCTTCTGCGAAGGCGAGGCGCGCGACGCCGAAGGCGAGCTGGTCGCCAAGGCGATCGGTACCTTCCGCGCGCGCGCCTAAGGCCTGACCAGCCCCCGCCACCCGGCGAGCAGCCACAGCAGTCCGGCAAGTTGCGCGAGCCAGAGCGCGCCAAACGCGTAGAAATACGCCGCCGCGTCGTAGCCGGCGGGCGTCGGCGCCCAGCGGTTGAGGAGCAGCCCGGCGCCCCATTGCCCGAGGAAGCTGCCCGCGAACGTGAACACGTTCACGCAGGTATTCACCCGCCCGGCCATCTCGCGCGGATACCGGCGCGAGATGGCCGGGTAGGCGACCGAGCTGACCGCGCCGAAGAAAATGAACAGCGCCCAGACGGCGACCGCCCCGGTGGTGACCCCGAGCACGAGCAGCGACAAGCATGCGGACGTGCAGGCGATCCCGCCGGCAAAGAGCAACGCCGTGGACTGCCCTCGCCGAGCCAGCGCGTCGGCGGCGCGCCCATAGCCGAGATAGCCGGCGATCAAGGCAAGATAGACGACGAGGAGCACCTGCGCGATTTCGGCGCGCGAGTAATCGGCAACGTCCCGCAGCCAGGTCGCCATCCACAGCGTAAGCAGCGCATTCACGGCCGCCTGACTGGTGCAGAGCGCGATCCCGATGCGCCAGAAGACCGGATCGCGCAGGATCGCAGCCACGCCTGCAAGTTGCGTCGCGAGCGTCTCGGCCTTGCGCACGCGCTTGCGCTCGGGAACCGCGAAATAGAGCACGCCCGCCACCGCGAGCGTAGCGGCCGCGAGTGCGACGAAGATCTCGCGCCAGCCGAATGCGCGCAGCGCGAGTTCCAGCGGCACGGTGGCCGTAATTGCTCCGAGCGCACCGGCGGAGAACGCCACACCGTTCATGAACGCGATGCGTTCGGCTGGATACCATAGAACGAACGCCTGGAATGCCGACATCAGGCAGCCGGAGGCACCAAGCCCGATCAGCGCCCGGCCGGCGAGCAGCTCTCCAGGCGAATCCGCGCGCGCGAACAGCACCGCGCCCGTCGCGGCAATGAGCAGCAGCGCCGCATCCACCCGGCGCGGGCCATATCGGTCGAGCAGCACGCCGAGCGGAATCTGAAACAACCCGAACGCGAGGAAGTAGACCGCGGTCAGCAGGCCGAGCATACCCGCCGTGAGCCCGAACTCCGCCGCGAGTACCGGGCCAAGCAGCGCATTGACCGCGCGGTAGGTATACGAGAGGTAATAGCCGGCGAGGAACGGCAGGCTGACGTGCAGCAGCAGCCAGCCGCCGGATGCGGCGCGCGCTTCAGTCAATCAGTTCTTGGGGGTCGCGAGATCGCCGCAGCCGAAACATTCGGCCGCTTCAGAGGTACAGTTTCACTCTGATGTTGAGACATGGTCCATTCTTGAATCCCCCCCTGCTCGTCATTGCTGCAACAGGTCCATGCATCAGCTTAGCACCATCGTGCGCAAAGATTCGTCGGAGGATTCCTTCCCGTCATTCCCGGATTTCGCCTGGCGTCAAACGCAGGCGACGGCGAGAGCATCCCCGGCAAGGTTGCGATCGTGACAGGGGGCGGGTCAAGTAGGCTGCGGCGCGCGCGTCTCGCCCCCGGCACTGACGCGCGCCTGCGCGCTGTCCGCGGGTGGCGCCGTCGTGCCGCGGACGATCAGTTGCAAGTCGATACGCACGTGCTCGGGTGCGGGCTGTTTCTTGATCATGTCGAGCAGGACTGTCGCCGCGCGCCGGCCGATCTCGTGGGCCGGCACGTGAAGCGTCGTGATCCCGGGGTAGCAGTGCGCGGCCATCTCGATGTCGTCAAAGCCGGCGATTGAGATTTCCTGCGGCACGCGCACGGAGAGCCACAGGCATTCCTGCAGCGCGCCGAAGGCGAGGATGTCGTTGCCGCACAGCACGGCTGTCGGCGGCTGCGGCAGCCGCAACAGCGCGGCCATCGCGGCGCGGCCTTCGGGGACCGTGTAGGGCTTTTCAATGACGCAGGCCTCGGGAAGCCCGACACCGCGGCGCGCGAGCGCGGCGCGATAGCCGGCGACGCGGTCCGCCGCGCGGTCGTTGTCCGCCGTGACCCCGGCGATGATGCCGAAGCGGCGATGTCCGATATCGAGCAGGTAGTCGGCAACCCGCGCCGCCTCGGCCTGGTTGTCCCATCCCACCGTCGGCCATGGAGCTTCCGGCTCAAACAGACAGGTGGCGACGAATGGAATCCGCTTGGCCCGGAGCAGCTCGTAGACTTCGTCGCTGCGGGATCTGCCGACGAGCATCATCGCGTCGACGCCGCGCTCGATCAGCGCGCGGATTTCGGCTGCCTCGCGCGCCGGGCTGTAGTTGCTGCTCGCGAGCAGGAGCTGGAAACCGTGGTCATGGATCGCTTGTTGCAGGCCGTCGACGATCCTGGCGAACAGCGCGCTGTCGACGGTGGGCACTACCGCCCCCATTGTCCGGGTACGCCGGGACGCGAGCGATCGGGCCGCCCCATGCGGCACGTAGCCGGCTTCGGCCAATATCGCATGGACCCGCTCGCGCAGTTCCGGGCGGACGATCTCGGGGTGGTTCAGCACTCGGGAAATCGTCGCCGACGAGATCCCGCAGCGCGCGGCGATGTCCTTGATGGTCACGTCCGAGTTCACCTGTGGAACGAGATGCACGTCTGGAAGCGCTTTCAGATTTTAGCTATATTGGCGAGATTACACCCGTGGCAATGCGTGGACAAGGCGATGGCGCTTGATTCAGAATTCCGCATTGCACAAAGAATTTCAAGGCATTAAGAGTTTGACAAGCATGACCGGATCGTCCATCATTTTTATGAACGCGCTTTCATTATGTTGTCTTATGGAGGCTGCGATACTGGTTTGGGCCGGAGTCGCACAGCGCAACCGCCGGGGCGCCAATTACATACCGGAAGGAGCCGTGTCGGTTGTGAACCGACTTGCGTCGACGGCGCTGCCGATCTGCATCGCCACGGAGCTCGCTCGGATCATGCGCAAAGAAGGACATCGATGATCGCCCTGCCCGCTGCCGCCGCAAGGCGCGGCCGCCTGCCGATGACGGCATCTCTGGCTTGCCTTGTCGTCTATGCCGTCAACGTCCTGCTCGGCAAGGCCGGCGTGGCGTTCAAATGGAACGTGCAGTGGCGGCTCAATGATGTATCCGAATTCCTGATTGTGATCGCCTGCGTGGCATTCTTCGTAATCGGGATACTCGCAAGAGAAACGCCTTCGGCAGAAGACAGTCGGTGAAATCGGGTTTGGCCGCAAGTCCTGATGACCGAAGGCGGCATGTGCCCGGTACCAATCCAACTAAAGGAGAGATAGCGATGTCCCATAAGCCAGATCACCAAGCTTCGAC
>JADGRQ010000031.1 GCA_017880775.1 Burkholderiales bacterium | reverse complement strand
GCAATCCTGGCGTCCACCGGAGGCTATCTGTGGTCGGCGTCCGCGGTCGCGCAAACCGCCGCCGACGAGGCGGCCAGGAAGAAGAACGCAAAGATCGAAATGACCCTGGCGACCGAGTACAAGCTGGGCTCTTACCAGGGCTATCCGATCATGCAGGAGCAATTCAAGGAAAACATCCAGAACTCGACCAAGGGGGTGGTGTACGTCAACCTTCACCCGGCCGGACAACTCGGGGTGGGCCCCGCGCTCGCGCAGAAAGTGCAGACCGGAACCGTGAATTGCGCGGCAGTGTCGCTGTCGAATTTTTCACCCTTCGCTCCGATCGTCGACGTCATCAACATTCCGTTCTGGTGCGGTGAGAGCCAGCGCTTCTCCAACCTGACATCGTCGAAGGCGTGGAATGACGAAGTCAACCCGAAGGTGAACGCCAAAGGGTACAAGGCGATCTTCTATTACTCGGTCGGCCCGCGCACGATGTCGAAGGTCAAGGCGGCGGCAACGGCCGGTCGCGTGATCATCAAAACGCCCAGCGATCTGCAGGGCGTCAAGGTGCGCATCCCGGCATCGGAAATGCTCGCGCAGATCTACCGCCTTTCCGGCGGCAATCCGACGCCGGTGGCTTGGGGGGAGACACCGACTGCGCTGCGACAGGGTGTTGCCGATGCTATCGACATTTCCATCGGCGGCTTCTGGGCTTTCGGCTTCATCGATCTCATGGCGTCGGTCACGTTGCTGTCCCAAGTCCCCGATGCCCAGATGTTCGCCTGCAATCTGGCCTGGTTCGAGAACTTGCCCAAACCGGTGCAACTGCAATTCGAGGAAGCCGGTGAGATCACGCTCGCGCAGACCTGGGAGCAGCTTCCCAAGGCGCTCAATCTAAGCATGCAGGAGATGAAAAAGGCCGGCGTGCAGTTCTACAACCCCACTGCCGCCGAGCGCAAACTGTGGATCGACGCAGCAGGCCAGCAGCGTCCGGAATGGAACAGTTTCAAGACCAAGCTGGCGCAATCGACGGAGAACTTCGACAAGCTCAATCGCGCGGCCGACGTCAAGGGCAAGCACACGGTGGTCGATTACATTTCCGCCTAGTGGCGCAAGGCGAGCCCGCCGGTCCGGCGGGCTCGCCTGCCGACCCTGGCGTAACAATCTTTTTCGACACTGACCGCCCCCGATGCGATTCCTGAACAAGCTTAACCAGAACGGTGAGCGCTACCTCATGCTCGGGTTCTACTGCATGATCGTCTTCGTTATCGTGATGGAAGTGGTGCGGCGCTTCGTGCTCAACTTCTCTTCGATCTGGGGGGAAGAGGTCGCGCGATTCAGTTTCATCTACCTTGGGTGGATCGGCGCCTCCTTTGCCGTGAAGGAGCGCGCCCACATCCGCTTCGACACGCTTATTACCGCGATGCCCAAGCGTTGGAGCGGCTACGTCTACCTCTTCGGCGACCTTGCGACACTGCTCTTCGCCGGTTTCGCGATTTACTGGTCGATGCATTCGGTCGCAAGCGCCCTCCGGTTCGATTCGGTAACACCCGGACTGCGCATCGGCACGTTCTGGTTCCAGCTTGCGGTGCCGCTGGGGTTCGGCATGATGACGGTTCGGCTGATCCAGTCGATGGCCCGCGATATCGGCGACATCCGTGCCGGCCGGCCGGCGCACGCCGGCAAGAACCTGTTCGACGCATGAACTGCCGATTCGGCCAGCCCGGCCTAGCCGGCACGACATTGCGAGCGGGAGCGTCAAAGTGAATATCGCCCTGTCAGTCGGCCTGATGCTGCTTCTGCTGGTACTCGCTGTACCTTTCTGGGTATCGGTGGGCCTCGGCACCATCCTGTTGCTGGCCATGACGCATGCGCTGCCGTTCACGCTCGTCGGCGAGGCATTGTTCGAGGCGGTCAATTCTTTCGAATTGATCGGGATTCCCTTGTTCATTCTCACCGGGGACGTCATGGTGCGCTCGGGACTGGCGCACAAACTGCTCGACCTCGCCGAAGCGACCACCGGCAATCTGCGCTCCGGCCTGGGCACGTCCACCGTCCTGGGATGCGGTTTCTTCGCCTGCATTTCCGGCTCCGACGCTGCCGACGCGGCGGCTATCGGCCGCATAACCCTGAGCCGTCTCGAAAAGCGCGGCTACCCGATGGCCTATGCCTGTGCGCTGGTGGCGTCGGGAGCATGCACCGGCATCCTGATCCCGCCCTCGATTGCCTACATCATTATCGGCATGTCCCTGGGAATCTCCTCGGCTACGCTGTTCACCGCCGCTGCCGTGCCCGGCGTCATTGTGCTGGTCGCGGTGATGTTGACCAACGTGATTGTCAACAATATCCACGGTTACGAGAATTCGAAACAGCCGTTTTCGTTCACACGCTGGGTGAAGGCGGTCTACGAGGCGAAGTTCGCCATCCTGATCCCGTTTATCATCCTGGGCGGCATTTACGCGGGGCTGTTCACGCCCACCGAATCCGCCGCCGTGGCGGTTGCGACAGCGCTGCTCGTCGGCCTTGGCGAGAAAGCGATCAACGTCAGCGACTTCCCGGCCATGCTGGGAACCTCGGCGCGCGTATGCGGGGTCATTTTGCCGATCATTGCCGTGGCGATGCTGTTTTCCCAGGCGCTTACGGTTCTGGATGTGCCCCAGAGCATGGTCAGCGGACTCACATCCTTCACCAGCGATAAAACAACATTGATCTTCATGATGTTGTTGATTTTCATCATCGCCGGAATGTTCATGGAGACGACTCCCAATATCGTGATCCTGGCGCCGCTGCTCTATCCGGTTTCCCAGGCGATCGGGATGAACCAGTTCCACTTCTGCGTGTTCATGATTACTTCACTCGGCCTTGGCTTCATCACCCCGCCGATGGGACTGAATCTTTTTGTGGTCTCCGGCCTGACCGGGGAGCCGATTATGCGCATCGCCAAGCATGCCCTGCCGTTTGTGCTGGCAATGGTTCTGGTCTCGATTTTGATCGCATTCGCGCCTGAGCTGTCGTTATGGGCGATCAAGCGCTAGTCCGCCGACAAGCACAACTCCGGTTTGTACCGGGCCGGCCGGAGCCAGTGCGGCGCCTCCACAGTCTTGCTACAGGTGGTAAATGACCATGCCTATAGAAGGAGAACCTGAAGGCGCATGCTATCCTTCCAAGCGACTCACGGACGACCCGGAAGCGCCTGGAAATCATCCAAAGATTTCCCGAACTGGAGGCCGAAACGATGGAAAACATGAGGCTGCATTCGTCGACTGACCGGCAACCCAATGACGCAGCGCCTGCCTCGGAAGCCGCGGCTCCGGCTGCGACGACGGAGTTGCTGCTCGCAATGTACCGGCTCATGTTGCTGATCCGGACCACCGAGGAGAGGCTGGCGAAGGTTCAGGCCAGCGGCGCGCTGCCCGGACCGGTGCATCTTTCCGTTGGGCAAGAGGCCGTTGCCGCAGGCGTGTGCGTTCATTTGACCGATCGCGATTGGATTACCAGTAACCACCGCGGACACGGACATTTTCTCGCCAAGAGCGGCGATCTACCGCGAATGATCGCCGAAGTATTCGGTCGCGCGACCGGCGTCTGCGGCGGCAAGGGCGGATCGATGCACGTAGCCGATGTGTCCAAGGGCATCCTCGGTGCGAACGGGATCGTGGGCGGCGGTATCGGGCTGGGCACCGGAGCGGCGTGGGCGGAGCAGTTGCGCGGCGACGGGAATGTCGCGGTCGTCTTTTTCGGAGATGGCGCGGCGAACCAGGGCGTGATGTTCGAGGCGCTGAACATTGCAGCGCTCTGGAAGCTGCCGCTGATCCTGGTGTGCGAGAACAACGGCTTTTCCGAGTTTTCGCCTTCGGCCACCGTCACGGCAGGGGAAATCTGGCGCCGCGCCGAACCGTTCGGCGTCCCCGGACTTGCGGTCGACGGCAACGACGTGGTCGCAGTCTGGCGCGCGGCCGGTACGGCGATCGCGCGCGCGCGCGCGGGCGCCGGATCCACGCTCATCGAAGCGCGGACCTACCGGCTGCGCGGACACGTCGAGGCTGAGATGACATTCCTGTCGAAAGCGTACCGGGAGGACGCCGAGATCGAGGCCCGGAGAGCGCACGAGCCGCTCATGCAAGCGCGGCGGAAGCTCGAGCAGGCGGGCATCACCGCCGCGACGTTTGCCGGAATCGAGGCTGAAGTGCTAGCCCAAGTCGACGACGCATTCAAGTTCGCCGAAGAATCCCCGTGGCCTGCGGTGGAATCGGCGTACACCCACATGTTTTCCTGAGGAGCGATCGATGGCGAAGAAGCGGATGGTGCAAGCGATCAATGAGGGGATCGCAGAAGAAATGGCCCGCGATCCTTCGATCGTTCTGTTCGGCGAAGACGTAGAAGTCAGCCCGATCGGCGACACGCGCAACCTGTTCGAGCGGTTCGGCCCCGCGCGGGTGCGGAACACGCCGATCTCCGAAACCGTAATGACCGGCATGGCGGTCGGCGCGGCGGCGGCAGGTTACCGCGTCATATGTCATCTGTTCTACGGCAACTTCATCTATACGGGATTCGACGCGATCGCCAACCAGGCCGCGAAGCTGCGCTACATGCTCGGCGGGCAGATCCGGTTGCCGATCACCTTCATGGCCGTGATCGGCGGCGGACGCTCGGTTGCAGCGCAGCATTCCGATAGCATGCACCCGACACTGATGAATCTCGGCGGCGTCAAGGTCGTGATGCCCGGGTCGCCAGGCGATGCCAAGGGTCTCATCAAGTCCTCGATCCGCGACGACAGTCCGGTGTTCTTCCTGCAGGCGGCGGGACGGGGTGGCGAAAGCGGCGAGGTTCCCGACGGGGAATACGTCATTCCGCTGGGCAAGGCAATCATCCTGCGTCCCGGCAGTAACGTGACCGTCGTGGCGATTGGCAGCATGGTGAAACCAGCGCAACGCGCCTGCGACGAGCTTGCGAAGGCCGGGGTTTCGGCCGAACTGATCGATCCACGTTGCGTCATGCCGTTCGACTTCGACACTGTCGTCGACTCGGTCAAGCGTACCGGACGCCTGGTGATCGTCGACGAGGCACGGCGCACTTGTAGCGCGGCCAGCGAGATCGCCGCCACGGTCACCGAGCGGACATTCGGCACACTGCGTGCGCCGGCCCGGCGTGTCACCGTCGAAGACGTGGCCATGCCTTACTCGCCGATCCTCGAAAAGGCCGTGATTCCAGATCACCTGCGCATCATGGAAGCGGTCCGAGGACTGATGCAATGACCGCCTCCTGTACCGTGCGAATCCACCCTTCACGCTACAAGCCATGGACCGTGCCCGGAGAACCCATGGCATGAACACTGAAACGATCGAACTTACCCTGGGGCGGATCGGCATGAACATGGAGGAGGCCACCGTGAAGAAGTGGTACAAGTCGCCCGGTGACAGCTTTGTCGAAGGCGAACCGCTGTACGACATCGAAACCGAAAAGGTCGCCACCGAGATCGGCGCGCCCTTCGCGGGGACTCTGGTCGAGATCGTCGTCCCCGAAGAGGGAATCGTCGAAGTCGGCGGCGTCGTCTGCCGCGTCAGCCAGGCAAAAGCGTGACGGATTGCCGGCGGTCGCAACGCACCGGAGCGACTGGGCTGTTCGACCATCGATAAGGCCGTTGCAGGGATCCTCGCCGGCATCCGGCGCGCGGGGCAACCGCCCTTGCGCTCGCTCGGCATCTCGACTGCGCGCGCGGCGTACGACAGGGGAATCCGGTTGCTCGATATCGCGCCGGAGCTGGCGGTCAACCTGCATGACGAGACGATTGTCACGGCGTCCGATGCGTCGCCCGTCGTCGTTCGCCGCTATCAGGGGCCGCGCCCGTCGTCGGGCACATTGCTTTGGCTGCACGGTGGGGGTTATTGCGTCGGTAGCCTCGCGTCGGCCGATCCGGTCTGCAGAATGCTCGCCGTGCGATCTGGCATGACAGTGATCTCGGTCGCTTACCGCCTTGCTCCGGAGGCCCCGTTTCCCGCTGCCGTCGACGATGCGTTGGCGGCGTATACGTGGGTGCGTACGGGGATCGAGCGCGACTCGCCGGTCGTGCTTGGCGGAGACAGCGCCGGCGCCACATTGGCGCTTGTTACCGCACTGCTCGCGCGCGACCGCTCGATGCCAATGCCGACGGCGCTGCTGCTTGCGTATCCAACGGCGGCCGGTCGTCGCCCCAGCGAATCGAAAGCACGCTATGCGGAGGGGCATTTCCTCGAACTCGCCGATCTCGACTGGTTCTACGACAACTACACCGGGCCGAGGGACCTCGACATGGACTTCCGCTTCGCGCCGCTCGCGGCAAGCACGCTGCGTGGTCTGCCACCGACCTGGATTGCCGTCGCGGAGTTGGATCCGCTACGCGACGAAGGACGTGGGCTTGCGAGCGCCTTGCGCGACGCGCAGGTGACCACCATCGAAACCGAGTACGCGGGCCTGGTGCACGGATTTCTGCAAATGGGCGGGATCGTTCCCGCCGCCGCGCGAGCCCATGTCGATGCGCTCGCTTTTCTGGCCACGAGGGGCAACCGGCGAATCTGATCCGTCCGATCTAATCGGCGTCGGACGGCACCGCGTGTGCGTTTGGCAGAACGCCTCGGGCATCACCAATTCCGTGACCTCGGGACTGCGGCTTACTCGCGCCCGCCGATCCGATGCCGCTGCCGGTCACCCGGGCGATCTTTCCGTTCAGATCAGCGCTTGGCATATTGCGTCGCACCGAACAGGTTTTCCTTCTGCTCCTTGGTCATCTCGGCGCGACGCCGGTCGGCGAGCACCTGCAGCGCGCGCTGCACCGCCGGGCGCTCGAGGATGGCGTCGCGCCAGCGCTTGAGCGCGGGGTACTCGCCGATTTCGACCCCCTGGCGCTCGGGAAATCGGAGCCATGGCACCGTCGCCATGTCGGCGATGGTGTATTCGTCGCAGGCGAGGAATTCCGATTCCTTCAGCCGCCGGTCGACGACGCCGTAGAGCCGTTTGGCCTCGTTGGCGTAGCGATTCATCGCGTAAGGAATCTTTTCCGGCGCGTAGCCGAGGAAATGGTGCGCCTGGCCGAGCATCGGGCCGATGTGGCCCATCTGGAACATGGTCCACTGCATGACCTGCCAGCGCTCGCGCAGGCCTTGCGGCAGGAATCCCCCGGTCTTCGAGGCGAGATAGAACAGCATCGCGCCGGACTCAGCGAGCGCGAACGGCTTGCCGTCCGGCCCTTCGCTGTCCACCATTGCCGGCATCTTGTTGTTCGGCGAGATCTTCAGGAACTCGGGCTTGAACTGGTCGCCCGCACCGATGTCGATCGGGTGCACGCGGTACGGCAACCCGGTTTCTTCGAGCATGATGTGAATCTTGTGGCCATTGGGCGTCGGCCAGGTGTACAGGTCAATCATCTGTCTGCTCCTTCTTCCTTGTAAGCGACGACGGTTCCGGCAATCTTGTCATGCCAGCCCTGCTTGCGCCGATCGACGCCGAGACTGCCCGCCCGTCCGCGCATCCAGGATGTTCGCCCCAATCACCATCTCCAAAAACCCACATACTTGAAGTGCCGCGTGGTGGGTTCAGGCAAGCTTGACGAGCTGCTTGCCAAAATTCTGGCCCTTGAGAAGGGCGATGAATCCCTTGGGAGCGTTCTCGATGCCCTCGACCACCGACTCGCGGTACTTGATGCGTCCGGCGGCGACGTGCGCAGCGAGGTCCTTCAGCGCCTCGCCGTAGCGGTCCTTCCAGTCGAACACGATCATGCCCTGCACCTTGATGCGGTTGACGAGAATGGCGCGGAACATTTTCACGCCGTACGGCTCCGTCGTGTTGTATTCGGCAATCAGGCCGCACACGATCACGCGCGAGAACGGGTTCATCACGCGCAGCAGCACGTCGGTCATCTCTCCACCGACGTTCTCGAAATACACGTCCACGCCCTTCGGACAGGCCTCCTTCAGGTCGCGCTGCAGGTTGCCCGCCTTGTAGTCCACGCAGGCATCGAATCCGAGTTCCCTCACCACGTAATCGCACTTGGCCGGCCCGCCGGCGATGCCCACCGCGCGGCAACCCCGGATCTTCGCGAGCTGCCCGACCACGCTGCCCACCGCGCCTGAGGCCGCAGAGACGACGACCGTCTCCCCGGGTTTCGGCTGGCCGATCTCCTTCAGACCGAACCACGCGGTCAGGCCGGGCATGCCGAGTACGCCGACGTAATATGAAAGCGGGGCGCGATCCCCGTCCACCTTGTTGATCTCGCCATCGCCCCTGACGCAGCCGTAGAGCTGCCATCCAAGCCGCGTCAGGACCTTATCGCCCGGCTTGTATCCGGGGTGTGTTGATTCGATCACTTCGCCGACGGTCTGGCCTTCCATCACCGCGCCGATCTGCACCGGTGGCACGTACGACTTCACGTCATTCATGCGCCCGCGCATGTACGGATCGAGCGAGAGCCAAAGGTTTTTCACCAGCACTTCGCCGTCGCCCGGGCGCGGCAGGGGCGCGTCCTCGAACCTGAAATTGTCTTCGCCCACCCAGCCGGCGGGCCGGCTCGCGAGCACGATGCGCTTGTTGTTCATGACAACCTCGAGAAACGCTCGAGATGGTGCTCCGCGTCGCCGAACTGTTGCGCGATCATCGTCAGGCGCCGGAAGGTGTGGCTCACCTTCAGTTCCTCGGTCATGCCCATGCCACCGTGCAATTGCACGGATTCCTGCGCCACGTGGCGGCAGGCCTCGGCGATGCGCACCTTGGCCGCCGAAATGGCACGTTTGCGATCATCGCCGCCCTCCGCGGTGTCGGCCTTGCTTGCCGCGAGGCAGGCCATCGAGCGGGCCTGTTCGGCGCTCACGAACATGTCGACCATGCGGTGCTGCAGCGCCTGGAAAGTACCGATCGTCACGCCGAACTGCTTGCGCGTCTTGAGGTATTCGAGCGTGGCGTCGTTCGCCGACTTCATCGCGCCGACCGCCTCCGAGCAGATGAGCGCGGTGGCAAAGTCCATCACCTCTTCGATCACCGGCAGCGCACCGCCCTCGGCGCCGACCAGCGCGTCGGCGCCGACCTTCACGCCCTTCAGCTCGACGTCCGCGGCGCGCTGCTCATCGAGCGTGCGGTAGGACTTGAGCACCACGCCCGGCGCCTCGCGGTCGACGAGGAACAGGCTGATGCCCTTCGCGTCCGCGACGTTGCCCGAAGTACGCGCCGACACCACCAGCTTGTCGGCGCAGGGCGCGCCGAGCACCACGCATTTCTCCCCGTCGAGCTGCCAGCCGTTGCCCGCTTTTTTCGCGCTGGTCGCGACATGCACGAGCTCGTAGCGCGAGTCGCGTTCGGTCTGCGCGAAGGCGAGCTTCAGCTTGCCCTCGAGCACCGCCGGGAGGATCGCTTTTTTCTGCGCATCGCTTCCCGCGCGCGCGATCAACTGACCGGCAAGGCCGACCGTGGCGAGATAGGGCTCGACCACCAGACCCTCGCCGATGGCCTCCATCACGCCCATCATGTCCACCGCGCCGCCGCCGAAGCCTCCATGCTCCGCGGAAAACGGCATCCCGGTGAGCCCCATCTCTGCGAAAGTGGCCCACACCGGCTCGCTGTAGCCTTCGGCCGAGGCGACGATTTTCTTGCGCCGCTCGAAGTCGTAGTCTTTCGCAAGGAACTTGCGCACCGAATCCGCGAGCAACTGCTGCTCTTCCGTCTGGTCGAAATTCATGGCCGTTGTTACAGTCCCAAAGTCATCTTCGCAATGATGTTGCGCTGGATCTCGTTCGAGCCCGCGTAAATGGTGGTCTTGCGGAAATTGCAGTAGCGCGGCGCCAGTCCCGCGATGAAGTCGTCGAAGTCGCTCGAGCCATTGGTGGGTTTGAACGGCTGCGCGAGCGGGCCCACGGCCTGCATCATCAACTCGGTCAGCGTCTGCTGGATCTCGGTGCCCTTGATCTTGAGCATCGAGACGTCGGCCCCCGGCGGCTGCTTGGTGCGCCGCATCTGGTCGAGAAAGCGCAGGTTGGTGATCTCGAGCGCTATCAGCTCGACTTCCACGCGCGCCACCTTGTCGCGGAAGCGCACGTCCTCGATCAGCGGCTTGCCGTCCTTCATCTGCTTGGCGGCGAACTCCTTCAGCTTGGCAAGCTCCCGCTTGGAGCCGCCGATGCGCCCGGTGTTCATGCGCTCGTGGCCCAGCAGGTACTTGGCGACGGTCCAGCCCTTGTTCTCCTCGTACACCAGGTTCTCGACCGGCACCTTGACGTCGTCGAAGAACACCTCGTTCACCTCATGCCCGCCGTCCATCAGGATCAGCGGCCGCACGGTTATACCCGGGGTCTTCATGTCGATCAGCAGGAACGAAATGCCTTCCTGCCGCTTCGAAGCCTGCGAATCCGTCCGCACCAGGCAGAAGATCCAGTCGCCGTAGTGGCCGAGGGTGGTCCAGGTCTTCTGGCCGTTGACGATGTAATGGTCGCCCTCGCGCACCGCCTTGGTCTTGACCGAAGCGAGGTCGGAGCCCGAGCCGGGCTCGGAATAGCCCTGGCACCAGAAATCATCGCCGTTGTATATGCGCGGCAGGAAACGCTTCTTCTGCGCCTCGGTCGCGAACCGGATCAGCACCGGCCCGCACATCGACAGACCGAAGGGGATCAGCGGCGGGGTGCCGGCGAAACTGCACTCCTCCTCGAAGATGTAGCGCTGCACCACATTCCAGTCGGTGCCGCCCCACTCCTTCGGCCAGGAGGGCGCCACCCAGCCCTTCTTGGCGAGGATCTTGTGCCAGCGCAACAGGTCTTCGCGGGTGAGCTCCTTGTACTCGGCAATCTTGTCGCGCAAGTCGGTGGGCAGATTCTTGGCCAGCCAGCCGCGCACTTCGTCGCGGAAAGCCAGCTCTTCAGTCGAGTAATTGAGGTCCATGGCGTGCCTCCGATCGGAATTCGCAGTTTACTACTTCGCTCGCGCGTCGGCCGCCTGCAGGCCCATCACGGTCTTCGGCGGAAAACGCTTGAAGGTGAGCAGGTGCTGGCGGATGCCGAGCTGGAACGCCTCCATGTACGCAAGCTTGCGCGTCATGTAGTTGTGGGTTTCCTTGGGGTCGAGATACAGGTTGTAGAGCGCCGGATAGGTGTGCTTCTGCAGGATCCCGGTGAACCCGCCCGGCCCCCACGCGCCGGTGTCGTCGTCGCTGGTGGAACTCAGCACCATCTTGTACTCGCCACAGCGCAGCGCCGAAAAGGTGCTCATCAGCCAGTAGTAGTGGTACTTGCGGTGCGACAGGCCATCGCGCGCGAGCAGGAACGAGGACTGGTCCACGCCGTCGATGTAGCGGTCGGCAGGCAGACGGGCCGATTCGCCCGCCAGAGCGAGCACCGTCGGCAGGATGTCGCTGAAACCGAACAGGCCGTCGCTTTGAATGCCGGCTTCGACCATGCCGGGCCAGACGACGATGCCCGGCACGCGCACGCCGCCTTCCCAGGTCGAGCCCTTGCCGCAGCGAAACGGCGTGTAGGCCGCGTCAGGCCAGGTCTCCATGTGCGGGCCGTTGTCCGACGAGATGAAGATCAGCGTGTCCTCGAGTTGCCCGGTTGCGCGCAGCGCTTCGGTGAGGCGCCGCACGATGTCGTCCAACTCGATCAGCGTGTCCTTGTAAGGATGCTTTGCAGGCGAGGCGGCGAGGAACCGCTCGTGCGGGTAGTTGTCGAAGTGCGCGCCCCGCGTACAGTGATAGAGCAGCCATGGCTGCTTGCCGCCAGCCATGCGCTGGATGAACGCCTCCGAGTACTGGCACCACTTTTCGTCGAGCAGCGACAGCGCCGGGATGGTCACCTCCTCGACATTCTCCGGCGTTCCGCCCTTTTTTGCGTGCACGAAGCAGCGGTTGAAGGGCATGTTCTTCACCCACTCGGTGCGCGCCTCCGAATACACCATCTCGGGAAAGAAGTGCGGATCGCGCCATTCGGTATACATGTCCGATACCGAGAGGAAACCGTAAAAGTCGTCAAAGCCCACGTTCTGCGGCTGCGAGGCCGCGTTCTCGCCGATGTGCCACTTGCCCACCGCCTGGGTCGCGTACCCGCTGTCGGAGAGCAACTGCGGCAGCGTCGCCTCGCCGATCAGGCCGCCGGGCTCGCCGTACATCGGCGGGCGGTGCAGCCCGTGGCGATGCGGCACGCGCCCGGTGAGCAGCGTCGCCCGCGAAGGCGAGCAGGTCGGCTCCGAATAACAGGATGTGAGCTGCAGCCCGGCGCGCGCGAGCCGGTCGAAATTGGGCGTCGGCGCTCCCACCGCCACGCCGCCACCGTAGCAGCCGAAATCGCCCCAACCCACGTCGTCCATCAGGAACACGAGGACGTTCGGCCGCTTTCGGCGCCGCGCGGAAAATTCGGCGATTTTCTTCTTCGCCGCATCGGACTGCTCGGCATGCGCGAACGCCGGCTCGAGATGCTCCGCGGTGCGTACGGTCGGTGAGGCGATGGGGTCGAACTTCGGCATGTATAGCGCCTCCCTAGGCGCCCGCGCTTGACCGCCGCTTCGCGCCGCGCCTACATTCTACGCACCCCGGCGCACCGGACCGCGGGCATTTCACTGGGAGAAAGCATGTCGAAACAACTGGAAGGAAGGGTCGTGTTGATCACCGGAGGCGGATCGGGCATCGGCCGGGCCGCCGCGCGGCGGTTTGCCGGCGAAGGGGCGCGCGTCGTGATCGGGGACCTGGTGTCGGAGACCGCCGAGGAAACGGCGCGCACGCTTCGGGACGCGGGGAACGAAGCGCTCGCCGCGCGGGTGGACGTCACGGAGGAGGCGTCAGTGCGCGCATTCGTCGCGTTCGCGCTGGATGCGTTCGGACGCATCGACTGCGCATTCAATAACGCCGGCGTACTCGGGCCGGTCGGCGAACTGCACGCCTGTTCTCTGGACGACTACGAGCACGTCATGGCCGTCAACGTAAGGGGCGTCTGGCTGTGCATGCAGGTTCAGATTGCGGCGATGCTGGCACAGCAACCGCCGCATGGAGGGCATTCGATCGTCAACACCGCGTCGGTCGCGGGATTGATCGGCAGCCCGCTGCTGCCCGCGTACACGGCCTCGAAACATGCCGTGGTCGGATTGACGCGCGCGGCGGCGCGGAGTTACGGAAGGCGCGGCATCCGGGTCAACTGCGTGTGCCCCGGCCCGATCGAGACGCCGCTCGCGGGTCCACTGTTCGAGCACGCCGGCATGCGCGAGACGATGCTCGCGCGACAGGCCATCGGACGGTTCGGCGAACCGGACGAGGTTGCCGCCGCCGCCGTCTGGCTGTCTTCGCCCGCTGCGTCGCTCGTGACCGGCACGCCGTTCCGCGTCGACGCGGGGGCGCTCAGCTAGCGCGCAGCATGAAACCCGGGAAGCATGCCAGATCCTCGGCCTGCGCCCGGCACAGGCATCCGCCGCCGGGCGAAGTGTCCACCGTTGCCGCTAGAATGCCGCATGGAGGGAACGATGGACGCACTCGCGCAATACCTCGCCAAACCCTGGCTGCGCCACTATCAAAAGGGCGTACCTGCAACGGTGGAGGTGCCGCTCAAGTCGGTGCCGCAGGCCTTCGACGAAGCCTGCGCGCGCGATCCCGGGCGGCGCGCGGTGGTGTTCTATGGCCGCGAGATCACGTACCGGGAACTGCGCGAGGCGACCGACCGCCTCGCGCACGCGCTCGCGGAGCTGGGCTTGAAGAAGGGCGACCGCGTGGCGCTGTTCCTGCTCAACAGCCCGCAGTTCATCATCGCGTACTTTGCAGTACTCAAGTGCGGCGCCACGGTCACGCCGATCAGCCCGGTCTACACGAGCCACGAGGTACGCTACCAGCTCGCCGACAGCGGCGCGCGGGCGGTGATCTGCCAGGACATCCTTTGGGAAAAGGTGGCGAAATCCGGCGCCGCGCTCGATTTCACGGTGCTCACCAACGTCAACGAGTACCTGCCGGCGTTGAGGCGGCTCCTCGGCAAGAAGGCGCCCGCGATCCCTGCGGCGCCGGACCGGCACTGGCTGCAGGACCTGCTCAGGGCGCATCCGCCGCAGCCGCCTGCGGCGCCGATCGATCCGAAGACGGATATCGCCGTGCTTCCGTACACCGGCGGCACCACCGGGCACCCAAAGGGCGTGATGCTCACGCACTACAACCTGATCGCGGCGCAGGCCGCATCGCAGGCGGCGTTTCCGGCTTTCGAATTCGGCAAGGAAGTGGTTCTCGCGTTCCTGCCTTTTTTCCACATCTACGGGCAAGTGGTGATCATGCTGGGGGGGCTGACGCAAGGGAGCCTGCTCGTGTTGTTCACCAATCCGGATACCGAAGCGATCCTCGCGGCGATGGAGCGCTACCAGGCGACGGTGTTCTACGGGGTGCCGACGCTCTACGAGTATCTGAAGGACCACAAGGACACCAACAAGGCGGACTGGAAACGGCTCAAGCTCGTCCTTTCGGGCGCCGACACCCTGCACGAATCGACGATGAAGGGCTGGGCGAAGCGGACCGGCTCGAACATCATCGAGGGCTACGGGTTGTCCGAGACCTGCTCCGCAAGCCATGTCAATCCTCTCGATCGGCCGAAGGCCGGCTCCTTCGGCTGCCCAGTGCCCAATATGCTCGCGGCGGTGCTCAATCCCGAGACGCGCACGTTCGTGCCGCAGGGCGAAACCGGGGAGCTCGTGCTTGCGGGACCGAACGTCATGCTCGGGTACTGGGGCAAGCCCGAGGAGACCGCGCGCACCTTCATCGAGGCGGGTGGGGTGCGCTGGATGCTCACCGGCGACATCGTGCGCATGGACGAGGAGGGATACTTCCATTTCTACGATCGCTCCAAGGACCTGATCAAGTACAAGGGCTACTCGATCTTCGCCAAGGACGTCGAGGACGTGCTCTACGGCCACCCGCAGGTGAAGGCTGCAGGCGTGATCGGTGTGCCCGATCCGGCGGTCGGACAGCTGATCAAGGCGATTGTCGTGCTGCAGGGCGACGCCCGCGGCAAGCTCTCGGAGGACCAGATCAAGGTCTACTGCCGCGAAAGGCTGGCCGAGTACAAGGTACCGCACCTGGTCGAGTTCCGCGGGGAGCTGCCTAAGACCGACGTCGGCAAGGTTTCGCGTCGCGAGCTGCGCGAAGAGCATTAGCGATGACTGTTCCGTTCTTCAAGGTCGAAGGCATCACCAAGCGCTTCGGCGGGCTCACCGCGGTCGGGAACGTGAGCTTCGAATTGCGTCGCGACCAGATCGTCGGCCTGATCGGCCCGAACGGCTCGGGCAAGACGACGCTGCTGAGGCTGATCACCAAGATTCTCCGCCCGGATGCAGGCCGTATCGTCATCAATGGCGAGGACCTCACCGCGCTCAAGCCGTGGGATGTGGTGCGGCGGGGAATCGCCGGGACGTTCCAGAACACCCGCCCCTTCCGGCACCTGCCGATCATCGCCAACGTCATGGTGCCGCTCTTGGCGCCGCGCGCGCGCAGCCGCGGCGAATGGGTGAAGAAGATCGAGGCCAAGGCGATGGACGCGCTCGAATTCGTCGGCATTTCCGACATGGCGCTGGAGCCCGCTTCGGCCCTCTCGCAGGGGGACTTGAAGCGCCTCGAGGTGGCGCGCGCGATCGCGACCGAGCCGGAACTGCTGCTTCTCGACGAGCCGCTGGGGGGCCTCAACCCGGCCGAATCGGACCTGCTCGCGCGCTCGATCCGGCGGCTGCACAAGGGCGGGCGCTTCGGGCGCCTGCACTCGGAGGGGCCCGCGGTGCTGATGATCGAGCACAAGCTGAAGGAGCTGATGTCGATCGTCGACCGCGTGATCGTGCTCGATCACGGCGTGCTGATCGCCGACGGCACGCCGGCGGAGGTCGTCAAAGACCCGAAGGTGATCGAGGCCTACCTGGGGAGCGAGAGTGCGTTCGCTGCTTGAGGTCGGGAATCTTTCCGTTCGCTACGACAAGGCGCAGATCCTGAACGGGGTCTCGCTCGAGGTCGGTGCAGAAGAATTCGTCGGGCTCGTCGGCCCGAACGGCGCAGGCAAGTCCACACTGCTGCGGGCGATCTCGGGGCTGGTGAATTTCGAGGCACGCATGAAGCGCGGCACCACGGGGAACATCGTGCTCGAGGGCGAGGTGCGCTTCGGCGGCGAGAGGATCGATTCGCTCGCGCCGCACGAGATCCGCATGAAGGGACTGGTGCTCTGCCCCGAGCGCAGGCGGCCGTTTCGCGAGTTAACCGTGCTCGAGAACCTGATGGCCGGCGCCTATCTCGCGTCCGGCAGCACCGACACCGGCACCCGGCTCGAGCGCGCGTTCGCGCTCTTTCCGCAGCTCGCCGCGCGCAGCGGCCAGATCGCCGGCACACTCTCGGGCGGCGAACAGCAGATGCTCGCGATCGCGCGGGCGCTGATGTTCGAGGCGAAGCTCCTGTGCATCGACGAGCCGTCGCTCGGGCTCGCGCCGAAGATCCGCGGGGAACTGTTCGTGGCGATCGCGAGGGTGCACGAAGCGGGCGTGCCGGTGCTGCTCGTCGAGCAGGAAGTCGGCCAGGTGTTCCGTATGTCCGACCGCAACTACGTGCTCTCGCAGGGCAAGATCATCGCGCACGGCCCCTCCGCCCAGCTCATGGCGGACGAGACGCTGCGTGCCAGCTATCTCGGTCTGTAGGGAAAATCGGGCTCGAAGTACGATTTCGCCGAGATTCACCTACGGCGATTTCAGCTTTTCCGAAATTGCACTCCGACCCCGATTTTCCAGCGGCGCGCCGCACAGGCGGCACGCGCTGCGCCAGGCGCGGTTGCGCTGCTTGCAACGCGGGCAGGCGGTCTCGATCCTGTCGCGCACCCAGGGTGAAAGACCGCGCGGCATGAAAAGCAGCACGAGCAGCACGATCACCGCGAAGATCAGCAGCCGCAATTCGCCGATCGCCCTGAAGTTTGCAAGCCATTCCGTGAGCGGGTACAGGATGAACACCGCAGCGACGGGGCCGTAGATCGTCGCCGCGCCACCGAAAATCCCCCAGATCACCACCTGAAAGGAGAGCGCGGTCTCGAGCGTCGAGGGGCCGGCGACGCGGATGTAGTGCGCGAATAGCGCGCCCGCGAGCCCGGCGGCAAAGGCCGAGACCGCGAACACGGCGAGCTTGTAGCGCGGCGTGTTGATGCCGGAGGCGCGCGCCGCGACCTCATCGTCGCGGATCGCGTGCAGCACGAGGCCGAATTTCGAATCCGCGATCAACCACAGCCCGAACACCACGGCCAACATCGCGAGCACGGCAACGTAGTAGTTCGCGGTGACCGTCGTCGCCAGGCGCCTGAGCCCCGAGACGCCGAGCTCTCCGCCCGAGAAATCCGGGAAGGCGAACAGCAGGCCCAGGGCGATCAGCGGGAAGGCGAGCGTCGCGAGAGAAAGGTATGAGCCGCGCAGCCGCTGGCACAGGTAACCCACCACCACGCCGAACGCGGTCGCGACGAGCGCACCGATCCAGACCGTGACCCAGGGCGTGACGCCGAAATTGAGCGAGACGAGCGCCGACGCGTAAGCGCCCGCGCCGAAGAACAGCGCGTGCCCGAAATTCACCTGCCCGGTGTAGCCGGCAAGCAGGTCCCAGCTCGCGGCGAAGATCGCGAACAGGCACGTAAGCGTGACGATTCTCAGGACGTATGGATCACCGTACACGTACGGCAGCACGAGCAGCGCGAGCGCCCAGGCGAGAACGGCGGTGCGCGACGGCAGCACGAACACCTCGTTCTTCAGTTCCGCCCAGCCGCGCCGCAGCCAGTACATCAGCGCTCCTCCTCGAACACGACGCCGTACAGCCCCTCGGGCCGCACCAGCAATACCAGCACCATGATCGAGAGCGCCACCGCGCCCTTCAGAAACGCGCCCGACGGAAGCGCAAAGACGGTGATCGCCTCGACGTAACCGATGACGAGCGCGCCGATCAGGCTCCCCTTGAGGC
This sequence comes from Burkholderiales bacterium, assembly GCA_017880775.1. Classification (GTDB taxonomy): domain Bacteria; phylum Pseudomonadota; class Gammaproteobacteria; order Burkholderiales; family SG8-39; genus JADGRQ01. Next base: position 34,053 of record JADGRQ010000031.1, on the reverse strand, counting down.
TCCCCAGGCCGCCCAGCACCACGATGGCGAGCATCGTCACGAGCGGCGAGAGCCACATGAACGGATCGACCACCAACACCGGCGCCACCACAACTCCGGCGATCGCCGCGAGCGCCACCGAAATCGCGACCGTCGCCATCGCGACGCGGTCCACGTTCATGCCCATCAGGCTCGCCACCTCGATGTCGTTCGCGGTGGCGCGAATCGCAAGCCCCAAGCGCGTGCGGTACAGCAACGCCCAGGTCGCGACAAGCATCAGCGCGGCAACGACCAGGATGAGCAGACGCTGGTACGGAACGCTCACGCCGGCGAGGTTCACGACGCCGTCCAGCGTCGATGGAATGCCGAGATAGTGGCCGCCGAACGAAAACAGCATCAGCTCCTGGAACACGAGCGCAAGCGCGATGGTCGCGATCAGCACCGCGGACTCATGCTCGCGCACCGGCTCGATCACGAGCCGGTAGCAGAGGACCGAGAACAGGGTCACGGCCGCGACCGAGACGATGCCGGAGACCGCGAATCCCAGCCCCGCCTTCACCAGCAGGCTGTAGAAGCAGTACGCGGCGAGCATGTAGAACGCGGTGTGCGCGATGTTGACGATGCGCGCGACGCCGAAAATGAGCGAGAAGCCGATCGCCAGCAGCGCGTACACGCCGCCGTTCACCAGCCCCGTGACGAGAATGTCCTGAAGCATCGCAAAAGAACAGGGCGCGCCTCGCGGTGCGCCCGCCCCTCACTGCGTCGCGGCGCTCACCGCGCAGGCATCTTGAAGGGCTGCATGCCTTTCACCTCCGGCGGCCAGAACGGCACCTTCTTGCCGTCCTGCCACTGCACGCCGATGCCCGCAGTCTTGCCCACCGCCCAGATCAGGTCGTGACGCTTGTCCCACGACGCGACTGCGGCCGTGCCGACGTGTTCCATCTTCTCCAGCACCGGAACGAGCTTGTCGGCGTCCGTGGTGCCCGCCTGCTCGATCGCCGCCTTGAGCATCATGATCGCGTCGTAGGTCGCGGCAGTGTAGGTCGGGGCCTTCTTGTAGCGCTCCTTGAACGCGCGCACGAACGGGACGGTCTTTGGCGTGATCTCCACCTCGGAGTAGGTATCGAGCGTGGAGACAAAGTTGCCCTTGCCTGCCGTCGCGGCCCAGAACTCGTCCTTCTGGGCCTCGACGTTGATGCCGAACGCCACCGCCTTCATGTTGCGCTCGCCCATCTGGCGTCCAAGGGAGATGCCAACCGGGCCCGAGATCACCGTGAAGACGATGTCCGCCCCCGCGCGCTCGATCGCCGAGAGTTCGGCCGTCACGTCGGTCGCCACCGCGGAAGGCTGCCAGGTGCCCACCACTTCCATCTTCATCTTGGGCAGCGTCGCCTGAAGAGCTTTCATGATCGGTTCAGTCCACGCCGTCTTCTCGGCAACGATCGCGACTGCCGGCTGCTCTTTCTTCAGCGCCTGCCGCATCTGGTCGCCGATCGAGCCGAGGATCGCCACGAGCGAGCGGAACAGGTCGGGAGACTTGGTCGGCGTGACCCGGAACCAGTACTTGTAGCGATCATAGTTCTTCTCCACGTTCTCGCCGAGCCTCGCGTCGGCGGCCCCGGCGCCGAGGAAGATCTTCTTGCTGTCCATCGCGATCTCCTGCATCGCGAGCACCGCTTCGGAGCGGAAGCCGCCGATCAGGAAATCGGCCTTGTCGCGTGAGATGACCCGTTCGGTCGCGTTGGTCGCGTCGGGCACCGACTGCACCTCGTTGGTGTCGGCGCGGATCAGCTCAACCTGCATCTTCTTGCCGCCGACCGCGATGCCGCCCGCCTTGTTGATCTCGTCGCGCGCCATCTCCGCGCCCGCCCAGTGGTTCTCGCCCTGCACGAACGCCATCGGCCCGAGGATCGCGAACTTGATGGTGCCCTGTGCCTGTGCCGTGGACGCGGCAGCGAGCGCGACCGCCATGAGAAACGAACGCATCATCGCCTTCTCCTTATGGTTGGTTTGGACTGGGTTGCGGATTCGATGGTACCAAATTTATGCCCGGAGCCGGCTTCCGCCGCGTCTGAACTCACCGACCAGTGCGACACCAGCAGCGATCTGGCCCCTGCGCATCAACGCCGCGCGCCGCTCAGCCGAGCGAGAAGTCCACCACTTGCCGCCCGCGCGCGCGCGCCGCAAGCAGATCGTCGAACGCCTGGTCGAGGCCCTCGAAGCGAATGCGGCGCGCCACGCGCTCCAGGTGCCTGGGCTTGAGGTCTGAAGCAAGGCGCTGCCAGATCGCTTTCTTGCGCTCGAGCGGGTTTTCCACGTTGGTGCCCAGCAGCCGTACGCCACGCAGTATGAACGGCAGTACATTGCCCTTGAACTCGACGCCGCCGGCGTTGCCGAACGCCGCGATCACGCCATCGCGCTGCATGCTGCGGATGAGCCACCCGAGCTGCTCGCCGCCGACCGAATCCACCGCACCCGCCCACATCGCCGCCTCGAGCGGTTTTGTTCCGAGCTGCAGCGCATTGCGGTCGAGCACCTCGGCCGCGCCGAGCGAGCGAAGGTAATCGGCTTCGTTCATCTTGCCGGTGAGCGCCACCACGTGAAACCCGAGTTTCGAGAGGATGTCGATCGCAACGCTCGCCACCCCGCCGGTCGCGCCGTTGACCAGCACTTTACCCTTGTCCGGCATGAGCCCGTTCAACTGCATCAAATCCACCGCGATGCCCGCGGTGTGGCCGGCGACCCCGAGCGCGCTCGCGTCGAACAGCGTGAGCCCCTCGGGCAGCGGGATCACCCACTCTGCGGGAAAGCGGCCGAACTCGGCGTAACCGCCATCGTGATCGCCGCCAAGACCGAAGCCGTGCACGATCACTTCGTCGCCCGGCTTGAAGCGCGGATCTTCGGAGGACTCGACCGTGCCGACCAGGTCGATGCCGGCCACCAGAGGGAACCTTCGGGCAATCTTCGCCTTGCCGCGCGCGGTGAGCGCGTCTTTGTAGTTGACGCTGGCAAACGCGATGCGCACCATGACGTTCCCCGCGTCGAACTCGGCGCGCGTCATTGTTTCAGCGCGCCCGGAGCCGAACTTGCCGTCGTCGTGCACGCGGTAGGCGCGGAATTTTTCCATGCGACACAATTCTAGCGGGTTGAACTGAGGGGAAGACAATGGAGTTCGATTACATCGTGGTGGGCGGCGGGTCCGCGGGCTGCGCAATCGCCGCGCGCTTGTCCGAAGATCCGGCCATCAGGGTCTGCCTCGTCGAAGCGGGCAAGCGCGACGATTCGCAGCTCATCCACATGCCGTTCGGCGCGGCGGTGATCCTGCCGTCGCGCATGTACAACTGGTCGTTTGAGACGGTGCCGCAGGCGGGCTTGAACGGCCGGCGCGGCTACCAGCCGCGCGGCAAGGTGCTCGGCGGATCGAGTTCGATCAACGCGATGGTCTACATCCGCGGCCATGCGAAGGACTACGACGACTGGGCGGCGCTCGGCAATCCAGGCTGGGGCTGGAAGGACCTGCTGCCGGTCTTCAAGCGCATGGAGCACAACGAACGCGGCGCGGACGACTTCCACGGCACTCGCGGGCCGCTCAACGTCGCCGATGCGCGCTCTGCGCACCCGATCTCGCACGCCTTCGTCGAGGCGGGCGTGCAGGCAGGCTTTCGCCGCAATGCGGACTTCAACGGCATCGAACAGGAAGGCGTCGGGATGTACCAGGTGACGCAGAAGGCCGGCAAGCGCTGGAGCGCAACGCAGGCGTATCTGCGCGGCGCCGAAGCGAGACAGAACCTGAAAGTCCTCACGCGCGCCCACGCCACGCGGCTGACGCTCACCGGAAAGAGGTGCACCGGGGTCGAAATACTCGGTCCCGAAGGCCGGGCGATCCTCAATGCCTCGAGGGAAGTCATCGTCGCCGGCGGGACCTTCGGCTCGCCGCAATTGCTGCTGCTTTCGGGCATCGGCCCGCGCGAGGAACTCGCGCCGCATGGCATTGCGCAGCTGCACGAGCTTCCGGGCGTCGGCAGGAACCTGCGGGACCACATCGATTTCATCGCCGGCTACGAATCGTCGCGCGCCGACCTGATCGGCTTTTCGCCGCGCGGCTTGCTCAACATGGCGAAGGCGTGGGGCGAGTACCGCCGCTCGAGCACCGGACCGTTCGCGAGCAATTTCGCCGAGGCGGGCGGGTTCCTGAAGACCGATCCGGCGCTCGAGCGCCCGGACGTACAGCTGCATTTCGTGATCGGCCTGGTGGACGACCACGCGCGCAAGCGCCATTTCCGCCTCGGGTTTTCCTGCCACGTGTGCGTGCTGCGTCCCAGGAGCATCGGTTCGTTGGGCCTGGCGAGCGCCGACCCGCTCGCTGCGCCGCGCATCGACCCGGCGTTCCTCGCGCACCAGGACGATGTCGCGACGCTCGCGCGCGGTGCGCGTCTGATGCACCGGATTCTCGAGCAGCCCGCGCTCGCGCCGTTTCGCAGGCGCGGCCTGTACGGCATTCCGCCCGAATCGGACGCGGACCTCGAACGCATGCTGCGCGACCGGTCCGACACCGTGTACCACCCGGTGGGCACCTGCAAGATGGGCGTGGACGAAATGGCGGTGGTGGACCCGCAATTGCGCGTGCGCGGCATCGAGCGCGTGCGGGTCGCGGACGCGTCGATCATGCCGACCCTGATCGGCGGCAACACCAACGCCGCGTCGATCGCGATCGGCGAGAAGGCCGCCGGCCTGATCAGAGAATCGTCACCCCGCCATCCGCAACGATGACCTGGCCGGTGATGAAAGCGGCAGCCTTTGAGGCGAGAAACACCGCGATGCCGCCGATGTCCGCAGGCTCGCCCAGGCGCCGCAACGGCGTCACCGACTCGCGTTCCTTCCTGCGCGTGTCATCCTCCCACAGCGCTTTGGCGAAATCGGTCTTCACCAGCCCGGGTGCGATCGCGTTTACGCGGACGTTTTTCGGTCCCCACTCGGCCGCGAGATTTTTCACCAGGTGGTGGTCGGCGGCCTTGGAGATGCCGTAGATGCCGATCACGGTGTTGGCGAGGATGCCGCCGATCGAGCCGACCATGATCACCGATCCGCCGCCGCGCTCCGCCATGCCGGGAATCACCATGTTGGCCAGCCACAGGTTGGCCTTGACGTTGGCGTGAATGGTCTTGTCGAACACCTCGTCGCTCAGCCCGCTCAAGGGTCCGTAGTACGGGTTCACCGCGGCATTGCACACGGCGATGTCGATGCGACCCCAGTTGGCGAGCGTGAAATCGACCAGCGCCTGCAGTTCTTCCTTGCGTGAAACATTGGCCGCCTTGGCAATCGCCGTGAGCCCCTGTCTTTCGAATTCGGCGCGCACCGCTTCGCAGGCCTCGGGCTTGCGGCTCGAGATCACCACTTTCGCGCCGGCGCGCGCGAGTTCCTCGGCGATGGATTTTCCGATGCCCTTGGTGGAGCCGGTGATGAGCGCGACCTGTCCGGAGAGATCGAACATCGGGTTGGGCATGCTTGGACTCCGCGTGAATTGAAAGCGCAAAGAGTAATCGAGATCGTTGCCCGATTACCCCCACTTTAAGTGCTGTTTAGGATTTCGCTATGCGAAAAATGATATGACTAAGTTGACATTCGAACCTGCCGGGCCGAATATCGAAACGCGAAACATTCCGTTGCAGTGCGACAAGAAGCCGTCGGCTCGGTCGCTCACCGCATTACCATCAAGAGGAAATCCCATGGGCGCACCAGCGACCACCGCACCGCTTTCTTCGCCGGTCCCGGCCTACAGCTACGAACACGAAGGCGATCGCCAGTTCGCCACCACGCTGGCGCGCGGCCTCGAAGTGCTGCGCTGTTTCACGCCGCTTGAGCCGATGCTCGGCAACAAGGAGATTTCGGTGCGCACCGGACTGCCCAAGCCGACGGTCTCGCGCCTCACCTACACGCTCACCAAGCTCGGCTACCTGCGCCACAACATGCGGCTCGGCAAGTACCAGCTCGGCTCGGCGGTGCTCTCGATCGGCTACCCGCTGCTCGCCTCGATGAGCGTGCGCCAGGTCGCGCGCCAGCACATGAAAGAGCTGGCCGACCACACCCACGGCTCGGTGTCGATGGGCATCCGCGACCGCCTCAATATCGTATACATCGAATCGAGCCGCAGCGGCAACGGCATCACCACCCTGCCCGACATCGGCACGTCGCTGCCGATCGCGCAGGGCGCGATCGGGCGCGCCTACCTCGCCGCGTGCACGCCGCCCGAACGCGAGGCGCTGCTCAACCAGATGAAGGTCAAGCAGCCCGAAACGCAGCGCAAGTACAAGCCGCAGATGGACCAGGCGCTCGAGAGCATTCGCGAACGCGGCTTCTGCGTTGCGATCGGCGACCTGCGCCACGAAATCCACGCGGTAGGCGTGCCGATGCGCCGCACCGTGGACGGCGAGATCGTCGCCTTCAACTGCAGCGTGCCGGCTTTCATGCTGAAGAAAGGCCAACTCGAGGAGGAGATCGGGCCGCGCCTGGTCGCGATGGTCCGCAACATCGAGGCTGCCCTGGGCATGCACTGAGGTGGCGGAATGGATTAAGGGAGAGGCCATGGGTCCGCTCACCGGCATTCGCGTTCTGGAGTTCGAGGCGATCGGACCAGGGCCGTTCTGCGGGATGATGCTCGCGGACATGGGCGCCGATGTGCTCCTCGTCGACCGCCCGGGTGATTCGGACCTCGGCTTGAAACGCGAGCGCTGGATGGACGTGATGATGCGCGGCAAGCGCTCCGTGACGCTCGACATGAAATCGCCCTCGGGGGTCGAAGCCGCGCTCACCCTGGTGGAAAAAGCCGACGCGCTGATCGAGGGATTCCGGCCCGGCGTGATGGAACGGCTGGGTCTCGCGCCCGAGATCGTGCTCGCGCGCAATCCGAAACTGGTGTACGGGCGCATGACGGGCTGGGGCCAGGACGGCCCGCTCGCCGCGCGCGCCGGGCACGACATCAACTACATCGCGCTTGGCGGCGCACTGCACGCGATCGGCCGTGCCGGCGAGGCGCCGGTTCCGCCGCTGAATCTGGTGGGCGATTTCGGCGGCGGCGGCATGCTGCTCGCGTTCGGCATCGCCAGCGCGCTGCTCAACGCGCAGCGCACCGGCCAGGGGCAGGTGGTGGACGCCGCGATGGTCGAGGGCGCGTCGCTGCTTGCCGCGATGTTTTCCGGTTTCCTCGCGAACGGGAGCTGGAGCGAGCAGCGCGGCGCCAATGTGCTCGATTCCGGCGCGCCGTGGTACGACACTTATGAAACGAAAGACGGCAAGTATGCCGCCATCGGCTCGATCGAAGCGAAGTTCTACGCGGATCTGCTCGAGCGGCTGGGCCTTGCGAAGGACGCCACGCTCCCCAGACAGCACGACCGCGCGCGCTGGCCGGAGCTGCGCGCGCGATTCTCCGCGGTCTTCAGATCGAAGACGCGCGACGAATGGTGCGCGGCCTTCGAAGGCTCGGACGCCTGCTTCGCGCCGGTGCTGACGTTCAGCGAGGCGCGCGCGCACCCGCACAATGTCGCGCGCGGCGCATTCGTCGAGGTCGCCGGCGTGGCGCAGCCGGCGCCGGCGCCGCGCTTCTCGCGCACGCCGGGTGGCGTGGCGCGCAAGCCGCCGGAGCGCGGCGAAGGCGGGCGCGAAGCGCTCGCCGAGTGGGGATACGCGCAAGGCGAAATCGCGAAGTTGAGGGCGCTCGGCGTCGGATTCAAATGACGGGTCCGCTCGAGGGCTTGCGCGTCCTCGATATCCAGTTCCGCATTCAGGATGGCATGGCTAGTCGTGAAACTCGGCGATGACGGCGTGGCCGGCCGGCCAGTTGCGCGCAACGATTGTTTCGCGGTTGAACACCGTGACCACCGCGCGTTGCGGCTGGTCATCCACCTTCAGCGTTGCGAAGGACACGCCGGGCACGCCCTCGTTGACCCCGGGCGGAATTTTTCCGTCGATCGTGAACGTATCGCGCCCGTGTCCGAAGTAGCCACGCGGGCGGCTGATGCTGACCGCGCTGCCGCCTCCCGCCGACGCACTCACCGCCGGCCGCAGGTGCACGATTTCGCTCGAGCGCGGGAACGCAGAGCGGTAGATGTGCGTGACCGGGTACCCCTGCGCGGTGATGACGAATTCGTAGCAAGCGTCGAAGCGGCCACGCAGCGGGCCCCACAGGCCGTCGGCGCCGATGGTCTTTGCCTGCACGCGCGCGAGCCGCTCCCCGCTCGAGGCGGAAACCTCGAACACCTCGACCTGCGCGCCGGCGAGGGGCAGATTGGTGGGCCCGCCGTTGGCGTAGCCGCTCAGCTTGCCGTTGAGCGTGATATCCGGTTCCGGCACGATGTCGAGGTGTCGCGGCGCCGCGCCGGTGATGAAGCGATACATCTCGACGAACGCCTTCGGATGGAATGCCACCTCGCGGTGATCCAGCCCCGGCAGCACGACGTTCTCCGCACCTTTCAGCGCGGGTCCCTCGTACGTCACGTTGGTCGGCTTGCCCGGCTGGCCGATGAACCGGCCGTCAGGCTGCGCATACTTGTCATTGGTGTCGCTGCGCAGGGTGAGAAACCTCACGCCTTCCACGACCTCGTTCGCGCCGGCATTCAGTTGCGTGAGAAACGGCCCTTTGCCGTTGAACTCGTTGCCGAGTCCGTCGTCGCCCGCTCGCACGCCGTGATTTGGCACCCCGCCCAGCACCACCTGCGAGACCTGCGCGGCGCCGCCGTTTTTCACGTAGTTGCGGATCGCGTTGCCGCCGCGCGAGCTGCCGACCAGCGCGATTTTGGCGCGGCCCGTCAATCGCTTGACCTCCGCCACCTTCGCGGCAAGCTCCTCTCGCTGCTGCACCGTCGAGGACCGGTTCTCCTGCGCCGCCGCATCGTCGCTGCGCGCGAGCGGATTGGCGAAGTCGATTGCGTACAGCAGAGCCCGGTCGTAGCCGTTCGACTCGAAGCGCCAGATCGTGGTGTGCCACAACGCGGCGGTATCACCGTTGCCGTGCACGAATACGATGGGAGGAAGCTCGGCATTGGAACGCTGCGCCTGGGTGCCGCAGCCGGCGACGAGCGCCAGGCCGAGGGCTGCGGAAAGAAACGTGCGTCGGGCATTCATCGGGCGGCCTCCGGATAGATATGGAATGGTACCCGCGGGCCGGACATATCGAAACCGGGCGTGGGGGGCGTTTCACTACAATAGACGCATGATCCGGGATCCCGCCAGGCTCGATGCGCTGCTCGCGACCGTGCGCGGCTTCGTGCGCGAAGTGGCGATCCCGAACGAGGATCGCGTCGAGGCGGAGGACCGCGTACCCGAGGAAATCGTGGCGCAGGCGCGCCGGCTCGGATTTTTCGGCTGGAGCATTCCGGAGGAGTTCGGCGGCGCCGGGCTCACCACGGAGGAACTCGCGCTCGCGTTCATGGAGATCTCGCAGGCCTCGGTCGCCTACCGTGCGCACTTCAACACCAACTGCGGGATCGGCTCGGAAGCGATCGTCCAGGACGGCACCGAAGAGCAGAAAAAACGCTACCTGCCGCGCCTCGCCGCCGGGGATTTGCTCGGATGCCTCGCGCTCACCGAGGTCGAGGCCGGTTCGGACGCAACCGCGCTGCAGACACGGGCCGAGGACGCGGGCGACGGGCACTACCTGCTGAACGGCGCCAAGCGCTACATCACGCTCGCGCCGATTGCCGGCCTGTTCACGGTGTTCGCACGCACCGACGCGTCGAACCGCGGCGCCGGCGGGGTCAGCGCGTTTCTCGTCGAGCGCGGAACGCCGGGGCTGACGACCAGCGCGCCGACGCCGAAAATGGGGCAGGAGGGCGCCCCGATCGGCGAGGTCTACCTGGAGAACTGCCGCGTGCCCGCCTCGAGCGTCGTCGGCAGCACGCCCGGGCGCGGCTTCAAAACGGTGATGAAAGCGCTCAACAAGCAGCGCATCAATCTGGCGGCGCTGTGCACCGGGCCGGCGATCCGGCTGCTCGACGAGGCGCTGCGTTACGCGCGCGAGCGCAGACAGTTCGGCAAGCCGATCGGGGATTTCCAGCTGGTGCAGGCCATGCTCGCCGACTGCAAGGTCGAGATCGAAGCCGCGCGCGCGCTGATCCTCGAGACGGCAAGAAAGCGCGACCGCGGTGAGGACGTCACCCTGGAGGTCTCGATGTGCAAGTACTACGCTACCGAGATGTGCGGCCGCGTCGCCGATCGGGTAGTGCAGATCTTTGCCGGACAGGGCTATGTCAAGGGCACCGGCATCGAGCGGTTCTACCGCGACGTTCGCGCCTTCCGCATCTATGAAGGCACCAGCCAGATCCACCAGCTGAACATCGCCAGACTATTGCTCAAAGGAGGCTCATGAACTTCGTCACCCCAGTCGCGGCGTTGGCCCTTGCCTTCGCAGCGCACGCCGCGTTCGCCCAGACTTGGCCCACAAGGCCGATACGGTTGCTGTCGCCTTATGCGGCTGGCGGCAGCAACGACCTCACCGCACGCATCGTCGCAGAGCGTCTCGCCGCGCGCCTCGGCCAGCCGGTGCTGGTTGAGAACAAGCCCGGCGCCAACAACCGCATCGCGACCGAATTGGTTGCCAAGAGCTCGGCCGATGGATACACGCTCTTGTGGGTCGCCGCCCCGTACACGGTCAATCCCGCGCTCTACGGCAAGCTTCCGTACGATACGGTGAAAGACTTCGCGCCGGTCGTGCATACGGTGATGGCGCCGATCCTCTTCTCCGTACCGGCCACATCGCCGGCGACAACCGTGAAGGAATACCTGGCGCTCGCGAAATCCGATCCGCATGCCGCCACGGTCTGCAGCCCGGGCAACGGCAGTGGGCCGCACCTCGCGCTTGAGCAGCTCGCGGCGACCTCCGGAGTACCGCTCGTGCATATCCCCTACAAGGGGGACGCGCCGGCGGTGAACGACCTGCTTGGTGCGCGGGTAGGCGCCTGCATGAATGCTTTCGCTACTCCGTTACCGCACGTCAAGGCCGGGAAGCTGCGCGCGCTCGCCGTCGTCTCCACGCGGCGCATGCCGCAATTGCCGGATGTGCCGATTTTTTCGGAAGCCGGTTACCCGGCGGTCGACGCCTACGCGTGGTTCGGCCTGCTCGCGCCCGCCCGGACGCCGAAGGATATCGTCGAGCGGCTCAACGCGGAGGTGAACCAGATCCTCAAACTGCCCGAGACGATCGAGCGGTTCACCGTGCTCGGCGCACTTCCACTCGGCGGCACGCCGGCGGCGTTCGACCAGTTCATTCGCGCGGACCTGGAAAAATGGAACCGCATCGTCAAGGAACTCAACATCAAGGCCGACTGACATGAGCGGACCGCTAACCGGACTGAAAGTCCTCGACATCGCCACCATCGTCGCCGCGCCCTCGGCCGCGGCGCTGCTCGCGGATTACGGCGCCGAAGTCCTGAAGGTCGAGATGCCCGGCGCAGGAGACGGTGCGCGCGGCTTTCCGCCGTTCAAGGACGGCAAACCCCTGTGGTGGAAAGTCACTAACCGCGGCAAGAAACTCATCACGCTCGATTTGCGCAAACCCGAAGGCATTGCATTGGTGAAGCGCCTGCTGCCCGGATTCGACGTGCTGATCGAAAATTTTCGTCCCGGAACGCTCGACAAGTGGGGACTTCCTAAGGAGATCCTCTGGTCGCTGCAACCGCGGCTGGTGATCCTGCGCGCCACCGGATTCGGCCAGACCGGGCCCTACCGCGACCGTCCGGGCTTCGCGCGCGTATTCGAGGCGATGGGCGGTCTCGCCTACATCACCGGCGAACCCGACGGCGAGCCGATGCACTGCGGCTATCCAATCGGCGACGCGGTCGGAGGCGTGTTCGGCGCGCTCGGGCTGCTCGCGGCGCTTTGGAAGCGCGCGAGGGATCCCGGTGCGCCGGGCGAAGAGATCGATCTGTCGATGACCGAGGCAACGCTGAAACTGATGGATGTTCTCGCCATCGAGCATGACCAGCTCGGCGTGGTGCGCGAGCGCTCCGGCAACGCCAACCAGTACTCGGCACCGGCGGCGGTTTATCGCACCAGCGACAAGCGCTGGGTGTCCCTCTCTGGCAGCACCAACGCGCTTTACGCCAACAACTGCCGCGCCATCGGCCGCCCCGAACTGATCGACCACCCGCGCTTCGGCAGCAACGCGCAGCGCGTCGAGCATGCTAGGGAACTGAATGGCGTTTTCTCGGCGTGGTGCGCGCAGCACACGCTAGAGGAAGTTCTCGCGGCATTCGAGCGCGCCCAGGGCACGATTGCGCCGATCTATTCCATCGACCAGGTGTTCGCCGACCCGCAGATGCGCTCGCGCAATGCGATATGCGAGGTGCCCGACGCGGACTTCGGCACGGTGCGGATGCAGAGCGTGGTGCCGCGCTTCAGCATCGACCCGTGCGCGATCCGCTCGACCGGCGGCGCGATGGGCGAACACAATGAGGAAGTCTACGGAAGCCGGCTGGGGCTCTCCCGCGAAGAACAACAGCGCCTGCGCGACGCGGGTGTGATTTAGAGGGGTACCGATGCGCATCCTTCCTGCCATTTTGCTCACGCTCGCCGCGACCGCTGCCGGTGCGCAAGGCTACCCGTCCAAGCCGGTACGGGTGATCGTGCCCTACCCGGCCGGCGGCATCGTCGACATCGTCGCGCGAGCCGTGATGGAAAAGATCGCCGCGGCCTGGGGCCAGCCGATCATCATCGAGGCCAAGCCCGGCGCCGACAGCAACATCGGCACGGATCTCGTCGCGAAAAGCGCGCCGGACGGATATACGTGGCTGGTCACCGGCCCCGCAGTCCTGTCGAATCCGACCATCTACGGCAATCTTTCCTGGGACCCGCTGCGCGACTTCCAGGGCGTAGGCATCGTGGTGTGGAACCAGAACATCGCCGTGGTGCCGGCCGCACTGCCCGTGAACACGATGAAGGAGTTCGTCGAGTACGCGAAGGCGCGGCCCGGCCAGCTCAACTTCGGCAATCCGGGAACCGGGTCGTCGAACCATCTGTCGACCGAGCTGTTCATGCAGGTGGCGGGCATCAAGATGGTCAACGTCGGGTACAAGGGGCAGCCGCCGGCGATTCCCGACCTGTTGAATGGCGCGCTGCATTTCAAGATCGTCGCGCTCGGCCTCGCATTGCCACACGTTCAGAGCGGAAAGTTGAAGGCGCTCGCCACGTTCACGCACGAGCGCGTGAAGGCCCTGCCCGACGTGCCGACCATCGCCGAGGCAGGCTTTCCCGAAGCGGCACTGGTTCCCTGGTACGGTGCGTACCTGCGTGCAGGAACACCGAAGGCCATCGTCGAGCGCGTCAATGCCGAGATCAACAAGGCGCTGCAATCGCCCGAGGTCGCCGACCGCCTGCTGAAATCCGGCAGCCTGCCCGGCCCGGTACGGAACCCCGACGAAATCCAGGCGCTGATGCGCTCGGACTATGAGCGCTGGAGCAAGGTGGTACGGGCAGCGGGAATCAAAGCGCAGTGAAGCTGCGCACACGATTAACTCCCGACCGACCGCTTCGCCTTCGCGTTCTCCTCTTCCTGCAGCCTGCGCCAGAACACTTTCCCGGTTCCGGTTCTCGGCAGTTCGTCGACGAACTCCACTACGCGCGGCACCTTGTAGGCGGACATCCGTTCGCGCGCCCACTCGGTGATGTCCTCCGGCTTCAGCCTGCCACGGCTCGCCGGTTTCGGCACGACCAACGCTTTCACCGTCTCGCCGCGATAGGGATCCATGGTCCCGATGATGCAGGCTTCCTGGATGTCCGGGTGTGCATAGAGCATCGCCTCGACTTCCGCCGGCCACACTTTGAAACCCGAAGCGTTAATCATGCGCTTGAGGCGATCGGTGATGAAGAAATACCCTTCCTCATCGTAGTAGCCGAGATCCCCGGTGCGGAAAAAGCGCTTCCCGTCGTGCTCGATGAACGCTTCCTCCGTGGCCTTCGGCTGGTTCCAGTAGCCCTTGAACACCTGGGGGCCGTGGGTGATGATCTCGCCGACCTCGTTCGGCCCGCAGTCGGCGAAGGTCTCCAGGTTCACGACGCGCGAATCGGTGTCGAAAAACGGGATGCCGGCACACTGTTTCTTGGGTCGGTCGGTTGGATTGACGTGCGATGGCGCCATGGTTTCGGTGAGCCCGTAGCCCTCGATGAAGGGCAATCCGATCTTTTCCTGCAACCGCTGCGCCACCGCCTCGGGCATCGCGGCGCCACCTCCGCCCACCGAATTCAGCGACGAAAGGTCGTATTTCGAAAGATTCGGATTGGCGAGAAAATCCACCATCATCGCGGTGATGCCGGTGAAGCTGGTCACTTTCGCGCGCTCGATCATCATCGCCGCCGCTTCACGGTCCCAGCGCGACATCAGCACCGTGGTCGCGCCGAGCTGCACCGGCGTGTTCATGTTCGCTTGCATCCCGGTGACGTGGAACAGCGGCAGCACTCCGAGGATGACACCCTCGCTCGAAGCGGAACGCCAGAAGCATGACATGGTGCTGGTCGAGAGCACGGTGCCATGCGTGTGCATGCAGCCCTTGGGCCTGCCGGTGGTGCCCGAGGTATAGGGCATCACCGCCAGGTCGTCGAACCCGGCGAGCGCCGGCGCCGGCTCGATTTTCTGCCCGATGGCATCCATCCACGCAGTGACCCCTTCGCGTGCAGGCACGGCGCGGGCCTCGCGCACGATCTCGGGGACCGGCACCGAGGTGGGCACGGTGATGTAATCCGAGTAGGTGCCGAGCACGCACTGCGCGAGCACGCTCGCGCCGAGCAGCGGCTCGACCTGCGACCACACCTCCTGCCCCGCCAAGGCGACCTTTGCGCCCGCGTCTTCGAGATAGTGGCGCAGCTCCTCGGTGCGGCTCATCGGATTGACGGGTACCGCCACCGCATCGGCGCGCAGAATTGCATAAAAGCCGATGATGAACTGCGGGCTGTTCTGGAAGTCGAGCAGCACCCGGTCCCCACGCGCGACACCGACGCGTTGTTGAAGAAAACCGGCGAGCGCGTCGACCTGGCGTTTCACGTCCGTGAAACTAAGGCAACTTTCGTAATAGTTGATGAAGGTCTTTTCGGGGTAGCGTTTCGCGCTCACCTCGAGATTGAAGTACACGCTGGTGCGGGGAATCGTCAGCGACTTCGGGACTCCCGGTGGCCAATGCGGGTAATGCCTGGTGAATGTTGCCATGGTCCTCGGCTCCCGTAACGTCTCAGTCGACCGCGTACTTCCGCACGGCCTTCTCGTCCCATTTCATGCCCAGACCCGGGCGCTCCCGGGGCGGGACTTGACCGTTCTTCACCACCAGCGGCTCTTGCAGTATCGCATCGGCCCAGTCGACGTATTCCAGCCAGTGTGCGGTCGGCGTCACCGGAAGCAGGTGGCAACTCGCCTCGGGGAACAGGTGGCTCGACATCTCCATTCCCGCGGCCTGAGCCAGCGCCGCGGCGCGCATCCAGCCGGTGACACCGCCGATACGCTGCGCATCCGGCATCACGAAATCGCATGCGCCGGCCGCAAGCGCCTGCGCCATCTGCTCCGGGCCCATGAAGTTCTCGCCGATCTGGATCGGCGTTTCAACCGCGGCCGCAACACGCGCGCAGCCGGCAAAATCGTCGGCGCGCACCGGCTCCTCGATCCACAGCAGCCCGCCTTCCGCGTCGAGCATGCGGCCGCGCCGAATCGCTTCGTTCACGCTCAGGCCCTGGTTGAAATCGACCATCAGCGTCACCTTCGGTCCGACGGCTTTCTTCACCGCACGCACTGCGGCCAGATCGTCGGCGGCCTCCGGCCGGCCCAGGCGCAGCTTCACCGCGTCGAATCCCTCGTCGAGCAGCTGCTTCGCCTCGCGCACGAGTTTTGCAAGCGGCTGGATCCCCAGTCCCTTGGAGTTGTAGGCGCGCACCGGGCGAGGTACGCCGCCGAGCAGCCGCACCACGGGTTGCCCGAGCGCGTGGCCGAGCGCGTCCCAGGCCGCCATGTCGATTCCGGACATCGCGAACAGCACGATGTTGTGCACGCCGAGGAGCGTGTACTTCGCGCGCAGCTTCTTCTCGATCTCGAACGGCGCAAGCGCATCGCCCTTCACCATCTCGCCCATTGCCTGCACCAACTGCACGATCGGCGCGAGGTTGTGACGGCCGACGGCGAACAGATAGGCGCGCCCCGTGACGCCACCGTCTGTTTCCACGTCCACCAGCACCAGCGGTGCGCCGCTCACGGTGCCGGTGCTGGTCGCAAGCGGCAGCTTCATCGGCGCGAACACCGCGCGCGCACGGACGCTCCGGATCTTCAGGCTCGCGAGCTTCACGGCTTGCCTCCCGGTCCGTAGATCGACGGCACGGGCGCGCGCGCATCGCGCGCACCCCAGCGGCCGGACTCCACTTGGTGAAAAAAATCCTCCAGTAACTGGTTGAACAGAGCCGGCTCTTCCAGGTTGATCGCATGGCCAGCCTTGGCGAGCACCGCCAGCCCCGCTTTCGGAATCGCGCGTTTGAGCATCACCGAGGGTTCGATGCAGGGTTCGTCTTCATCGCCGGTCATCACCAGCGTCGGCACATCGATGCGCGAAATCTCGCCGGTGAGGTCGTACAGACAAGGCCGACGCGCCTGGTAGCCCGCCATCGTATTGGCCGAACCCTCGGCCGAATGCTCGGCCAGTTGCCTGGCGTAGTCGGCAAAGCCGCGCGGGTCCTTGTTGAGGTACTGCACCCGCGCCGGGCCCTGCCCGTAGGTGGCGGCGAGCTTGGCCATGCCGTCCTTCCGGATCGCCTCGGACAGCGCCTCCGCGTCTTCCTGGAATTTCCTGTAGGCGGCCGGATGAGCCCCTGAGCCGACGCCGGCGAGCGTCAGCGAACGCGCACGCGCCGGCGACCCGCGCGCGCAGTACTTCATGCCGAAGTGCAGGGTGGCGAAAGCGCCCATCGAAAGGCCCACCATGTGCGGTGCGTCGAGCTTGAGCGCGTCGATCACCGCCCGCACGTCCTCGCGCCAATGGTCCTGCGTGTAGTGCTCCAGGCCCATGGGTACGTCGGATGGCAGGTAGCCGCGCGCGCTGTAGGTGATGCAGCGGTAGCGGCGCGAGAAGTAGCGCATCTGCGGCTCCCAGCTGCGCCAGTCGCCCGCGAACTCGTGCACGAACACCACCGGCGTGCCCGAGCCTGCCTCCTCATAGTGGAGTTTCACTCCGTCATCTGTAGTTATGTTTGGCATGTTGCTAGACTAACAAAATATGGACCTTCATCTCAAAGGCAAGCGGGTGCTGGTCACCGGGGCGTCGAAGGGCATCGGCCGGGCCTGCGCCGAAGCGTTCGCCGCGGAAGGCTGCGCGGTGATGATCGCCGCGCGCGACCCTGATCGGTTGCACGCCGCCGCGGCGGAGATCGCCGGGCGGACCCGGGCCGAGGTGAAAGCGCGACCCACCGACCTGTCGCAGCGCGGATCCGCGGAGACCCTGGCGGCATGGGCCGGAGAGCTCGATATCCTCGTCAACAATGCGGGCGCGATTCCCGGCGGCGACCTGCTCAGGGTGGACGAGGATACCTGGCGTCGCGCCTGGGACCTCAAGGTTTTCGGCTACATCAACCTGTGCCGCGCGGTCTATGCGGACATGAAACGCCGCAAGCTCGGCGTGATCGTCAACATACTGGGCAGTGCGGGCGAAAAGCTCGACGCGGCGTATATTGCCGGCAGCACCGCGAATGCCGGGCTGATGGCATTTACCCGTGCGCTCGGCGGCGCGAGCCACGCAGACGGGATACGCGTCGTGGGCGTCAACCCGGGCCCGGTTTCGACCGATCGGCTGATCTCGCTCTACAGACAGCGAGCCGAGGTCAAGCTCGGCACTCCCGAGCGCTACAAGGAACTGTTCGAAGGCATGTCCTTCGGCCGCCCGGCAAAGCCCGAGGAAATCGCCGCGTCAGTGGCGTTCCTCGCATCGCAGGGCTCCTCATATACCACCGGCTGCATCCTGACGATCGACGGCGGGCTCTCGGCGCGCTCGAGCTGACTGGAATGATCGCGCTCGCGCCGGACGCCTGAGCTGGATCTTTTCCGCGAAAGGCGAAATGTCGTAATGGTGCAGAACGATGTCGGCCATCTGTTTCTGTCCATTCGACTGAGGGGATGCCAGCACGCGCTATCATGCGCTCTCCGCGGCCCGCGGCTTCAAAGCCAACCATGAAAGCAGTGCTCTGCAAGCAGTTCGGCCCGCCTGAGTCGCTGGTGGTGGAGGAAGTGGCCGCGCCCGTGCCCGGCAAGGGCCAGGTGGTCGTGGCCGTGAAAGCGGCAAGCGTCAACTTCCCCGACGTACTGATCATCCAGAACAAATACCAGGTCAAGCCGCCGCTGCCGTTTTCGCCGGGCAGCGAGATGGCGGGCGTAGTGAAGTCGCTCGGCGAAGGCGTGAATAACGTCAAGCCCGGCGACCGGGTGATCGCGTTCAGCGCGTACGGCGCGTTCGCGGAGGAGGTCGCGGTGGATGCCGCGCGCCTGATCCCAATCCCGCAAGGCATGGACTTCGTGACCGCCGCGTCGTTCCTGCTGACCTACGGCACCTCGCACCATGCGCTGTGCGACCGCGCGGATGCGAAACCCGGCGAGACGCTGCTGGTGCTCGGCGCCGCCGGCGGCGTGGGCGTCGCCGCGATCGAGATCGGGAAGGTCCTCGGGCTGCGCGTCATCGCCTGCGCGTCGAGCGACGACAAGCTCGCGGTATGCCGCGAGCACGGCGCCGACGAGGCCATCAATTACGCCATCGAGGACCTGCGCGAGCGGATCAAGGCGCTGACCGGGGGCAAGGGCGTGGACATCATCTACGATCCGGTCGGCGGCGCCTACGCCGAGGCCGCGTTGCGCTCGTCGAACTGGCGCGCGCGTTTTCTCGTCATCGGCTTTGCCGGCGGCGACATTCCGAAGATCCCGCTCAACCTGCCTCTGCTGATGGAGCGCAGCATCATCGGCGTGTATTGGGGAGAATGGACGCGCCGCACGCCACAGGAGTTCGCCCGGGCGGTGAGCGAACTGTCCGGCTGGTTCCGGGAAGGCAAACTCAGGCCGCACGTCACCGCGACCTATCCGCTTGAAAAGGCGGCCGATGCGATCCGGTTGCTCGCCGAGCGCAAAGTGAAGGGCAAGGTGGTCGTTACCACCGGCGGCGCATGAGCGCCGCCTCGCCTAGGCCGATGGCAGCTCGCCCGGCGGCGTTCCGTCGCCCGCCCCCAGCGGCCGCTGCATGATCACGGTGTCGGCCCAGCGTCCGAATTTGTAGCCCACCGACCGGATCGTACCGACCCGCACGAATCCCGTCGCCGCATGCACGCCGATCGACGGCGCATGCGCGCTATCCCCGATCACCGCGATCAACTGGCGATAGGCGAGGGCCTCGCAGCGCCGGATCAATTCCACCAGCACCGCGCGGCCGATGCCCCTGCGGTGGCTGTCCTGCCGGACATAGACCGAGTCCTCGAGCGAAAAACGATACGCCGAGCGGGTGCGGTAGGGAGTGCAGTATCCATAGCCTAAAACCTTCCCGCCTTCGACTGCAACCAACCACGGAAGCCCGGCTGCAACCACGTTCGAATGGCGGCGCCGTATTTCTTCCACGTCCGGCGGTGTTTCTTCGAAGCTCGCCAGCCCGTGCAGCACGTGATGGGCGTAGATTGCCTGGATCGCCGCCAGATCGCCCGGCGCGGCGTCGCGGAGCTCCACTTCAGCGGGCGAAGTCGGGTTGTTCGCGCTCGAGAATACGCTTGAGCGCGTTGAAATGCGCAGCGGCGTATTTCGGCGTGTCGGCAAGGATCATGCGGTAGGTATCGCGCTGCACTTCCGGCCGCACCGCCCGAAACGGCAATCCCGTGGCGCGCGCAAGCACCTGCAGCCGGCAGGCGCGCTCCAGGTAATACATCAGGTCGAACGCCTCGGCGACGCTCGGCCCCACCACGACGACGCCGTGGTTGGCGAGGAACATCACCCGTTTTGAGCCAAGCACGCGCGCGAGACGGTCTCCCTCGGCGTTGTCCACCACCAGCCCGTTGTAGGTATCGTCGTAGGCGATGTCGTCGTGGAAGCGCAGCGCATTCTGTTCGACCATCTCAAGGCGGCCTGGGACCGTGAGCGTGAGCGCCGTGGCGTAGGGCATGTGGGTATGCAGCACGCACGCGGCGCTCGGATTGGCGAGATGGATGCGCGAATGGATATGGAACGCAGTCTTCTCGAACTCCCCCTCGCCTTCGATGACGTTCCCCCCGGCGTCGAGCGCGAGCAGGTTGGAGGCGCACACCTCGCTCCAGTGCACCCCGTAGCGGTTGAGGAGGAATCGCTTGCCGTCGGGCAGCATCAGCGTGAAGTGGTTGCAGACGCCTTCATGCAGGTCCATGCGCACCGCGAGCCGGAACGCTGCCGCCAGATCTACACGCGCTGCGCGGTCCGCGGCGGTGAGACGCTTGAGTTCCTGGACGATGCCCATGTCGTGCCTCCGAAATCCCGGAGCTTGAATTATAGTGATGCCATGGTTCGTCGCGGCCGCCTGCTCGCGTTGACGCTGCTCGCTGCAGCGAGCGCGGACGCGCGGGCGCAGGACGCCCGCCTTGCACTCGGCGAGAAGGTGTTCATCACCGATTGCAGGACCTGCCATGACACCGGCAAGGCGCAGAACGACGCGCCGCAGCTTTCCGAAAAGAGCGAGTGGAAGGACCGTCTGGGCAAGGGCCTTCCCGAACTCTACAAGAGCTCGGTCGAAGGTTTTACCGGGTACTACGCGATGCCTCCGCGCGGCGGCAACCCCAAGCTGACCGACGACCAGGTGCGGGCGGCGGTCGATTACATGCTGCTGCGGGCTGGAGTGCGGTAAGAAATTGCGCCGGTAACGCGCTACGGCGCCGAGCACGTCGCTGCCAACGGGTTCCGAATGCTGGACTGGTTGCGGCCGAACAGAAAAAGGGCGGCCGGAACCGCCGTTTCGAAGTTCGCCACCAAACCGCGGATTCAGCCGCCGTTGGCAGTGAGGCGATCAACGGCATTGCCGGGGTTTTCCGTGATTCGGGAAACCTCGTGTGGGATGTCGAAAAACTTTACCCTGCCGGGTCAGCGCTAAGTAGTTGATTACGCGCTATTGTCTTATAAATCCAACAGATTTTCCACGGCTCGCCGCCTCGATATGCATGGAACCTTGTCGGAAAACTTTACGGTGCTGCGCGACAAGGGCGACAATCAGTAATCAACTGTATGATTTATATACATTTTAATTAGTGGCTCAAAATTTGCTTTTAAAAGATCATGAACTTGCTTCGGTGGACGGCGACCGAACGCGGAGAGCGCACGATGAACTCACGATTTTCAGGCCTGCGTGGAAAGCTCGCGGCGTTTGCCGTGGTGGCATTTGCGTCCGCGTTCGCGCCCGGCGCACAGGCGTCGATTGTTTACGACCTTGCCGGTTCTTGCGACATTGATTGCGGCCGATTCGGCGTTCCGGACGCCGACACTCCCTTTCTTTTCAGCGGTACGCTCGGCTTGGACGACCTCACCGATACCAGTGCTGGCACCCGTCCGGTCACCATTGATTTCCTGACGCTGTTTTTTCCTACGATGACGATCGAGTTTGGGCCTGCGTCTACGATTGATCCCGGCATGACTTTCCTCGCAGGCGGCGTGATCGATTCCTTCGCATCGTTCAACGCTTCTTCGGGAGACATATTCTGCTTCAATTTCGCTGGTTCGACCTGCCTGGGAGAAAATGTCTTCGACACCTTCTTCGACGGCTTTGGATCAGCAACCGGCGATGATGGAAGCCAATTTGGTCAAGGCACCTTGACGATCACTCCTGCAGTAGTACCCGAACCGGCCAGCCTCGCGCTCCTCGGCCTCGGTTTAGCAGCGTTCGCCGCTATCCGCAGGCGAAGGCTTCAATAATTGAAGCAGGCGAAAAAAAGGGCGGCCTCGGCCGCCCTTTTCTTTTTCAGCGAGCCCCCGCATCAACCGCCGTTGGCCGTCGCCTCCGCAGCCGGCGTTTCCTCGGCTGCCGGCACCTCCGGCAATACCGGCTCGGCTGCCTGGTCGCGCCGCATGTGGTGGTACGCGAGGCCCGTGCCCGCCGGGATGAGTCGCCCGACGATCACGTTTTCCTTCAGGCCCCGCAACTCGTCGCGCTTGCCCATGATCGCGGCTTCGGTCAGCACGCGGGTGGTCTCCTGGAACGAGGCCGCCGAAATGAACGAGTCGGTGGAAAGCGACGCCTTGGTGATGCCGAGCAGCATGTAGCGGAAGGTTGCCGGCTGCTTGCCCGCGTTGGTCGCCTTCTCGTTCTCCTCCAGCACTTCGGCGCGCTCGACCTGCTCGCCGATGATGAACGGCGCGTCGCCCGGCTCCTCGATCTCCACGCGGCGCAGCATCTGGCGCACGATCACTTCGATGTGCTTGTCGTTGATCTTCACGCCCTGCAGGCGGTATACGTCCTGCACCTCGTCGATGATGTAGCGCGCCAGAGCCTCCACGCCGAGCAGCCGCAGGATGTCGTGCGGCTCGGCCGGACCGTCGACGATCAACTCGCCCTTGTTGATCACCTGCCCGTCGTGCACCAGCACGTGCTTGTCCTTCGAGATCAGGTACTCGTGTGCCACGCCTTCGAGGTCGGTGATCACCAGGCGCTGCTTGCCCTTGGTGTCCTTGCCGAAACTCACCGTACCGGTGACCTCTGCGAGCATGCCCGCATCCTTGGGCGTACGCGCCTCGAACAGCTCCGCCACGCGCGGCAGGCCGCCCGTGATGTCGCGCGTCTTGGCAGTCTCCTGCGGGATTCTCGCCAGCACCTCGCCCACGCCCATCTGCTGGCCGTCGCGCACCGCGACTACCGCGCCCACCGGAAAGCTGATGTTCACGACGTGGTCGGTGCCGGCGATCTTCACTTCTTCGCCCGATTCGTTGAGCAGCTTGACCTGTGGACGCACGCTCTTCGCCGCCGCACCGCGCTGCTTCGGATCGATGACCACCAGCGTCGAAAGCCCGGTGACCTCGTCCATCTGCTTGGCGACGGTAACGTTCTCGATCACGTTCTCGAGCTTCACCGTCCCCGCGTACTCGGCGATGATCGGCCGGTGGTGCGGGTCCCAGGCAGCGAGCGTCATGCCCGCCTTGACCTGCTTGCCATCGACCACCGACAGCAGCGCGCCGTAGGGCACTTTGTGGCGCTCGCGTTCCCGATGGCTGTCATCGACGATGATCACTTCGCCCGAGCGCGAGATCACGACTTTCTCGCCCTTGGAGTTGGTGACGTAGCGCATGGTTGCCGTGAAGCGCGCCGTTCCGGCTGATTTCGCCTCGACCTCGCTCTGCACCGCGGTCCGGCTCGCCGCACCGCCGATGTGGAAGGTGCGCATCGTGAGCTGCGTGCCGGGCTCGCCGATCGATTGCGCCGCAATCACGCCGATCGCCTCGCCGATGTTGACCGTCGAGCCTCGGCCCAGATCGCGACCGTAACATTTCACGCACAGTCCCCGTCGCGTTTCGCAGGTGAGCGGCGTGCGCACCTTCACCTCGTCGATGCCGAGGCTTTCGATCGCGTCCACCGCGTCCTCGTCGAGCAGCGTGCCGGCCGGGTACAGCGTTTCCTGGCTCTCGGGGTTGACCACATCGATTGCAGCCACGCGGCCGAGGATGCGCTCACGCAGCGCTTCGACGACTTCGCCGCCTTCGACCAGCGCCCTCATTACGATGCCGTTGGTGGTCTTGCAATCCTCCACGGTGACCACCAGGTCCTGCGTGACGTCGACCAGGCGGCGCGTGAGGTAGCCCGAGTTGGCGGTCTTCAGCGCCGTATCGGCGAGGCCCTTGCGGGCACCGTGCGTGGAGATGAAGTACTGCAGCACGTTCAGGCCTTCGCGGAAGTTGGTGGTAATTGGCGTCTCGATGATCGAGCCGTCGGGCTTGGCCATCAGTCCGCGCATTCCGGCCAGCTGGCGGATCTGCGCAGCCGATCCTCGCGCGCCCGAGTCGGCCATCATGTAAATCGAGTTGAATGCCTCCTGCTTGATTTTCTTGCCGGTGCGGTCGACCGCATCCTCGGTGCCGAGCTGCTCCATCATCACCTTGGCAACCTGCTCGCCGCAGCGCGACCAGATGTCGACCACCTTGTTGTAACGCTCGCCGACGGTCACCAGGCCCGAGGTGTACTGGTTCTCGATCTCCTTGACCTCTTCCTCGGCCGCCTTGATCAGCTCCGGCTTCTGCGCCGGAACCCGCATGTCGTTCACGCCGAACGAAATCCCGCCGCGCGTGGCGAAGGTAAAGCCGGCGTTCATAAGCCGGTCGGCGAAGATCACCGTTTCGCGCAGGCCGCAGCGGCGGAAGCCCTGGTTGATCAGCCTGGAGATCTCTTTTTTCTTCAGCGACTTGTTGATCAACTCGAAGGGGAGCCCGGCAGGCAGGATTTCCGACAGCAGCGCCCGCCCGACGGTCGTCTCGTAGCGCGTCAGCCTTTCCTTCTTGGTGCCGTCTTCGGCAACGTCGTATTCCTTGATGCGAACCCAGCAGCGGGCGTGCAATTCGACCTGGCGCGACTCGTATGCACGCGACACTTCGGCAAGGTTGGCAAACGACATTCCCTCGCCTTTCACGCCGATGCGCTGGCGCGTGGCGTAGTAAAGGCCGAGCACGATGTCCTGCGACGGCACGATCACCGGCTCGCCGTTGGCCGGCGAGAGCACGTTGTTCGAGGCGAGCATCAGCGTGCGCGCCTCCATCTGCGCCTCGAGCGACAGCGGCACGTGGACCGCCATCTGGTCGCCGTCGAAGTCGGCATTGAACGCCGAGCACACCAGCGGATGCAGCTGGATCGCCTTGCCCTCGATCAGCACCGGCTCGAAGGCCTGGATGCCGAGGCGGTGCAGCGTCGGTGCGCGGTTGAGCATCACCGGGTGCTCGCGGATCACCTCTTCGAGGATGTCCCACACCTCGGGAACTTCCTGTTCGACCAGCTTTTTGGCAGCCTTGATGGTGGTCGCCAGGCCCAGCAACTCAAGCTTGTTGAAGATGAACGGCTTGAACAGTTCGAGCGCCATCTTCTTGGGCAGCCCGCACTGGTGCAGCTTGAGCTGCGGACCCACCACGATCACCGAACGGCCCGAGTAGTCGACGCGCTTGCCGAGCAGGTTCTGGCGGAAGCGCCCGCCCTTGCCCTTGATCATGTCGGCCAACGACTTCAGCGGCCGCTTGTTGGCGCCGGTCATCGCCTTGCCGCGGCGGCCGTTGTCGAGCAGCGAATCCACCGCCTCCTGCAGCATGCGCTTTTCGTTGCGCACGATGATTTCCGGCGCCTTGAGCTCCAGCAGGCGCTTCAGGCGGTTGTTGCGGTTGATCACGCGACGGTAAAGGTCGTTCAGGTCCGAAGTGGCAAAGCGCCCCCCGTCGAGCGGCACCAGCGGCCGCAGTTCCGGCGGCAGCACCGGCAGCACTTCCATCACCATCCAGTCGGGCTTGATGCCGGAGTCCTTGAAGCCCTCAAGCACCTTCAGGCGCTTGGCGATCTTCTTGATCTTCGCCTCCGAGGTCGTCGCCTTCAGTTCTTCGTGCAGTGTGTCGATACTGCGGGTCAGCTCGATCGTGCGCAGCAGCGCGCGGATGCCCTCCGCGCCCATCGACGCGGAGAAATCGTCGCCGTATTCCTCCACCTTGGCGAGGTAGTCGTCCTCGGTCAGCAGCTGGCAGCGCTTGAGCGGCGTGAGGCCCGGGTCGGTCACCACGAACGCCTCGAAGTACAGCACGCGCTCGATGTCGCGCAGCGTCATGTCGAGCACCAGCCCCAGGCGCGACGGCAGGCTCTTCAGGAACCAGATGTGCGCAGTCGGGCTGGCGAGCTCGATGTGCCCCATGCGCTCGCGGCGCACCTTGGCGAGCGTCACTTCCACGCCGCACTTCTCGCAGATTACGCCGCGGTGCTTCAGGCGCTTGTATTTGCCGCACAGGCACTCGTAGTCCTTGATCGGGCCGAAGATCTTGGCGCAGAACAGGCCGTCGCGCTCCGGTTTGAATGTCCGGTAGTTGATGGTCTCCGGTTTCTTGACTTCGCCGTAAGACCACGACCGGATCTTCTCGGGCGATGCGAGCCCGATCTTGATCGCGTCGAACTCCACGACCTGCTGGACCTGCTTGAAAAGCTCGAGTAGTGCTTTCATCGCGGTTCCTTGTTCGAAAATCTCTAGTAGCGTTCCAGATCGATGTCGATCCCCAGCGAGCGGATCTCTTTCACCAGCACATTGAAGGACTCCGGCATGCCGGCATCGATCTTGTGGTCGCCCTTGACGATGTTCTCGTAGACCTTGGTGCGGCCGTTGATGTCGTCGGACTTGACCGTGAGCATCTCCTGCAGCGTGTAGGCCGCACCGTAGGCTTCGAGCGCCCAGACTTCCATCTCGCCGAAACGCTGGCCGCCGAACTGCGCCTTGCCACCCAGCGGCTGCTGCGTCACCAGCGAATACGGGCCGGTCGAGCGCGCGTGCATCTTGTCGTCGACCAGATGGTGCAGCTTGAGTACGTGCATGTAGCCCACGGTCACCGGGCGATCGAACGCCTCGCCGGTGCGCCCGTCGTGCAGCGTGACCTGCCCGGTGGTTGGCAGTCCGGCGGTCTCCAGCATCGCGTTGATCTCGCTTTCGGACGCTCCATCGAATACCGGTGTCGCGAACGGCACACCGTCCTTGAGATTGAGCGCAAGCGCGCTGATCTCCTCGTCCGAGAGCGCCTCGATCCCCTCCTCCTTGCCGCTGGAGGTGTAGATGGTGCCGAGCGTCTTGCGCAGCTCCGCGGCTTTCGCGCCCGCCTTTAGCATGTCGCCGATGCGGATGCCGAGGCCCTTCGCCGCCCACCCGAGGTGGGTCTCCAGAATCTGGCCGACGTTCATCCGCGAGGGCACGCCCAGCGGATTGAGCACGATGTCCACCGGCGTCCCGTCAGCCATGTAGGGCATGTCCTCGACCGGCACGATCTTGGAGATCACGCCCTTGTTGCCGTGGCGGCCGGCCATCTTGTCGCCGGGCTGCAGGCGGCGCTTGACCCCGACGTGCACCTTGACCATCTTCAGCACGCCTGGCGGCAGTTCGTCGCCCTGGGTGAGCTTCTTGCGCTTGGCCTCGAACGCCGCATCGAACTCGCGCTTTTTCTGCGACAGCGATTCCTTCAGGCCCTCGACCTGGGCGGCGGCCTCCTCGTTCGCCAGCCGGATATCGAACCAGTCGTGGCGCTCGACCGACTCGAGATAGGATTTGGTGACCTTGGAGCCCTTGGCAAGACGCTTCGGTCCCCCGTTGACGGTCTTGCCATTGAGCAGGCGCTCGAGGCGCTCGAAGGTGTCGCCTTCGACGATGCGCAACTGGTCGGCGAGGTCGGTCTTGTAGCGCTTCAGCTCGTCTTCGATGATCGACTGGCTGCGCTTGTCGCGCTCGATACCCTCGCGCGTGAATACCTGCACGTCGATCACGCAGCCGGAAATGCCCGACGGCACCCGCAGCGAGGTGTCCTTCACGTCCGAGGCCTTCTCGCCGAAGATCGCGCGCAACAGCTTCTCCTCGGGTGTCAGCTGGGTTTCGCCCTTCGGCGTCACCTTGCCCACCAGCACGTCGCCAGCCTCGACTTCGGCGCCGATGTAGACGATACCCGATTCATCCAGCCGCGCGAGCTGCCCTTCCGAAAGGTTGGAAATGTCGCGCGTGATCTCCTCCGAGCCGAGCTTGGTGTCGCGCGCGACCACGGTCAGTTCCTCGATGTGGATCGACGTGAAGCGGTCGTCGGAGACCACCCGCTCGGAGATCAGGATCGAGTCCTCGAAGTTATAGCCGTTCCAGGGCATGAACGCGACCAGCATGTTCTGGCCGAGCGCCAGCTCGCCCAGGTCCGTCGAGGCGCCGTCGGCGATTACGTCGCCCTTGTTCAGGCGCTCGCCGCGCTTCACGATCGGCCGCTGGTTGATATTGGTGTTCTGGTTCGAGCGCGTGTATTTCGTGAGCTTGTAGATGTCCACGCCCACCTCGCCCGCGGCGGTCTCGTCGTCGTTGACGCGCACCACGATCCGGTTGGCCTCGACGTAGTCGACCACGCCGCCGCGCAACGCGACCACGCAGGTGCCCGAATCCACCGCCGCCGTGCGCTCGATGCCGGTGCCTACGAGCGGCTTTTCCGGGCGCAGGCACGGCACCGCCTGGCGCTGCATGTTCGAGCCCATCAGCGCGCGGTTGGCGTCGTCGTGCTCGAGGAACGGGATCAGCGAAGCCGCCAGCGAGACGATCTGGCTGGGTGCCACGTCCATGTACTGCACGCGATCGGGCATCGACAGCGTGAATTCGTTCTTGCTGCGGCACGACACCAGCGTGTCGATGAGTTTGCCGTTCTTGTCGATCTGCGCGTTGGCCTGCGCGATCATGTAGCGGCTCTCCTCGATCGCCGACAGGAACTCGATTTCGTTGGTCACCTTGCTGTTCACCACCTTGCGGTAGGGCGTCTCCAGGAAGCCGTAGCGGTTGGTGCGCGCGTACAGCGCAAGCGAGTTGATCAGCCCGATGTTCGGGCCTTCCGGCGTCTCGATCGGGCAGACGCGGCCGTAATGCGTTGGATGCACGTCGCGCACCTCGAAGCCCGCGCGCTCACGCGTCAGGCCGCCTGGGCCGAGCGCCGAGACGCGGCGCTTGTGGGTGATCTCCGACAGCGGGTTGGTCTGGTCCATGAACTGCGACAGCTGACTGGAGCCGAAGAACTCCTTGATCGCCGCGGAAATGGGTTTGGCGTTGATCAGGTCGTGTGGCATCAGGTTGTCGCTCTCGGCCTGCGACAGGCGCTCCCTCACGGCACGCTCGACGCGCACCAGGCCGGCGCGGAACTGGTTCTCCGCCAGCTCGCCCACCGAGCGCACCCGGCGGTTGCCGAGGTGGTCGATGTCGTCGATCTCGCCGCGGCCATTGCGAAGTTCCACCAGGATCCGGATCACCTCGACGATGTCGAGCGGACTGAGCGTAAAGCGCTGCTCGACCTTCACCTCGAGCTTCTGCTTGTCGACGCCCTTGGACTTGAGGTCGTGGAACATCTTCTCGGCCGCCTCGTTCGCCTGCGCCACGCTGGTGATGCCCTCGAGCGAGACCTTGTTGAGCGAGAGCTCTGGCGCGAAATCGAAATGTGCGCGCAGCGCCTCCGCGGTCTCCTTGCTGAGCGCAAGGTTGCGCAGGCGGAGCTGCCAGCTGGATTCGCTCGGCACGTTGCAGCGGCGGTTGAATTTCATGCGCCCGACCGCCGACAGGTCGTAGCGCTCCTCGGCGAAAAACAGCCCGTTGAACAGCGACTCGACCGCGTCTGCCGTGGGCGGCTCGCCGGGCCGCATCATGCGGTAGATCGCGACGCGAGCCGCGTTCATGTCCGCGGTTTCGTCGATGCGCAGCGTCTGCGAGATATAGGTGCCCTGATCGAGGTCGTTAGTGAACAGGGTCTGCACCTTCTTCGCGCCCGCCTCGCGCAGCTTGGCCAGCAGCTCATCGGTGATCTCGTCGTTGGCGTTGGCCACGATCTCGCCGGTATCGGCGTTCACCACGTTGTGCGCAAGTGCGCGGCCGATGATGAACTCGTCGGGCGCGTCGATGCGCTTGAGCCCTGCCGATTCCATGTCGCGGATGTGCTTGACGGTGATCCGCTTGTCCTTGGCGACGATCAGCTTGCCCGCCTTGTCGTTGATGTCGAAGCGCGCAACTTCGCCGCGCAGGCGCTCCGGCACCATCTCGAACAGCACCTTCGACGACTCGAGGTGGAAGGTGTCAAACTGGAAGAACACCTTCAGGATCCGCTCCGGCGTATAGCCGAGCGCCTTGAGCAGGATCGTCACCGGCATCTTGCGGCGGCGGTCGACGCGGAAGTAGACGTAGTCCTTGGCGTCGAACTCGAAATCCAGCCACGAACCGCGGTAGGGGATCACGCGCGCGGAGAACAGCAGCTTTCCGCTGGAGTGGGTCTTGCCGCGGTCGTGCTCGAAGAACACCCCGGGCGAGCGGTGCAGCTGCGACACGATCACGCGCTCGGTGCCGTTGATGACGAACGAGCCGGTGGTGGTCATGAGCGGGATCTCGCCCATGTACACCTCCTGCTCCTTCACTTCCTTGACGGTGGGCTTGGCGGCCTCCTTGTCGAAAATCGTCAGGCGAACCTTGGCGCGCAACGGGCTGGCATACGTCAATCCGCGCTGCTGGCATTCCTTCACGTCGAACGGCGGCTCGCCGAGAGTGAAACTCACGAACTCGAGGCGCGCGTTCTTGGAGTGGCTCTCGATCGGGAAGATCGACGTGAACGCGGCCTGCAGCCCTTCGTTCTTGCGCTGGTCGGGGGCGACCGACGCCTGCAGAAAGGCTGCGTACGACTCGAGCTGCGTGGCGATCAGGAACGGCACGTTCAGCACCGCTGCGCGTTTGGCGAAGCTCTTGCGGATGCGCTTACGCTCGGTCAGTGAATAGGTCATGGACGCTCCTGTGGGGCGAAACTCTCAAGGGCAAGGGAAAGGCGCACCGCGCCTTTCCGTTGCGCTCGAG
Organism: Burkholderiales bacterium; assembly: GCA_017880775.1. Lineage (GTDB taxonomy): Bacteria > Pseudomonadota > Gammaproteobacteria > Burkholderiales > SG8-39 > JADGRQ01. The sequence continues at coordinate 3,534 of JADGRQ010000031.1, read as the reverse complement.
CGCCCGGGCCTGGACGGCACCGCCCGGACGCACGTGCACGCGGGTTACTTGATCTCGACTTTTGCGCCGGCGTCGGACAGTTTCTTGGCGACCGCGTCCGCGTCCGCCTTCGAAACGCCTTCCTTCACCGCCTTGGGCGCGCCGTCCACCAGGTCCTTGGCCTCCTTCAGGCCGAGGGTGGTGAGTTCGCGCACCGCCTTGATCACGTTCACCTTGTTCTCGCCCGCGGCCAGCAGCATCACCGTGAACTCGGTCTGCACCTCTGCCGCGGCAGCCGCCGGCCCGGCCGCAGGGCCGGCCATGGCCACCGCGGCCGCGGCGGACACGCCGAACTTCTCTTCCATGTCCTTGATGAGCTGCGACAACTCGAGGACGGTCATGCTCGAAATGGCTTCCAGAATTTGCGTTCGTTCCATGTTGTGCTCCGAATGTTTCCTGAAGAATGGGTTGACTAGGTCCAACAGCGGGCCGCTCAGGCGGCCTGCCTCTCTCTGTGGTCTCTCAGCGCGGCCATGGTGCGCACGAACTTGCCCGGCACCTCGTTCATGGTGCGCACCAGCTTCGTCACCGGCGCACACATGGTGCCCATCAGCTTCGCGATCAGTTCCTCGCGGCTGGGCATCGCTGCCAGCACCTTGATTTCCCCCGCCGTCATCATCGCGTTGGGCATCGCGCCGCCGCGGATCACGAATTTCTCGTTCACCTTGGCAAAATCCGCGAGCACCTTGGCGCAGCCGACCGGGTCCTGCGCAATGCCGTACATCAGCGGGCCGACCATCTGGTCGGCCAGCTTCGCGAACGGCGTGTCCTTGACGGCACGCCGCGCGAGAGTGTTCTTCAGCACGCGCAGGTAAACGCCCGACTTGCGCGCCCTGGCGCGCAAGTCGGTCAACACGCCGACGTCGAGGCCGCGATACTCGGCGACGATCACCGCCTGCGCGCTGGCGAGCTGGCCGGCAATCTCCGAGACCACGATCTGCTTCTGTTCCAGACTCAAGCCCAAAGGTCTACCTCCTGGGTTGCATCAGTTGTACCTACCGGTTGCAAATACGGGACGCCGCGGACTTCCTGCTGCGCCCCCCCCTCGGCGACCTTTCTTCAGGAACGCCGTCTGCGTAGGGTGCTGCCCGATTAAGCCTGCAGGTCCGAAACCCGCGCCGGCCCCTACGGTCTTTGACAGCAGCCGCGGTTTGACCCGGCGGCAGCCCAAAGTTCATTGCCCTGCCTGTCCTTGTGCCCCGAGCGACGCGGGATCGACCTTTACGCCGACTCCCATCGTGCTCGATACCGAAAGCTTTTTCAGGTACACGCCCTTGGTGTTCTGCGGCCTGGCGCGATTCAGCGCCTCGACCAGCGCGGCAAGGTTGTCGCGCAGTTGCTCGGACGTGAACGACGCGCGGCCGATCCGGCACTGCACGATGCCGGTCTTGTCCGCGCGGAACTGCACCTGGCCGGCCTTGGCGTTTTTCACCGCCCCGGCCACGTCCTGGGTGACGGTGCCGACCTTGGGGTTCGGCATCAGCCCGCGCGGGCCGAGGATCTGCCCGAGACCGCCGACGACGCGCATCGTGTCGGGCGAAGCGATCACCACGTCGAAATCCAGTTTGCCCGCTTTGATGCTCTCGGCAAGATCTTCGTACCCGACCAGCTCCGCGCCGGCGTCCGTGGCGGCCTTCGCCTTGTCGCCCTGCGCGAACACCGCGACGCGCACCTTCTTGCCGGTTCCGGCGGGCAGGACCACCGAGCCGCGCACCGTCTGGTCCGATTTCTTCGCATCGATGCCGAGGTTTACCGCAACGTCGACCGACTCGTCGAACTTGGCAGTCGCCGTCTGCTTGACGAGCTGCATCGCGTCCATCACCGCGTAGGCCTTCGTCGTATCGACCTTTGCGGCGAACGCCTTGCGCCGCTTGGAAACGTTGGGCATGGTCACAGGCCCTCCACAATGATGCCCATCGAGCGGGCGCTGCCGGCAACGGTGCGCATCGCCGCATCGAGGTCCGCGGCGGTCAGGTCCGGCGTCTTGGTCTTCGCGATCTCCTCGACCTGTTTGCGCGTGATCTTGCCCACCTTGTCGGTATGCGGTCGCGGGCTGCCCTTGTCGATGCCCGCCGCCTTCTTGATCAGCACCGCGGTGGGCGGCGTCTTGATGATGAACGTGAAGCTCTTGTCGGAGTAGGCCGAGATCACCACCGGCAGCGGCAATCCGGGCTCCACCTTCTGGGTCTGGGCGTTGAACGCCTTGCAGAACTCCATGATGTTCAGGCCGCGCTGGCCGAGCGCGGGCCCGATGGGCGGCGAGGGGTTCGCCTTGCCCGCCGGCACTTGCAGCTTGATGAATCCGATGATCTTCTTCGCCATGTCGCTCTCCTATGGGCGGGTGCACGCGAGACTGGCCGTCTCTCCCCGCGACTGTGCTGCCTTAAGCGTCAGGCCTTCTCGACCTGGCCGAACTCGAGCTCGACCGGGGTCGATCGCCCGAAAATCGTCACCGCCACACGCATGCGGGACTTCTCGTAATTGACGTCCTCGACGGTGCCCTGGAAATCAGTGAATGGGCCGTTCTTGATGCGCACCAGCTCGCCGTTCTCGAACAGCACCTTGGGCTTGGGTTTTTCCACGCCCTCGCGCATCTGGTCCATGATGGCAGCGACCTCGCGCTCGCGGATCGGCGAGGGCCGGGTCGAGGTGCCGCCGATGAATCCGGTCACCTTGTCGGTGCTCTTCACCAGGTGCCAGGTGTCGTCGTCCATCTCCATCTCGACCAGCACGTAGCCGGGGAAGAACTTGCGCTCCGACATGTGCTTCTGGCCGCCCTTCATCTCGACGACCTCTTCCACCGGCACCAGGATCTTGCCAAACCTGTCTTCCATCCCGGCACGGCGAATGCGATCCTCGAGTGCCCGCTGCACCGATTTCTCGAAGCCGGAGTAGGCATGCACGACGTACCACTTCTTGCTCGTCATTTCTTCCAGCCCAGGACCAGGTCGTACAACATCCATTCGAGCGTCTTGTCGGTCATCCAAAGAAACACCCCCATCACCACCACGAATCCGAACACCGCGGCCGTGGTCTGCATCGTCTCCTTGCGCGTCGGCCAGACGACTTTTTTCGTCTCCACCACCGCCTCGCGCGCGAACGCGATGAATTCACGCCCCCGATCGGAGAGCGCCGCGACCGCCGCGCCTGCCGCGAACCCGGCCGCGATCGCGAGCACGCGCAGGATCAGTGCCGCCTCGCCGAGCGCGTAGTACCCTGCCACTCCCGCTGCAACGAGCATTACGGCCGCTACCAGCTTGATCGTATCTGCCATCGGCTTCCCGTTCAGTTCAAAGTGGCAGGGGCAGAGGGGATTGAACCCCCAACCTTCGGTTTTGGAGACCGACGCTCTGCCAGTTGAGCTATGCCCCTGCGGTAGCGCCTCACCCGTAGCCCTCACTCGATGATCTTGGCGACGACGCCGGCGCCGACGGTCTTGCCGCCCTCGCGGATGGCAAAGCGCAGGCCCTCTTCCATCGCCACCGGCACGATCAG
>JADGRQ010000051.1 GCA_017880775.1 Burkholderiales bacterium | reverse complement strand
CGGCGATGGCCAGAAACAGCGCGCCGCCCGGGACAATGCTCAGTCGGCGCAACATTCCCCAGTCGCGCTGCACCAGCACATAGAGGGCTACGCCGGCCATCGGCAGGACCGCGCCGACGAGGCCCTTGGAAAGCACGGCAAGTGCCATCGCCGCCCAACCCGCCAGCATCCAGCGACGCGATTGCGCGGCAGCGACGCCATCGCGCTGTGCCAGCACGAACGCGAGCACCGTCAGCGCGAGAAAGAAACTGAGGGCCATGTCGAGCGTGAGGAAATGGCCCATCAACACGTAAAGTGCCGAGCTCCCGAGCACGGCCGCGGCGTACAGACCGGCGGGCGGCGCGGCAATTCTATTGCCGGCGTAAAAGACCAGCAGAACGCAGAGGAATCCCGTCAGACCGGTCCATAGACGCGCGGTCCATTCGTTCTCCCCGAACGCCTTGTATGCCAGCGCGGTCGCCCAATACTGGAGGGGGGGTTTCTCGAAGTACTTGTAGTCGTTCAGCCGCGGCGTAAGCCAGTCGCCGCTTGCGACCATCTCGCGCGGTATCTCGGCGTAGCGGCCTTCGTCGGATTTGGCCAGTTTGCGTTGATCGAGGTTGCAAAACCAAGTCAGGGCAAAGGCCGCGAGCAGCAGGACCAGCGCCCGCGTGTCAGATCGATTCATCGCCGGTCAGTCGAACAACAGGGCAGCGGCGACCTTGCGCGACTCGGCCATCAGGATATTGTAGGTGCGGCACGCGGCCGCTACATCCATGACTTCCAGTCCGATGCGCGCGGCAGCGAGCGGTTGCGTAAGGCGCGGGTGCGGAAAGCGCAGCCGCTCGCCGGTGCCGAGCAGCACGACTTCCAGCGGCAGGCGCGACAGCGCCTCGAAGTCCTCGAGGGCGAGTTGCTCGAACCCCGCGGCGCTCCAGGGCAGGATGCGCTCGGGCATCACGATCATGTTCGACGCGTGCCGCGCGCCGTTGACGAACACGCAGCCTTGCGCGTAAGCGGTGAACACGTTGAGGCCGGCCGAACCGTCGAGATGCAGTTTCAAGGACGAAAAACCGTTTCTGTGCTTGGTGTCGAAGGCGGGCTCACGTAAAATTCTATCCCTTTTTCCCCTGCATCCCCCAACGCGATCATGCGCGAGTTCGCCCGAATCAAACGCCTCCCGCCTTACGTCTTCAACGTCACCGCGGAGTTGAAGATGGCGGCGCGCCGCCGCGGCGAGGACATCATCGACCTGTCGATGGGCAATCCCGACGGGCCCACGCCGAAGCACATCGTCGACAAGCTGGTCGAGGCGGCGCAGCGCCAGGACACGCACGGCTACTCGGTATCCAAAGGCATTGCGCGGCTGCGGCGCGCGATCTGCGACTGGTACCGGCGCCGCTACGGCGTCGACTTCGATCCCGAGAGCGAGGCGATCGTCACGATCGGCTCCAAGGAAGGTCTGGCGCACCTGATGCTCGCGACACTCGAGCGCGGCGACACGGTGCTGGTGCCGAACCCTTCGTACCCGATCCACATCTACGGCGCGATCATCGCCGGTGCCGACATCCGCTCGGTGCGCATGACGCCCGGTGTCGACTTCTTCGCGGAAACCGAGCGCGCAATCCGCGAGCTGATCCCCAAGCCGAAGATGCTGATCCTCGGTTTTCCGTCGAACCCGACGGCGATGTGCGTAGAGCTGCCTTTTTTCGAGCGCATCATCGCGCTCGCGCGCGAGCACGACATTCTGGTGGTGCACGACCTTGCGTACGCCGACATCACCTTCGACGGCTGGCGCGCACCCTCGATCATGCAGGTGCCGGGCGCGCGCGACGTGGCGGTCGAGTTCTTCACCATGTCCAAGAGCTACAACATGGCCGGCTGGCGCATCGGCTTCATGGCCGGCAACCGGGAACTGGTGCACGCGCTCGCGCGCATCAAGAGCTACCACGACTACGGCGCGTTCGCCCCGATCCAGATCGCCTCGATCGTCGCGCTCGACGGCCCGCAGGAGTGCGTCGCGGAAATCCGCCAGACGTACCAGAAGCGCCGCGACGTGATGGTCAAGGGCCTGCACGACGCCGGCTGGATGGTCGAGAACCCGAAGGCCTCGATGTACGTCTGGGCGAAGATCCCCGAGGCGTACGCCAAGCTGGGTTCGCTCGAGTTCGCCAAGCGGCTGCTCGGGCAGGCCAAAATCGCGGTGTCGCCGGGCATCGGTTTCGGCGACTACGGCGATGATCACGTGAGGATCGCGCTGATCGAGAACGAGCACCGCCTGCGCCAGGCGACGCGCGGCGTGAAGGAGATGTTCAAGAAGGACGGATTGCTGTGAAACCGATCCGCGTGGGACTGCTGGGCATCGGCACCGTGGGCGGCGGCACCTGGGAGGTGCTGCGCCGCAACGCCGGCGAAATCGAGCGCCGCGCCGGACGCGCGATCCGCATCACCGTGGTCGCGGACAAGGCCGTCGCGCGCGCGCGCAAGATCGTCGGCGCGCGCGCGCGCGTGACCGCGGACGCATTCGAGGTGGTGCGCGGCAAGGATGTGGACATCGTCATCGAACTGATCGGCGGCTATACGGTCGCGAAGCAGCTCGTGCTGGAGGCCATCGGGCACGGCAAGCACGTCGTCACCGCCAACAAGGCGCTGCTCGCGACCCACGGCAACGAGATCTTCAAGGCGGCGCAGAAGCGAGGCGTGATGGTCGCGTTCGAGGCGGCGGTTGCCGGCGGCGTGCCGATCATCAAGGCGCTGCGCGAGGGATTGAGCGCCAACCGCATCGAGTGGATCGCCGGCATCATCAACGGCACGTCCAACTTCATCCTGTCGGAGATGCGCGACAAGGGCCTGCCGTTCGCCACGGTGCTGAAGGACGCGCAGGCGAAGGGTTACGCCGAGGCCGATCCGACCTTCGACATCGAAGGCATCGATGCGGCGCACAAGCTCACCATCATGGCGGCGCTCGCGTTCGGCATTCCGATGCAGTTCGCCAAGGCCTACACCGAAGGCATCGGCAGCCTCACGCAGGACGATATCCGCTATGCCGAGCAGCTCGGCTACCGCATCAAGCTGCTCGGCATTACCAAGCGAGCGAAGCGGGGCATCGAACTGCGCGTGCATCCCACGCTGGTGCCGACGCGGCGGCTGATCGCCAACGTGGAAGGCGTGATGAACGCGATCCTCGTGAAAGGCGATGCGGTCGGGCCGACGATGTATTACGGGGCCGGCGCAGGCAGCCTGCCGACCGCCAGCGCCGTGGTGGCGGACCTGGTGGACGTGACGCGCCTGATCACCGCCGATCCGGAGCATCGCGTGCCGCACCTTGCGTTCCAGCCCGACCGCCTGTCGGCCGACAGGATCCTGCCGATCGGCGAGGTCGAAACCTCATACTACCTGCGCATGCGCGTGCTCGACCGGCCGGGCGTGCTGGCCGACATCACGCGGATTCTCGCCCTCGGCTCGATCTCGATCGGCGCGATGGTGCAAAAGGAGCCCGCGCAGGCCGAGCGCAGCGTCGACATCGTCATGCTCACCCACCGCGCGGTGGAGAAGAACGTCAATGCCGCGATCGCGAGGATCGAAAGGCTCAGGGCCGTGGCGGGCAAGGTGACGCGGATCCGGCTCGAGGAGTTGCTGTAGCGATGCGCTACGTCAGCACGCGGGGTGGCGCCGACCCCCAGCGCTTCACCGACATCCTGCTCGAGGGGCTTGCGCCGGACGGCGGATTGTTCGTTCCCGCGGCGGTTCCGCGCTTCTCCGCGGGCGAACTGTCCGCGTTGCGCGGCAAGCCTTACGCCGATCTGGCCTGCGCCGTACTGTCGCGCTTCATCGACGACATCCCGGCTGCGGACCTGAAGGCGCTCGTCGCGCGCACCTATACGCGCTACGCGTTCGGCAGCGATGAGATCGCGCCGCTCGCGACCCTGGAGCCGGGCCTGCACATCCTCGAGCTTTCCAACGGGCCGACGCTCGCGTTCAAGGACATGGCGATGCAGTTCCTCGGCAACCTGTTCGAATACGCGTTGGCCAAGCGGGGAGCGGAAATCAACATCCTCGGCGCCACCTCGGGCGACACGGGTTCGGCCGCCGAGTACGCGATGCGCGGCAAGCGGGGCATCCGCGTGTTCATGCTCTCGCCGCAGGGCCGCATGAGCGCCTTCCAGAGCGCGCAGATGTACTCGCTGCAGGACGCGAACATCTTCAACGTCGCGGTGCAGGGCGTGTTCGACGACTGCCAGGACATCGTCAAGGCGGTGTCGGGCGACGCGCAATTCAAGGCGCAGCGCAAGATCGGCAGCGTGAATTCGATCAACTGGGCGCGGATCGCCGCGCAGGTGGTGTATTACTTCTGGGGCTATCTGCGCGCGACGCGATCGGACGCGGAGCAGGTCTCGTTCGCGGTGCCTACGGGCAACTTCGGCAACATCTACGCCGGACACGTCGCGCGCTGCATGGGCCTGCCGGTCAAGCAGCTGGTTCTCGCCACCAACGAAAACGACGTGCTCGACGAGTTCTTCCGTACCGGTCGCTACCGCGTCCGCGCGAGCGCGGAAGTGAAGGCGACCTCGAGCCCCTCGATGGACATCGCCAAGGCGTCGAACTTCGAGCGCTATGTGTTCGACCTGGTCGGCCGCGACCCCGCGCGGGTGATGGACTTGTGGAAACAGCTCGAACGCGAGGGTTTTTTCGATCTCTCCGGATCGGCTGATTTCGCGCGCGTGGCGGTAACGGGATTCGTTTCCGGCTCGAGCAGCCACTCCGACCGGATCGCGACCATCCGCCGAGTGTTCGAGCGCTACGGGCGGATGGTCGACACGCACACTGCGGACGGGATCAAGGTCGGGCTCGAGTATCGCGAGACCGGCGTGCCGCTGGTATGCCTGGAGACCGCGCAGCCGGCGAAATTTGCCGATGCGATCCGCGAGGCGCTCGGCCGGGAGCCGGTGCGGCCGAAGGGCTACGAAAACATCGAAGCGCTGCCGCAGCGGTTGCAAGTCATCGAGCCCGATGCCGCCGCGGTGAAGCGTTACATCGAGGCACATGCTGGTTGAGGCCGGGTTCCCGGACTGCAGTTGCTGTAGGGGAATTCCGTACAGACGATCGCGGTTTCTCTATAGCCAGCGTCTCCCAAAAGGGCTAGGGTAGGTGCGACGCCGCCGAACGCCCAAGCCTTTTGGAGGCGCATTAAAACTGAAACGGATTTCAGCAAGCTGCTGCTCGACCAGAGCCCAGACGCGATCGTCGCAACGACGACCGAAGGGTGCGTGCTGTACTGGAGCAAGGCCCGGCGCGTGAAATCGAAGCCTGCCTCAGCGAGCCTCGCAAGGGTTGACCATGGCGACGATCCTGATCGTTGACGACCGCGCCAGCAACCGCCAGTTCCTGACGACGTTGCTCGGCCGCGGCGGCCACCGGCTGCTCGAGGCCGCGAACGGCGCCGATGCGCTGGATCTGGTCCGCGCGGAGCGTCCGCACCTGGTGATCACCGACATCCTGATGCCGAACATGGACGGCTACGAATTCGTCCAGCATCTGAGAAGCGACCCTGAACTGGCAGCGACGCCCGTCATTTTCCTTACCGCCACCTACCGTGCGCGGGAGGCGCGGATGGTGGCGCAGTCGTGCGGGGTCGAAATCGTGCTGTCGAAACCCATTGAACTGCAGGCGATACTGGCAGCGGTGAACAAGGCGCTCGGCGTCGAGGTATCCGCTTCCGATTCAGCCGCCGCCGCGAAGCAAGCGGTTGCCGAAGAGGACGTGCTGCGGCAGCTCGATGATCCAGGCAGGCGATATATCAAGGACCTGCAGTCCGTGAAGCTGGAATTCGACGAGGTCATCGATCACAGCGCAAAGCTGATTGCCCAGCGCGATCTGGCGAGGGGCCTGTCGAAGAAGTTGTCCGCGAACGTCGAGAGCCTGCAGCGCGTCATGTCGCGTCTGTCCGGCGTGATCGAAGTCGGCATGGAGATGGGGGCAGAACGCGATCCGGCGAAGCTTGTCCAGCTGATGTTCGCCGCGGCCTGCGACATCGTCGATTCGAAGTACGCCGGGGTCGGCGTGCTCGACGAGCAGGAATTGGCGCTTCGTTACGTCTATGCCAAAGGCATCGAGCCGCGCATCTTTCAGACCGGCGACAATGGGCGCGCGGGTCTGCTGGGATCGCTGCTTTCAGGCCATCGCGCGATCCGGGCGCGCAACCTCGACTCCGAAGCGGGAGCGGAGGGCCTGCCGGCGGGACATCCGCCGGTTCCCAACATTCTCGCCGTGCCGATCCGTTCTCCGGACCGGGTATACGGCTGGATCTACTTTGCCGGCAAAACGGGCGCTGCAGAGTTCAGCGTGGAGGATGAGCGGCTCGCGAACATCATGGCCACCAAACTCGCGCTGCTCTACGAGAATCTCGGTTTCTACGACGTCATCCAGCGCCACGCGGCGAAGCTGCAGATCGAAGCGGTCGAGCGCACGCGGGCGCAGGAGGCGCTGCGCGCGAGCGAGTTGCGCTTCCGGCAGATGGCCGAGAACATCCGCGAGGTGTTCTTTCTGATCGATGCTGCGAACATGCAGATGCTGTACGTGAATCCGGCCTATGAGGAAATCTGGCGGCGCAGCGCCGCGAGCCTGTATGAGAATCCCCGGTCCTGGACCGAATCGATCCATCCCGACGACCGGGCAAGCGCCATCGCAAACCTCGAGCGCATGCAGATCACCGGCCGACTCGACGATGAGTACCGCATATTGCGTGGGGACGGCACCTTGCGCAGGATTCATGTGCGCGCCTACCCGATACGCGACGATGCCGGCGAAATCTACCGCATCGCGGGCATTGCCGAGGACATTACCGATAGCAAGGAAGCGGAGGTCAAGGTGAAGGCCCTCAACCGCGTGTATGCCGTGCTGAGCGGCATCAACGCGCTGATCGTTCGTGTGAGCGACAGGGACGAGCTTTTCAAGGGGGCGTGCCGGATCGCCATCGAGGCAGGCCATTTCCGGACGTCCTGGATAGGCCTGGTCGACCGGAACGCGATGAGGATCGTGCCGGTCGCCTCGGCGGGTGCGACACCGGAGCACATGACATTCATCAAAAATCAAATATCCTTGGCAACCGACAAACCCATCGGAGACACCCTGGTCGCGCGCGCGGTCAGGGAGAAAAAAGCCTTCTTCTCCAACGACACGCAAAACGATCCCGCGGTCCGGTTCAGGAAGGAACACGCCGAGAGAGGGACCCGATCGGTTGCCGTCCTGCCGTTGCTGGTTGCGAATGAAGCAGTAGGCGTGCTCGCCCTGTATACGGATGAGGCCGGCTCTTTCGACGAGGAAGAGCTGAAGCTGCTGACGGAACTGGCGGGCGATATCGCGTTTGCGGTCGACCACATCGAGAAGGCGGAGAGGCTCAATTACCTCGCCTTCTACGATCCGCTCACCGGGCTGCCCAACCGCACGCTGTTCCACGATCGGCTTTCGCACAGCCTGCATGCACGCGGCGGAGAGGCGCCGTTCATCGCAGCGGTGTTGCTTGACCTGGAGCGCTTCCGGCACGTGAACGAGACGCTTGGCCGGCAGGCGGGCGACGAGCTGCTGCGCGGCGTTGGCGAGAGGCTGCTGCGCGCCAACGACACCGCCGCGCGCATCGGCACCGACATGTTCGCGCTCACGCTCCGGGGCGCGCGCACGGCGGAGGAAGTGAACCGGGCGGTGGACGCGATCGCCAGGGCCTGCTTTCACGCGCCGTTCGCGCTGCGCGGCGAGGAACTGAGCGTCTCATGCAGGATCGGGGTCGCGCTTCACCCCGCTGACGGCGCCGACGCCGTCGCGCTGCTGCACAATGCGGAGGCCGCCCTGCGGCGCAGCAAACGCTCCGGTGATCGCATCGTTTTCTATGCACCGGAGATGAATGCGCGCGTGGCCGAGGCGCTGGCGATGGAGAACAAGCTGCGGCGCGCGCTGGAGCGGCAGGAGTTCGTGCTGCACTACCAGCCCAAGGTGAACCTTGCGGACGGACGCGTGACCGGTGTCGAGGCTCTGATTCGATGGCAGAATCCGGACGAGAAGGGCCTGGTGCCGCCGGACCGCTTCATTCCGATTCTCGAAGAGACCGGGCTGATCGTCGAGGTCGGGCTCTGGGTGATCGGGCGCGCGCTGACCGACTTCGGCGTGTGGGCGGCCAAAGGGCTCGCGGTCACGCGTGTGGCGGTCAACGTGTCGGCGATCCAGCTGCAGCGCGAGGACTTTGTCGACAGGGTGATCTTCGCAGTGCAGCGCTCGAGCGATGCTGCCGGGCGGCTCGAGCTCGAAATCACCGAAAGCCTGCTGATGCGCGACGTGGAAGCGAGCAAGCGCAAGCTGTCGATCCTGCGCGGGCTCGGCATCCACGTTTCGATGGACGATTTCGGCACCGGGCACTCGTCGCTCAGCTACATGGCCCGCCTGCCGGTGGACACGGTCAAGATCGACCGCTCCTTCGTCAACGGGATGGTGGGGAACGCCGAGGACGCGAGCATCGTCGGTGGCATCATCGCGCTGGTCCACTCGCTCGGAAAGGAAGTCATTGCCGAGGGCGTGGAAACATCCGAGCAGGCGCAGCGCCTCGCCGTGCTCGGCTGCGACGAGGCGCAGGGCTACCACTACAGCCGGCCGGTGCCCGCCGCCCAGATCGAGGCGCTGATGCGCTCGGGCGGAACGCTGCCGGCGGTTCCTTCCGCCTGACGAGCGCGCCGCTCGCCTCGGTGAAATATCGTCAGGCGGGCCGCGCCCAGCGAGGCGAGCGCGGGGCGGCCGGTATACTCGGCCGATTCAAGGCGTATCAGCGGTTGAGGGGCCGTCCGGACTGCCCATGCGAGTGCTCCGATACTTTCTTTACGCCGCCATGGCAGCGGTGCTCGCCGGCGGTTGGGCATTCCTCTACCTACAGAGCCGCACCGTCGAGTTGAGCGTTGCGAGTGGCGCGCTCGCGACCTTGCGCGAGTTGCGCGAGCTCGATTCGCGCTGGAGCGACCGGCTGGTGAGCGCGCACGCGCTGGCGCCGGACAAACCCGCGGCGCAGCCCGCCTCCTTTGCGACGCTGCATGCGAAGCTCGAACAGCAGGCGCTCGCACTCGGCCGGGCACATCTCGGGCTCGAGCTCTCGGCGCTCAGGCAGGCGTTCGCCGAAAAAGCCGGGTTGCTCGAGCGCCACGCGGCCGCGCGCGCGCGCCTTGCCGCCGCCAGCGACGAGACGCGAACGCCAGCCGCCGCCGATGAGGATCGGCTGTTCCAGCAGGCGTTTTTCAGTTCCACCGGACCGCGCCTGGACCTGCTGCATCGAAGCATCGAGCGTGCCTTCGACGACCTCGCCGACGAAGCCGACCGCTACCGCGTGCTGCTGCTGTTCTATTCGGCGTTCCTGCTCACGGTGCTGCTGTATCTGGCGTACCGCGTCTACGAGAGCGCAGCCGTGATTCGAAGCGTCAACCTGCAGTTGAAGCAAGCCAACGAGGGGCTCGAGCGCCGCGTCGCGGAGCGCACGGCCGAGTTGTCGGACGCGCTTGCGAAATTGAAGGAGTCCGAAGCGATGCTGATCCAGAGCGAGAAAATGTCCTCGCTCGGGCAGATGGTGGCGGGCATCGCGCACGAGGTGAATACGCCCCTTGCCTACGTGAAGTCGAGCCTCGAGGCGGTGCGCGGCGGGCTCGCGGACACCGCCCGCCTTGCGGGCGAAGTCGAGCAGCTGATCGCGCTGGTCGGCTCGGAGAGCCCGGACGAGGCACAACTCGCAGCCCGGTTTGCCAGCGTGCAGGAACTGGCAGCGGGCCTGCAGCGCGGCGGCGCGCTCGCCCAGGTCGATACGCTGATCAAGGACGGTTTGTACGGCATTGCGCAGATTTCCGACATCATTACGAGCCTCAAGGACTTCAGCCGCCTCGACCGCGCCAAAATCGCCGATTTCGATCTCAACGAAGGCATCGAAAGCTCGATCACGATCGGCCGCAATCTCCTCAGGCACCGCACCGTGAAGAAGCTGTTCGGGAAGATCCCCAAGGTGAGTTGCTCGCCGTCGCAGATCAACCAGGTGTTCCTCAACCTGCTCACCAATGCCGCGCAGGCCACACCCGATTCAGGCGGCGTGATCACGGTGCGCACCATGCTGCGCGACCCGGGCCATGTGGCCGTGGAAGTGACCGACAATGGCCATGGTATCGCTCCGGAACTGCTGAAGAAGATCTTCGATCCATTCTTCACCACCAAGGCGGTCGGCAAGGGCACCGGCCTCGGGCTGTCGATTTCCTACAAGATCATCGAGAGCCACGGCGGCCGCATCGAAGTCGCATCCGAGCTCGGCAAGGGCACGCGCTTTGTCGTCGTGCTGCCGGTCAGGGCGCCGGCGGATGCGCTGGCAGCCTGACGCTTCCGTGACCGCGCCGCATCGCATCGGCAAGTACCTGATCGAGGCCGAACTCGGGCGCGGCGGCATGGCGGTCGTCTACAGGGCGCTCGACCCGGAGATCGGCCGTCAGGTCGCGCTGAAGGTCCTGTCCAAGGCCGAGTTCACGTCCTCCGGCGGCGGCAGCAGGCTGCTCGAGCGATTCAGGCGCGAAGCGCGGGCCGCAGGCAGGCTGCTGCACCCGAACATCGTCGGGATCTACGAGTACGGCGAAGACGAGGTGCATGCCTACATCGCGATGGAACTGGTGGAGGGCCTTTCGCTGCGCGATCACCTGCTCGCCGGCTGGCGGCCGGACCTCAGGACGCTGCCCGAAGCGCTGGAAGACCTGCTCGGCGCGCTCGACTACTCGCACGCGCGCGGCGTCATTCACCGCGACATCAAGCCCGGCAACATTCTCATCAGCCAGATGGGCGTGGCGAAGATCACCGATTTCGGCATTGCGCGCATCGAGCTGTCGCACCTCACCAAGGTCGGCGAGATCCTCGGCACGCCGTTCTACATGTCGCCGGAGCAGTTCAACGGACAGCCGACCGACGAGCGCTCGGATGTGTATTCCGCCGCGGTGATCGTGTACGAGGTGCTGGTCGGCAAGCGGCCGTTCGAAGGCCGGATTGCTCACCTGCTCAAACAGATCCTCGAGAATGCGCCGCCCGCGCCCTCGAGCATCAATCCGGAACTGCCGGCGCAGATCGACGCGATCATGGCGAAGGCGCTCGCGAAGCGTCCCGAGGATCGCTTCCAGAGCGCGCACGAACTGCTCGACGCGCTGCACCAGGTGATGCCGCGCAAGCCGGAGCGGCGCGCTCTCGCCCGGGTGCCGGCCGAGCAGGCGCCGCCCCTCACGCCGTCGGGGGCGAGGCTCGCGGGAAACGTCGGGGCGCTGCGCCGCGCCATAGGATTGAATGCGGGATTGAATGCGGGCACAGAAGCGCGTGCAGGCGCGGGGGCGGGAGAGGCACCGGCGGCCGCAGTGCCGAAACGCCGCCTGCCGGCGGTGCTGTGCGTGGACGATGAGGAGCGCGTCCTCAACGCGCTCAAGTTCGTCCTGAAGGATGCGTACGACGTCGAGACGGCCGCCAATGGCGCGCAGGCGCTCGAGCGCTTGAAGGGGCGCAGGTTCCAGGTGCTGGTGAGCGACCAGCGCATGCCCGGCATGCTCGGGGTGGACCTGTTGCGCGAAGCCAGGGCGATCGCGCCGGCCACGGTGCGCATCCTGCTCACGGGCTACTCCGACCTCGCGGCGATGGTCGGTTCGGTCAACGACTCCGAAGTGTTCCGATTCATCAGCAAGCCCTGGCAGCAGGAAGACCTGCTCGCGACGATTGCCGAAGCGGTCAGCGTGGCGATCGCGCTGGAGGCGAGCCCGCCGCCGGCTGCGGCCGCGGGCGGCGCCTCGGACCTTGCGGTGGTGGTGCTGGAGGACGAAGCGATGGCGCGCGCCGAGCGCCAGATCGCGGGCGATTCCTGCCAGGTGCTGCATGCGCCGAGCCTGGATCACGCGCTCGCGGCGCTCGCGAAGCATGAGGTTGCGGTCCTGATCGCCGATCTCGAGTCGCGGAACGTCGAGCACACCGCGCTGTTCAAGGCGCTCAAGGCCGAGCACCCGCAGACGCTGGTCATCGTCACCACCGCGGCGTCGGACTCCGAGGTGATCATCAACCTGATCAACGAGGCGCGCATCTTCCGCTTCATCAACAAACCGGTGAACCTTACGGTGCTGCATCGGCACGTCGTTGCGGCGCTGCAGCGCTATCAGGCGTTCCGGCAATCCCCCGCGCTGCTCGGAACGCAGGCTGCCCGGCATGCGGCAGCCGCACCTGAGAACGAAGCGGCCCGCTCGATGCTCGCGCGGCTGAAGGCGCTCGGCGGACGGTTTGCAGCGGCGCTGAAGGGCTAACGCAGCTGGTCGGCGGGCACTACCGGAAAGTCCTTGGCTCCGGCAGGCGGGACGCCGGCCCGTAGCCAGCGAATATGCGGCGAGCCGTAGACCTCGACGCGCTGCAGGTTCGGCAACGGATGATTGTTCTGATACCAGTGCGTGTCGCCATGCACCACCAGCACCGGCCCCGGGAAACGCGCCGCATGCGCGGCGAGCGCCGCGCGAAGTTCCGCGAAACCGTCCGGTCCGCGCGTTGGCCGCCGCTCGAAGTTCGGGTTGGCGTGAAACAGAACCGCAACCGCGCCAAGCTTTTCCCTGATCGCGAGTCCGAACGAACCCGCGAGCCAGGCGTGCACCGCGCGCATGCGCGCGGCATGCTCGCCGTCCATCTCCGGCGTGCGGCCCAGGTTGTTGTTGCTGCCCGGCACGTTGAGCGCGATGAACAACGCGTTCGCCGTGACCCAGCGCAGGTGCTCCGGATACTCGCGCGATTGCCGCTCGAAGCGCGGCAGTTGCGGGTCGCTCGAATGAAACAGCGCCCGCAACCTCGCCAGCCGCTCCATCGGCTCGAAGCCCGAGCGGTGGCAGTCTGTCCATTCGTTGTCGCCAAACACCAGCACGAACGGATGACCAATACGCGCAAACTGGCGCTGCCTCGCTTCCAGCCATTCGTCGCTGCACGGCCCGATGCCGGAGGTGATGTCGCCCACGTGCAGCACGAACGCGAGCGGCTCGGCGTTCATTTCATCGATCAGCGCGTCGAGCAGGTTGGCTTGCGGCTGGGAGTAGGGTACATCGCCAAGCAGCGCAAACGCCGGCCCCGCGGGGCGCAGTTGCACCGGCGCGCAGGCAGCGAGCGCAATGGTCAGCAGCGCGACGAGAAGGTGGCTCAAAGCTTTTTCAGCCGGTAGAGCAGTTCCAGCGCGTCGCGCGGCGCAAGCTCGTCCGGGTTGACCTGCCCGAGCGCCTCGCGCAACGGATCGGCCTGCGTTTCCGGTTCGCTGCGGGTGCCTGCACCCGGCGCGAACAGGTCGGCCTGCCCGCCGCGGCCGGCACTCTCGTCTTCGAGTTTCTGCAGGTAGCGCCGCGCCTTCGTGATCACGGCTTTCGGCACTCCGGCGAGCGCGGCGACCGCGAGTCCATAGCTCTGGCTCGCCGGGCCTTCCTCGAGCGCGTGCAGGAACACCACCGTGTCCTTGTGCTCGATCGCGTCGAAGTGCACGTTGGCGAGCTCGCTGTATTCGAGCGCGAGGCGGGTCAGCTCGAAGTAGTGCGTGGCAAACAGCGTGAGTGACCGGTTGCGCGCCACCAACTGCCGCGCGATCGCCCATGCGAGCGCGAGGCCGTCGAAGGTCGAAGTGCCGCGCCCGACCTCGTCCATCAGCACCAGGCTCGATTCGGTCGCGTTGTGCAGGATGTTGGCGCTCTCGGTCATCTCCACCATGAAGGTCGAGCGTCCGCCGGCAAGATCGTCGGCCGCCCCGATGCGCGTGAAAATCTGGTCGATGGGCCCGAGCTTCGTGCTGGACGCCGGCACGTAAGCGCCGACGTGCGCGAGCAGCACGATCAGCGCGACCTGGCGCATGTAGGTGGATTTGCCGCCCATGTTGGGTCCGGTGATCAGGAGCAGGCGCCGGGCGGGAGACAGGCGCGTGCCGTTGGCGATGAAGTGCTCGACCTGGTCTTCCACCACCGGATGGCGGCCGGCCTCGATTTCGATCAGCGGTTCGGCCGCGAACTGCGGCCGGCACCAGCCGTGGCGCGATGCGTTGGACGCGAAGCAGGCGAGCACGTCGAGCTGCGCGGCCGCGCGCGCGATACGCTGCAGCTGCGGCAGGTGCGCCGCGAGTTTCTCGAGCAGTTCCTCGTACAGCGACTTCTCCAGCGCGAGCGAGCGGTCCCTGGCCGAGAGCGCCTTGTCCTCGAATGCCTTCAGTTCAGCAGTGATGTAGCGCTCGGCGTTTTTCAGCGTCTGGCGCCGCCGGTAATCGTCCGGGACTTTCTGCGCGTGCGCGTTGGTGACCTCGATGTAATAGCCGTGGACGCGGTTGTACTCGACGCGCAGATTCGGGATGGCGGTGTGGGCACGCTCGCGCGCTTCCAGTTCGAGCAGGAACGAGCCGGCGTTCGTCTGCAGCGCGCGCAGTTCGTCGAGCTCGGCGCTGTAGCCATCGGCGATCACGCCGCCTTCGCGAATCATCGTAGAGGGCTCAGGCAGGATCGCACGGATCAGCAGCTCGAGGCAATCGGTCGGCGGTTCGAGATCGCGCTTGAGTTCGTCGAGCAGTCCTTCGCCTTGCGGCGTGGCGGCCACCAGTTCGGGAAGGAGGCCGAGGCTGTCGCGCAAGGACGAAAGATCGCGTGGCCGCGCATTCTTCAGTGCGATGCGGCCGGCAATGCGCTCGATGTCCGCGCAGCGGCTCAGCACCGCGTGCAAGCCGGTGTGGGCGTCGCCGTCCAGCAAGCGTTCCACCGCCGCGTGGCGGGCCGTCAGCACATCGCGGTCGCGCAACGGATGATGCAGCCAGTGCCGCAGCAGCCGGCTGCCCATGTTGCCCGCGCAGGCGTCGAGCAGCGAGAACAGAGTCGGCGCGGGCTCGCCGCGCAGCGTCTCCGTCAGCTCGAGGTTGCGGCGCGTCGCCGGATCGAGCCGCACGTACTCGCCGCCGCGCTCGGCGCGCACCGAGGTCACGTGCGCGAGCGACTGCCCTTGGGTCTTTCGTGCATAGCCGAGGAGGGCGCCGCAGGCGCCGATGGCGAGGCCGAGGTCGCCGCAGCCGTAGCCGTCGAGGCTCGCGGCGCCGAGCTGTTCCAGCAATGCCTTGCGGCCCGCGTCGATGTCGAAGTGCCAGTCGGGCAATCGAGCAACCGCAAACCCCTCGAGTTCCGGTTTTTCTGATTGGGTATCAGCGAACAGGACTTCCGCCGGAGCAATGCGTCGCAATTCGGTAGCGAGCTGTTGTGGCGCAATCTCCGCCACCCGCAATTCGCCGTTCGCGAGATTGACCCAGGCGAGGCCGACGGTTGTCCGGTCCGCAGCAAGCGCGAGCAGCAGGTTGTCGCTTTTCTCATCCAGCAGCCCGGCTTCGGTGAGCGTGCCCGGCGTGACGATGCGCGTCACCTGGCGCTCGACCGGGCCCTTCGAGGTGTTCGGATCGCCGATCTGTTCGCAGATCGCGACCGACTCGCCGAGCTTGACCAGCTTTGCGAGGTATTGCTCCGCCGAATGCCAGGGCACGCCCGCCATCCTGATCGGCGCTCCGGCCGATGCGCCGCGGCTGGTGAGAGTGATGTCGAGCAGCCGCGCGGCTTTTTCCGCGTCGTCGTGGAACAGCTCGTAGAAATCGCCCATCCGGTAGAACAGCAGGATGTCCGGATGCTGCGCCTTGATGCGCAGGTACTGCTGCATCCCGGGTGTATGAATTGCCGCCTTTTTCTCCTCTCTGGTCATTCGAGTTTGTTCAATGATGTGGCGTTATCTGCGTAAGTAATTTCTGAAATTCGCGATGGGCAAACAGGCCCTTACCAACACGATTTGGGAGTAAAAAAAATAAAAATCACTCACTCTTGATGCGCAGGTAACGTGTCCACAGGCGGGGGTGCAGGATTCATATCGGGTGATAGGTTGATTGTATGAGACCTATCAAATTCAGGGCGTGGACCCACGAATCCTATCCTGAAGCTCGCGACGCCTTTCTAGCGGCAATGAAGGCCCGCCTCAAGCTCGATACCATTTCACAGTAACGGTATTACCTCACCCTCACCGTACCTGGTGCCGGTCGTGTGATGCGTCTTGGTCAAAGAACTGATAAGCACTCTCTTTCCCGCCACCTATTTTGTCGGCATATCCGCCGTAGTGCCAGTCCGCTGCGACTGTAACACCCGAAAACAAAAGTAAAATTGCCACAGCCGATTGAACCGTCCTCACAGCCCACTCGCCCGTTGGACGAACTCCGCAATAATTCCTCGATATAGGAAAACTGTTACACCCAAGGCTAAGACCAATGGAATTTGCAACCAAAACATGGTGACCGCGAAATAGAAAGGTACCCTCCGTATCTTCCATCCGAGTCTCACGTAACGGGCCAATCGAATCCGCTCGGCTCGCTCGGCCGGTGGTTCCACGTAATTGTCCACAAATTTGACCATCGGCAATCGATTTCTCACCTCGTCGTGAGTCAGCAAGAGATCACTAGCAGCGTTCCCGACATATCCTTGCGACCAAGAATACCCAGTCTTGCTGCTGACAAACCATGACGCGTAACGAAGGATCTTGTCCTTGAACCTAAGTTCGCGCGGCGAGACAACCCTTTTTATCAATGGCGTCCACAACGTTTCAGCGCATGACCAGTAGAAGTTGAAAAGAGGATTCTTCCGGTCAACATCAATATATCCATCTTCAACAATCGCATGTCTGTATGGCGCAATTAGCCAGCTTCCAACAGTTGGAAGCTCCTTCACAAAATCTATAATCGCGTCGATTCTCACGGACCATATATCAAGAAACTCCTGTCGGTCGTGCTCCCTCCTTTTGCGACGTGCATTCGCACGCTGTTCGGGCGTCGCTTTAGTGCGCCACCCAGCGGGGACATTTCCGACCATGTAAATCCCACCGGATTCCCCGCTCCACAGTGCGCCGCAATGCGGACAGATTCCACCGGGATGATCCAGCGACAGCGGAACGCTCCGCTTGCACTCAAGGCAGCTGTATTTCACACTCCCTCCTCACGACGCGTCCAGCTCCAATTCTGAGAGATGTCTCCGCTTTCCACAGACCAGCATAGCGGCATTTTATAGGGGTGCTCTACTAAGGTGAGCTGTTTATAAGGAGTGCACTGTCACTTCTATACGTTCAATGACATCGAGCATGAAATCGGACTTGAGGGATGGGAAGTCATTGGCACCTCTACGAGAATCGGACTCGCTGGAACGATGAGCATGATCCCGGTCAAACTCAGCCTTGCGGCCATAGAAGGTAACGACTGATGGCCCAGGACCACTACGTCGCTCAAACCTTTCTGCGGCATTTCTCAGATGCCGAGGGGCGTCTACACGCCTACTCGAAGAAGGACGGGAAGTACTTTTCCCCGTGGCCCAAGGACGTTTGCAAGGAATGGGACGGGGACCTTAATCCGGCAATCGAGGGCATGCCGGAAATGCTCGGCGAGTATAGAAAGCTCTTTGAGCCGAAATGGAATCCGGTAGTCGAGGAGCTAAACAAGAGGAACGCGGACAGAAGTATTCGTCTCTTGGTTGCCCTCTGCTTTGCGAACATGGTTACTTGCGTACCGGGGTGGCGACGTGTCGCCGCAGAACAATGGCAAAACATGAAGGGTG
>JADGRQ010000008.1 GCA_017880775.1 Burkholderiales bacterium | reverse complement strand
CGACCTCAACCGGCTGTACCGCGAGACGCGCGCGCTGCATGAGCTCGATTTCGAGCAGGCGGGCTTCGCGTGGATCGACTGCCACGACGCGGACAACTCCGTGCTGAGTTACCGGCGCGCCGCGCGCGACGGCTCGTTCGCGATCGTCGTGCTGAACTTCACGCCGGTGCCGCGGGCCGGATACCGGATCGGCGTCCCGCGACCGGGGATCTACGGGGAAATCTTCAACAGCGACTCGCGCCATTACGGCGGCAGCGACCTGGGCAACGCCGGCGGCGTGCGCGCGAACAGGATTCCCTGGATGGGGCTGCCCTGCTCGCTCGCGTTGACGTTGCCGCCGCTTGCGGCGCTCGTGCTCGCCCCCGCCTGAGCGCTACCGCGCCGCTCGAGGCTAGGCTGCCGTGGGCGAGTTCCCACGACCGACGCGCGCGGCATCGACCTCTGCCTCGGCATCGAGCCAGTCCTGCAACTCCCCGCCCGGTGCGAAGCCCCTTTGTTCCGCGCGGAAATACGCGAGCTGCGCGATCATTGCCCACCGGTCCTGCGGATTTCCGGCTGCGCGCACCCCCGCCTCCGCTTCAGGGTCCGACCGCGATGACCCAAACTTTGCAACCCATGCCGCATCACCGCTCCTGTCTTTCGCCTGCTTTGCCCTCTCGGTCTGCGTGCGACTCATCGTTGGCCTCCATTTTCTATGCACGCCATCTCTCGCTTACTTACCGATAGCGTGCGCCGCGGAAATGACGCACGCTTGACGCATATCAAGCGCGCGGCACATTCGCACGGATCACTGCGATGCAGCAACCCGCGCTGCGCCGAGTAGCCCGACCCGGTCTGTCGTCACGACGTGGACCGGAAACGCGCGCGCGAGCGCAGAATGCGAACCCTTCGCATTGAACGCGGCAATGAAGCCGCCGGCCGCAAGCCGCGGCAGGATTTTCGCGGCGATACCGCCGACGACGTACACCCCTCCGTGCGCGCAGACCGCCAGCGCATGGTCGCCCGCAACCGCCCCGTAGCAGGTGATGAACAAATCGAGCGAGCGCGCGGCGAGCGGGTCGCCCGTGGTCAGAGCGCGGCGCGAGATCTCGGCCGGGTCCTCCATCGCCGCGCTTCCCGCGGCGCCGGACATCTGCCCCAGGAATGCGTGAATGCGCGCCAGGCCCGCGCCGGAAACGACGTGCTCCGCGCTCACCCGCCCGAACCTCGGCAGCAACGCGCGCAGCAGCGCGCTCTGCTGTTCGTCCGCCGGTGCGAATCCGGTGTGGCCGCCCTCGCCCGCGAGGATCTGATGGCGATCTCCGGTCCAGATGCGGTACGCCACGCCGAGGCCGGTGCCCGCGCCGATCACGACCTGTGCGCCTTCGGGCCGCGGCGCGCCCTTCTGCATCGTCAACAGATCTTCGGGCGCAAGCGCGTCGATGCCGTGCGCCGCAGCCTCGAAGTCGTTGAGCAGCACCACCCGGGCGCCGCCCAGGCGCACGGAAACGGCGTCCGCCTCGATGTTCCACGCGAGGTTGGTCATGCGCACGCGCGCGCCTGCGACGGGGCCGGCGACGCCCAGGCAGGCGCGCTCGATCCTGATCTCGCCCGCCGCGCTTCGGCAATCGGCGAGAAAGCGCGCCAGCACCCCGGCGAATTCCGAAAAATCGGCGCCCGCGTAGTTCCGCTCGATTGTGGGCCCCCCCGGCGCGGCGCCGGTCTCGAACAGACCGAGCCGCGTCGTGGTCGCGCCCACATCGCCCGCCAGGATGAAGTCCTTTGCCAAGCTTTCGCGCCGCGTTCCGGATCCTCGTGTTGATATCCTACGCTCCCGTGAACCGCGATCCGCTGCGGATACTTTTCGCCACGCCCGAGTGCGGCCCCTGGATCAAGACGGGCGGCCTCGCCGACGTAAGCGCCGGCCTGCCAGCCGCGCTGCGCGCGGTGGGGCTCGACGTGCGCGTCCTGCTTCCCGCCTACCGGCCGGTTCTCGCAGCCGTGCCGGGCGCGCGCGAGCTCGCCGCGTTCGCGGCGAGTGCCGGCCTTCCCGCCGCGCGGCTGCTCGCCGCGACGCTTCCCTCCGGTGTAACCGCGCTGCTGGTCGACTGCCCGGTCCTGTACGACCGTGAGGGCGGACCTTATCAGGACGGCGCGGGAGCCGATTGGGCCGACAACTGGCGGCGCTTCGGCCTGTTCTCGAGCGTCGCGGCGCAGCTCGCGCTGCATCCCGGCCCGATCGGCTGGCCGCCGGACGTGCTCCATTGCAACGACTGGCAGGCCGCGCTCGCGCCGGCGTTTCTGCGCTTCGCGGGAGCGCCTCACGCGGCGAGCGTCGCGGCGATCCACAACCTCGCCTTCCAGGGCCTGTTTGCCCCGGAAACCGTGGCCGCGCTGGGACTGCCGCGTGCGTGCTACGCGATGGACGGTCTCGAGTTCCACGGCCGGATGTCATTCCTCAAGGCGGGCCTGTACTACGCGGACGCGATCGCCACGGTGAGTCCCACTTATGCACGCGAGATCCAGCGCGAACCGCTCGGCTTCGGCATGCAGGACCTGCTCGCCGCGCGGCGCGATTCACTGCGCGGCATTCTGAACGGCATCGACACCTCGGAATGGGATCCCGCAACCGACGCGGCGATCCCCGCGCGTTACGATCTGCGCCGGATCGAGCGCAAGACCGCCAGCAAGGCGGCGCTGCAGCAGCGCCTGGGTCTCGCCGCGGAACCCGGCACGATGCTGTTCGGCGTGGTGGGCCGCATGACCGAGCAGAAGGGCATCGACCTGATCGCCGCGATCGGCGCGCAGCTCGTCGCGCTGCCCGCGCAGCTGGCCGTTCTTGGCGCCGGCGAGTGGCGGCACGAGCAAAGCATCGCGAGCCTTGGGCGCGCGCACCCGGGCCGGATCGCTGCGCTGATCGGCTTCGACGAGGCGCTCGCGCATCTCGTCGAGGCAGGCGCGGACGCGTTCCTGATGCCGTCGCGTTTCGAGCCGTGCGGGCTCAACCAGATGTACAGCCAGCGCTACGGCACGCCGCCGGTGGTGCGGGCGACCGGCGGCTTGGCCGATTCCGTCGTCGACCTGACCGATGCCACGCTGGAAAACGGCACCGCGACGGGATTTCTGTTTCGCGAGCCGACCGCGCAGGCGTTGTTCGCCGCGGCGCAACGTGCCCACGTCGCCTGGCTGGACCGGCCGCTCTGGCGCCGCCTGCAGCAGCACGGCATGGCCCGGGACTTCAGCTGGGACGCGAGCGCGCGGGAATACGCGGCGCTGTACGCGCATCTGGCGCGAACGCACTGACCCCCGCTTCACGGCCCCCTTCCGGCCGTCACACCCAGAGCATCAACCCCAGCTCGAACGGGTGCGTCAGCAGTTCGTGGCAGGGATAGGCGCGGATGCGGTAACCGAGCTTGCCGCACAGTTCCGGGTCCAGTTCGAGCGCGAATACCTGCTCGTCGGCGGAAGTGACGGCCCCGGTTGCGACCAGCGCGTGGCGCACCGGCGGGCCATCGGGTTCCAATCCGTCGTGGAAGAGCAGCAACTCCACCATCACGTCGGCGGGCTCCAGGCCATTCAGCCGCAAGCCGACCTCGACGCGCAGGCTGTCGCCGAACTGGATGCGCCGTTTCGGCGCGTCCAGGCGCCGCGCGGCCACCGCGGGCCACGCTTCGCGCACGCGCGCCTTCCACGCGGCGAGTGCTCGCGCGTGCTCGAAACCGTTCTGCGCGAACAGCGCCCCCTGTTGCGCGGCGGGCAGGTAGAACTTCGCGACGTACTCCTGGACCATGCGCGAGGTGTTGAAGCGCGGCAACAGGCTCGCGATGGAGCGCTTGGCCATCTGGATCCAGTCCGGCGAATGGCCGCTCGCGCCGCGGCGGTAGTACATCGGGATGACCTGATCCTGAAGCGTCTCGTAGAGCGTGCGTGCCTCCTCGCGATTGCGCCGCTGCTGGTCGAGCGCCGTGGAGGCCGGCCTGATCGCCCAGCCGTTGTCCCCCTCGTAGCCCTCGCCCCACCAGCCGTCGAGCACCGACAGGTTGAGCACGCCGTTCATGCCGGCCTTCATTCCGGAGGTGCCCGACGCTTCCAGCGGGTACACCGGATTGTTGAGCCAGACGTCGACGCCGGACACGAGGCGCCGCGCGAGCCGCAGGTCGTAGCCCTCGACCAGCAGGATCCTGCCCTCGAACTCCGGCATCCTGGCCACGTGCATGATGTGCCGCATGAACTCCTGGCCGGGCACGTCGGCGGGATGCGCCTTGCCGGCGAAGATGAACAGCACCGGCCGCTTGGGATCGCTGACGATCTCGCGCAGGGTGTCCAGGTTCTCGAACATCAGCGACGCCCGCTTGTAGGTGGCGAAGCGCCGCCCGAAGCCGATCGTCAGCACGTTCGGGTTCGCTGGATCGGCGAACTTGAACAGACGGTCAAGGTGGGCCTCGCTGCCCTGGTCGCGGAGGTACTGACGCCGGACGCGGTAGCGCACCAGGTGCAGCATCTGCGTTTTCAGATGCTGCAGCGTGCTCCAGAAAACATGGTCGGGCACGCGCTCGACGCCGGTCCACGCCGCATGCTCGCCGATCTGTTGCGCCCAGTCGTAGCCGACGAAGCGGTCGAACACGTCCGCCCACTCGCCGGCGAGGAAGGTCGGCATATGCACGCCGTTGGTAACGTAGTCGAGCGGATTCTCTTCGGCCGGGACCTGCGGCCACAGGTCCTGCAGGATCTGCGACGAAACGCCGCCGTGGATGCGGGACACGCCGTTCTGGTGCCGCGAACCCCGCACCGCGAGCGCCGTCATGTTGAAATCGGCGCTCGACGGCGTCCGCCCCAGCGCGAGCAGCTTCTCCGGCGCGAGGCCGAGCTCGCGGCAGTAGTCCTCGAAATACGCGCGGATCATTTCTTCGGAGAAATGGTCGTGCCCGGCCGGCACCGCGGTGTGGGTGGTGAACACGGTATCGACCGCGACCGCCTCGAGCGCCGCTTCGAAGTCCAGGAGGCCCTGGCGCATCATGCCGCGCATGCGCTCCAGCACCAGGAACGCGGCATGGCCCTCGTTGATGTGCCACACCGTCGGCTTGATGCCGAGCGCTGCGAGCGCGCGCGCTCCGCCGGTCCCGAGCACGATTTCCTGTTCGAGGCGCGTCGCGCGGTCCCCCCCGTAGAGGCGGTGCGCGATGGCGCGGTCGCGCTCGCTGTTCGCATCGATGTCGGTGTCGAGCAGGTACAGGATCACGTGGCCGACGCGCGCCTGCCAGACCTTGACCGCGAGCTTGCGCCCCGGCAGCTCGATCTCGACGTGCAACTCGGCACCGCCTTCCTTCAGCACCGGCTGGATCGGCAGGTCGTCGAAGTCGGAATCATCGTACTCGGCGCGCTGGTTGCCCTCGTTGTCGATCGTCTGGTGGAAGTAGCCCTGGCGATAGAGCAGGCCCACGGCGACGAACGGCACGCGCAGATCGCTCGCCCCCTTGCAGTGGTCGCCCGCGAGGATGCCGAGCCCGCCCGAGTAGGTCGGCAGGCTCTCGTGAAAGCCGAACTCGGCGCAGAAATAGGCCACCAGATCGCCCTGCCCCAGCCATCCCGGACCGCTCGCGCGCATCGGCTCGGCGTGATAGCTGTCGTAGGCCGACAGCACGCGGCTGAAGCTGTTGAAGAACAGCGGGTCGGCGGCGGCGTCGGTCAGCCGCTTCTCGTCGACGCGCTTGAGCAGCACCTTGGGACTGTGGCCCACGGCGCCCCACAGCGCGGGGTGCAGCCGCGAGAAGATTCCCCGTGTCGCGCGGTCCCAGCTGTACCAGAGGTTGTTGGCGAGTTCTTCCAGCCGCGCCAGCTGCGGCGGGATCTTCGGATTGACTTCCAGGACGTAAGGGGTGCCGGGTCTTCGCATGATGCCTCGCTGCCAATTGCTCTTGCTATCGGGCGTTCTCGTACGGTCGGATGGTTCCTGTCACGGCTAGACGACGGCGACCTTCGCTGCGCCGGCGACGAGTGAACCGATTTTCTTCGCCTCGGTAAAGCCGCGGCGGGCGAACTCTGCAAGCACCTCCCGTTCGGCTTCCGGCGCGCACGCCACCAGCAGACCGCCGCTGGTCTGCGGATCGGTGATCATCTTTCTCTGCCATTCGGGCGCGCCCGCGGCGAACGCCACGTCGTGGCCGTAACCCTTCCAGTTGCGGTCCGACGCGCCGGTCGCGACGCCCTGCTGCACCCATTCGAGGGCTTCGGGAATGATCGGCAGATCGTTGAACGCCACCGTGGCACCGAGCTTGGAGCCGCGGCAGATTTCCAGCAGGTGCCCTGCAAGTCCGAAACCGGTCACGTCGGTGAGCGCGTGGACCTTCGCCATCTCCGAGAGTGCTTCGCCCGGCGTGTTTAATTTCGTGGTCGAATCGATCATCGCCGCGTAGCCTGCATCCGAAAGTTTCCCCTTCTTCAGCACCGCGGAGAGGATACCCACGCCGAGCGGCTTGCCGAGGATCAGGCTGTCGCCGGCTTGCGCGGAACTGTTCCGTTTCACCTTGTCCGGATGAACCAGCCCCAGCGCCACCAGGCCGTAGATCGGCTCGAGCGTGTCGATCGAATGCCCGCCGGCAATCGGGATCCCGGCCTCGGCGCACACCGACTCGCCGCCTTCGAGGATCTTCTGGATCACCGAAACCGGGAGCTTCTCCAGCGGCATGCCGACCAGCGCCAGCGCGAAGATCGGCCGGCCGCCCATCGCGTAGATGTCGGAGATCGCGTTGGTCGCGGCGATGCGGCCGAAGTCGTACGGATCGTCCACGATCGGCGTGAAGAAATCCGTGGTCGCCACCAGCGCCTGCGTGTCGTTCAGCCTGTACACCGCCGCATCGTCCGAGGTCTCGGTGCCGACCAGCAGTTCCTTGGGCAGCCCGCGCACCGGGCTCGAGGCGAGGATCTCGGTGAGCACTGCCGGCGCGATCTTGCAGCCGCAACCGCCGCCGTGCGAGAACTGCGTCAGGCGGATTTTTTCCAGGGTAGGCAGAGGGGTGACTGCGGACATGGTTCGCTCTCCGAGGCGTAAACTTCCGGTGAGAACAGGATTCTAACGGCTATGGACGCTGCCGCACGTCATTCAGTCGGGATGGACAGCACGATCCTGACGGCTTTCGACACCGTCATCGACACGCGCTCGCCATCCGAGTTTGCCCAGGATCATCTCCCGGATGCGATCTCCTGCCCGGTGCTCGACGACAGCGAGCGCGCGCAGGTCGGCACGATGTACAAACAGGTGTCCCCGTTCGACGCCAAGAAAGCTGGCGCCGCGCTGGTGGCGCGCAACATCGCCCGGCATATCGAGGAGCGCTTCGCAGGCAAGCCGAAGGGCTGGCGGGCGCTGGTGTACTGCTGGCGCGGGGGGAAACGCTCCGGCGCGATGGTGCACGTGCTGCGCGAGATCGGCTGGGACGCGGCGCAACTCGACGGAGGTTACAAGACCTACCGGCGGTTCGTCGTCGAGCAACTGGCGAGTTTGCCGGCGATGTTCCAGTTCCGCGTGTTGTGCGGAGTGACGGGCAGCGGCAAGAGCCGGCTGCTCCAGGCGCTTGCCCGCGCGAACGCCCAGGTGCTCGATCTCGAAGACCTCGCGGCGCATCGCGGCTCGGTGCTGGGCGGCCTGCCCGAGCGGCCACAGCCGGCGCAGAAAATGTTCGAATCGCTGCTCTGGCAACGGCTGTCGCGGTTCGACCCTGCAAAGCCGGTGTATGTCGAAGGCGAGAGCCGCAAGATCGGCCAGTTGCAGGTGCCGGAAACCCTGATCAATGCGATGCGTGCGTCTGAGTGCGTGCTGGTCGAGGCCGAACTCGCGACGCGGGTGGAACTGTTGCTGGACGAGTACAGCCACTACCCCGCCGACCGCGACGCGCTCGGCGCGCAGCTCGATTGCCTGGCGGCCCTGCATGGCCGCGAGCGGATCGGCGAGTGGAAGGCGCTCGCGCAGCGAGGTGAGTGGCGCCAATTCGTCGAGCGGCTGCTGCTCGAGCACTACGACCCGGCCTACCACCGCTCCTCGAATCGCAACTATGCGAAGTTGCCGAAGGCGGCGCGGCTGCGGGTGGAGTTGCCCGGTGAAGCGGAATTCGCGCGCCTCGCGCGCAGGCTGGTCGAGGACGAGGAGGCGATCGCGGTATGAACGAGTTAATCGCCTCCGTCCTCGCCGCCGGCGAGCTGATCTGCGAATTCCAGGCCGGCTACAAGCGAAGCCTGATCGCGGATCTGGTCGAGCCGCAGCGCGCGGAATTTCTGCTGGTGTACGAATCCGTGCAGTCCACGCAGGCGCAGGTGGTATCCACGCGCAAACCCGGCAGGAAACCGGTGCGGGTTTATACGACAGAGAAAGCGGTGCACCTCGTCGAGGACGTCGGTGCGAGCGTAATGGTGACCACGCTCACTTCGTGTACCAAGTGGAAATACAAACACGGCGAGGACGTCTGCGTGCGCTTTGCCGCGCAGCATGGCTGGAGCTTCGACACGGTGTCGTACGAGAAGGAACCCGATGCCGTACTCGCGCGAAGGCCGAGCGGGGCTTACACGGGAACGTGCGAGCCATGGAAGCTGGAGTAGTTCGATTCCGAGGAGAACCAAATCATGACCTCAGTAAAAATGGTTGCGATCGCGTTGATTGTGGCCGGCATCCTGGCGCTGGCGTACGGCGGCTTCAGCTACACCAAGGAAACGCACGAGGTGAAACTCGGACCGATCCAGTTCTCCGTACAGGAAAAAGAAAGGGTCAATATTCCGCTCTGGGCCGGCGTCGGCGCGATCGTGATCGGCGGCCTGCTGCTGGTGTTCGGGGACACGAAGAAATAACCTTCGGGTGACCACGAACGAAGTCTCCGTCGCCCTCGGCGACAAAACGGCTGCCGGCAAGGTCGCCGACGCGATTCTGAATTTCGTCGGCTTCGTACCGAAAACCGATGAACGCAAGAGCCGCGACCCCGACCGGGATACGCGTCGTATAGCGAACTCCGCTGCCGCGAAGGCGGCCATGACTGCGGGCAGCCTTGCGCTGCCGCCCGGCGTGCTGGGCTGGCTGACCATTCTTCCCGAAATGATCGCCGTGTGGAGGATTCAAGCCCAGATGGTCGCGGACATCGCCGGCATCTACGGCCAGAACGCATCGTTGAGTCGCGAGCAGATGATTTACTGCCTGTTCCGGCACACGGCGGCACAGGCGCTTCGCGACCTGGTGGTGCGCGTAGGCGAGCGCTTTCTTGTCCGGCAGGTTTCGCTGCGCACATTCCAGACTGTCGCCCGGAAAGTCGGCATTCGCGTCACTCAACAGTCGATCGGCAAAGGTCTCGCGAGGTGGGTGCCGATCGTTGGCGCCGTCGGCGTTGGCGCGTATGCGTATTACGACACCGCCAAGGTCGGCCAGACGGCGATCGAGCTGTTCCAGCGGGAGATCGAGATTGAAGCGAGCGCTCAGCGCCCCGTGTAGACCGGCGTGCGCCGCGCCTAGGCGTTCAACCCCGCCAGCACCCTCACGTGCTGCACCACGCTCCGCCCCAACGCGCTGAGCGCATATCCGCCCTCCAGCGTCGACACGATCCGCCCCTTGGCATACCGGTCCGCGACCGCTTTCACCTGCTCGGTCACCCAGCCGTAGTCGGCGTCCCGGAACCGCAAGCCGGCCATGTCGTCTTCCTCGTGGGCATCGAACCCCGCTGAGAAGAACACCATCTCCGGCTTGAACCGTTCCAGCGCCGGCAGCCACACCTTCTCCACCGCCGCGCGCAGGCCCTGCCCGCCCGTGCCGGCCGCGAGCGGCACGTTGTGCATGTTGCGCGCCGGATTGTCAACGCCGCTGTACGGGTAATAGGGATGCTGGAAGATCGAGGCCATCAACACGCGCTCGTCATCGGCGAAGATGTCTTCGGTGCCGTTACCGTGATGCACGTCGAAGTCGACGATCGCGACGCGCTCCAGCCCGTGCTCCTCCAGCGCGTGCAGCGCTGCCACCGCCACGTTGTTGAAAATGCAGAATCCCATCGGCCGCGAGCGACAGGCGTGATGTCCAGGCGGGCGCACCGCGCAAAACGCACTGTCCACCTTGCCGCCGATGACGAGATCGGTGGCGAGCACCGCGGCGCCCGCAGCGCGCAGCGCGGCGTCGAGGCTATGCGGATTCATCGCGGTGTCCGGATCGAGGTGCACGGTGCCCTCGCTCGGCGCAACTTCGTATACCGCGCGCACGTACTCGATCGAATGCGCGCGCGCGAGCTGCTCGTCGAGCGCGAGCGGTGCGGCGTGACGCTGCAGGTATTGCTCCACGCCGGAGGCGATCAGCTGGTCCTCGATCGCGGTCAGACGCGCCGGTTGCTCGGGGTGGCCGTATCCCATGTCGTGCTTCAGGCAATCGGCGTGGGTGATGAAGGCGGTGGTCATGCGATGGGCGCGCTGGGCACTCACTATCTGCTGAGAATCATAGCGCGTTCCGGTAGAATCGCCGCATGCTGTTGAAACCGGTTTTCCAAGGCGCCGCGCGCTCGCCGGTCGCGCGCGTGATCGATGCCGCCGGCCAGATCATCCTCGGCAAAGAACACCAGGTGCGGCTTGCGCTCGCCTGCGTTCTCGCGCGCGGCCACCTGCTGATCGAGGACATGCCCGGCGTGGGCAAGACCACGCTGGCGCACGTGCTGGCGAAGACGCTCGGGCTTCAATTCCACCGCATCCAGTTCACCAGCGACATGCTGCCCGCCGACATCATCGGCGTCTCCATCTACGAGCGCGAGACTGGCAGCTTCAAGTTCCACCCCGGCCCGATCTTCGCGCAGGTGATCCTCGCCGACGAAGTAAACCGCGCCACGCCGAAGACCCAATCCGCGCTGCTCGAGGCGATGGAGGAGCACCAGGTCACGACCGAGGGCGAGACGCGCCCGCTGCCCGCGCCGTTCTTCGTCATCGCCACGCAGAACCCGACCGAGCAGGTCGGCACCTTCCCGCTGCCCGAGTCGCAGCTCGATCGATTCATGATGAGGATCGAACTGGGCTACCCCGACCGCGCGGCCGAGCGCGCGCTGCTGACCAGCACCGCTCGGCGCGACCTGCTCGCAACGCTCGGTGCGGTGCTCAGCCCCGCGGAACTGGTCGCGCAACAGGATCTCGCGTCGCGCGTGCACATCGCGCCGGCGCTGCTCGATTACGTGCAGGCGATCGTCGAACACACGCGCCGCTCGCCCGAGTACGTCGCGGGCTTGAGCCCTCGCGCCGCGCTCGCGCTGGTGCACTCGGCGCGCGCCTGGGCACTGCTCGAAGGGCGCGACAAGGTCATTCCCGAGGACGTGCAGGCGATCCTCCCGGGCGTCGCCGCGCACCGCCTGCGCCCGGCGCACGACGGCGTTCGGCGCGTGGATGTCGGAGCGCAGTTGCTGGCCGCCGTTCCGATTCCGTAGCGAGCGTCCGGAGTCCGGGAACCACGGCGCACGGCAGCTCGATCATGCAGCTGCGAGATACTGCAACCCTTGCAGCACGAACCGGACCAGGCCGCTGACAAACAGCGCCACCGCCACCGACAGCGCAACGGAGAACAGCGCCTCGCGGCGGCCGATGGTCTTCACCATCATGGCGAAGGTGGAGATGCACGGCACGTAGAACGTGAGGAATAGCAGGAAGGTGATGATCTGGATGGTATCGAGGTAAACACTCACGTCGAAGCTGCCCAGCGCCTGGAAGATCATCAGCAGCGACAATTCCTTGCGCAATACACCGAACAGGATCGGCACGCCCAGCACCGCCGGCAGTCCCAACCACCACGACGTGATCGGCGTGAACAGCGCGTTGATCGCACCGTCCGCGCCGGCGTGGTGCAGCAGCGCCAGCACCACGCTCCCGCCGACGAGCAGCGGCGTCACCAGAGTGAGCACGTCTTTCGTGCGCAGCCAGGTCTCGCCGAAGAGCGGACGCCAGCGCGGCAGTGCGTAGGGCGGAATTTCCTGCACCTGCCCCGGCCCCGTGCGCGGGTAGCGGCGCCGCAGCAGCTTGCCCAGCGCCGCGAACACGACGAGCGTGAGCGCGAAAATCGCGAATACGCCGATGCCGCCGAGGTATTTGCCCCCGAGCGCGAGAATGATCGCCGAGCGCGCGGAACACGGCACAAAGGTCACCAGCAGCGAAGCCACGATTCGCTCGCTGCCGCGCGAACTTGCGCCGATCGCCGCAATCGCCGGCACGTTGCAGCCCAGTCCGAGGAGGAACGGCACCGCCACGCCTCCGTGCAGCCCGAGATGGTGGAATCCGCGGTCGACTGCGAACGCAATGCGCGCCATCACTCCCGCGTGCTCCAGCGCGACGAGCAGCATCACGAGCGGGATCATGTAAGGCACGACGATGCCGACCAGGCCGATCAGACCGTCGGCCACCGCGCGGCCGACCACGCCGGGAAGCGTTGTCGGCTGCCACGGCGCCGCCCACTCGATCAGCCGCGCCGCGCTCATCGCGTCGAGCCGGCCGCTCACGTCGAAGACGACGAACAGCACGGCGGCGAACACCGCCAGGCTGCCCGCCAGGCCCCAGCGCGGGCTGAGGAACAACTCGTCGAGCCAGTAGCGCCAGTCGCGCTGCGCATGCGGCGCGCCGAACCGCGTGGCGGCCTCGAACAGCAACGCCGCGCGGTAGTGCCGATCGGCATGAAGTTCCTCGGAAAGCGGCCGCGGCAGCGCGCTCCCCGCTTGCTCCAGCAGCCTGAGAACGGCCGGCGCCCGGTCGGGAAAGTGCTGCTGCAATTCATCGCGGAAGTAGCGGTCGCCCTCGGCCAGTTGCATCGCGAGGAAGCGCGGCGAAATCCGGAAGGCCTCGCGCATTTCGACTTCGTCCAGCGCCGCGACGACCGGCTGCAGGCACTCTGCAAGGTGCCTGCTGACGGGTTGATCGATCGGGCGAGCCCCCGCGCGCACGCAGTTCACCGTCGCAGCAAAGAGCTCCGCGATGCCGTGCCCCATCACGGCGACGGTCGGGATTACCGGCACGCCGAGATGCTCGCCCAGCACTCTGCTGTTGATGTAGAGCCCGCGATCCTGCGCCTCGTCTGCCTTGTTGAGCGCGATCACCAGCGGCCGGCCGAGCAGCATGAGCTCGAGGGTGAGCTCCAGGTGGCGCTCGAGCGCGGTCGCGTCGATCACCTGGACGATGGCATCCGGCGGCCCAAATGGCGCGGGCGGGCCGCCGGGCTCGTGCGCCGAAACCGCCGGTCTCGCATCGCCCCACAGCAGGTACTTGAGCGAGACACGGCCATCGTCATCGAGATGGCGCAGCGAGTGCATACCCGGCAGGTCGAGCACGCGCGCTTCGTCCAATCCGATCTGCACCGCGCATTCATCGTAGACGTGGCGCGTACCGGCGAGCTGGCCGGTCTGCACCGACGCGCTGGCCACGGCCCGGAACAACGCGCTCTTGCCCGCGTTGGGCAGGCCCACGAGCACGATGCGCAATGCGCGCTTGCCGCGAAACAGCGGGGTTCGAACCGGAACCGTGGCGGTGCTCATACCACCAGCCCGAACCATCATGGTGCCATTCCGGCGAGCGCTTGGAGCCGGTCGGCCACGGCCGATTACGCGGGAAAGATCGAGGCGATGGTCGCCTGGATGGTTTCGGCCGCCGCCTTCGGGTCGGGCGCGTCGCGTACCGGCCGGCCGACCACGATGTAATCGGCGCCGTTCGCGAATGCCTGCGCCGCGTCCACGGTGCGCTTCTGGTCGTGCGTGGGCTTGCTTCCGGCCGGGCGGATTCCGGGCGTGACCACCAGCAAGCGATCGCCGAACTCCGCTTTCAGCTTCGACGCTTCCAGCCCGGACGCAATCACGCCATCGCAGCCCGATTCGACCGCCCCCCGGGCGCGGGACAACACGAGTTGCCCGACATCGACATTCGCCCCCATCTCCGCGAGGTCGCGATGGTCGAAGCTCGTCAGCACGGTCACCGCAAGGATCTTCATGCGGCCCTTTTCCTTCGCGGCCGCGTCCATGATCGCGCGGTGGCCATGGACCGTCACGAAGCTTGCGCCGGATCCGCGCAGATTCGCCACCGCACGCCGCACCGTCTCCGGAATGTCGTAGAACTTGAGGTCCGCGAATACCTTGTTGCCGCGCGCCGTGAGCCAATGGAGCAGTTCGAAATAACCGCCCGAGGTGAACAGCTCCAGTCCGATCTTGTAGAAACGCACGCTGTCGCCGAGCTGCTCGACCAGCGCGCGCGCCTCTGCGCCCGTCGGCACATCGAGCGCGACGATCAGGCGCTCGCGGCGTGGCGGGGGGACGCGATCGGTCATGGCGGGGCGGTATGATACCGGAGCGTGGCCGACATTCTCGTTCTCTACTACAGCCAGCACGGCGCGGTGCGCCGCATGGCCGAGTTGATCGCCGACGGCATCGAGCGCGTGCCGGGCGCCGCGGCGCGGCTGCGCACCGTGCCGAAGGTCGCGCCGGTCACTGCGGTCGCGGAGCCGCAGGTGCCCGCGCAGGGCGCGCCGTATTGCGAGATCCGCGACCTCGAGGAATGCGCCGGCCTCGCGCTCGGCAGCCCGACGCGCTTCGGCAACATGGCCGCCCCGCTCAAGTATTTTCTCGACGGCACCTCTTCGCTCTGGCTGAATGGCGCGCTCGCAGGCAAACCGGCATGCGTGTTCACTTCGACGGCGAGCCTGCACGGCGGGCAGGAGACGACGCTCTTGTCGATGATGCTGCCGCTGCTGCATCACGGCATGCTGATCGTCGGGCTGCCCTACACGCAGGCCGAGGTGCTCTCCACCCGAACCGGCGGCACGCCCTACGGCCCGAGCCACGTGGCGGGCGCGGCGGCAGATCAGCCGGTGAGCGACGCCGAGCGCGCGCTGTGCGTCGCGCAGGGCAAGCGGCTGGCGGGGATCGCCCTCAAGCTTGCATGAACGCGCCACCGGAATTCGTCAGGCATCTCGGCGGCTGCCACTGCGGGCGCGTGCGCTTCGAAGTGCTGGCGCCCGCGCATCTCGAAGTCGGGGACTGCAATTGTTCGATGTGCGCGAAGACCGGCTACCTGCACCTGATGGTGCGGAAGGAGCACTTCAGGCTGCTCTCGGGCGAGGATGCGCTGACCAATTATCAGTTCAACACCGGGACCGCGAAGCATTTTTTCTGCTCGCATTGCGGCATCAAGTCCTTCTACGTGCCACGCTCGCACCCGGACGGCTTCAGCGTCAACGCGCGCTGCCTCGACGAAGGCACGGTCGAAGGAATGACGATCCGGAAGATCGACGGCAGGAACTGGGAAGAGCACTACCCCACGGGACGCGGCGAATACTCTTGAATCCTGATCTGCGCGTCATCCGCCTGGCCGCCTCCGCGGCGCTGATCGCGTTGATCGTGCTGTGCCTCGCGTGGGAATTCTGGCTCGCGCCGCTGCGCCCCGGCGGATCGTGGCTGGCCCTGAAGGCGGCGCCGCTCGCGCTGCCGCTGGGCGGCATCCTCTCCGGCCGGCGCTACACCTACCAGTGGACCAGCCTGCTCGCGCTCGCGTACTTCGCCGAAGGCGCGGTGCGCTGCTATGCCGAATCCGGTGCGGGCCGCACGCTGGCCGCGGGGGAGATTGCACTCAGCCTGACGCTGTTCGCCGCGGCGATTGTTTTTTCGCGCGCGGCGCTCAAGCCCGCTGCGTAAGTTCGCGAATAACAGCCACGAGCGGCACAGTTGCGGCGGTCGCTTCACTTATTTCACCGCAGCCCTACGCCCCCACATACGCATCGGCCTCAACCTCGACCAGCAGTTCAGGCGAAATCAGGCGGCTTACCTCGACCATGCTCGTGGCCGGGCGGATGCCTGCGAAGAACTCGCCATGGGCCTTGCCGATCTTTTCCCAGTCATCGATGTTCACCACATAGATGCGGGTCCGCACGACGTGGGATAACCCGGCCCCCGCCTTTGCCAATGCGGCTTCGATGTTGCGTACGCACTGGACGGTCTGGGCATATGGATCGCCCGCGCCGACGATGCCGCCTTTTCCGTCGGTTGCCGTCGTGCCTGAGACATGGACATATGGGCCGACCTTTACGGCGCGCGAGTAGCCGACAATCGGCTCCCAGGGCGCGCCGGACGAGTAGTTCTCTCTTGGCATCTTCCCTTGCTCCTACATCTGATGCTGCGGATTCAGGCGCTCCATCTTGTTCGCCAGCCTGTTGAGCGCATTGATGTAGGCCTTGGCCGACGCGACCACGATGTCGGTATCCGCGCCGACGCCGTTCACGATCCGACCGCCCTTCGACAGGCGCACCGTCACCTCGCCCTGGCTTTCGGTGCCCTGCGTCACCGCGTTCACCGAAAACAGCAGCAGCTCTGCGCCGCTCTTCGCGAGGCTCTCGATCGCCTTGAAGGTCGCGTCCACCGGGCCGTCGCCTTCCGATTTGGCCGTCCGCTCCGTGCCCGCTTCAGTGACCACGATATTGGCGTGCGGCCGCTCGCCCATACCGCTGGCCTGATTCATGTGCACCAGCCGCCAGTGCTCGTCGGTCGACATGCCCGCCTCCTGCGCCACCAGTGCCAGCAGGTCTTCGTCGAAGATGTCGGTCTTCTTGTCGGCGAGGTCCTTGAAGCGCTGGAAGGCCTTGTTGTAGGCATCCTCGTTGTCCAGCTCGATGCCGATTTCCTTGAGGCGCTGCTTGAACGCAGTGCGGCCCGAGAGCTTGCCGAGCACGATCTTGTTGGTGGTCCAGCCCACGTCCTCGGCGGTCATGATTTCGTAGGTCTCGCGCGCCTTGAGCACGCCGTCCTGGTGGATGCCGGAGGCGTGCGCGAAGGCGTTCGCCCCGACCACCGCCTTGTTGGGCTGGACCACGAAGCCGGTGATCTGCGACACCAGTCGCGAGGCGGGCACGATCTGCGTGGTGTCGAGGCGCGTCTCGAGGTTGAAAAAATCGCCGCGCGTGCGCACGGCCATCACAACCTCCTCGAGCGAGGTATTGCCGGCGCGCTCGCCCAGGCCGTTCACCGTGCACTCGATCTGGCGCGCGCCGCCGATCATCACCGCCGCGAGCGAGTTCGCCACCGCCATGCCAAGGTCATTATGACAGTGCACGCTCCACACGGCTTTGTCCGAGTTCGGCACGCGCTCGCGCAGGCGTCTGATCATCTCGCCGAACTGCTCGGGCACCGCATAGCCCACGGTGTCGGGAATGTTGATGGTCGACGCGCCCTCCCTGATCACCGCCTCGACCACGCGGCAGAGGAAGTCCGGATCGGAGCGGCTGGCGTCCTCGGGCGAAAATTCCACGTCCGGGCAGGCGTTACGCGCGAAGCGCACAGAGAGCTTCGCCTGCTCGTACACCTGCTCGGGCGTCATGCGCAGCTTCTTCTCCATGTGCAGCGCGCTGGTGGCGATGAACACGTGGATGCGCCAGGCCTTTGCGCCGGTCAGCGCGTCGATGCCGCGCTGGATGTCCTTGTCGTTGGCGCGGCACAGTCCGCAGACCACCGAGTCCGTGATCAGCTTGCCGACCGCCTTCACCGCCTCGAAATCGCCGTTCGAGGAAGCGGGGAACCCGGCCTCGATCACGTCCACCCGCATGCGTTCGAGCGCCCGCGCGATGCGCAGCTTCTCGTCCTTGGTCATCGAGGCGCCCGGGCTCTGCTCGCCGTCGCGCATGGTGGTATCGAAAATGATCAGTTTCTGCTTGTCCATGGGCCGCTCCTGGTGGGAATGCAAGAAGTCCTTGCCGCCTGGTGGGCGGTCAGGGGTACTGCCAGGTTGTGGGGATCAGTATGTGCGCGCGGGGCGCAGCAGCGGGCCAGCCGGGAGGAGCAGGCTGGTAAGCGTCGCAATGGGAAGTGCGTACGCCGAGATCATGATGCGACTATATCGGCAACGCAGGCATTAGGCAAATCAAATTTTGCACTACAATGCAAGGCAAAGGAAGACAAGCGCATGGAATCTCAATTGACGCTCCGATTGCCGGGGGCCCTTTCCGAGAAGTTGGAGCGTTCGGCCAAACGCATGAAACGCAAGCGCTCGGACGTGGTGCGTCTGGCGCTCGAGCAATTCCTCGATACCGAACCGGACCTCCGCCCCATCGAGCGCGTTCGGGACCTTCTCGGCCGTATCGAGAGCGGAGTGCCCGACCTGGGTCAGCGTCACCGGGAGCACTTGATCCGGCGCCTGCGCCGTGGCGAATGAACTCTTGCTCGATACCGGGGCCTTTGTCGCCTTGGCGGACCGCAGCGAGCGCTGCCACGCCGACTGTGTGGCGGTCCTGGAAGGATGGAGCGGAGCGATCGTCACGACCGAAGCGGTCTTGACCGAGACTCTTCACCTCGTGGGCCCGCGGTGGCAGGCGCAGAAGGTTTGTCTCGAGTTCGTTCTGAGAGGGGCCTTCCTGCTGGCTCCCTCGTCGCAGGCGAGTGTCAAGAGGGCCTCCATCCTCATGGAAAAGTACCGCAACGTCCCCATGGACTATGCGGATGCGACGCTCGTCGCGCTCGGGGAAGAGCTGGGCGCCGACCAGGTGTTTACCCTGGATCGCCGGGGGTTTTCGGTCTACCGGCTCAATCAGCGAAGGGTTTTCCGGCTGCTGCCGTAAATCGGACCCCGCGCGCCGAGCTGTCCGACGCTTGAAGAAATGGCGGCCCGGGCAGTACGGGTTATTTTCACCGGCGTTCTTGGCGCGCGCGGGCGACCAGATAGCTCACGACGTCCATCATTTCCTTGACGCCGCCGGCAAGGCGCGCCGAAGTGAGGAACCTGCCATCGACCACGAAGGTAGGTACGGCGCGCACGCCGTAAGCGCCGAAAGCCGCACGGCCCTTTGCCACCCGTGCGCGAACCTCGGCGGAATCGCGCAGCTTGCGAAAGGCCGCGGCATCGATGCCGTTGCGCTCGAGCCAGTCGAGCAGATTTCTTTCGTCGAGCAACCGCTGATCGTCGAAATGGTGATTTTCGTAGACGGTCCAGTGCAGGCGTTCCAGATGGCCGCTGGCCTCGAGCGCGTAGTAGGTGAGCGCGAAACTTTCCTGACTTTCAGAAGAGGCGGACGGGATGCGCAAGAACGACACATCCGATGCCGCGCTTGCCTGCCAGCGTGCAATATGCGGCTGGGCTTCGTAACAGACAGGACACCCGTAATAGAAGAACTCGATTACCTCGATCGGCCCGCCCGGCGCCGCGGGCCGTGGGGGGTCGAGCAGCATGTAGTCGCGCCCGGCGATCGGCAGCGGCTGGGCGTTCGCCAAGGCGCAACCCGCGATGAGAAGGATTATCGCCGCGGCACGGGACGTGAGGCCTTTCATGCGCAGCAAAGTCTACCTCGGTTGCCCCGGGCAGCGGGAAGCGTAAGCTTTGCAGCATGCGGATGGCGGGATTCATGGCCACGGCTGCGCTCGCCGCTTGCGGGCTGGCGCTTGCCGACGAAGATGCCGATTTCGGCGTGTCGCCGACGCGCGAACTGCGCATTGCAGAGTACGCGGCGCCGACGCCGCGCGAGCTGCCCGGGGGGCGGACCATCCGCACGCCGCAGCTCCGGATGTGGCTCGAGCGCGACGCGGCGGTGCGGCCCCTGCTGCTCGACGTCGTCGGAGAGGGGCATGACTCGATTCCCGGAGCGATCTGGTTGCTGGGCGCCGGGCGGGGCCAGGGGTTCGACGACGCAATCCAAGCGCAGCTCGCCAGGACGCTTGCGGCGCTGACTGGCGGCGAACCGGGGCGCCCCATCGTCTTCTTCTGCGCCGGCGCGAACTGCTGGCTCTCCTATAACGCAGCGCTGCGCGCGGTGATGCTGGGCTACCGCGAGGTGTACTGGTACCGCGGCGGGATCGAGGCGTGGGTCGAAGCAGGCGGGGGCCTTCAGCCCATGCGCTTGCGCTGGAATAGATCGCCGGACTGACCTCCGGGCCCAGAGAATCCTTCCTTTTCGATTCCGGGTATAGTCCGGCCACTGTTCGGCAATGACAACACGATCGGCAGATGCTGTGAAGACCGCTGCGCGAGCCCGGGTTGCGGCGCTCGTCTGGTTGTTGCTTTCGCCGTTTGCCGCGCACGCGCAGGTGCCGGCGCCAAGCATGACCCCGGTCGAGCTGCGCTTCGACATCGAACGGTATTCGATCGACGGTAACACCCTCCTGTCTGAGGAGGAGATCTCCCGCGTGGTCGCGCCGTTCACCGGGAAGGGGCGCGATTTCGGCGATGTCCAGCGCGCATTGGAGGCGCTGGAGAACACTTACCGTACGCGCGGCTACAGCGCGGTCCAGGTCTATCTCCCAGAGCAGGAACTGGAAAAAGGGGATATCCAACTGCGCGTAATCGAAGCGCGCATTCGCAAGCTCGAGATCCAGGGCAACAAGTTCTTCAGCGAGGGGAACGTGCGCGCCAGCCTGCCTTCGCTCGTCGCGGGGAAGTCGCCCAACGCGATCGACGTGGCGCGCAACCTGGCGATCGTGAACGAAAACCCGGCGAAGCAGACCAACGTCGTCTTGCGCGCCGGCGACAAGGAAGGCGAAGTTGATGCCCAGGTGGAAGTTCGCGATGAAAACCCGAATAAGGCGTTCGTCACGTTAGACAACTCCGGCACCGGGTCGACGGGGTACTACCGCCTCGGCTTTGGTTACCAGAACGCGAATTTGAACGAGCGCGATTCGGCGATGACCCTGCAATACGTCACCTCGCCGGACAAGCCGAAACAGGTCTCGATCTACAGCGTGGGTTACCACCTGCCGCTCTACGCGTACGGCGGCTCAATGGATTTCTACGCCGGCTATTCCGACGTCGATGCCGGCACCACGCAGACTACGGCAGGGCCGCTCAGCTTCAGCGGCCGCGGCGGCGTGCTCGGGGCACGCTACAACCAGCATCTGGACCGGATCGTCGGCTACGATCATAAGCTGGTGTGGGGGCTGGATCACCGCATGTACCGCAACGCGTGCTCGGTGGGGGAGTTCGGCGCGGCGGGCTGCGGCACCGCTGGCGCAACGTTTTCGATCACGCCGGTTTCGCTGACCTATTCCGGAACCCTGCTCGATGCGTCGGCGCAGACCTCGGTTTACGCAACCGGCGCCGCGAACGTCGGCCGCGGCGCCTACGGCGACACTGACGCGCTCGGGCGCGCGCGCTTCGGCGCCAAGGCGCGCTACTCCGTTCTTCGCTTCGGCGCCAACCATTCCCGTTCGCTGGAAGGCGATTGGCAGTTGCGCGCGCGTTTCGACCTGCAGCACACAGACGAAGTGCTGGTCGGACCGGAGCAGTTCGGAATCGGAGGCGCGAATTCCGTACGCGGGTTCCTCGAGCGCGAACTCGCGGGCGACCGGGGCCACAGCGGCTCGGTGGAACTGTACACCCCGGATCTTTCGCCGCTGGCCGGCTGGAAAGACTGGAGCCTGCGCCTGCTCGCCTTCTACGATATCGGCCGCACGTCGCGGGTCAACCCGCAGCCGGGCGAGCAAGTGCATAACGGCATCGCCAGCGCCGGCATCGGCCTGCGAATGACTCAGCAAAAGGCGGTGACGCTGCGCTTCGACCTGGCCAATATCGTCGATCCGGGAGGCACGCGGGAACGCAATCACTGGCGCTTCGCGTTCGCCTCCGTGGCTTCGTTCTAGGGGAACGCAGATAAGTATTGTTCAAATCGGTCAGCAGGGGGACAATGCCCTGTTGGCGCCGGGTTTGACACAATAATAAGATTCCGGCGAATGGCCTAAGGGAGGTTCCATTCGCGCGCAACACGCTGGAGCGTTTACACCGCGCCGCAAGGTTCTCGGCGTGCTCGTCGCGCTTGCGTTCAGCGGTTCCTCGCTCGCCAATCCGACCGGGCCGTCGGTGGTCAGCGGAATGGCAAGCTTCTCCTCGGTTGGCAATTCCCTTAACGTAACCAACAGCCCCAACGCCATCATCAATTGGCGCGGCTTCTCGATCGGCGCGAGCGAGACCACGCGGTTCGTGCAGCAGTCCGCCGCGAGTTCGGTACTGAACCGCGTCGTCGGCCGGGACCCATCGGCGATCCTCGGCACGCTGAGCTCGAACGGGCGGGTGTTCCTCATCAACCCGAACGGCATCCTTTTCGGTGCTGGATCGCGGGTGGATGTGGCGGGGCTGGTTGCGTCGACGCTCAACATCACCGATCAGGATTTCCTCGCTGGCCGGCTCAACTTCCAGTCCGGCGCGGTCGCCAACCCGATCCTGAATTACGGCAGGATCGCGACGCCCGCGGGCGGTCGCGTCTACCTGATCGCCCCCGACATCGAGAACCACGGCGTCATCACGACCCCTCAGGGCCAGACCGTCCTCGCCGCGGGCAAGAGTGCCCAACTGGTGGAAGCCGACGTGCCCAACCTGCGGGTGGAGATCCAGGCGGGCGGCACAGCGTTGAACGTGGGCCGGATTCTCGCCGACGGCGGCAGCGCGGGCATCTACGCGGGGCTGATCCGCCAGCAAGGCATCGTGCGCGCCGACTCCGTTGCGCGCAACGAAACCGGGAACATCGTCTTCCGCGCCTCCGGGCAAACAATGCTCGAGGCGGGCAGCGTCACCAGCGCCAGCGGCGAAAGGGGTGGCCGCATCGAGATCACCGGTGAAGAGGTTGGCCTTGTCGGCAATGCTCGCGTCGAAGCCACCGGCAGGCAGGGTGGCGGCACTGTGCTCATCGGCGGCGACTACCAGGGCAAGAACGCCGACGTCCAGAATGCGCGCGCGACCTATATTGGGCCGGACGCCACGATCGACGCGAGTGCGACGCAGTCGGGCGACGGCGGGAAAGTGATCGTCTGGTCGGAAGAGGCGACGCGCGTGTATGGCGCGATCAACGCGCGCGGTGGGGCGGAATCGGGCAATGGCGGATTCGTAGAGACCTCGGGCCACTATCTGGAAGTTACGCGGGCACCGGATGTCAGCGCTCCGAGCGGCAGCGGCGGCACGTGGCTGCTCGATCCGTACAACATCGAGGTCGTGGCCGGGAGCGGCGTCGCCAACAACAGTGGCGTTCCCAGTTTCGCG
Source organism: Burkholderiales bacterium (assembly GCA_017880775.1). Taxonomy (GTDB): domain Bacteria; phylum Pseudomonadota; class Gammaproteobacteria; order Burkholderiales; family SG8-39; genus JADGRQ01. Next base: position 119,270 of record JADGRQ010000008.1, on the reverse strand, counting down.
CCAAACAACAACGATTCTCAGGTGGGCGCCAATCTGATCAATGGGCAGCTCGACGCCAACGCCAACGTCGTTCTCGATACCGGCGGGCCGGGCAGCCAGGTCGGGGATATCACCGTTAGCTCCGGCATCACCAAATCCGTTTCCAACAATGCATCGCTGACATTGAATGCGGCGAATTCGGTCACGATCAATGCGCCGATCAACCTCTCACCGGGCGGCGGCAATTTCAATGTGACGACCGGCAGCACCAGCGGCACGATGACGGTGAACAACGCCGTGACGGCAGGCGGCGCGATGAATTTGAATCTGGCTGGCGGGCTCGTCGTTCAATCGACGGCCGCGCAGTTCGCGGAACTGACCGCGAATACCGGCCAGACCATCACCGCGCGTTCGATCGCAGTGACCGTCCTAACCGGCTTCTCTGCCTCGATCAAAAACAACACCAGCGGAAACCAGAATATTACGGTCAATAACGCGAACGTTGGCACGGGGATCAGCATCTTGAATAACTTTGCGTCTTTCGCCGGAATTCAAAGTTCTGGGACGGGGACGCAGACGATCACCGTCAACAATGCCGATTTCTTGCGGGTCAGCGGCGTCGGGAGTACGGCGCAGATCACCGCGAGCGGCGACCAGACCATTCAGGTGACCGGTACCGGCTTGAACGCTATTCAGATCGGCGCGGCGGCAAACACGGGATCGTCGTTTGTTCGAGGCAACAATCAGTCGATTACCGCAGGCACCGGCGTGCAGAACGGGTCGATCACGCTTACCGGGCCGGCGGCCGACAGCAGGTTGGTAGACCTGACGAGCCAATTGGGCGGCACGCAGACCATTTCGACGACCGGCGCGCTCACCATTTCTGCAGGAACGGCGCCGACCAACGGATTCTCGACGAGCATATCCAACAATTTTAACGGCCTACAGCACGTCACCGCCAATTCAGTTGCATTGTTTGGCGGCGCCACGGGTACGAACAATCGCGCGTCTATTTCGGCGTTCGCCGGGCAGACTCTTGATGTCGGCTCCGGCGGTCTGACGTTGACTGGAGGTAGCGGTGCGGGAGGCGGAAACTCAGTCAACATCGGGCAGAGCGGCGCGACTGCAGCCCAGCAAACGATCAACCTGATCGGCGGCGGCAACATTCTCATAACCGGCGGCGCGAACGGCAACAGCAATAATGCCGGAATTTCCAACAGCGGCGGCAACCAGTTGCTGGACCTGTCCGCTGGCGGCAATCTGACCATGCAGGGCGGTTCGAGCGGTACGAACAACGGAGCGTTCCTTAGCCAGGGCAGTCCTATAACTCCTGGAACACAAACGCTCCTTGCGAATACCGGCACCGGCATATTTCTAACCGGTGGAACGGGCACAGCGACCAGCAGCGGTTCGTTCATCTCGGCGTTCGGGATATCGGGCGGACAGACCATCAACGCCGGATCCGGAGGGATCACGATCAACGGCGGTACCGCGACCGGCGGCAACAGCGGGGCGGGAATCAGCCAGAACAGCACGACCGCAACTCAATCCGTTACCGTTAACGGCGGCAACGTTTCGCTGCTTGGTGGCACTGGCGCTGCAACAAATAGCGTCAACATTGGTAATTCGGGGACAGCGCAAACCATAAATGTCAACAACGCGGCGTCGATTTCGGTGGTGGCACAGACCAGCAGCGCCAATATCACGTCCTCAGGCAATCAGACCGTGACCATTCAGGGAGCCAGCTCGGCCAACGCGTTGACGGTGGGTGGAGCGCTCTCCGCAAGTCTCTCGTACATCTCGGGTAACAACCAGAGCGTCACGGCAGGCACCGCGGGTCAGAGCGGTTCGATTACCGAGCAGGGCGGTATCGCGGACGCCACGAATACGGGTATCTTTTCAAGTTCCGGTCCCCAGACTGTTTCGACCACCGGGATGCTGTCGATTACTGCCGGAACCCAGCCCAACACTGCTTCCACGTTTGGCGCCGAGGCGTCCGTATACAACACGGGGACCGGCCCCCAGACGGTGTCGGCGAAAGGTATTTCGCTGCAAGGCGGCTCGATCGGATCAACCAACGTGGCTTTTGTCCAGAGCAACGGGAGCCAGAGCGTTACCGTTGGTACAAGCGGTATTTCGCTGACCGGAGGCAGCGGCGGGGCAAGCGCTACCGACAACTTCGCGCAAATTTTCCAGAATGCAGCGACGGGTACCAGCCAGACCGTTACCGTGAACGGTGGAGGGTCGATTACGATGGTTGGCGGTTCATCCGCCAAGACCAACGTTGGCAGCGCCGGTCATGGCAGTCGCACTTTCATTGGCGCGAACGGGGACTCGCAGCAGATCGACTTCACCGCGGGAGGCGCCATCGCGCTTACCGGAGGCACTAACGGAAGCCGCAATTTCGCGGAGATCTTTTTATGCTCATCCCAGGGGCCCTGCGCACCGAACGGCACGCAAACGATCACCGGCGCGCCGAGCATCACACTGACCGGCGGAGCGAGTGGCGGGATTTCCGGAGAAGGCAACTTGGCGGGCATCTTTGGCTACACCGGGCTGCAATCCATCACTGCCGGTCCGGTGCTTCTCACTGGCGGAGCCAACGGTACTAGCAACTACGCCCAGATTTACAACCCTGGCGGCCAGACGATCGTCGCCCCCAGTATCACGCTGACCGGCGGCGCGGACGGCGGCGGCATCGACACGGGCAACTTCGCGTCAATCCAAAGCAACGCGAGCCAGAGCATAACGGTGGGTAGCGGCGGTCTGACGATGACCGGCGGCAGCGGAGCATTGACGCAGAACTTCGCCTCGATATTCCAGGGCGGGCTCGCCGGCACCAGTGAGACCATCACGGTAAATGGGGGCGGGGCGGTCACTCTTCGCGGCGGTTCGAGTGCACAATCGGGCATCGGCAGCACCGTTAACGGCAGTTACGCTTTCATCACTGCCGACGGCGATTCGCAGCAGTTGAGTTTCACTGCGCCGGGTAGCGCGATCTCCATAACGGGCGGGACGGTCGGCAGCCGCAACAATGCCGGAATTCACACGCGGACTAGTGGCGGCACGCAGACGATCACTGGCTCGCCCACCATCACGATGATTGGCGGTGCGAGCGGCGGAGTTGCCGGAGAAGGCAACTTCGCGCTCCTCCGGGCCGACCTGGGCGCGCAGAACATTACTGCGGGTGCTGTGGTGCTCAGCGGCGGAGCCAACGGCACCAGCAACTTCGCGCAGATTCGCAGCGGTGCCGCTCAGATTTTCGTCGCCCCCAGTATTGTGCTGACCGGAGGTGCGGGCGGAGGCGGCTTCGGCACCGGCAACTTCGCGCAGATTACAAGCGATTCAGGCCAGAGCATCTCGGTGGGCAGCGGCGGTCTGACGATGACGGGCGGTAGCGGTCCGCTCACCGACAACTATGCTTCCGTATTCCAGGGTGGGTTGGCCGGCACGAGCCAATTGATTACGGTGGGAGGGGGCGGCGCGATCACGCTGCACGGCGGGTCGAGCGCGCAATCAGGGATTGGCACTGTATCCGGCCACGGCAGTTACGCTTACATCACAGCTGATGGCGATTCGCAGCAGATCAGCTTCACTGCGCCTGGCAGTGCGATCTCTCTGACTGGCGGGACGGTCGGCAGCCGCAACAGTGTCGGAATTCACACGCGGACTGGTGGCAGCACGCAGACGATCACGGGAACGACGTCAGCCAATTCGCCCAGCATCACGCTGACCGGCGGGGCGAGCGGTGGAGTGGACTTGGAAGGCAACTCCGCGATCCTCGATGTCGATTTGGTCGGGGGGACGCAAACCATCACTGCGGACGGCGTGACGCTCAATGCAGGCGCCGGCGGGATCAATAACTACGCGGTGATCCAGGCACCGGCTCAGTTCATCAACGTCCACGGCGATCTCGCGATCAAGGGCGGCGGTTCCAGCGCGACCGCGACCACCGGTGGTGGCGCCGCGATCGGCGGGCGAGGCGGATCGACCCCCACCCCGACAAATTTAACGCTCAACGTCGACGGCAATCTCACTCTGACGGGGGGCACCAATTCCGGTTCGGGCGCCAATATCGGCAGCGGCTTCCTTGGCGGACAGACCACCGACATCACGATGAACGTCGGGGGCAACATCACGCTCAACCCGGGGACGGTATCGGGGGCGAGGATCGGCAGTCCAAGCGGAGCTGTCGCAGGCGGGGACGTCGCGGTGACGGCGGGCGGCAACATCGCGCTGAATTCCAGTGGCGGCGTCGGCACTTCGATCCTCACTACGGGAAATGTCACGCTGCACGCCGACGCGGCCGGCAAATCGATCAGCGAAGGCGTGGACAGCCTGATTCAGGCAAACGCGCTTGCGGCGACGGCAAATAGCGGCATCGCGCTCAACGGCAACAATGTAGTCACCAATCTCAACGCCTCGAACACAACCTCGGGCGGCATTCAGTTTACCGAAGCCGCCGGCAACAAGCTCACCGTGACGGGAATGAGCCAGACCGGCGGCAATATCATCGTCACCGCCGATGACCTGGATATCACCGGCGCGGTCAACGCGGGAGCGAATAGCGTAACGCTGCGGCCCACCACGCTATCTCAGACCATCAACATCGAGTCGGGACCCACAGGTGGGGTCATGAGCCTGTCACCGAGTGAACTAGGCAATGTCACAGCCGGTACGCTGGAGATCGGCCGCTCCGACGGCACCGGCGACGTCAACGTCAACACCACGATTGCGAACAGCAACATCAATGCCGGAACAGTGCGGGTGCTCGCGGGCAACAATGTGAATCTGACCACCGCGGCCGATATGGGGTCCTCCGGCACTCCGTTCAACCATCATCTCGAGCTGAAGGCGAACAACAACGTTTTCGTCACCAACGGCAATGTGTATCTCGCCGACAACAGGAATCTTACGATTGCTGCCGACAACGATAGCTCAGGCGTCGGCGACGTCAATTTCGGCGGCGTTGTTGTTCAGGTGGGAACCGGCGCCGGCAATACGACTGGCTCAATGTCGATCCAGGGCCGGAACATTGCCATGGGCAGCAGCGGGGGACCGGAGACGATTTCAGTCACCGGTGCAGGTACGCAGACGTTTACCGCCTTTGATCAGATCAGCATTAACAATAGTGCAAACAGCAGCGTAACCATCAGTACCGCTTCCGGGCTGCAAAAGTTTGATACTTCCGCCGCGACTGGTAGCGGCAACCTGATGATCCAGTCGTCGGGGTCGGGCGGCGCAAACGGTCAGGTGACTGTGCAGAGCGTGACGGGCGCGCAGAACATCAACCTCAATGGCGGGTTGACGGTTAAATCAGTCGCGGGCGGCAGCAGTTCTGCAACTGCAACTCTGAGTGCCGACGCTGGTCAGACGATCAGCGCGAAATTCGTTGAGTCGCTTGCGGGTGGATTGGGTGGTGCGAACATTATCAACGTTTCTTTCGGGACGCAAAGCATCACGACTTCCGGCATGAATGCGTCGAACCAGGGCTTGGTCGTATCAAACACTGGTGCTGTTGCAGGCGGTGCGAGAATCCAGAGTGCGGGCTCTGGCGCTCAGATGATCACGGTAAATAACGCCAGCGAGGTTGATCTGCTCGCGACGGGTGGCGATGCGTTGATCACGTCCAACGCCGGCGATCAGACGTTGCTGGTCACGGGTGCTGCCTCGAATAACGCCATCAATGTCGGCTCTGCGGCTGGTACCGGTCTTGCGTCGATGCAAGGGGCCAACCAAAGCGTAACTGCCGGAAACGTCGGGCAAAGTGGCTCAATAACGGTTTTGGGCGGTAATACGGACGGCAAGGCTTCGCGCATTCTTAGCATTACCGGCACGCAGACCATCACCACGCCGGGCACGGTGACGATTACAGGTGGAACGGCGCCGGGTGTCGCGGGTCCTGGCGCGTGCACCGTGGAGGGCGCGTGCGCGGTGATTCAGAATTCCGGCAATGGTTTGCAGTCCGTAAGCGCCGGCGATATCACGATGACGGGCGGGGCGAGCGGCGGATTCAACAATGCGCTATTGCTTGCATTCGGAACCGGCGCTCAGAGTGTCAGCGCGCGCAGCATTACGCTAACCGGAGGCTCCGGGTCCGTTGGAGGGAACGGAGCGTCCATCCAATCTACCAGCGATCAGGCGATTACGGTCGGAGCAGGAGGCATTACGCTCATCGGCGGCGCTGGCTTGGTCGGCAATCACGGATTGATTCGTCAGTCCGGAACCGTAGGAACGCAGCACATTACGGTCAACGGCGGCGGCACCATCGATATCCGAGGCGGTTCGAGCACCGATACCGTTGCAGCAACCGCAGGGAGCAACGGCGACCTCCGTTCGGACGGCACCTTGCAGCAGATCGATTTCACGAGCGGCGGGCAGCTCAAGCTGACGGGCGGCACTATCGGCAACGGTAATCAAGCGTTCGTCCGCGCGGAAAGTCCGGGGGCGAGTCAGGTCATCACCGGCAGTCCGACAATAACGCTCACCGGCGGCGCATCGGGCGGTTCTACGACCGATGGGAATGAGGCCGACATATTTTCGGACGGTTCGCAAAATATCTCCGCAGCCTCGATTTCAGCGATGGGCGGTGCGGGGGGCATCAACACTTTTGCGGGCGTAAGGGCGGTGAATGACCAAATCATTACCGTGGGCTCGGGCGGTATCACATTGATCGGCGGTAGCGGGCTCGGCTCGGCGCATGCTCAGATCCTTCAGACCGGAGCTGGCGAGCAATCGATTACGTTTAATGCACCGGGCGGCGCGATCAGCCTGACCGGCGGCACGGGTGACACCCCTATAACAGCAACCGCCGGGAACCTCGCGCAAATCAACGCAACGTCTGGGAATCAGACGATTGCAGGCAATGTGACCGCGAACAACCCGAGCATCACGATCAATGCCGGTCCAAGCGGCAACAATACGTTCGTCAGCGCCACCAATACGAATATCGGTAATAACGCTTTTATCAGAGCGCAAGCTGGTACGCAGAACATATCAGCTGGCGCAATTCAAGTGAATGCGGGCGCGGCTGGCATCGACAATTCGGCAACCATCCAGGCGCCACATCAGAACATTACCGCTTCGAGCGTGACCCTCACTGGCGGCGGAGCGTCGGGGAGCTTTGCCGGCGCGCGGACCGGCGGCATCGGCGGGGGCACGCCTGGCCCGACGGATTTGCACCTCACGACGACTGGAACTGGAAACGTTGTCCTGAACGGCGGCAGTGTTTCCGGGGTGACGATCGGTACGAACTCGGTGGGCGGTGTCACGACCGATATCGTCATCAACAGCGGCGGCGATGTTACCCTCAATGCCGGAATTGGCGGACGCGCTTTCATTGGATCATCCAACGCGGTAGCCGCCGGCGGCGACATTTCCGTGACGGCCGGCGGCAATATTGCGCTGAACGCCACCGGCAGCGTGGGAACCGCGATTCGCACCGCGGGCAATGTGACGCTGCACGCGGACACGGCCGGCAAGTCGATCACCGAGGCGGCAAATTCCGTGATCGCTGCAAACACGCTGACGACCAGTTCCAACGGCGCCACCAGCCTGCTGGGAACAGGAAACGCAGTTTCAAACTTTGTCGCGTCGACGGTTGGCGGCAACATCACGTTCAACAACGCGCAGGCGCTGACGCTCGGCAGCGGATGGCTGACGACACCCGCCGGCGCGCAGACGGTCAACATCACGACTACCGGCGCAACATCGGATATCACGCTATCGGGGTCGACCACGACAGACGACAACGTTTCGCTCACCTCCGGGCGTGACATTTTCCTCAATGGCCCAACACTGGGCGCGAACAGCCTGACGCTCAATGCGCCGACCGGGGGCATCGTTGACGGAAACGGTGCTGCAAACAACGTCAGCGCTACCACGCTCAGCCTGGGCGCGGCGAACGGGATCGTGCTCGACACCGCCGTCGCCAATCTGAGTGCGAACAATACCGGCACGGGTAACGTGGTCTTCAGGAACACCGGTTCGCTCGCCATCAGCGGAGTCGGCGCCGCGGGTGGCGGTACCGCGACGATTACTGCCACGGGAACGATCACGCTGAACGGAGCCGTGAGTGCGACCGGTGCCGGGGATTCGATCGTGCTCGCTTCGGGCGGGAATTTTGTCAACAACGCGGGCGCCTCGGCGCTGAGTCCTGGTTCGGGGCGCTGGCTCGTATATTCAGCGAATCCGACTTTGGACACGCTTGGGGGACTTGCCTCCAATTTCAAGCAATACAACGCGACCTATGGCGTAACCAGCGTTTTGGGGACGGGCAACGGTCTGCTTTATTCGCTCGCACCTGTCATCACTCCCGGATTGACGGGATCCGTCACGAAGGCCTATGACGGCACGACGGTCGCGGCGCTGCTGCCCGCGAATTACACGGCGACCGGCGCGATCGGCGGCGATACGGTCACGCTGAACAATCCTGCGACAGGAAGTTTCGACACCAAGCATGCCGGAGTCAGCAAGACGGTCACCGCATCGGGGCTGGCGATCGCGAGCGCCACCAATGGTTCGGCGACGGTGTACGGGTATCAGCTGGGCAGCGCGAGCGCGAGCGCGGCGATCGGTACCGTGACGGCAGTGCCGCTGACGGTGGGTCTTAGCAATACGGGGGTGACGAAGAGCTACGACGGCACGACCGCGGCGCCGGCTGGGTTTACGCCGGTGTACAGCGTGAGCGGGCTGATTGCGGGGGACGCGGCCACGATCAGCAATAGCGGAAGCGCGTACAACAGCGCGCACGTGGCAAGCGCCAACACGTTGAGCGTCAACGGGCTGTTGCTCACCAGTGTGGTCGGAAGCAATGCGAGCCTTGCGAGTGACTATAGCTTCGGTGCGTCCAGCGCCAGTGTCGCAGCGACGATTACGGCCGCGCCGTTGACGGCGAGCCTGACCAACACGGGCGTGACGAAGAGCTACGACGGCACGACCGCGGCCCCTGCCGGGTTCACGCCCGCCTTCAGCGTGAGCGGCCTGGTGAGCGGAGACACCGCCGCGACGATCAGCAACACGGGCCGCGCCTATAACAGCGCCCACGTGGCGAGCGCGACGACCGTCGCCGTGAGCGGACTGTCGCTCACGGGAATCACGGGCGCCAACGCGAGTCTGGCGAGCGACTATAGCCTGGGCACACCCAGCGCGAGCGTGACGGCAACGATCACGCGGGCGCCGCTTGCTGTCAGCCTGACCAATGTGTCCGTCGCCAAGGCTTACGACGGCACGAGCGCGGCGCCGGCCGGTTTTACTCCCGCTTACAGCGTCACGGGCTTCGCGACCGGAGATAGCGGCGCCACGATCACGAACGGCGCAGCGAGCTATAACAGCGCCCACGTTGCCGGCGCGAACACGGTCAGCGTTGCGGGACTCGCCCTCACCGGCATTACCGGAAGCCTGGGCAGCGCGACGACGGACTACAGTGTTCCGGCAAGCACCAACGTAGCCGCGTCGATCACGCCTGCGTCGCTGACGGTGGCGCTGACGAACACCGGAGTGACCAAGGCCTACGACGCGACGATCAATGCGCCGGCTGGATTTACGCCCAGCTTCAGCGTGAGTGGATTGGTGGCGGGGGACACGGCGGCGACGATCGGCAGTACCAGCCGCACCTACAACAACGCCAACGTGGTCGGAGCCACGACGCTCACCGCGAGCGGGCTATCAATTGGCGGGGTGACGGGAAGCGCGGGCAGCGTGGCGAGCGACTACAGCGTGCCGGCGAGCGCGGGCACGGGGGCGACGATCACGGCTGCGCCGCTCAGCCTGACCCTCGTTGGCCCGGTGACGAAGACCTACGACGGCACCACGGCGGCGACGCTTGCGCCGGCGAACTTCAACCTCACCGGATTCGTGGGCACGGAGTCGGCAAGCGTCACGCAGAGCGCGGGAACCTATGCAAGCCCCAGCGCCGGAAGCGGCATCGACGTGAGCGCCACGCTCGCAACCGGCAATTACAGCCCGGTGGGCGGAACGATCCTCACGAACTATGTGCTGCCTGGCGGGAGTTTTACGGGCACGGGCATCGGCACGATCAACCCGGCGTTGCTATCGGTGAGCGTGGCGCTGGTGGGTCCGGTCTCGAAGGTCTATGACGGCACCACGGTGGCTACCCTTATGCCAGCCAACTTCAGCCTGAGCGGCTTCGTGGCGAGCGATTCGGCGAGCATCAACCAGACGCTCGGCAGCTACGCCACCGCAAACGCAGGCGGGGGCAACAACGTCAGCACGACGCTCGCCACGGGCAATTACGTCGCGGGCGGGTCGACCCAGCTTGGGAACTACTCGCTGCAGACCGGCACGCTGACGGGGACCGGGATTGGGACGATCAACAAGGCGGCGCTAACGGTGTCGACGGGGAACGTCACCAAGACCTATGACGGCACGCTGGCGGCACCGGGTGCAGCGGCGACGGTGACCGGCGGCACGCTGTACGCCAACGCGAGCAACGGCAACGCGCTGGACAGTCTGTTGGCAGGCACGTTTGCCTTCACCAACGCCCACGCCGGGATCGGCAACAAGACGGTGAGCGTCGCGGGCGTGACGGTGAACGACGGCAACGCGGGCGGCAACTACAACGTCACGCTGGTCAACAACACCAGCAGCACGATCAACAAGGCGGCACTGACGGTGAACGCGGTGGGCGCGAGCAAGGTGTATGACGGCACCACGAGCTCGACGGGAACCCCCACAACCGCCGGGCTGGTCGGCGGTGATACGGTGAGCGCGCTGAGCGAGTCGTACGCGAGCAAGAACGTGCTGGGGCTCAACGCCAGCACGCTGAACGTGAACGGCGGGTTCGTGGTGAACGACGGCAATGCCGGGAACAACTATTCGGTGCTCACCAACAGCGCGGCGGGCACGATCACACCGAAGTCGATCAGCGCTGCCGGGCTCGCCGCCAACAACAAGGTCTACGACGGCAATACCACGGCGACGCTCAACGTGGGCGGCGCCAATCTCAGCGGAGCGGTGGCGGGTGATGCGATCAGCCTCAATCCAGCGGCAGCAACGGGAACATTTGCCGACCGCAACGTCGGCACCGGCAATCTCGTTACGGTCAACGGGCTCACGCTGGCTGGCGCGGACGCGCCGAACTATACGCTTGCCGCGTCCGGTTCCGTTCTCAGCGCAAACATCACACAGCTACCGAGCGTGACCTGGACCGGCGGCGCGTCGGGCAACTGGTCAGTTGCCGCGAACTGGGCGGGCGGAGCGCTGCCGGACGCGTCCAACGTCGCACAGGTTGTCATTCCGCCGGGATCCACGGTCAACTACGATCTCGTGAGCGGCGCGACGACGCTCAATACTTTGTCGAGCAGCGGCACGCTCAATATGTCGGTCGGAGCGCTCGGCATCAACTCGAGCCTCAACACCGCGAGATATCAGCAGACCGGCGGCAGCGTGTCGGGCTCAGGAACTTTCGGCGTCACGCAAAGCTTCAGCCAGACCGGCGGCAGCATCAACATGGGCGGCACGCTTTCGATCACGCAATCGAGCGGCAGCCTGGCGATCAACAACTCGATCGCCGCGAGCGCTATCACGCTTGCGGCCCCGACGGGTGCGATCACCGAGCCCGCGACGGCCTCGATTGGCACCGGCCAGCTGACTACAAGTTCAAGCGGGGCCATGAACCTGCTTGGAACCGGCAACCAGATCGCCAATCTTGACGTCACGGCGGGCGGCGCCGTCACGGTGGTCAACGCGAGCGCGCTCAACGTGACCGGCATCAGCACCGGGGCGAACCCCGTCACGCTCACCGCGGGCGGCGCGATCTCCCAGAGCGGTGCCATCACGAGCACCGGCCTGCTGATCACCAGTTCCCTGGGCGGCACCGGTCTTCCCAATAGCGGTAATGCGTTCAGCACCGTGAACGCGACGAATACCGGGGTCGGCGACATCGCGCTGACTTCTTCGACGGGTACGCTGACCGTATCCGGGATCAACCAGGGCGGCGGCGGCGATGTGTCTGTCCGGAACCTCACCGGCGCGATCACGACGACCGGGGCCATCACCGCGCCAGGGAGCAACAACCTGGTGGCGCTGGATGCAGGCAACGGCAGCATCACGGTCGGCGCTGGCATCAATGCGGCCAACGTCAGCCTTGAAGCGTTCGGCGCGGCAAGCGACGTCCTGATCAACGCCAACGTGGCGGCGTCGCTGGGTGATGTATTCGTGAGCGCCGACCGGAAAGTGGTTCTGGGATCGGGCGGCATTTCCGCGATCTCGGGCAACGCTACGCTCGCCGCGCTGGGCGGCACCATCACGGAGTCGGCGGCGGGAATCATCAGCAGCGCGGTTCTGGATACCTTCTCTACCGGGACGACGACGCTTGGCAATGCGAACGCCGTCGGCAGCTTCAGCGCGGTCACGAGCGGCGGCAACGTGAGCTTCACCAACGGCACTGGATTCGTCCTGAATGGAGTAAGCGCGCCGGGCAGCAGCGTTTCGCTCAACGCCGGCGGGCCCATCGGAAGCGGTGCGGGGGGAGTCCAAGCGAATGTGCTTGCGGCGGCCGCGACCGGCGGCCTCAACCTGGGTTCGGGCAACCTCGTGAATACCGTGAACCTGACAAATAGCGGCAGCGGGGCGGTCGTGCTCGGCAACGCCGCGCCGCTCTTGACGGTCGCCGGCGTCAGTCAGACCGGCGGCGGGGTCACGATCGGCAACACCGGAGCGATCGCGACCTCGGGTCCGATCGGGGCGAGCGGTGATCTGTTGATGTCGGCGACGGGTAGCTTTGGCGTCGGTGCGCCGATCAGCGCCGGAGGGAATCTCGGCCTCTTCGGCGCGGTCTTGAGCGTGGGCGCGAACGTCAGTTCCGGCGCGGGCGCGCTGACCGCGAGCGCGGGGACCGGCCTGCTCAACGTCGTTGGCGGTTCCACCATAACGGGTGGCGGCGGGCTCGTGAGCCTGTTTGGTGGCGACATGAACATCGGCGGTACCGTCAACGCGGGCGCGGGAACGGTGGTGTTGAACAATACTTCCGGGGGCATCGTCACCCTCGGTGGGGGCGCGAGCGGCTTCGGGCTGTCGAACACGGAACTGGGTAGGATCACCGCCGGGACGCTGATCCTCAATGGCAGCCCGATTATGGTCGACGGCGCGGTGTCGCTAACCCTCGGCCAGGTCGTCTTGAACGGTTCTTCCATCGATTTCGCCAACAGCTTCACGGTCTCGGGCGGCAACCTCGTGGTTAACGTAGGCGGAGGCGTGACGGTCACGCCCGGGGCCTCTCCGGTCGACGTCAGGGCGAATGGGATCTCGATTACCGGAGGCACCGTAATGCTCGACGCCAGTTCGGGCAGCCACGCGCTTATCGCGGCGGGCGCCGGTGGCGCGACGATCAACGCGGGTTCCGGCAAGGTCACCTTGCTGCCGGGCATCGGCCCTGACGCGAACGCCGGCATCATTGCCACGGGTCCGGTGGTCATGAATGGCTTCAGCTGCACCGGGTGCGCCGTGCTCACGACCGATCCATTCTCCTCTCCGCCGGTCCTTGCGGCCACCGGCCTGTTCGGCTCGTCGGTCAGCGTTACCATCCTAGCCCCAGTGCTCGTCGAAAATCTGGATCTGCCGCAGGTGGTGCTGTCGCAGGTGCAGCCGCCCCAGGTGCTGCCGCCTGCGCAACCGCAGACGCCGCCGCCGCCCTCAGCGGAAGACTCCGACAAGAAACAAGAAACATCGAGCGGCTCGACCCAGAACGACGACGGCTCGGCCACGAGGAAGCGGCGTGTTCCGCGTTGCGGTTAGCCTTCTCGTGCTTCTGGCAGCGCTGGCGCCGGAGGCGGCGTCGGCACGGTCGGGGGAGGTGACCAATCTTTCCGGAGCGGTCATCGCGCGCAACGCGGAAGGGCATTCGCGCATTCTCTCGACCAAGTCCGATGTGAGCGAGGGCGATCTGCTGCTGACCTCGGAGAACAGCTTCGCGCGCGTCAAGTTCACGGACGGGACCGAAGTGGTGCTGCGGCCGGGCACCCAGCTCAGGATCAACACCTTCCGCTACGACGAACGGGCGCCCGAGAACGACAACGTCTTCCTTTCGCTCATCAAGGGCGGGCTGCGAAGCATCACGGGCTTGGTTGGCCGCCGCAACCCCGAGCGCGTGAAATACACCGCGTCGAGCGCCACCATCGGCATCCGCGGAACGAATTTCGGCATGCTGTTTTGCGACGGCGACTGCGCCAAAATTCCGACGCCCAGCGGCGCACCGCCGGCGGACGGATTGCATGTAGACGTTGCCGACGGCCGCATCGTGGTCACGTCCCAGGGCGGTTCGAGTGAGTTCGCGGTGGGGCAGTTCGGTTTCGTCGCGTCGCCCACGTCCGCGCCAGTACAGGTTCCCGCGAACCGGGGCGTTCGCGTGCTGTTGCCGCCGCAGGCGACCAGCGGCGTGACTTTCGGCAGGGGATTGGGCAAGGCTGGGGACCTGGAGTGCGGCATCTGAGCGCCTGCACGGCGCCCGGGCCAGGCCGAAGTGCGTAGTAGCAACGTCTGCTAAATCCCTAGGGCGCCGCTGCGGGCGGCGCCGCGGGCGGGCGTCTGCGCGTGCGCACGAACAGCAGAACATATCCGTGCAGGCCATACGCGGCGAACAGCAGGAACAGGATCACCGGCGGCTTGATCGAGATCACCGTCATGCCGGCGACGATCACCAGCACCGCCCAGAACGGCACGCTCTTCCTGAAGTTGATGTCCTTGAAGCTGTAGAACGGCACGTTCGTCACCATGGTGATGCCGGCATACATGGTGACCGTCCACGCGATGTACTGGATCCAGTCGAAGCGCTCGATGCCGAAATCGTCACTCACCCAGACGAAGCCCGCCACCAGCGCCGCGGCCGCCGGGCTCGGCAGCCCCTGGAAGTAGCGCTTGTCCACCACGTCGATGTTGGTGTTGAAGCGCGCCAGACGCAGCGCCGTGCCCGCGCAGTACACGAAGGCCGCGATCCACCCGAGCTTGCCCATGCCTTTGAGCGCCCATTCGTACATCACCAGCGCCGGCGCCGCGCCGAAGGACACCATGTCCGACAGGCTGTCATACTCGGCGCCGAACTCGCTTTGCGTGCGCGTCCAGCGTGCCACGCGGCCGTCCAGGCCATCGAGCACCATCGCCACGTAGATCGCCACGGCCGCGACTTCGAATCGCGCGTTCATCGCCTGCACGATGGCGTAGAAGCCGGCGAACAGCGCCGCGGTGGTGAACAGGTTCGGCAGGAGATAGATCCCCCGGCGGCGCAACGGCCCTCCCGGGCGCGGCTCGGGATACTCAGTCATGCCCGGCAAGCAAAGCGATGATGGTCTCCCCGGCGGCCACCTTGTCGCCGAGCGCTGCCTTCAACTCGGCGTCGAGCGGCAGGTACAGGTCAACGCGCGAGCCGAAGCGGATGAAGCCGAAGCGCTGGCCGCGCGCGAGCTCCGCGCCCGCAGCGACGTAGCACAGGATCCGGCGCGCGACCAGGCCGGCGACCTGCACGCAAGTCACGTCCTGCCCGCTGCGCGTGCGCAGCCACAGCGCATTGCGCTCGTTCTCCAGCGACGCCTTATCGAGATCGGCGTTTACGAAGCTGCCGGCGCGATACCAAGCCTGCTTCACGGTACCATCCACCGGAGAGCGGTTCGAATGCACGTTGAACACGTTCATGAACACGCTCACCTTGGTCGCGTCGCGCTCGAGGAACGGATCGCGCGCCTTGCCGACCGCGACGATGCGGCCGTCGGCGGGCGCGAGCACCGCGCGCGGATCTGCGGGCGCCTGGCGCGCCGGATCGCGAAAGAACTGCAGCATGAACAGCGCGGCCAGCCAGAACGGCAGCGACCACCACCCCGCGAGGATCGCGACGACCACCGCAATCAGGACCGCCGCCGCGAGGAAGGGCCAGCCCTCGCGGGCGATCAGCGGATGGGGGTACGCCGGATTCAGCTTGCGCTCCCGCTGGTTCGCGACCGGCTAGTTCTTGCTCTGGTCGACCAACCGGTTTTTGCGGATCCACGGCATCATGTCGCGCAGCTTGCCGCCGACCTTCTCGATCTGCAGTTCCGCCGTCATGCGGCGCCGCGAAAGCAGCGTCGGTGCCCCCGCCCGGTTCTCCAGCACGAAATCCTTCGCATACTCGCCGGACTGGATGCGCCCGAGGATTTCGCGCATGCGCTGGCGCGTGCCCTCGTCGATGATTTTCGGCCCGCTGATGTACTCGCCGTACTCGGCGTTGTTCGAGATCGAGTAGTTCATGGTGCCGATTCCGCCCTCGTACATCAGGTCGACGATCAGTTTCAGCTCGTGCAGGCATTCGAAGTAGGCCATCTCAGGCGCATAGCCGGCTTCCACCAGCACGTCGAAGCCCGCCTTCACCAGCTCGACGCATCCGCCGCACAGAACGGTCTGCTCGCCGAACAGGTCGGTCTCGGTCTCCTCCTTGAAATTGGTTTCGATGATGCCGGCCTTGCCGCCGCCGATCGCCGCGGCGTAGGAAAGCGCCATGTCGCGCGCCTTCTTCGAATGATTCCTGTGCACCGCAATCAACATCGGCACGCCGCCCCCGCCCGCGTAGGTCGAGCGCACCGTGTGCCCCGGCGCCTTGGGCGCCACCATCCAGACATCCAGATCGGCGCGCGGCTGTACCTGGCCATAATGGATGTTGAACCCGTGCGCAAACGCCACCGACGCGCCTTTCTTGATGTTGGGCTCGACTTCGCTTTCGTACACCGCGGCGATGTGCTCGTCGGGCATCAGCATCATGACCACGTCGGCACCCTTCACCGCCTCGCCGATCTCCGCGACCTTGAGGCCGGCCTTCTTCGCCTTGTCCCACGATGGGCCTGTCTTGCGCAGGCCGACCGTCACCTTGCAGCCGGATTCGTGCAGATTGAGCGCGTGCGCATGGCCCTGCGAGCCGTAGCCGAGAATGGTGACCTTCTTGCCCTTGATGAGCGATAGGTCAGCGTCCTTGTCGTAATAGACTTTCATGGAACCCCCTGGAGAAACCGAAGGATCGAGCGCTCGCTCGACCCTAGACTCTGAGAACGCGGTTGCCGCGGCCGATGCCGGATGCGCCGGTACGCACAGTTTCGATGATCGCTCCCGCGTCGAGCGTCTGGATGAAGGCGTCGAGCTTCTGCCCGGTGCCGGTAAGTTCGATCGTGTAGGTGTTGTCCGAGACGTCGATCACGCGGCCGCGGAAGATGTCCGCCATGCGCTTCATGTCCTCGCGCTCCTGCATCGTGGCGCGCACCTTGATCAGCATCAGCTCGCGCTCGATATGCTCGGCTTCGGACAGGTCCACCACCTTTACCACTTCGATCAGCTTGTTCAGCTGCTTGGTGATCTGCTCGATCACGTCCGCCGAGCCGGTGGTGACGATGGTCATCCGCGACATCGACGCGTCTTCGGTAGGCGCCACGGTGAGCGATTCGATATTGTAGCCGCGAGCGGAGAACAGCCCCGAGACGCGCGACAGCGCACCCGCCTCGTTCTCCAGCAGGACCGAGATGATGTGGCGCAACACCGCGTTAAAGATCCTCGGCGAGGATCATCTCGCTGATGCCCTTGCCGCCGGGCACCATCGGGTAGACGTTTTCGGTCTGGTCGGTGATGAAATCGAGAAACACCAGCTCGTCGGTGCGTCCGAACGCGTCGCGCAGCGCGGGCTCGACGTCGGCCGGCTTGTCCACCAGCACGCCGCGATGGCCGTAGCCTTCGGCGAGCTTGACGAAGTCCGGCAGCGCGTCCATGTAGGACTCGGAATAGCGGTTGCCGTGGAAAAACTGCTGCCACTGCCGCACCATGCCCATGTACTTGTTGTTTAGGTTGATGATCTTGATCGGCAGGCGATACTGCTTGCAGGTGGACAGTTCCTGCAGGCACATCTGGATGCTCGACTCGCCGGTCACGCAGGCGACCACCGCGCCGGGGTTGGCCATGCGCGCGCCCATCGCGGCAGGCAGGCCGAAGCCCATGGTGCCGAGGCCGCCTGAATTGATCCAGCGCCGCGGCTTGTCGAATTTGTAGAACTGCGCCGCCCACATCTGGTGCTGGCCGACGTCGGAGGTGACGATCGCCTCTCCGCCGGTGACCTCGTAGAGCTTCTCGATCACGAACTGCGGCTTGATGATCCGGGACGATCGGTCGTACTTGAGGCAGTCGCGGCCGCGCCATTCGCCGATCTGCTTCCACCATGCCGCAAGCGCCTGCGGGTCCGGTTTCTGCGCGCTCGCCCTGAGCAGCCTGATCAGCTCTTCGAGCACGTCGGACACCTGCCCGACGATCGGCACGTCGACCTTGACGCGCTTGGAGATCGACGACGGATCGATGTCGATATGCACGATCTTGCGCGGGTTCTGCGCGAAGTGCGCCGGATTGCCGATCACGCGGTCGTCGAAGCGCGCGCCGATTGCCAGCAGCACGTCGCAGTTCTGCATCGCCATGTTGGCTTCATAAGTGCCGTGCATACCGAGCATGCCGAGGAACTGCGGGTCGGTTGCGGGGTAGGCACCCAGGCCCATCAGCGTGTTGGTGCACGGATAGCCGAGCAGGCGCACCAGCTCGGTCAGCTGCGTCGATGCGTTCGACAGCACCACGCCGCCGCCGGTGTAGATCATCGGGCGTTTTGCATCGAGCATCAGCTGTGCGGCCTTCTTGATTTGCCCGCTGTGACCCTTGCGCACCGGGTTGTACGAACGCAGCGAGATTTCCTCGGGATACTGGAACTCGGTCTTCTGGTTGGTTACGTCCTTCGGGATGTCGACCAGCACCGGTCCCGGGCGCCCCGAGGTGGCGATGTAAAACGCCTTCTTCATCGTCGCCGCAAGCATGCGCACATCCTTGACCAGGAAATTGTGCTTCACGCAGGGACGCGTGATTCCGACCGTATCGACCTCCTGGAACGCATCCAGCCCGATCGCCGGCGTCGGCACCTGGCCGGTAATGATCACCATCGGAATCGAGTCCATGTACGCCGTGGCGATGCCGGTGACCGCGTTGGTGACGCCGGGGCCGGAGGTGACCAGGCAGACGCCGATCTTGTGCGAGGCGCGCGAATAGCCGTCCGCAGCGTGCGCCGCGCCCTGCTCGTGGCGCACCAGGACGTGCTTGACCTTGTCCTGCTTGAACAGCTCGTCGTAGATGTACAGCACGGCGCCGCCCGGATAGCCGAAGACGTACTCGACGCCCTCCTCCTGGAGGCAGCGCACGACGATTTCCGCGCCGGTGAGCTCAGTGGTTCTGATGCGATCCATGATGGTGACCGGGAAGCGACCGAAAACGTTGAACAGTAACGACTTGTTGCGCTGCGGTCAAGACGAAGAACAGCACTTTCCGAGCGGATTTGCTACCATCGTTAAAAGAACTACAAACGCTGTGCAAGGCGGCAAGGAGCGCCCTTGGCGACACGCAACGAACTGTCGGCTTTTCTCGGCAACGTCGAACGACGCGCATACAGGCAGGCCATGTTCGCCGTGCGAGAGAACGAGGCGGCGCTCGACATCGTGCAGGATGCGATGCTCCGGCTCGCGGAAAAATACGGCGACAAGCCGACCGACGAATTGCCGATGCTGTTCCAGCGCATCCTGCAGAATGCGATCCGCGATTTCTTCCGCCGCAGTAAGGTGCGCTCGTTGTGGACCACGCTGCTGTCGTCGCTTTCGGGCGGACGCGACGAAGGCGACGAGCATGACCCCTTGGAATCCCTGGAGGTCGCCCCTCGGTCGGAATTCGAAGAGGCTCCGCCGAGGCAGTTGGAAAGATCTCAACTCCTTGAAATAATTGAACAAGAGGTAGCGAAGCTGCCACCCCGTCAACGCGAGGCCTTCCTGATGCGTTACTGGGAGGAACTCGATGTCGCGGAGACCGCCATCGCTATGGGTTGTTCGCAGGGCAGCGTGAAGACGCACTGCTCGCGGGCGGCACATGCGCTGGCGGCCGCGCTTCGCTCGAAAGGCATCACTCTTTGACGCGAAGGGTACGAAAATGAACGAATTGCAATTCGGCAACAAGCTGCGCAAGGCTCTCAACGAGGGGGCCCCGTTCGATGCGCCCATCGCGGAACGGCTGCGCGCTGCGCGCGAGTACGCCCTCTCTCGCCAGAAGCTCGAGCCCGCGCAGGTGTCGGGTCTGGTATGGGGCGGCAACGTGTTTAGCCAGTTCGGCGGGCCGTCCGGATTCTCGCTGCGCGTGCTGGTCCCGGTCGCGGTGCTGGTGTTCGGCCTGCTCGCCATCTGGGGCTGGCAGCAGAGCGTGCGCGTGGCGGAAGTTGAGGAGATCGACGTGCAGCTGCTCACCGACGAGCTTCCTCCCGAAGCCTACCTGGACAAGGGATTCGAGGCATGGCTGAAGAGGCGATCCTCGTTCTGAGCGCGCCTTCGGCCTTACTGCGACCTCGCTTGCCGGGCGCGCGCGCGTTCGCCCGGACATTTGCGTGCGGCCTGGTCGCGCTTGCGGCACTCGTGAGCGTCACAACCGCGGAGGCTGCCGCGCCCCTCAAGGGGCCCGCGTGGGCCGCGTTGACCGCCGATCAGCAGCAAATCCTGGCGCCGCTCAAGTCCGAGTGGGACAAAATGGATCGCCAGCCGCGCGTCAAATGGGTGGGCATCGCCAAGCGCTTTCCGACGATGACTGCGAGGGAGCAGCGCCGCATCCAGACGCGCATGGACCGCTGGGCCAAGCTCACGCCCGAGCAGCGCGCCGTCGCGCGCAACAACTACCGCAACAATGTCGTCGCGCTGCCGCCGGACAAGAAGAAGGAGCTGCAGGCGCAGTGGGAGGAATATCGGGCGCTGCCCGAGCAAGAGAAGCGCAGTTTTGCCGCGAAGGCAGCCGAGCAGAAGCCGGCGACCCCGCCCAAACGGCCGTCCAGAAAGACCGCCAGGCCGGACAGCGCCCCGGGCGCGCTCGCCCCCAATCCAGGCCACTAAGCCAAGGCGTTGAGCGAACCGCCGACGCCGAGCCTGCTGCGGCGTTTCGCTGCGATGCTGTACGAAGGCGTGCTGCTGTTCGCCGTCGCCTTCGTCGCGACCTCGCTGTTCCAGTTCGCGGCAGGAGGGCCGGTCACGGCCGGAAGCTGGCAGCGCCATGCGCTGCAGGCCTACCTGCTGCTGATGTTCGCCGCATACTTCCTGTGGTGCTGGCTGCGCGGCGGGCAGACGCTGGCGATGAAGGCATGGCGCATGCGCGTGGTGGCTCGCGACGGGGGACGGCTCTCCGCGCGCGCTGCGCTGCTGCGCTTTGCCTGGGCTTCCTTGAGCGTCGGCGCGGCGTGCGGCGCAATCGCTGCGGCGTGGGTAATGCGCAATCCGCTGCTGGCGCTTGCCACGTTCGCGGTCTGCGGGACCGGCCTGGGCTGGGCGCTGTTCGACCGCGACCGCCAGTTCCTGCACGACCGGCTCGCCGGCACGCGCCTGGTCATGGTCGAGGAAGAACGCACCTAGCGGCGCTCCACCCACCACATCATCACCAGCGCCGAGAGCAGGAACACCACGCTCGGGAGCACAGCGGAGCCGAGCGGCGGCCAGTTCTGCAGCAGGCCCAGGTGGGCAAGCAGGCTGTTCAACATATGGAAGAACACGCCCAGCATGATGCCGAGGAACACCTTCAGGCCGACCATTCCAGAGCGCGCGTGCAGGTACGCAAACGGCAGCGCCAGCGCCATCATCACCAGCGTGGCGAACGGATAGAACAGCTTTTTCCACATCGCGATCTCGTAGCGCTCGGTCTTCTGGCGATTGCTCGCGAGGTGCTGGGTGTACGTGTACAGCCGCCACGCCGACATCCGCTCCGGCACCACGATCAGCACGTCGAGCAGTTCGGGGCTCACCGCCGATCGCCAATCGGCTTCCTTGAACGCATTCACCTGCGTCACGCCGTCGTGGAACTGCGTCTGCACCACGTCGGTGAGCTGCCACAGGCCGGCGCCGCGATAGACGGCGCGTTCGGCGGTGCTGATCTGCCGCAGGCGATAGCTCGCGTCGAATTCGTAGATACGCAACCCGGTCACGGTCGCGCTTTCGCGCGCTTCCCGGATGTTGATGAACGAGCGTTCGTCCTTGAACCACAGTCCCGACTCCAGCGTCTTGCCGATCAGCGAGCTCATCGAACGAATGCGCAATGCCTGCGCCGCCTGCTCGGTGTATGGCGCGACCCATTCGCCGATCACGAACGTGATCAGCACGAACACCACGCCGATGCGCACCAGCATGCGACCCGCCTGCCCCGGGGTCAGCCCGGCCGCCCGCATCACGGTGAATTCAGAATTGCTTGCCAGGTGCGCGAGCACGTAGAGCGTGCCGATCAGCACCACCACCGGGAACAACTCATAGGCGTGTGTCGGGATCGACAACACGACGAAGGTGAAGATCTGGCGCAGCTGGTAGTTGCCGACGCCCAGATCGCCCAGCTCGCGGATCAGGTCGAAGAACGCAAACAGCGCGAGAAACCCGAGCAGCACCATCAATACCGCGCCATGGATTTCGCGCGCGAAATAGCGCGTGAGGGTCGAGCCGGAGGCGGCGCGCTTGACGGCCACGTTCAGCGCCGCAGGCTCATGCGAAACAGCGAAAGCCTGCGCGCGAACATCAACAGCAACACCGCGAGCATCGCCGCGTGAACCAGCCACCAGCCGGTGGAGAAAGCGAGCTTGCCCTGGGAAACCCGCGCCTGGCTGATCGTCAGCAGGTTGACGTAGACCACGAAAACCAGCAGCGCGAACAGCAGGTTGATCGAGCGGCCGGCGCGCGGATTCACGAAACTCATCGGGATCGCGAGCAGTGCGAGGATCAGCCCGCACAGCGGCAGGCCAATCCGCCACAGCAACTCGCCGAGCTTGCGCGGGTCCGGTTTTTCGAGCAGCTCGAGGGTCGACTGGCTCTTCAGCGTCGACTCGGGTTCGTCGCTCTCCTTCGCCTCGACGCGCGTGGAGTAGCGCTCGAAATTCATGATGCGGAAATCCAGCCCTCCGGGCGTGCCCTCGTAGCGCTGTCCATTGAGCAGGACCAGAAAACGGTCGCCATTGGGGGCGATTTCCACCACTCCTCTGCGGCTGATCATGACGCCCGAACGCTGGTTCTGCACCGAGCTGACGAACACGTTCTGCACGATCGTTGAATCGCCCGCGACCGATTCGACGAAGTACACCCGGTCCTTATTGCTCGATTCGCCGAACACGCCCGGAGTGACCCGCGTCAAATCGTCCCGCGCGTCGAGGCGCGACTGGTACTGCTCGCCCATCTGCGCCGCCCACGGCGAGATGACGAGCGAGAGCACGGCAATCAACGCCACCAGCGGGCCGGCGAACGTCAGCACCGGCCGAACCCATGCCGTCAGCGAAATGCCGGCGCTGAACCAGACCACCATCTCCGAATCGCGGTAGCTGCGCGCCAGCGTGAGCAGTACGGTGATGAACACGGTGAGCGCGAGCAGCACCGGCAGCACGTGAATTGCAAAAAAGCCGACGAAGGCGAACACCGCGTCCGAAGGGATCTTGCCGCCAGCGGCCTGTCCGAGCATGCGGATGAGGCGCGTGGTGAGCGCGATCGCGAACAGCGTCAGGAACACCGCGCCCGCGAGGTGGGCGAATTCTCGGAGCAGCGTGCGGTGGAAGATCATGATTTCGCGCGGCGCAAAATCATGCGAAGATTGGCGCCGCCATCAAGGGAGGGAGATCGCGGTGGAATTTAGCATAAAAGCACTGGCGCCGGCGAAGCATGCGACCGGTTGCCTGGTGCTCGCAGCATTCGGAAAGGACGTCCTGCTGCGTGCGGGCGAACAGGCCGACCGCGCGGCGAGCGGCGCGCTCAAGCGCGCGCTTGCGCGCGGAGACCTGCCGGCCCGTGCCGGCGCAACGCTGCTGCTGCATTCGGTTCCAGGTGTCGCCGCGCAACGCGTGCTGCTGGTGAGCTTCGGCGAGCGCAAGGAACTCGGCGCAGGCGCGTTCCGCGATGCGCTGCGTGGTGCCGCGAACGCGCTGAAGGACCTCGCCTGCGCCGACGCCACGCTTGCGTTGCTCGATGTGCACGTGCCGGGGCGCGATGCCGCGTGGCACGTGCGCCAGACGGTGCTCGCGGTGCGCGAAGCGTTTTACCGTTTCGACCAGCTGAAGACACGCAAGAAGGCGCCGGTGCCGGCGCTCGTCGCAGTGACACTGGCGCAGGCCGCGGCCCCGGTAACGCTCGAAGCGCAGCGTGCACTGAAGGAGGCGAGCGCCACCGCCGAAGGCGTCGCGCTCGCGCGTACGCTCGGCAACCTGCCCGCCAATATCTGCACGCCAACCTACCTCGCCGAGCAGGCGCGCCAGCTGGCCCGGCGGTACAAGCTCGAAATCGAGGTGCTCGAGCGACGCGACATGGACAAGCTCGGCATGGGCGCGCTGGTTTCGGTCACCCGCGGCTCGCGCGAATCGCCCAAGCTGATCGTGCTCAAGTACCGCGGTGCAGGTGCCAAGGCGAAGCCGATCGTGTTCGTCGGCAAGGGCGTCACCTTCGACACCGGTGGCATTTCGCTCAAACCGGCGGGCGAGATGGACGAAATGAAATTCGACATGTCCGGAGCTGGCAGCGTGCTGGGCGCGCTGCGCGCTCTGGCCGGCATGCGAGCGCCCCTGAATGCGATCGGAGTGATTCCGGCGTGCGAGAACATGCCCGGCGGCAATGCAAGCAAGCCGGGCGACGTCGTCACCACGCTTTCGGGCCAGACAGTGGAAGTGTTGAACACCGACGCCGAAGGCCGGCTGATCCTGTGCGACGCGCTCACCTACGCCGGGCGGTTCGCGCCGGAAGTGATGGTGGACATCGCCACGCTCACGGGCGCGTGCGTGATCGCGCTCGGCCATGTCGCCACCGGCCTGTTCGCCAATGACCAGAAGCTCGCCGACGAACTGCTTGCCGCGGGCGAGGACGCCTGGGACCGCTGCTGGCAGATGCCGTTGTGGGAAGACTATCAGGAGCAACTGCGCTCGAATTTCGCCGACATGGCGAACATCGGCGGCCGCCCGGCGGGCAGCGTCACCGCAGCCTCCTTCCTCGCGCGCTTCACGCGCAAGCAGCGCTGGGCGCACCTGGACATCGCCGGCACGGCATGGAAGAGCGGGCGCGACAAGGGCTCGACCGGCCGCCCGGTGTCCCTGCTGGTGCGCTTTGCGCTGCGGCATGCAAAGCTGCGCTGACCAAGATCGCCGGCGATGACGACCATCGATTTCTACTTCAACGCCGAAGACCGGCTGCAGCTCGCCTGCCGCCTGGCCGGCAAGGCCGTCGCGCAGGGCAAGCGGCTGCTGGTGTGGGCGCCGCAGGACGGCAGCGCGCAGAAACTCGACCGCATGATGTGGACCACGCCCGCGATCGGCTTCGTGCCGCATTGCATGGCCGAGGACGCGCTCGCGCGGGAGACGCCGGTGCTGATCAGCGCCGGAGAAACAGAACCGCAAGGCTGCGGGATCCTGCTCAACCTCGGCGAAGAATGCCCGCCTTCGTTCGAGCGCTTCGACCGGCTGCTCGAGGTGGTCTCGCGCTCCGACGAAGAGCGCCAGCTCGCGCGCAAGCGCTACCGCTTTTATCGCGACCGCGGCTACACCATCACCGACCACGATCTCGCTGCAGGCTCATGACCGAGCACAACCCGCTGGTGGCTCGCGTCGACGCGCTGCTCGCCCGCCATCGCGAGATCGAAGACGAGGTGCCGGTGCTGACCGAAACCGTCGAGCCGGCCGCGCCCGGGCTCGAAGCGGCGCACATGGAGGCGCTGGCGGCAAAGGTCGAGCGCGCGGTGCTCGAGCGTCTGCTTGCCGAACTCGACCCCGTGCTCGAGCAGCGGCTGGCCCCGACGCTTGCGGATCTGCTCGAGCAGGCGCTGCGCGGGCTGCGCAACGAGCTCACCACCAACGTGCATGAGCTGGTGCGCGCGGCGGTGGCCGATGCCGTGCAACGCGAGCTTGCGCTGCGGCGCAAGCACGAAGACGCGACAGAGCCGCAGCGCGACTGAAAGCGGACTCAAGCGTGTCGCTGGACAAGAGTTTCGACCCGCAGGCGATCGAGCGCCGTACCTACGAGCGCTGGGAAGCGGCCGGGTATTTCGCCGCCGGCAACGCCGCGGGCAGGCCTGCATACTGCATCCAGCTGCCGCCGCCCAACGTCACCGGCACGCTGCACATGGGGCACGCGTTTCAACAGACGTTGATGGACGCCCTGGTTCGTTATCACCGCATGCGCGGCTTCAACACCAACTGGGTGGTCGGCACCGACCATGCCGGCATCGCCACCCAGATCGTCGTTGAACGGCAATTGCAGGAGGAAGCCAGAACGCGGCACGAGCTCGGGCGCGAGAAGTTCGTCGAACGCGTCTGGCAGTGGAAGCAGCAATCGGGCTCGATCATCACGCGCCAGATGCGCCGCCTCGGCGCGTCCGCCAACTGGACATTTGCCGATACAGAGGGCCAGAAAGCCGGTTACTTCACGATGGACGCGAGGATGTCGCGCGCCGTCGTCGAGGCGTTCGTCCGGCTGCATGAGGAAGGCCTCGTCTATCGCGGCAAGCGGCTGGTGAACTGGGATCCAGTGCTCGGCACCGCGGTGTCCGACCTGGAGGTCGACAGCGAGGAAGAGGACGGAAAGATCTGGGAGATCCGCTATCCGCTGGCAGAAGGTGAAGGTTCGGTCGTGGTGGCAACCACGCGTCCCGAGACGATGCTCGGCGACGTCGCGGTGGCGGTGAACCCGAAAGACGAACGCTACGTCTCCCTGGTCGGCAAACGAGTGAGGTTGCCTCTGACCGACCGCTTCGTTCCCGTGATCGCCGACGACTATGTCGATGCGGAGTTCGGCACCGGGTGCCTGAAAATCACCCCGGGGCATGACTTCAACGACTATGTTGTAGGACAGCGACACGGACTACCGCTGTTTTCGATATTCACGCTCGAAGCCAAGATTATTGGAATCGACATTGCCGCTGCCAGTCTCGATTCCCTGAAGAACATTGCACCTACTGAGCACGGTGCAGTAATAAGTCGTGTTAGATCACAACCGCTTGGGCTAGATCTCGGGATTCCGGAGAGTTATTGGGGTCTCGACCGATTCGACGCACGAAAACGCATCCTCGCCGACCTGAAAGCGCAGGGTTTGCTCGTGTCAGAGAAACCCTACATCCTGCGCGTGCCCCGCTCGGGACGAACCGACGCAATCGTCGAGCCGATGCTCACGGACCAATGGTTCGTGAAGATGGACGGCCTCGCGAAACAGGGGCTAGAGGCGGTTGCGAAAGGGGACGTGAAGTTCTTCCCAGGGCACTGGATCAGCACCTACAACCACTGGCTCGAAAACATCCAGGACTGGTGCATCTCGCGCCAGCTGTGGTGGGGCCACCAGATTCCCGCGTGGCACACAGACGGAACAGCGATCAATGGCGAAACATTTGTAGTTGCCAGAACAGAGGAGGAGGCGTACGCCAAAGCCCGCGGGGCGGGTTACGCAGGCAAGCTGAAGCAGGATGAAGATGTCCTCGACACCTGGTTCTCGTCGCAGTTGGTGCCTTTCAGCTCGCTCGGCTGGCCGGAAAAAACGAAGGAACTCGAGACCTACCTGCCCTCCGCGGTGCTGGTGACCGGCTTCGACATCATCTTCTTCTGGGTCGCGCGGATGATCATGGCGAGCCTGCATTTCACCGGCAAGGTGCCGTTCCACCACGTCTACATCAACGCCCTGGTGCGCGACGCCGAGGGCCAGAAGATGTCGAAGTCCAAGGGCAACACGCTCGACCCGCTCGACCTGATCGACGGCGTGACGCTCGATGCGCTGCTGGAGAAATCGACACAGGGGCTGCTGCGTGCCGAGCACAGGCAGAAGGTCGAGAAGTACGTGCGCAAGAACTATCCGAACGGCATTCCAGCCTTCGGCACCGACGCGCTGCGCTTCACCTTCGCCTCGCTCGCCAGCTTCGCGCGCACGCTCAATTTCGACTTGAGCCGCTGCGACGGCTACCGCAACTTCTGCAACAAGCTGTGGAACGCCACCCGCTTCGTGCTGATGAACACCGAGGAGCAGGACTGCGGCCTCGATGATTCGCGGCCGATCGAGCTGTCTTTCGTCGATCGCTGGATCATCAGCCAGCTGCAGCGCACCGAGGCCGAGGTCGAAAGCGGATTTGCCGGGTACCGCTTCGACAACGCCGCAAACGCAATCTACCGCTTCGTGTGGGACGAGTACTGCGACTGGTACGTCGAACTCGCGAAGGTTCAGATTGCAGAAGCGACGAAATCGGGCAACGCAGCGCAGGCGCGCGGTACGCGCCGAACGCTGGTGCGCGTTCTCGAAACCGTGCTGCGGCT
Organism: Burkholderiales bacterium; assembly: GCA_017880775.1. Classification (GTDB taxonomy): domain Bacteria; phylum Pseudomonadota; class Gammaproteobacteria; order Burkholderiales; family SG8-39; genus JADGRQ01. Next base: position 90,988 of record JADGRQ010000008.1, on the reverse strand, counting down.
TGCGCACCCGATCATTCCCTTCATCACCGAAGAGCTCTGGCTGAAGGTCGCTCCGCTCGCGGGGAAGACCGGCGACACGGTGATGCTCGCGCCGTATCCGGAATCGCAGCCGCAGAAGATCGACCCCGAGGCCGAGGCCTGGGTAGCGCGGCTGAAGGACCTGACGGATGCTTCGCGCAATCTGCGCGGTGAAATGGGTCTTTCGCCGGGCCAGCGCGTTCCGCTGCTCGCGACCGGCGACCGAAGCGTGATTCAGTCGGTCGCCGCGCCGCTCTGCGCGCTCGCGCGGTTCTCCGAGGTGCAATGGGTCGCGGAGCTCCCGCAGATCGACGCGCCGGTTGCCGTGGTGGGCGAACATCGCCTGATGCCGCATGTCCAGGTGGATCCCGCGGCCGAGCGCGCGCGGCTCGCCAAGGAGATCGCGCGCCTCGAGGGCGAGGTCGCCAAAGCGCGCGGCAAGCTCGGCAACGCCTCCTTCGTCGAGCGCGCCCCCGCGAAAGTCGTGGAGCAGGAGCGAGCGCGCCTCGCGGGATTCGAGGAAACGCTCGCGAAACTCGGGCAGCAGCGCGACAAGCTCGCGGCAAAGGCCTGAGGGCGCGCTCAGCGAGAAGCGTGCCGCCTTGATCCACGGCCTGCGCGCGCTGCAGCATCGTGATTTCCGGCTGTTCTTCGCCGGACAGGGAATCTCGCAGATCGGCATCTGGCTGCAGCTGATCGCGACCAGCTGGCTGATCTACCGCCTCAGCGGCTCGACATTCCTGCTCGGCCTGTCGGCCTTTGCGCTTCAAATACCGTTCCTGGTGCTCGCGCCGGTGGCCGGAGTGTGGGTCGACCGGCTCGACCGGCGCCGCGTGATTGCGATCACCAATTCGATCGCGCTTGGCCAGTCGCTGGTTATGCTCGCGCTGGTGGCCTCGGGCGTGGTCGCGCCATGGCACCTGATCGCAGGCAATCTCGTGCGCGGCGTGGTTGCGGCATGCGAAGCACCCGCAAGGCAGACGCTTTTGGTGACCCTGGTGCGCGGCAAGGCCGATCTGCCGAATGCCATCGCGCTCAATTCGATCATGATGAACGGGGCGCGGTTCGTAGGCCCGCTGGTGGGAGGCATGGTGATCGCGACGTTCGGCGAGGTCGCGGGCTTCGCGCTGAACAGCCTGACCTATCTCGCGGTGCTCGCGGCGCTGTACGCGATGCGGCTGGGGCCCTCGCATCGCGCGCCGCGCGACGAGAGCTGGCTGCGGCAGCTCGCCGCGGGGCTGCGCTACGCCTACGGATTCCTTCCGACGCGCAGCGCGCTGCTGCTGCTCTCGGCGGTAGGCTTTTTCGCACAGCCCTACCAATCGCTGATGCCGTATTTCGCAAAAGACGTCTTCCACGGCGATTCGCACACCCTCGGAATGCTCATCGGCGCAGGGGGCCTCGGCGCATCTGTCGGCATGATTTACCTCGCCATGCGCCCGAGCATCCGCGGGCTGCTCAGCCTGCTTGCTTGGACCAGCGCCATCGCCGGCGCGAGCCTGGCGGCGTTCTCGTTCTGCACCTCGCTGTGGATCTCGCTGCCGCTGATCACGCTCACCGGGCTGGGCATCATGCTCACCGCCGCAGCCACCAACACGGTGCTGCAGAGCATCGTCCCGGACGAATTGCGCGGGCGGGTCGCTTCGCTGTATGTGGTGTCGTTCCTCGGGGTAAGCCCGCTCGGGTCGCTCGCGGCGGGCTGGATTGCCGAGCGCATCGGCCCGCAGGCAACGCTCGCCGCGGGCGGCGCCTGCGGCCTCGCTGCCGCGCTGCTTTACGCGATCAAGCTGCCGGCGATCCGCCGCGAGATCCGCCCGGTCTACCAGGATCTGGGCATCGTGCCGCGTCCGCCAGTGGACGGCGATCAGTAGGTGTAGCCTTTGTTGCCTGCGAACGGCGTTTTGCGGCCGTGCAGGCCTTCGAGCAGCGCAAGCTCGGCGTCGGTGTGATTGATGACCGGTGCGCTCATCAGCATCTGGGGCGCGCCGGTCGCCATGATGTAGCGTGGCTGTTCGTGGTGGCGGGTTTTCACGACCTCGCGCACGGCGGGATCGCCGCGCGAGGCCAGCTCGGCCTCGCCGTAGCAGGTGCAGACGTAGGTCCGGTCTGCGCCCGATTCGATGTAGATGCCGGTGCCCCGGATGCCGATGGTGGCCGTGCCCGTGACAAGAGTCTTCGGCTCGCCCGGGGCAAACACCGAGAGAATCGCGCCGGTGACGATGCGAAATCCGCTCGCGATCAGCGCACCGGCCGCGCCCTGGGTTTCGACCTGCGACTCGGCGCGCACCAGCATCGCGTCCTTGCCGATGACGAACACGATTTCGCCATCGCGCCCGGTGATGACGGTATCGCCGGGGCGGACCACCATCCCGCGCTTCGCCGGCACGCCGTTGACGCTCGCATCGCCGCGCACTCGCGCGACGCCCTTGGGCGTTCTTCCCTGCGCGAACAGGTCCTGAACGGCCAGATACAGCGCCGCACCACCGAGCCCGGAAAGAATCCTGCGGCGCCGTTCGTCGATCACCCGACCTCCGCCATCGCCTGGCGCTCGGCCGCGCTCGGCCACGAGGTTTCGAACTGCCAGCCGAATTGCACCTCGATCGCCGCCCGAAACCGCGCCTCGAGCAGGCGCTCTCCGGGAAGCGCGCGCGGCAGGCTTGAGGCGATCACCGCGCACGCGCCGATGGCGGCGCACCCCGCGCTGGCGATCTTGCGTCCCGCAGCCCACAGGTCATCGCCCTCGAGATAGGCCTGCACGCCGAAGCCGCGGCAGGTCGCGATCGCGGGCGCGAGCGCCCAGGCGATCCAGCGGCTCGCGCGGCCCGGCGCGAGCCGCGCCGGCACGATCAGCACGAACCAGTGCTGTCCCGCGTCCACCCACACCATGCCGAGGCCCTGCCCGAGGCACAGGTGGGCCAGCGCCGTTCCACAGGCCACGATCGGTTCTGCGTCGGCCGCCTGAGCTTCCGCAAGCAACGTGTAGCGCGATCGCAGCGCAGGCGTCTCGAGCGCCCCGATGCCGATCCAGCGCGCGCGCCGGGTCACGACAGCTCACTGCCAACGCTCGATCTGCTGAATTTCATGCGCCCATGTTCTCCATCGTTGCGGCTCTCGTGCGGCGCTATTTGCGCTTCATGAAAGTGGTTTGGAGGGAAAATCTTATCCGAATCACGACCCTTGCAAATACTATCAGAGGGTATTAGCCTCAAACATGAACGGCACCGACGCGCTGCTGCTGGCCCGAGCCCAGTTCGGACTGAACATCGGGTTCCACATCCTGTTCCCGACCATCACGCTCGCGCTGGCGTGGATCCTGGTGTATTTCCGCGTCCGGTTCGCGCGATCGGGCGACGCGGCGTGGCTCGCCACTTACAAGTTGTGGGTCAAGGTATTCGCGCTCACTTTCGCGATGGGCGTGGTCTCGGGCATCACGATGTCGTTCCAGTTCGGCACCAACTGGCCGGGCTACATGACCAGGGTCGGCAATATCGCCGGACCGCTGCTCGCCTATGAAGTGCTGACCGCGTTCTTTCTCGAGGCGACCTTTCTCGGCGTAATGGTGTTCGGCATGAACCGCGTCCCCGGCTGGATGCACGTCACCGCCACCGTGCTGGTCGCGTTCGGTACCACGGTCTCAGCATTCTGGATCCTTGCGCTCAACTCGTGGATGCAGACGCCGGTGGGACACACCGTTGCGGCCGGCGGACAGCTGATCGCGGGCGACTGGGTCGCCGTGATCTTCAACCCGTCGTTTCCGTACCGCTTCACCCACATGATGCTCGCTTCGGGGCTGACCGCCTCATTCCTCGTCGCAGGGCTGTCGGCGTGGCGGCTGCTGCACGCGCCGGAGGACGGCGCCGCGCTGAGGACGCTGCGCACCGGCGCGGTCATCGCGGCAGTCGTCGCGCCGCTCCAGGTCCTGGTCGGCGACCTGCACGGCCTCAATACGCTCGAGCACCAGCCGGCAAAGATCGCCGCGATCGAGGCGATCTGGCAAACGCAGAAAGGCGTGCCGCTGGTGCTGTTTGCAGTTCCAAACGAGGCCAAGCAGCGGAACGATTTCGCAATCGAGATCCCGAAGCTTGCATCTCTGATCCTCAAGCATGATGCCGAAGCGGAACTGAAAGGCATCGATCATTTCGCACCGCACGCCCCTCCGGTGGCGCCCGTATTTCTGGCGTTTCGCGTGATGGTCGGCATGGGCGTTGCAATGCTCTCGCTCGCGTGGCTCGGCACGTGGGTCATGCGCGGCGGCAAGCTCGCGCCGCGCTGGATACTGTGGAGCTTCGCCGGTTTTACCTTCTCGGGCTGGATCGCGACGCTCGCGGGCTGGCTGGTCACTGAAATCGGCAGACAGCCCTGGCTGGTCACCGGAGTGCTGCGCACCTCGGAGGCCGCCGGGCGCGTCGGCGAAGCCCCGCTTGGCGCCAGCTTCACGGGCTACGTCGCCACTTATGCGCTGATGCTGGTCGCCTACATGGTGGTCCTCACGCACCTGGCGGGAAAGGGGGCGCAGCGATGACGCTCGATCTGCCGCTGGTATTCACGGCGCTGATGGGTGTTGCGATGCTCGCCTATGTGGTGCTCGACGGCTACGACCTCGGCGTCGGCATGCTGATGCCGGCGGCGGATCAACGCGAGCAGGACCTGATGGTTGCGTCGATCGGGCCGTTCTGGGACGCCAACGAAACCTGGCTGGTGCTCGGCGTCGGCCTGCTGCTGGTGGCGTTTCCGGCAGCGCACGGCGTGATCCTCGGCGCGCTCTACCTGCCGGTGGCGGCGATGCTGATCGGCCTGATGCTGCGCGGCGTGGCGTTCGAGTTCCGCGTCAAGGCCGAAGGCTGGCATCGCGAGCTGTGGAACTGGCTGTTCTGGTTCGGTTCGTTCCTCGCCTCGCTGGCGCAAGGGTTCATGCTCGGTCGCATGATCACCGGATTCGAGCCGGGCTTCGGCTACTGGCTGTTCGCCCTGATCGTCGCCGGCGGGCTATGCGGCGGATACGTGCTGCTGGGCGCGACCTGGCTGGTGCTGCGCACCGAGGGCGCGCTGCAGAAAAAATCCCTCGATTGGGCGCGCTGGGGCCTCGTGTGGGTCGCGCTCGGAGTCGCACTGGTGAGTATCGCGACGCCGTTTGCCAGCGAAACCGTGCGCGCGAAGTGGTTCGATTTTCCGCGCACGCTCGCGCTGATGCTGCTTCCGCTGGCGAGCCTCGCCGCCGGCATCTGGGTGTGGATGGCGACCGGACGCCTCAAACGCGGCGCGAAAACCGCGGAGTGGGCGCCGTTCGCCGGCGCGGCAGCGATCTTCGCCCTCGCCTTCGCCGGCCTGGCCTACAGCCTGTTCCCATATCTGGTAATGGACAAGATGACGATCTGGGAGGCCGCCGCGCACCCCAGCGCACTCATCTTCATCCTCTGGGGGGCGGCGGTGGTGCTGCCCTTCATCGCCGCTTACTCGGTGTTTTCTTACTGGGTGTTCCGCGGCAAGGCGCGCGCCGGTCTGTACGATTGAGCGCAACTCTGTGCACTACCGAACAGAGCTGCGCCTCCAGTGCCCTTACAATGCCATCTAAGATTATCGTTCCAGAGTCAGTCCATTTCCACTTTCCGAGAACGCCATGGCAAAGAAACCTTTTCTCACCGACGTCAAGACGATCCGCGCCCGCGCGCGCAAGCACATCGAACAGGGCGCGGTGACCGCCGGCTACCGGGCGGACCGGACGACGGTCGTCAAGCTGCTGAACGAGGCCCTCGCCACCGAAATCGTCTGCGTGCTGCGCTACCGCAGGCATCATTTTATGGCGGTCGGGATCAATGCCGACAGCGTGGCGCAGGAGTTCCTTCAACATGCGGTCGAAGAGCAGGGCCACGCCGACCAGATCGCGGGGCGCATCGTGCAACTGAACGGCGAGCCGAATTTCTCTCCCGAAGGCCTCCTCAGCCGCAGCCACGCCGAGTACGTGGAAGGCGATGACCTGATCGACATGATCAAGGAGGATCTGGTCGCCGAGCGCATTGCGATCGACAGCTACCGCGAGATGATCGGCTACATCGGCGACAAGGACACGACCACCAAGCGCATGCTGGAGGGCATCCTGGCGGTGGAAGAGGAGCACGCCGACGACCTGGTCGGCCTGCTGGAAAAAATCAGGAAGTAGCCGGAGCGGCGCTGCGGCGACCACGTCACCGCCACGACGCCTTCAGATGGCGGCTCCTTTGCGCGCCAACGCGGCCCCGGTGACCCCGCGCGAGATGAAGACCAGGAACGCGTGAGCGAGCTTGCCGAACGGCAGCCAGACGAACAGCAGTTCAACGCTGAGCAGATGGATCGCGAGCGGCCGCGGATCGAGCGGCGGCGCGGGTGCGGCGCCCGGTGCATACGATTGATTGATCGCGATCATGCCGGTGGCGAGCGGCAGGAACACGACGAACCAGCTGAAATAGTCATCGAAGCCGGACAGCAGCCGCAGCACCGGGTCGGTGAGACGCTCCATCAGCGCGAGGAAGAACGAGACGAAGGTGAGCCCAACGGCGAAATACACCACCGGCGCCGGCAGCGGCGGCCACGCGAGGCCCGTCAGGCGCCCGATGAAACGGATGTGCGGCAGATAACCGAACACGATCACGGCAAGCCCGATGTGATAAAGATAGGCGTTGAACGCGCCGAGCCTGCCGGTGCGCCGGAATTCCTTCCTCGGGATCATCCGCCTGAAGATTCCGCGCATCGCTCCGGCCAGCAGCCGGGTGCTGCGCGGCTCAGAGAGATCCGGCCTGCTCCCGAGCCGGTAAATTCCGACGACCCGCCACAGGCTGCCCGCGACCATCACGACCAGCGAAAACCATAGTGCGGGTCCCCGTGCGAATTCCAGCAGGTCCATTTGCGTCAATCGGGCTCGAGGTACTGCGCCACCAGTTCGGTCAGCCCGAGCACCGGTAGCGTCATCGCGCGCTGCTCAATCGCCTCTTCGAGCACGTCCCGGCAATTGGCACAGGCGGTAACGAGCGCCTCGGCGCCCACGGCTTGGACTTGGCGCTTCTTGCAGTCGAAAGCGGCCAGGCGCAGCTTCTCGGCCCGGTGTATCGCGCTGACCCCGCCGCCCCCGCCGCAGCAGAAGCTGGCCGCACCGGAGTCGGGCATCTCCACGAAGCCGTCGCTCACCTGATTCATCAGGCGGCGGGGCGCCTGCGGCAAACCGCCCCGGCGCACGATCTGGCAGGGATCGTGGAAGGTCAGACGGCGCGTATCCTTGCCGCGCGTGCGCAGCCGGCCCTCGCGCGCGAGCTGATCGAGCAGCTCGACGATCTGCACCACCTTGAAAGAATAGGGCCCGCCGAGGAAGTTGGGCCCCTCCCAGCGCAGCGCCGAGTAGGCGTGGCCGCATTCCGGACTGATCACGTATTTCACTTTCAGCCGCTCCGCCGCATCGACGATCCGCGACAACAGCGCAGCCGCCACGTCGCGCGACCCGATCTGCACGCCGACGTTGGTCGCTTCGAAACCGGCGCTGGGGATCGTCCACGAGACTTTCGCCTGGTGAAAGATCCGCGCCAGCGCGCCGATGATCTCGGAAAAGCCGATGATCTCCATCGAAGACAGGACCAGCATGTACTCGGCGCCCTCGGCGTCCACCGGTACCTTGAGCCCGGTCTCGCGTTCCTGCAGTTCGATCTGGCGCCTGAGCGCCGGCCAACGCACACCCATCGGGCTGCCGGTCTCGAGCGCGCGCTCGGCTGCAGCATAGAGGTCCGGCGGCGCGAAGCCGGCCGCCGACATGCCTTCGCGCGCGCGGCGCACCAGGCCGGCGATGTCGATGCCCATGGGGCAGATCAGCGTGCAACGCCCGCACAGGTTGCACGAATCGTAGAGCAACTCCGACCATTCGTTGAGCTCCGCCGCGGTGACCTCGGGCGGAGCCAGGCCGAGCGCTCTGGTCACGGTTGAGAAAGGTGCCCGCTCGCGCCGATACGTATCGAGCATCGGCCGCAGCTTGTAGATCGGCGTGTAGCGCGGATCGCGAGTGACGAGATAAAAGTGGCAGGCCTCGGCGCACAGGCCGCAGTGCACGCAGGCCTCCAGCTGGAACGCAGTCTCGCGGCTCGTCTCAGCGACAAACTCCCTCGCCGCCCTGCGCGCATCGGGTGCCTCGCGCGCCATGAGCACCGCCTGCGCGCGTTCGGCGAACGGGGACGGCGTCAAGGCAGTCTCCTCATCCTCGCATTCTTCCGGTGCCGCACGTGGCCTTGTTGATCCACGTCAATCGCGCCACCCGGCGTAGCCGCTCGACCGGCCCCGCGTCTATCAGTCAGAACGCCAGGCTCTCCTCGATCGCGGCGATGCCCGCCGCCGCGCAAGCATCGTCTTCCTTGCCGCCGGGAGCCCCCGACACGCCGATTCCGCCGAGCAGGCTGCCGCCGCCCTGTATCAGCAGGCCGCCGCCGACGGCTGCAACGCCCGGTCGGTGCCGCACGCCGCTCTGCGGGCGGCCGGGCTGTGTGGTCTCGGCAAGTTCGCTGGTGCTGGTGCGAAAGCTGAGCGCAGTCCATGCCTTGGCGGCCGCCATGTCCGGCGTATGCGGGCCGGCAAAGCGGTCACGCAGCATGACCTGTGCGATCCCCATCCGGTCGACCACTGCGACCGCCACCTGGTAGCCGTTGTCGCGGCATTTCTTCAGCGCAGCCTGCGCCGCCTTGAGTGCGCTCTCAGGCGTCAGCAGACGCAGCGCGAAGGTCGCGTCCTGCGCGTGCGCGGCCTGAGCGCCGGCGAGCAGCGCCGCGGCGACCAGCGTTGCGATTCTCATGTCACGCCCTACTTGCGCTTCATGAAAAAGGTGAACTCCTTGCCCGCCTCCGCCTGCGAAAGCAGTTCATTGCCGGTCTGCTTGCAGAACGCCTGGAAGTCCTTCACCGAGCCCGGGTCGGTTGAGATGATCCGCAGCACCTGCCCCGACTGCATGTCGGTGAGCGCCTTCTTCGCGCGCAGGATGGGAAGCGGGCAATTGAGGCCGCGGGCGTCGAGGTCCTTGTCGAAATTCATGTCAGGTCGCCTTGTGATGGAACGAAAGTGAACTCTTATAAAGCCCGGCTGCGGAAGATTCAACCGCTCAGGCGTAACGCGCGAGCAGTTCGGCCACGTGTTCGGCGCTTGCAAGGCGCTCGCCACGCCGCTCGGCGCCGCCCGCCTTGATCATGCATGCGACCATTTCGTAGAAGGCGCGATCGAGCGCCTTGCGCGCGGCCGAAAGCTGCTGGGCGATGTCTTCGCACTCCGCGTCGGCGTCGATCATCCTGCGCAGCGCGCGCACCTGGCCTTCGATGCGCGCCAGCCTCGCCAGCATCGCCTGCTTCGCCTGGGGATCGTGCATGTGCGGACCGGGCATGGCTGCATCTCCTATACCCCACATGGTATCCGCCGATCACCGGAAGGGCAAGATTTTCGAGAAATTATTGAGTATCCATATCAATTACTTATGCTGTGTCGCAACACTTTTATCTCGTTACCCACGTAGCACTTGCGGATACTGTCGGGGAGTATTAGCCTGCGCCTGTTTCGAAGCGAAGGAGAACGCCATGGCCGCACTGCCGGACACCGCCGCGCTCGACCGACTGATCAGCGAGCGCCTCGACGCGCTCCTGCCGGGCAAGCTCGCCGCGCTGGAAGCTGCGAAGACGCCGTCGATGACCATCATCGCCACCAAGGGAACCCTCGACTGGGCCTATCCGCCGTTCATCCTTGCTTCGACCGCTGCCGCGCTCGGCTGGGAAGTCTCGATCTTCTTCACCTTCTACGGGCTGACGCTGCTCAAGAAAGATCTCGAGCCGCACGTCAGCCCGCTCGGCAATCCGGCGATGCCGATGAAGATGCCCTTCGGCCCCGAATGGTTCAAGGACATCCAGTGGAACATCCCGAACGCCATCCAGTCGATCATCCCCGGTTTCGAGTCCATGGCCACCGGGCTGATGAAGCAGACCATCAAGAACAAGGGTGTGGCGAGCATCGCGGAGTTGCGCCAGGCCTGCATCGAGTCCGACGTGAAGCTGCTGGGCTGCCAGATGACAGTGGATCTGTTCGGCTTCAGCCGGGACGATTTCATTCCCGAGGTCACGGAATACTGCGGCGCGGCGTCGTTCCTCGCGCGAGCGCAGAAGGCTGAAGTCAATCTTTTTGTTTAAAGGGGAAACGAGATGAGGAATAACGTGAGCAAACTCACCAGGCCGCTGTTCAGACTGACGGCACTCGCGCTGCTGTTCGTGCCGGTCGCGGCATTCGCGACCGACGGGTATTTTTCGGAAGGCTACGGCATGAAGGCGAAGGGCCGCGGCGGTGCGTCCACCGCGATGACTACCGACGCTTTTGGCGGCGCCACCAACCCGGCCACTATGGTCTGGGTTGGCGACCGGCTGGATGTCGGGCTGGACTGGTTCAGCCCCAAGCGGGAAGCGTCGCGCTCCGGAAGCACCGCGTCCATGACCGGGATGGACGGCACGGCGGTCAGCGGCAGGAATAACTTCCTGATCCCCGAGTTTGCGTACAACAAGATGATCAACCCGAACATGTCCCTTGGCGTCACCGTGTACGGCAACGGCGGCATGAACACGGATTACTCGGGCGGTCAGATTCCGGCGGCGACGGCGTGCGCGGGTTTCAACCCCGGCGGCGGGGCGGCCGGTCCGTTCAACCTGCTGTGCGGAACCGGCAGGCTCGGAGTGGACTTGATGCAACTCATCGTCGCTCCGACGCTGGCCATGAAGTTCGGCCAGAGCAACTCGGTCGGCGTATCGCCGCTGTTCGGCTACCAGCGCTTCAAGGCCGAAGGTCTCGATGGGTTCGCCGGCTTCACCCCTAATGGAGGGGCAGCCTTCGCGGCCGGAAACAACAGCTTGACGAACCGCGGCTACGACAGTTCGACCGGCTGGGGACTGCGGTTGGGCTGGATGGGCAAGCTGTCGGACGCCATATCCGTCGGTGCGGCTTACTCCACCAAGATGCGGATGAAGCCGTTCGACAAGTACAAGGACTTGTTCGCCCAGCAGGGGGATTTTGACATTCCGGAAAACTATAACGTCGGAGTCGCGTTCAAGGTCAGTTCCAACGTGACGATCGCGGCCGACTACCAGCGGATCAATTACGGTGACATCAGGTCGGTCGGCAACCCGAGCACCAACGTCGGCAATTCGATCGCACTCACGGGATTCACCATGGGCTCGCTCGGTTGCGACAACTGCCGGGGCTTCGGCTGGGAAAATGTGAACGTCTTCAAGGTCGGGGTCGACTACCAGTACAACCCTGCCCTGACCCTGCGCGCAGGCATTAACGTCACCGACAACCCCATCCAGGCCCGCGATGTGACCTTCAACATCATCGCGCCCGGCGTGGTCAAAAACCATCTGACGCTCGGGTTCACCTACAACCTCAGCGAGGAGTCCGAGCTGACAATGGCCTACATGCACGCATTCAAGAACTCGGTGACAGGGCAGACCCTGTACGCGAACTTCATTCCAGGCAGCACAGCCACCGAGAAGATACAGATGTACCAGGACTCGCTAGGCATCGCGTACAGCCGCAAGTTCAAGTAAGCGGACGGGGTTCGCAGCACCAAAAAGCCGGAGGCGAACCCTCCGGTTTTTTTCGCGGCGCGCCGGGCATAGAATCCGTTCCGGCCCTTCCAAGCGCCGCCTTGAACCATGATCCCCGCCGACGCCGCAACGCGCATCGAGCGCCTGTTCCCGGTCCTGCGCGAGCTGCCCGCGCCGTTGCGCGAGTCGCTGTACGCGCAGGGTGCGTTGCGCACCGTACGCGCCGGCACGACGCTGTTCGCGCCGGGTAATCCCTGCACCGGTTTTCCGCTCGTCATCGAAGGCACCGTGCGGGTGGGGAAGACCACTCCGCGCGGCCGCGAGATCCTGCTCTACCGCGTCGAGCCGGGCAAAAGCTGCATCCTCTCCAGCGGCTGCCTGCTGCGCGTGTAACCGGCGTGCAGCCTTCTGAGCGTTGCCCGGATCTCCGGCGACAGCGCCATAACCTTCTGGCGCAGCGCCGGCGTCTAGCCCATGACCATCTGCCAGTCTTGCGGGCTCATTTTCTCGAGTTGCGCCTGCATCGCAGGCGACAGCTTTGGCTCCCCCGCGGTCGACGCCGTGCAGGACAACAGCTACATCCGGTCGCACATGTTCTGGTGCGACGCGGGGGCCGTCGACTTGGCGCTGCCCGACTTCACGAATCACGGCCAAGCCTATCCCGTACTCCAGGCCCGCGGCCGGCGCATGCCGGCGATCTTGCAGGCCTGCTTCACGTAGCCGTAGGGAAACAGCTCGAACAGCCGCTTGCGCGCGTTCGCGCCGAGCCCTTGCTCCTCGGCAAGGTGCTTCACGACAAAACGCGCGTCGGGAGCGATCTGCCGCTCCGCGAAAGAGCGCCTCATGAAGTGCAAGACGTTCCAGTGCAATGCGTTGAGCGCCACCCCTTCGCGCCGCGCGAGTTCCTCGGCAACTTCCGCGGTCCAGTCGCCGGGGTCGACCAGGTAACCTTCGTCGTCGGTCTGGATGATTCTTCCCTCGAGTTCGATCTGCGGCATGCTTACCCTCCCCGAGCTTCAATCGGCGGATTGCCCGATGGCTTTTCTCAATAGAGAATTTTTCCCGACAAGTATATCAATCCAAGAACACTCACCGCACCTCAGGTGTTCGGCGAACGCTGAGCCTCAAGTGTTCGAGACTTGCCCGATTAATCGTTATGATGGCGCTCGTATGAGCGACCCGACTCGAACCGAGCGCGACGCCATCGGTACCGTGAGCGTGCCGGCGGAGCGGCTGTGGGGCGCGCAGACGCAGCGCAGTCTCGAGCTGTTCCGCATCGGCGCAGACCGGATGCCGCCCGAGATCGTTCGGGCGCTGGCGCTGATCAAGCGCTGTGCGGCGCAGGCGAACCAGGCGCTGAATCTTCTCGATTCGCGCAAGGCGCAGGCGATCATCGCCGCGGCCGACGAAGTGCTGGCCGGAGGGCACGACGTCGAGTTTCCGCTTTCGGTCTGGCAGACCGGCTCGGGCACGCAGACCAACATGAACGTGAACGAGGTGCTCGCGAACCGGGCCTCGGAGCTGCTCGGCGGCCCCCGCGGCACAGATCGCCTGGTGCACCCGAACGACGACGTCAATAAGGGACAATCGTCCAACGACGTCTTTCCCGCCGCCATGCATCTCGCGGCGGTGCTGGCCTTGCATGATCGTCTGCTGCCTAATCTCGACCGGCTTGCGGCGACGCTGGATGCCAAGGCCAGCGCGTTTGCCGAGGTGGTCAAGATCGGCCGGACGCACCTGCAGGATGCGACGCCGATCACGCTCGGCCAGGAGTTTTCCGGTTACGTCGCCCAGTTGCGCAGCTGCCGTTCGCAGATCGAGGCGGCAATGCCGGGCCTGCACCAGCTGGCGATCGGCGGAACCGCGGTCGGCACCGGGCTGAACACCCATCCGGAGTTCGGCGCGCGCGTCGCGCAGATGATTGCCGGGCGCACCAGCCGTCCGTTCGTCGCCGGGGCAAACAAATTCGCGCTGCTCGCCTCGCACGAGGCGCTGCTCGGCCTGCACGGGGCGCTGCGCACGCTCGCGGCGGCGCTGATCAAGATTGCGAACGACATCCGCTGGCTGGCGAGCGGCCCGCGCGCCGGAATCGGCGAAATCGCGCTTCCCGAGAACGAGCCCGGCAGCTCGATCATGCCGGGCAAGACCAACCCCACGCAGGCCGAGGCACTGGTCATGGCGTGCATCCAGGTCCTCGGCAACGACGTCGCGGTCGGCATCGCCGGCGCCTCGGGCAACTTCGAACTGAACGTCTGCAAGCCGCTGATCGCGTTCGACGTGTTATGGAGCATGCGGCTGCTCGCGGACTCGATCGCCGGGTTTGACGCGAATTGCGCGCGCGGCATCGAGCCGGACCACGCGCGCATCGCCGAACTGCTTTCGCGCTCGCTGATGCTGGTCACGGCGCTCGCACCGCACATCGGCTACGACAAGGCGGCCGAGATCGCGAAGCGGGCGCATCGCGAGCGGGTGAGCTTGCGCGAGGCGGCGCTGGCGCTGGGCTACCTGACGGCGGAACAATACGACCGTTGGGTGCGGCCGCAGGACATGCTTTCGCCGAGCGCCTGAATTCGCTCTATTTTTCCGTCAGCGTCCAGGCGCCGTTCCAGTCCTGCGGCGGCGGCTCGCGCAGATAGTGCTCGCAGCGCTCCAGATACATGCCCGATACCTTGTCGTCGGCGTGCAGCCGGATCGCGTCGGAAAAAGCGGACATCGCCTCCTTGAATCGGCGGCCGCGGTACTGATCCATGGCGAGGCGGAAAATCTGCAGGAACTCCGCCAGCGCGGGGAAACTCGCGTCGGTGTGGAAATCGAGGATTTCGTAGATCGCGACCGCCTGCGTCTTGCCCTTGACCACCACGTTGTCGATCAAGCGCGCCCGATAGGTGCCGCGCAGCTTCTTGAAAGTGTTTTCCGAAACCAGGATTTGCGTGCCGTACTGCTTGCACGCCGACTCGAGCCGGGAGGCGAGGTTCACGCCGTCGCCGATCATGGTGAAATCCATCCGCTTCAGCGAACCGATGTTGCCGGCGATCAGGCTGTCCGTATTGAGGCCGATGCCGATGTTGACCGGCAGCTTGCCCTCCAGCACTCGCTCGGCGTTCCATTCCGTGAGCTGCGCGATCATGTCGATCGCGGTGCGCACGGCCCGGTCCTCGTCGTCATCGTGCGGCACCGGGACCCCGAACCCGGCCATGATCGCGTCGCCGATGAACTTGTCGAGCATTCCGCCGTGATGCTGGATCACCTCGACCATCAGCGTGAAGTACTCGTTCAGCAGGCTCACGGTCGCCGCGGCGCCGAGGTTTTCAGTCAGGCTGGTGAAACCGCGGATATCGGAAAACAGCACCGTCGCCGTGATCGCCTGGCCGCCCAGCAGGTCCGCGCCGGTGGAGAGCAGCTGGTCGGCGATGTTCGCGTCCATGTAGCGCGACATGGTCGCCTTGATGCGTTTCTCCGCGCTGATGTCGTCGATCAGGATCATGGTGCCGAGCGACTTGCGGTCCACGCCCTTAAGCGGCAGCACGGTCAGGTTGATCGACACCTTCTCGCCGCCGATATCCAGCGCCGTGTCCATGGTCGATTCGAGCACCTGCGTCTCGCTCACCCGCGAGACCTTGTCGAGCACCCAGGCGTTGCCGCCGTGGAACAGGTCCGCAGCGGCGCAGTGCACGATTTCCGCGGACTGCATGCGCAGTATTCGCAGCCCGGAGGCATTGCAGGTCACGACTTTCTTTTCCACATCCAGCGTGATCACGCCGTTGGTCATGCTCTCGAGCATGTTTTCGTTGTAATTTTTCATCGCCTGCACGTCGGCGAAGAGCTTGGCGTTCTCCAGCGCGATCGCGACCTGGGCGGTGAACGCCTTGAGGCGCTGCTCGTCCTCCAGCGTGAACGGGCCGCTGCGCTTGTTGAGCACCTGCGTCACCCCGATGACCTTGCCCTGCTGGTTCACCACCGGCACGCACAGGATCGAGCGCGTGAAAAAGCCGGTCTTCTTGTCGAACGCCGGATTGAAGCGAAGGTCCGCGTAGGCGTAGGGGATGTTGATCGACTTGCCCGAGGTGAACACCGCGCCGGCGATGCCGAGGTGGTTGGGAAGCCGGATCTGCAGGCTGTCGAGCCCCTGCCCGACCTGGGACCACAGCTCCCCGGTCCGCTCATCATGCAGAAACAGCGTCGAGCGCTCGGCGTCGAGCATGCGCGTCGCCTCGCTCATCACTTTCTGCAGCAGCGACCCGATCTTGATGTCCGCCGTCATCTCGGACACCATGTCGAGGAACTCCAGTTCCTGCTTGCGGATCGCGTTCATGCGCTCGATGTACTGGGCGGTCTGCAGCGCGATCGCGCCCTGCGTGGTCATCTCCTCGAGCAGGCGCATGTCGCCCCGGTTGAACCTGCCCTTCATCTTGTTCAGCACCTGGGCCACGCCGATCATCTCGCCCTTGACGGTGCGGATCGGCACACACAGGATGCTGCGCGTCACGTAGCCGGTCTGTTCGTCGATCGAGCGGTTGAACCTCGCGTCCGCGTAGACATCGTGAATGATCAGCCCTTCGCCGTGCGTGAACACGCTGCCCGCGATGCCGCTGGTATTGAGCAGGCGGATCTCGCGATTGGTGTTTCCCTGGGCGACGCGTGAAAACAGCTCGCCGGTCTTCTCGTCGTTCAGGAATAGCGTTCCGCGTTCGCCGCCGATTTCCTTGGAGGACCATGCGATGAGCGTATGCAGCACGTCATCGAGCGATTCCATCGCGGCCATCTTGCGGGTGATTTCGAGCATCAGCTCGACGTGGCGCAGACGCCGCGCGTGATCGGAGCGCACCGCGCGGGTCGGCTCCGGCTTCATCGGGGGAATTTCATTCTTCACGGTGCTGTCCGGTCGCGTCTCTCGGTTGCGCCCCGCAGTTCGCGGATCGTCGCCTGCAACTGCGCGCGCTCGAGCTGGTGGGACCGCTCCGCTTCCTGCAACCGAGCCGCCTCGCGCGCGCTCTGCTGCTCCATCGCATCGCGCAGCGCCGTCGCCGTGCGCTTGAGCTGCGCGTTCTCCTCGTTCAGCGCCTGCAGAGCGTTCTGCACTGCGGCGTCGCGCTCGGCATGCGCGCGCTCGAGTGCGTCGCGCAGCGCCGACACGGTTGCGTGCAATTGCGCAAGTTCGTCGGCTGCATTGGCTGCGGCCCGCTGCACGGCGGCGTCCATGTCCGCCCGCGTTCGCTCGAGCGTCTCGCGCAGGGCGAAAATCTGGTTGCGCAGGTCCAGCGACTCGCGCTGATCAAGCACGGCGGTGGGCGGTTGTTCTGCCATTGCTGACGCGGACGCCAAAGAACATCTCCCGGGACGGCCGTGGATCATACCAATCGCGGGCTGATCGTGCAGCCCCGGGCGTCAGGAAATTGCCTGGTAGTAAAGGTTCTGCGGGTGGTTCGCCTCGGCGAAGAAGTACCATCGCTCGGCCAGCAGCCCCGCATATTGGACAAGGAAGGCGGCCACCAACACCGGGACCGAACCGCCGCCGCAGGCGAGCAGCAATGCAGGCAGCGGGAAAACCAGGACCAGAAAGCTCCAGCGTACGGCCCGCACTATCTCCCGCGGGCGGCCGTGGAAGAACTCCCGCGTATTGAACGAGCCCCCCATGAAGCCCTGCGCGATCTGGGTAATGCGCGGATGCTTGATGCCGATCGCGGTGGCGAGCGTCGAGATCGGGCGCAGGCGCGCATTGCGCCTGAGCGCGGCCAGCCGGCCGAGGTAGGCGAGCGCGCCGAGCGCAAGCGCAGCAAGCACGAGCGCCGTGCTCGCGCCTGGAGCGGCCAGCGCGGCGAGCGACGCGGCGAGCGTGAATCCGGAGGCCGTGCCGAGCAGAAAATAGTTCAGCGGCGTGAGTGTGGTATGCCACTCCTGCAGGAACTTCACGCAGGCGTAGATCATCGCGGTGCAGACGAACAGCGCGAGGCAGAGCACGCTTGCGGCCGCACCGATCCAGAGCGAACTGCGTTCCCCGGTTGGCAGGTGATGAGCCCCACCGTAGACGAACACGCAGCCGATGAACGCCGGCAGGACGATCGCCTCGCGTGACAGCCACGAAGTACGCCACTTCGCGGCGCTGCGCCACGCGCGCGCGGGATGCCCGAGGTGAAAGAACGAAGCGAACAGACCCGCCGCCAGCAGCACGAGCGAGAGCGCCGCGCCCGTGACGTAGAACATCCGGCCCGGAGCGCCGAGCACGCCAGCGGCGGCACCAACCTCGAGCGCGTACAACGCGAGAAACAGCCCCTGCCCCGCGCCGATCAGTGTGGTGAGCAGGATCACCGACCAGGCGGGGTTCACCAGGAAGTCACGTCGTCGAGCGCGGGCGCGTCGGTCGGGGGCTTGGGCAGCTTGCCGTCCACCTTGAGCGGATTGTCGACGCGCTTCAATTCGTCCGGGTCAATGCGGAACCCGGTCTTCCTGCGCGGCAGGTAGTGGTTGGCCGGATGCGTGCCCCACTCCGGCATCAGCGCGTAGCCGCCCTGCTCGCGGATCGCCACCGATACCTCCGAGTCCGGATCATGGATGTCGCCGAACAGCCGCGCGTTGGTCGGGCATGCCATCACGCAGGCCGGCTTGCGGTCGCGCTCAGGCAGCAACGAATCGTAGATCCGGTCGACGCACAGCGTGCACTTTGTCATCACTTTCTGCTGCTGGTCCATCTCGCGCACGCCATAGGGGCAGGCCCACGCGCAATACTTGCAGCCGATGCACTTGTCGTAGTCGACCAGCACGATTCCGTCCTCGG
This sequence comes from Burkholderiales bacterium, assembly GCA_017880775.1. Classification (GTDB taxonomy): domain Bacteria; phylum Pseudomonadota; class Gammaproteobacteria; order Burkholderiales; family SG8-39; genus JADGRQ01. The sequence goes on along the minus strand of JADGRQ010000008.1, from coordinate 72,625 downwards.
CACGCTTGTAGGACGCGCCGGTCGGGCACACCGGCACGCACGGCGGGTCCTCGCAGTGCAGGCACGATTTCGGAAAATGCACCGTCTGGGTGTCTGGAAATTCGCCGACCTCGAAGGTCTGCACGCGGTTGAAAAAGGTGCCGGTTGGATCTTTTGCGTAAGCGTTCTGGTCGGTGAGCGGACCTGCGGATCCCGCGTCGTTCCATTCCTTGCAGCTGGTGACGCAGGCGTGGCAACCGACGCAGACATTGAGATCGATGACCAGCGCGAGTTGAGTCATCGCACGGTCTGCATGCCCGGATAGAGGCGCAGCGCCTGGAACTCGGGCCAGGCGTTTTTCGCCTCGTCGGCCGCGGCCGGCCGGATGCGCACGCGTACGTCGTACCAGCCCGCCTGCCCGGTGACCGGGTCCGAGTTGGAAGTGCCGTCGGGCAGCGCGTCCGATATGAGGTGATTGAGCAGGAATCCCCTGCGCGCCTCATTGGCCTCGGGTGCGAGGTTCCACGCACCCGGCGACTTGCCGATCGCGTTCCACGTCCACACCGTGCCCGGTTCCACCGCCTCGCTGTAGCGCGCCATGCAGCGCACTTGGCCCCATTGCGATTCGACCCAGATCCAGCCGCCATCCTCGACGCCCTGCGCGCGCGCCGTGGCGGGATTGACGAACAGGTAGTTGTGCGTGTGGATCTGCCTCAGCCACGCGTTCTGCGAATCCCACGAGTGATACATCGCCATCGGCCGCTGCGTGATCGCCGCCAGCGGATACGCGCTCGCATCGGTCGCCTGCATCTCGAGCGGCGCATACCAGAACGGCAGCGGATCGAAATACTTCTCCACGCGCGCGCGCAGCGACTCCGGCGGCTGGCGGCCCGGCCACTTTCCCTGCGCGGCGAGGCGGAACCGCTGCAGCACCTCCGAATACAGGTGCACGAGGATAGGATCGCCATAGCGGCGCATGCGCACCCGCTGCGCCCATTCCATGTAACCGCGGTTCCAGTTGCGCATGTACTGATACGAAGGCGGCAGCCGATGGTGGAACACGCAGTTGTTGGCCGCGTACATCTCCCACTGCCTGGGGTTGGGCTCGCCGAGCATCGACTTCGCGCCGTCCTTGCCGCGCCAGCCGGCAAGGAAGCCGATGCCAGAACCCGGCTCGGTCTCGTAGTTGACGATGAAATCCGGGTAGTCACGGAACTTGCGGCTGCCGTCGGCCTGCGTGAACGCCGGTAACTTGAGGCGGCCGGCGAGTTCGATCAGCACCTCCTGGAAGGGTTTGCATTCGCCGGTGGGCGGAACGACCGGGACGCGCACCGAATCGACCGGGCCGTCGAACTCCGAAATCGGCCGGTCGAGCAGCGACATCGCGTCGTGCCGCTCCAGGTAGGTGGTGTCTGGAAGAATCAGATCGGCAAAAGCGGTCATTTCCGACTGGAACGCGTCGCAGACGACGATGAACGGGATCTTGTGCTCGCCGTCTGCATTGCGGTCGTTGAGCATTTTCCTCACCTCGAGCGTGTTCATGCTCGAGTTCCAGGCCATATTGGCCATGAAGATCATCAGCGTGTCGATCGGGTAGGGATCGCCGCGCCAGGCGTTGGCGATGACGTTGTGCATCAGCCCGTGCACCGACAGCGGATATTCCCAGGAGAAAGCCTTGTCGATGCGCACGGGCCCGCCCGCGTCGTCCACGAACAGGTCTTCCGGCGAACCCGGCCAGCCGAGCACCAGGCCCGCGAGCGGCGTGCCGGGTTTCACGTCCCGCGGACCTTTCGGCGGCTTGGCGGAGGGCGGAATGGCGCGCGGGAACGGCGCCTTGTGGCGAAACCCGCCCGGCCGGTCGATGGTGCCGAGCAGGCTCATCAGGATGCCCAGTGCGCGCGTGGTGTGAAAACCGTTGGAATGCGCGGCCAGCCCGCGCATGGCGTGAAACGCAACCGGGCGGCCGGTCACCGATTCGTGCTCGCGGCCCCAGCAGTCGGTCCATGCGATCGGCAGCTCGATCGTTTCGTCGCGCGCGGTGATGCCCACCTCGTGCGCCAGGCGCCGGATCGTCGCAGCCGGAACGCCGGTGATGTCCGCAGCCCACTCGGCAGTGCACGGCTCGACGCGCTCGGCAAGCAGCTGGAACGACGGCTTCACGCGCGTGCCATCGCGCAGGCGGTATTCGCCGAACAGCGCCGGATCGGCCCCCTCGGTGTGCGACAGCAGCGCGAGCCCGCTCAGGCGATCCCACCACAGCTGGTTTTGCGGATACTCCGGATTGAGCGGATCGGAATCCTCGTCGGTGGCGATCAGGCCGTGGCGATCCGAATCCTGGTCCACGATCACCAGGTGCCCGGCGTTGGTGTAGCGCGCGAGGAACTCGCGGTCATACAGGCCCAGCGAGATGATCTCGTGGATGATCGCGAGCAACAGCGCGCCGTCGGTGCCCGGGCGGATCGGCACCCATTCGTCGGCAATCGCCGAGTAGCCGGTGCGCACCGGATTCACCGAGATGAAGCGCCCGCCGCGCCGCTTGAATTTCGAGATCGCGATCTTCAGCGGGTTCGAGTGGTGGTCTTCGGCGGTGCCGATCATCACGAACAGCTTGGCACGCTCGAGGTCGGGTCCGCCGAACTCCCAGAACGAGCCGCCGATGGTGTAGATCATGCCGGCGGCCATGTTCACCGAGCAAAAGCCGCCATGGGCAGCGTAGTTCGGCGTGCCGAACTGGCGCGCAAACATGCCGGTGAGGGCCTGCATCTGGTCGCGGCCGGTGAACAGCGCGAACTTCTTCGGGTCGGTGGCGCGGATCTTCGCCAGCCGCGCCTCGAGCATCTCGAACGCCTCGTCCCAGGAAATCGGCTCGAATTCGCCCGCACCGCGCTCCGCGCCCGCGCGCCGTCTGAGCGGCCGCGTCAGCCGCGCAGGCGAGTACTGTTTCATGATCCCCGAGGCCCCCTTGGCGCAGATCACCCCCTGGTTGAGAGGGTGATCGGGGTTGCCGTCGATGTAACGCACCTTGCCGTCCTGCAGATGCACGCGAATGCCGCAGCGGCAGGCGCACATGTAGCAGGTGGTGGTCTTGACCTCGGCGGCGGGCATGGCGTGCATGATAGTTCCCCTACCCGCAAACCTGTCAAAGCTATCCTCCTGATTCAGTCATAAGGAGGCCGTTCCCGCCAAGCCACTGTCATGGCTTGCTGTCAGAGCATTCGGGTAGCGCGCAATAATCGCGCCCTCGACACGCTGCCCCGCCGAGCCCGCGGCCTAGCGTGACGCGGCGTCGACCGCGGCGCGCAGCTTCGCGAGCCGGGAGTTCCGCTCGTCCACGAAGCGCTTGATTCCGTCGAAGAGATGGCCCGGGCCCAAATGCGCCTCATCCATCACCTCATCGACTGAGCCGCCGGTGCGCCAGCGGTTGTCCCAATCGCTGGCCAGCGAGTACTCGGCAACGACCGGGTTTGCCATCCACTCCCGCATCGTCCGCAGGCTGCGGTTGGTGATGCACATCGCATCCCACCGGTCGGCGGTCGATGCAATCTTCTCGCGATAGGCCTCGTCCTGGAGCGCGAACAGTTGAGGACTGATGACGGCGACGATCCGCACGTTCAACCCTGCCTCGTCGAGCTTCGGAAGGATCTTCACCAGGTTGGCGGTCGTGACGGTCCCTTGAACGAACACCGTGCCGTGCCGCGGAATTCCCGATTTGAGCTCGCGCAGCAGATATGCCCCGCGCGCCGCCTCGAAGTGAGAGGCCATGCCGAGCTTCGCGCGATCCGGGATCTCGACCGAAGGCCGCGTCAGGTGCAGCGCCACGATCGGCGCCTTTTGCGCGAACGCGGCCCCCAGCACGACGGGGACCTCGTTGTATTCCCACGGATGCAGGTCGATCACCTGCCCCTCGGGGAAGAGTTGCGTGACGCTGGTCTCGAAGATGCCGAAGTGCGTGCGCGAATCCTCCGCGGTCTCGGGGCCCGAGTGCCCGGCGACCCAGAGAACCTTTCCGACCTTCAGTTCGCAGTCCTGCGCCAGTTGCGAAAACAGGCGCATGGCGCCGTACTTCAGGTACGAGAACGAGGCGTACGTCGAGCACGCCCCCCAAAAACCGTCGAACGATTCCATCGGGTCGGCCGCCAGATTCACCGAAGCCAGGCCGCCCATGATCCCGGCGTTCGTGAACTCGGTGATCTGCTGCGGAAGGAGGCAACCGCGGGGATTCTTGTCGCGTTCGTACCAGCCCCAACCTTTCTCCCCTTCGAAGTCCTTTGCGAATCCCGCGATGTTGGTCGAGTCAGCCAGGTCGGCCGAGCAAGCGATGAATAGCGGGCGGCCGTAGTTCTTCCTGGCGTAAGTGTTCACCCAGGCCCCCCATGTCGCGAGCGCCGCGCGGTTCGGCTGCTGGTCGCCGGGTTTCCTGTACATGGCCGCAGGGTAGTTCCTGAAATCGTAGATCGCGGGATCGGAGAACACCGCCGCCGTCTTCCCGCCGAGATACACGCCAGCGATCCGCTCGGGAACCGAGTCAGCAGCCGCCAGGATCCGATTGCCGATCGTCTCGACGACATCGGTACGCTTGCTCAGGACGGAAAACGCGACCTCGAGATTCGCCTTCGCCTGCGCAGCCCGCAGTACCGCGTCTGCGGGCGCGGCCTCGCCTGCACCCAGATATTCGACGCCGTATTTCTCCATGAACCGCCTGCGCACGGCCCAGAACTCGGGCGCGTTCATCGGCCAAGGCGTGCCGTGCGACTTGTTGTCGTACTTCCCATAGCCGCGACCCTTGCGGGTCTTTCCCCACAGCATCGTCGGGACGCCGCCGGGATTCTCGCCAAGGACGCCTTCCAGCACGAGGCGCGTCATCGACGCCCAGTCCGAACCCTGCTCGGTGCCCAAAACGCGCCAGCCATAGGGAGCGAACCAGTCCGAAGGCGTACCGTGTACGACCGACGAGATCGCGTTGTCGTCGATGCCGAAATCGTTCCAGTCGATGAGAAACACAAGATTCGACAGGCCCAGCCCCCACGCCGAGTTCTTCGTCTCGTGGGAAGCCCCCGGCGTAAGGCCGCCTTCGCCTTCCATCACGAACACCTTGACCTCTCCGGCGCCCGCCAGCTTGAGCGCCAGCGCCTCGCCCGCGGCCGGCGGCATGCCGTGGCCGGAAGGGCCGGTATTCGATTTGAGGAACAGCGTCTTGCCTGCCATTTCGGCGTGGCCCGGCAGGCCGCCGCGGTGGCGCAGGTTGACCAGGTCCTCCCAGGTCAACGCCCACCGCCCCCCGTCGGGAAACACAAAACGCTCCTCGCCCGACGCCGCGCGCATTCTGGCGATCTCGTTCAGCGTCGCGAGGGTCGCGTAGACCAGGGGCACGGTGTGACCGGCGGAGAGCACGAACCGGTCGCCGTAGGTGCGCCAGGGACGCAGCAGATCGAAGCGCATCGCCCCGGACAGCATCGTCGACAGAAGCGCGTGCACCTTCGAGCGCGAGCCGCCGGGGTGCCCCGACTGGCGGTAGTTCAGCATCAGGTCGATGCATTCGTCCACCAGGTCCTTGACGACTTCCCACTGAGCGAACTCGGCCTCGGCCTTCGAATAGAGAATTTCGGCCGCCGGAGCGGCGTCGGATATCTTGTTCATTTCGGGTCCTTCCCCATGACGTGGGCGATCCAGCGCGAGCCGGCGTCGATCCCTCAATCCGAAACCTCGATTCAGTGCACGCCGAAGAATGACGAAGAGCAAGACGGTTGGAATGGTCGCGAGCACCGCAATCGCCAGCTGCTCCGTGGGAGGGCTGCCGTAGTCCTCCGCGAACGAAGAGATTGTATCGCGCCACCGCGCCGGCCAGGTCTCGTTCCGCGATGTCGCCACCATCAACATGGACGAATATGTCGGCCTCCCGGAAGCCCATCCGCAGTCCTACCACAGCTACATGCGCCGGAATCTTTTCGACCATGTCGACATCCGCGATTCCAACATCGATATCCCCAACGGCAACGCCTCGAATTTCCACCAGGAATGCCTCGACTACGAGGGCAAAATCGCCGAATTCGGCGGCATCGACCTGTTCTTCTCCGGCGTCGGCCACGACGGCGACATCGCCTTGAACGTCGCCGGGTCGTCCCCTCGTTCCCGCACCCGCGTGCAGAAGCTCAACCAGCAGACGATCGCCGCCAACGCCCGTTTCTTCGACGGCGACGGCAGCCAGGTACCGACGCATGCCGTCACGGAAAGACGCGATGGGAGGACGAGACCGCGCAGGCGGGGTTCCGACTGCGGAGTGCCAGACCAGTCCGCCCGAATTCCGCAAGACCGTGAACATCACCCTTCGCCCATTGCGGATAAACCGAGCGACCGTCTCATTTAGCGTATCGATCCCCGCATAGAAATTCCCACCGCCGCGATTGACAACCTATGCGCCCAAGCGTGGGAGAATCCGCCGGTTCGACGGAGCATCGGAGAAAAGACATGACCGAGGTGGTTGCCACCAGCCAGACGATCGTCGTGGTGGGCGGCGGGATCAGCGGCATGACCGCGGCGCTCGAGGCGGCCGAATGCGGCCGTCAGGTTCTGCTGATTGAGAAGACCCCCACGCTCGGTGGCCGCACGGCGCTCCTGTATCGCTATTTCCCCAAGCTGTGCCACCCGACCTGCGGGCTGGAAATCAACCTGCGCCGCATCAAGGCAAGCCGCAACCTGCGCGTGCTGACGCTGGCCGAGGTGACGAAGATCACGGGCACGCGGGGCGATTATTCAGTCACGCTGAAGCGCTCACCGCGTTACGTGAATGAAAACTGCACCGCCTGCGGCGCGTGCGGCGAGGCGGTAGAGGCCGCGATCGACAACCCGTACAACTACGGCCTGTCGAAGATGAAGGCCGCATACCTGCCGCACGCGATGGCGTACCCGCAGCGTTACGTGCTCGACCCCTCCATCGTCGGCACGCCGGAGGGCGCCAAGGCGAAGGCGGCATGCAAGTACGGCGCCATCGATCTCGACATGAAGCAGGAAACGCTCGAGATCAAGGCCGGCGCGGTGATCTGGGCCACGGGCTGGCAGCCCTACGACGCGGCGAAGATCCAGCCTTATGGCTACGACCGATATCCGAACGTCATCACCAGCGTCGAGTTCGAGCGGCTCGCAGATCCGCACGGCCCGACCGGCGGCAAGATCGCGCGGCCCTCGGATGGCAAGGAAGCAAAGAACATTGCGTTCATCCAGTGCGCCGGTTCGCGCGACGAGAACCACCTGCGCCACTGCTCGCGGATCTGCTGCATGGCCTCGCTCAAACAGACGCAATACCTGCGCGAGGCGTACGGCGAGGCCGCGAAGAGCACCGTGTACTACATCGACATCCGCGCCATCGACCGCTTCGAGGATTTCTACAAGAAGGTGCTCGGCGATCCGGGCGTGCGCTTCGTCAAATCGAAGCCGGCGCGCATCGCCGAGGAGTTGCAGACGCGCGATCCGGTCGTTCACGGCGTGGATACCGAGGGCTACCACCGCTATGCCACGCGCCACGACCTGGTAGTGCTCGCGGTCGGCATGGAACCATCGGTGAAGGGCGCCGATGTGCCTCACGAGATCGTCGCGGACTCGAGCGGCTTCATCGAGTCGGCTGCTTCCGGCGGCTTCTTCGCTGCGGGCTGCGCCTCCAATGCGCTCGACGTGAACCGCTCGGTGCAAAGCGCCACGGCCGGAGCGCTGCGCGCGATCCAGGTGGTGCGCAAATCCGACCGCGTGGAGGCCTGAAACATGGCTGAACCGAAATTCGCTGCGTACCTCTGCAAGGGCTGCGGAATCGGCGAGCGCATCGACGCGGCGCGGACCGCGAAGATCGCGGAAAAGGAGGGCAAGATCGCCCTCGTCCGCCAGCATGAGTTTCTGTGCAGCGCCGAGGGTGTCGCTCTGATCGGCTCCGACATCGAGCAACAGGGCGTGACGCACGTCGCGATCGCCGCCTGCTCGCGCCGCTCGAAGACCGAAGCGTTCCAATTCCCGAACGTGGCACTGGCGCGCGCCAACCTGCGCGAGGGCGTGATCTGGGTGCGCCCGGACACCGAGGAAGCGCGCGAAACGACCCAGGAGATGGCCGACGACTACGTGCGCATGGCGTGCGCCGAACTGAAAAAGATGAAATTGCCGGCCGGCAGCCCCGAACGCGGGTGCTCAAAGCGCATCCTGGTGGTCGGCGGCGGGATATCGGGCCTTACTGCAGCGGTGGAAGCGCGCAAGACCGGCTATGAAGTGGTGCTGGTGGAAAAGCAGGCGCAACTGGGCGGCTGGGCCGCGAAGCTGTGGAAGCGCGTCCCCGAACGCGAACCTCATGCCGCGCCGGTGGATACCGGAATCCAGGCCCTGATCGACGCCGTGACCGAGGACGCGGGCGTAAAGGTGTACACAAACGCGACCCTTGCGCAAACGAGCGGCGCGCCGGGCCGCTTCAACGCGACCATCGCGGTCGAATCCGGTTCGACGGCGATCGAGGAAATCGGGGCGATCGTTCAGGCCACGGGCTTTTCGCTTTACGACATGAACCGCCTGCCCGAATTGGGTGCGGGGAAGTCGCCCAACGTGGTGGACCAGGCCGGGCTGGAGAGTCTCGCGCGCGAGGCGGCCGCGAAAGGCCTGCCGATCCGGCGCCCCTCGGACGGCGGCGAAGTGAACAGCGTGGTGTTCGTGCAGTGCGCCGGCCAGCGCGATGACACCGGCCGGCACCTGCCGTACTGTTCGGGCTACTGCTGCAACACCTCGATCAAGCAGGCGATGTATTTCAAGGACGCGAACCCTGCGGTGGATACGGTCGTGATCTATACGGATCTCCGCGTTCCGGGCAACGGCGAGGACTTCTACCGCAGCGCGCAGAAAAAGGGCGTGACCTTCACCAAGGGCAGGGTTACCGGCGTCGAACCCTCCGGCGATGCCTGCAAGGTGAGCTTCCGCGACCTGATCCTCGACGAGGATGCAGCGATCGAAGCCGCGGATCTGGTGGTGCTCGCCACCGGCCAGGTCGCAAACGCCGGCGTGGACATCGATAATCCGGACGCGACCGATGCGAACGGCGCGAAACCCATCTCGATCCTCAACCTCAACTACCGCCAAGGCAAGGACCTGCCGAAGCTGAGCCACGGCTTTGCCGATTCGCACTTCATCTGCTTTCCTTACGAGACGCGCCGCACCGGCATCTATGCCGCCGGACCGGTGCGCCGCCCGATGGACATTGCGCAGGCGAAAGAGGACGCGACCGGCGCGGTGCTAAAAGCGATCCAGGCTGCGGAAAACGCCGAACTGGGGCGCGCCGCGCACCCGCGCTCGGGCGACCTGTCGTTCCCGATGGTGCGGCTCGACGGCTGCACGCAATGCAAGCGCTGCACGGTGGAATGCCCGTTCGGTGCGATCGACGAGGACGAGAAGACCTATCCAGTGTTCAACGAGTCGCGCTGCCGGCGCTGCGGCACCTGCATGGGCGCGTGCCCGGTGCGGGTGATCTCGTTCGAGAACTACTCCGTGGACACGGTCGGCGCGCAGATCAAGGCAGTGGACATCCCGGACGAGTTCTCGGAAAAGCCGAGGATCCTGGTGCTCGCCTGCGAAAACGACGCCTATCCCGCGCTCGACATGGCCGGCATGCAGCGTAATCACTACTCGGCATTCGTGCGCGTCATTCCGGTGCGCTGCCTGGGTTCGGTCAACAGTATCTGGATCACCGACGCGCTGAACGGCGGCTACGACGGGGTGATGCTGATGGGTTGCAAGCACGGCGATGACTACCAGTGCCATTTCGTGACGGGATCGGCGCTGGCGAAGGAGCGCATGAGCAGGATCGACGAGACGCTGAAGACGATGGCGCTGGAAACCGAGCGCGTGGCCACCTACGAGGTCGCGATCACCGACATCGGCCGCCTGCCCAAGCTGATCGAGGACTACGCCAGGCTGATCGAAAAGATCGGCATGTCGCCGATGAAGGGGTTCGCGTGATGGGCGCGATGAACGAGCAGGCGCTCGCCAAATACACCAATAACTTCCTGCGCGAAGTCGAAGAGCGCGTCGAGGAAGGCGACTGGGTGAAGATGTGCATGCAGTGCGGCGTGTGCGCGGGGTCGTGCCCGTTCGGCCCGGACTGGGAGCACTCGCCGCAGAAGATCTTCATGATGATCCGCGCCGGCAAGCGCGACGAGGTGTTGTCCTCCGATTCGATGTGGATGTGCACCTCCTGCTACAACTGCGTGGTGCGCTGCCCGCGCGAGCTGCCGATCACGCAGATCATGCACGGCCTGGCGACCTACGCGGAAAGGCTGGGGCTCGCGCCGAAGATGAACCCGACGCGGAAGTTTTCCCTGCAGTTCTGGGACAACTGCACGCGCACCGGCCGCGTGAACGAGCTGAAGCTGGTGCTGCAGGTGTATTTCCGCGACGGCTTCGTGTCCGGCATCGGGAAGTTCTGGGACATGCGCGCCACCGGTCTGAAGCTGCTGCTCGCGAGACGCATGAATCCGTTCGAGCTGTTGTTCCCGCACAGGTGCAAGGACGCCAAAGGCATCCAGGCAATGCTGAAGAAAGCCTACGAGATCGAAGACCGCAGAAAGGGGTTCGCCAAATGACGAAGGAATACGCGTTCTACCCGGGCTGCTCTTCGCAGCTGAGGGGCTCGGCATCGAACTACCTCACTTCGGTCAATTCGATGTGCGCTACGCTCGATGTGAAGATGACGCCGATTCCCGACTGGAACTGCTGCGGCGCCTCGATCGGTTACGCGGGGTCCGGGGAGCTCGCGCGCCACGTGATGAATGCCCGCAACTTCGCCCTCGCCGAGGAGCATCTCCCGGGGCAGGACGTGGTCGCCAGCTGCGCGGCGTGCTGGCTCGGTGCCAAGGAGACCAAGCAGAAGCTCGACGCCTCGAGCCAGCTGATGGCCGACACCAATGAAGCGCTGAAACAAGCCGGGCTTCAGTACAAAGGCAATACCACGGTGCGCCACATGGTCGAAGTGCTGATCGAGGATCTCGGCTACGAGAAGCTCGGAGCACCGGTGGTCAAGCCGCTCGAGGGTGTGAAATTCGCCGGCTATGTCGGCTGCCAGACCAACCGCCCGTTCGGCATCGCGGGAGAATCGTTCGAAAATCCGCTGTACCTCGACAAGCTGGTCGAAACGGTCGGCGGCGAAGCCCTCACCAAATACGAGCAGAAGGTCACCTGCTGCGGCGGCGCGCTCGCTTTTTCCGAACCGGAGAAGAGCCAGGCGCAGATCAAGGACATCGTCGAATCGGCCTACGATCAAGGCGCGGACATGATCGTCACCCCGTGCCCGCTGTGCCAGGCCAACGTGGAGGTCTACCAGGCCGACATCAACAAGCGCTACGGCACCAAATTCGCCATGCCGGTCGCATACTACTCGCAGCTGATGGCGGTGGCCTACGGCGCGACGCCGAAGCAGGCGGGGCTCGATGGCCATGTGATCAAACCGACCAAGCTTCAGGAAATTGCAGTCAAAGTCGTGCCGGCGAAGAAGTAGGGTTGATTCGCTACATCGCCCTACTCGCCCTTCTCGCGGGATGCGCCTCGGCGTACGCGCAGGGCTACCCGACCAAACCGATCCGGCTCGTAGTCGGCTTCGCACCGGGCGGCGCAGCAGACACCGTCGCGCGCGCGATCGGCGATCCGCTCGGCCGCGTGCTGGGTCAGACCATCATCATCGACAACCGCCCTGGCGCCGGATCCAGCCTCGCCGCGGAGTTCGTGGCGAAAACCGCCCCCGACGGCTACACGATCCTGATCGCCAGCCCGAGCAGCATGTCGGTCAATCCGGTCATCAATCCGAACGTCGGGTACAGCTCGGAGCGCGATTTCGCGCCGATCACCAAGGTGACCAGCTCGCCGCTGGTAGTCGCGGTGCACCCGTCGCTGCCGGTGCACAATATTCGCGAGTTGATCGCGGAGGCGAAAAGGACGCCAGGCAGACTCAACTACGCCACCTCCGGCAACGGTTCTGCACCGCATCTCGGCGCGGTTCTGTTCTCGAGCATGGCCGGGGTCGAGATGATGCACGTGCCGTTCAAGGGCGGCGCCCCCGCGGTGCAGTCGGTGCTCGCCGGCGATACGCAGGTCACCTTCGCCACGCCGCCATCGGTGCTGCCGCTGATACAGGCGCGCCGCCTGCGCGGTCTCGCGGTGACCACGCGTTTCGCTTCCCCTGCCGTGCCTGGATTGCCGGGCATGGAGGAAGCGGGGCTCGCCAACTACGACCTCACGTTCTGGTACGGCTTCTTCGCGCCCGCGGGAATTCCCGCTGAGGTATTGAAACGGCTGTACAGCGCGACGAGCCAAGTGCTGCAGCGGCCGGAATTGAAGCTGTTGCTCGCGCGCGAAGGCACGGATATCTCGGGCTCGCGCTCGCCGGAGGAATTCGCGGTGTTCCTGCGCGAGGACGCGAAGCTGTGGGAGCGGCTGGTGCGTGAGACCGGCGCGAAAATAGAATAGGAAGCGCTTCGCTTCCTACGCGGGGGCGCGCAGCACGATCTTGCCGACGTGCGCGTTCGATTCCATCAGCGCCTTGGCGGCGGGCAAGTCTTCGAACGCAAACACGCGGTCGATTAGGGGCCGGATACGGCCGTCTGCGATGGCGGGCAGCAGGTCCGCAACGAAACCGCGTGCGCTGGTCGCACGCTGATCGGGCGTGCGTAGCTTGTTGGATACGCCGAACAGCTTCAGGCGCTTGGCGTGCAACGCCTCGATATCGATTTCCGATTTCAATACCCCGTCCACGTAGCCTACGGTCGCCAGCCGCCCTTCAAACGCGAGCGACCGCACGCACTCTGCGAACACCGATCCACCGACATTGTTGACGACGAGATCGACACCACGCCCGCCGGTCGCCTGCATCACCGCTTCGTGGAAATCGCTCGAGCGGGTCTGAATGCCGACACCCAAGCCGAGCGCTTTCAGTTTTTCGAGCTTCGCGGCCGATCCCGAGGTGCCAATCACCTTTGCGCCGAGGGCCTTTCCTGCCTGCAGGGAAGCAACGCCGACGCCCGAGGAGACGCCGGTGATCAGCAGCCACTCGCCGGCCTTCAACTGCCCCTGCGCGATCAGCATGTCGTGCACCACCATGAAGGTCAGCGGAATCGCCGCCGCTTCTTCCCAAGAGAGATTCGCCGGCACCTTGACCGTCTCGCGGACATCCATAAGCGCATAGATCGAAAACGCGCCGGGGCAGCGGCCCATCACGCGGTCGCCGGCCTTCAGCCCGGTGACACCGGACCCGACGGCGGTTATCTCGCCTGCGGCCTCCTGTCCAGCGGGCTTCGCGCCGCCCGACTTCGCGTGCAGGCCGTGTGCGGCGATGAATTCGCCGCGATTCAGGCCCGCCGCGCGGATGCGCACCAGGACCTGTCCGTGTCCGGGTGCGGGTTGCGCAACCTCGCGCAGGTCAATCGTCGTCTGGCCGTCGGCGGCCTGGATGAACCAGGATTGCATCGTGCGCAGGCTAGCAGGCCGTGGCGGCCTAAGCAATCAGACGCGAAGCGTATAGAGCTCCTGCGCGGCGCCGACCCCGCGAAGCGCATGACGCCCGAGCGGGCGCAGACGCTCGGGAACGTGCCGCGCGAACTCCGAGGAGACCACCAGCGAAGCGTCGAGTACCTTGCACATGCCCTCGATGCGGGCGGCCTCGTTGGCGGCCTGGCCGATCACGCTGAACTCGAGGCGGTCCGGCGTGCCGATGTTGCCGTACATCACCTCGCCGACGTGCAGCCCGATGCCCATGCCGAGCGTCGGCTCGGCGGCGGCGCCGCGCGTCTCGTTGACCGAGCGCAGGCGCGCCTGGGCCTCGATTGCCGCCGCGAGCGCGTTCTCGCAGGCGCGTGTCGCCAGCGGCGAGGCGACCGCGGCATCGCCCGCGGCCGCGGAGATCGGGAAGATGGCGAGTGACGCATCGCCGATGAAGCGCAGCACCTCGCCGCCGTGCTCGAGCACCGCGCCGGCGGTACACTCGAAGAACTGGTCGAGCAGGCGCAGGAACGCGCTGCGCGGCATCGACTCGGCCAGGCGGGTCGAATCGCGCAGGTCGGAAAACCAGATCACCGCATGCACGTCCTCGCCGTCGCCGCGCCTGACCAGCCCATCGAGTACTTTCGCACCCGACTGCTTGCCGAAATAGACGTCGAGCAGGTTCAGCGCGTTTCTGCGCATCGCGTGCACTTCGAAAATGCGCGACAAAAGCGGCAGAACTTCGTAGACGTGCCCGAGGTCGGCCGTCGTGAATCCACCGGATCGTTTGGTCGCGATCGAAAACCCGTTGATCTGCCCGCCGGAAAACGGGAACGGCATCACCACGTAATCGGTCGCGCCCTGCTCGCGCAGTTCGCGCACAATCGGGAAGTCGAGCACCGGTTCGGCAACGTCGAGGCGCCGCCGCAGGCCACCGGCGCCCTCGAAAATCAGCTTCACCGGACTGTCGAGAAAGCTCGGGTCGTCGAGGATCTCCCGCCCGACCTCGGTCTGCTGCACACCTTTGCCGTTGTCCTCCCATACATACCCGATGCCGATCAACTGCGGATGCAGCGTGCGGATCGTGATCCAGATGCGCCAGACCGGGATTCCGCCCGCCAGCATCGCGTGCGCGAACTGCTCGACCAGGTCGCGCGCGGAGGGCGCCGCCGGCGCTTCGCGCAGTAGCCAGTCCAGCAGCGGGTTGGGCGTCGCCGACGGGACGGGAGGCCTGGCGCGCGCGGCGTCGCCGCCCTCCTCGAGGACCGCGTCCACGCGGTCCGCGTAGAAGGCCACGCGGCCCTTGATCGCCACCGATTCCTCGTAGGGTTCCTCGTAGCTCCACGCCGCGTTTTCCGCAGTGCGCTCTCCGACGGAGATATTCCAGTACGAAGCATTGCCGCGAAACGGGCAATAGGTGCGCTGGCGCGTGGCGTGCATCAGGTCCATGCGCACGTCGGCGCGCGGAAAGTAGATGACCCGCGGGTCGCGCCCCTCGTACAGCACCCGGGTATGCGTGCTGTCTGCAACCGGCACGCCGTTGAACATCACGCGCACGCGCCGCGGGTTGTCTTCGATGCGGATCTCGAAGCCCGCACGCTCCGCATCCACGGCGCTGCTCACGTCGGTCACAGCACCAGCTTCGAGCCTTCGGCCGGCGCCTCGCACACGACGGCCGAGCCGAGCTTTACCAGCTGCACGCGCGTTTCCACGAGCTTCAGGTCGATGTCATCGTCGGTCTGGTCGGGATCATGGTGGAACAGGTGCAGCCGTTTCACTTCGGCGCGCGCGGCGAGATTGGCGACCTGGCTCACGCTCGAGTGCCCCCAATCCACCTTCGACGGGTACTCGTGGTCGCGATAGGTCGTGTCGGTGATCAATACGTCGGCGCCGTGGACGAAATCCGCAAGTTGCGTCACGTAGCGCGTGTCGTGCCGGTTGTCGTCGGGCTGGTAGAGCTCGTTATCGGTGATGTAGCAGATGCGGCGGCCGCGCGACGTGATGCGATAACCCAGGCAGTAGCCCGGATGCCTCAACAGCATGGTGTCGATCTTCACCGGTCCGAACTCGAGCGTCTCCTCGCGCAGGTCGCGGAACATCAGGCGCGCGCCGAACTCGCGGATCGTGACCGGGAAGTACACGCTTTCCATCTGCGCGCTGATCGCGCGTTCGATCGTGAGGTCGCCCTGGTACGGGCCGAACACCTCGATCTGGTTGCCGCGCACGTACAGCGGCGCGAAAAACGGGACGGTGTTGATGTGATCCCAATGGGTGTGGGAGATGAAGATGCGCGCCGACAGGCGCTGGTCCCCGGTCGCCATCACGTGGTCGGAGAGCCGTTTCACGCCGGTGCCGCAGTCGAATATCAGCAGCGGTTCGCCGCCCACCTCCACGCTCACGCAGGAGGTGTTACCCCCGTAGCGCACGTTTGCCGGTCCCGGGACCGGCAGGGTGCCGTGCACGCCCCAGTAGGTCACCACCACCTGGCTGGAGATGATTTCGTCGATCAGCTTGAGCAGTTCGTCCTTGCCGACCGGCTTGGCGATGAAGCCGTCGGCGCCCAGCTCGCGCGCGCGCCGGCGGTCGAAGTCATAGGTCTTGGCCGACAGCACGATGATTTTCATCGCCGCGAGGTCCGGCCGCCGGCGCAATTCGCGCGTGAGCTCGAACCCGTCCATTTCCGGCATCATCACGTCGGTGATGACGCAATCGGGCCGCCGCACCGGGATCTCGTTCAGCGCCTGGGTGCTCGAGCCGCATGCTTCCACGCTGTGGCCGGCCTGCTCCAGCACCGTGGCCACCAGCGCCAGGATGTCCGGATCGTCGTCAACCAGGTAAAAGCGCATCTCGCTCCTTCAAATAGTCCATTTCAGCCTTGAATCGAGTAACCGCCATCCACGGTGATCGCCGCGCCGGTGATGAAATCCGACGCTTTCGAGGAAAGAAACACCGCAATGCCGTTGAAGTCGCCTGGCTCGCCCCAGCGCGCAGCGGGCGTTCGCCTGAGGACGTTTTCGTGCAGCCCCTCGACTTCCTTGCGCGCGCTGCGCGTCAGATCGGTGTCGATCCAGCCGGGCAGCACCGCGTTCACCTGGATATTGTCGCGCCCCCATGCCGACGCGCAGGCCTTGGTGAACTGCACGATCCCGCCCTTGCTCGCCGCGTAGGCAGGCGCAAACCCCGCGCCGAAGATCGACATCATCGAGCCAATGTTGATGATCTTGCCGGCGCCCGCGGCCTTCATTGCAGGATACGCAGCGCGCGAACAGAGAAAGGCGCTGGTGAGGTTCGTATCGAGCACCTGTGTCCATTCCGCGTGCGACAGGTCCTGCGGCGGCTTGCGGATGTTGATGCCTGCATTGTTGACCAGTATGTCCAGCCGGCCGCATTCGTCTCGCGCGCGCTCGACAAGTTGCTCCACGGATTTCTCGCTGGTGACGTCGACCTCGATGGCGAGCGCGTCGTTACCAGAACTGCGGCCGAGCTGCGCCGCCGCCGCCAGCGATTTGTCCCGGTTGCGGCCGGCAATGACCACCCGCGCGCCGGCTGCGGCGAGTCCGTGCGCCATCCCCAGGCCGATGCCGCCGTTGCCGCCGGTGATGATTGCCACCCTGCCATGCAGATCGAACATGATTCACTCCATTGCTTTGCGCAGTTGATCGGCCGATACCCGGGCTGCAACGCCGGCGCGCTCTTCCTGCAACGTCATCGCAACCCTCGCATCGCGCTCGCCCCAGCCGCGCTCGAGCGCCTCGGTCATGTCCTGCATTGCGATTTCGGCGACGCGCATCGGCACCTGATGCTCGCGCGCGAGCGCCGCGGCGAGCGCCATGTCCTTGTGCGCGAGGCGTAGCGCGAACGCCGGCGGATCGTAGCTTCCGGGCAGGAACTGCTCAGCAAGCCGGTCGAAGGTCCGCTTGCGCCCGGTCGCGCCCTGGCGCAGCGCCCTGAACAGTGCGAGCGGCTCGACGCCCGCCTTCACGCCGAGCGTAAAGATTTCCGCGAGCGCGGTCTGCACCGAAAAGCTCGCGCAGTTATGCGCGAGCTTGGCCACCGAGCCGGCGCCGATCGGGCCGACGTAAAACGGCTCATCGCCGATCGCCTTCAGCACGGGCAGGTACTGCTCGAACGCCTGCGCGTCGCCGCCCACCCATAGCGCGAGCTTGCGCGTCTGCGCGCCCTTGGGCCCGCCGCTCACCGGGGCGTCGAGCATGCGCACCCCCCGCTGCGCGAACTTCGCGCACAGGCGGCGCACAACTTCTGGTGCGTTCGTGGTCAGGTCGAACCAGGCGGATCCCGCACGCATTGCCCCCAGCAGGCCGCCCTCGCCGAGCGCGACGGCCTCGACCTCCGCCGGCCCGGGCAGCGAGGTAAACACAATCTGCGCTCCGCGCGCGGCTTGTGCGGGGCCGTCGGCCCACACCGCGCCGCCGGCCAGCAGCGGCGCCGCCGCGTCGCGGCGCACGTCATTGACCTGCAGCGCGTGACCGGCGGACTGCAGGTTCGCGGCCATGTGGCGGCCCATGACCCCCAATCCGATGAACCCGATGTTCATGCGGGCCCCGCTTCGAGCGACCGGCGTTGGGACATGGATTCCTCCGGGGAGAGTGGGATGAGGTTGGGCAACAAGTGGGAGGAAAACTCTACCACGCGGGTTAGAATTACAGCCATGACACCCAGAAACCGCCCGCCGTACCGCGCCGACCACGTCGGCAGCCTGCTGCGTCCAAAATACCTGCTCGATGCGCGTGAACGCAAGGCCCGCGGCGAGATCGACGCAGCCGCGCTGCGCGTGGTCGAGGATCGCGCCATCGCGGAAGCCGTGAAATTTCAGGAGGACATCGGCCTGCGCGCAATCACCGACGGCGAGTACCGCCGCACCTATTTTCACATCGACTTCCTCGAGCAGCTCGAAGGCGTCTCGGTGCACGGCGGCATCGGCACCAAGTTCCATACCGCCAAGGGTGAAGTCGATTTTGCGCCGCCGCGGCTCGAAGTGAGCGGCAAGCTGCGGCACGTGAAGCCGATCCAGGTTGAGGACTTTGCATACCTGAAATCGCAGGTGAAGCACGGCACGCCGAAGGTTTGCATCCCGTCGCCGACCATGGTGCATTTCCGCGGCGGACGCGGCGCGATCAGCAAGGACGCCTATCCGGACATGGAAGGGTTCTTCGACGACCTCGCGGCGTGCTACCGCAAGGAACTGGCTGCGCTTGGCGCCGCCGGGTGCACGTACGTGCAGCTCGATGACACCAACCTCGCCTACCTGTGCGACCCGCAGCAGCGCGAGGCGGCGAGAAAACGCGGCGAAGACCCCGACGCGCTGCCGCACACCTACGCGCGCCTGATCAACGCCGCAATCGAGGACAAGCCGCAGGGCATGACGGTCGGCATCCACCTGTGCCGCGGGAACTTCAAGAGCGCCTGGGTCGCCGAAGGCGGCTACGACCCGGTGGCCGAAGCGCTGTTCAACGAACTCGCGGTGGACGGAATTTTCCTGGAATACGATGACTACCGCTCGGGCGATTTCTCGCCGTTGCGCTTCGTGCCGAAGGGCAAGATCATCGTGCTGGGGCTGGTTTCCAGCAAGCTCGGCGAACTCGAACCCAAGGATGCGATCAAGCGGCGCATCGACGAGGCGGCGCGCCACATGCCGCTCGAGCAGATGTGCCTGTCGCCGCAGTGCGGGTTCTCCAGCACCGTGCACGGCAACGACATTTCGGTGGAGAACCAGCGGGCAAAGCTCGCTCTGGTTCGCGATGTCGCCCGCGAAGTGTGGGGCGAGGCGTAAAGGGCTACTGGCGGGCGTCGCCGGAGCGGCGGGCCCCGTCCGCCACGCCCAGGTAGGTCTCGAGCGCCGCGCGGTTCCCGCGTAGCGCAGCGCTGGCGGCCTCGTGGACGATGCTGCCGCGCTCGAGGATCGCCGCCCGGTCGGTCATCGCCAGCACCTTGCGCGCGTTCTGCTCGACAATGATCGCAGCGAGCCCTTCCTGGCGCACGATACGTTTCAGAGCCGCCAACAACTCCTCCACGATGATCGGGGCAAGCCCCTCCAGCGGCTCGTCGAGCAGGATCACGCGCGGGTTGAGCACCAGCGCGCGCCCGACTGCGAGCATCTGCTGCTCACCTCCGGAGAGCTGGTTGCCGAGGTTGCGGCGCCGCTCGTAGAGTCGCGGGAACAGCCCGAACACCTTGGCCGGCGTCCACGGGCCGGGGCGCGCCACCGCGGTCAGGTTTTCCTCCACGGTGAGCGAGCGGAAAATGTTGCGCTCCTGCGGCACCCAGCCAATGCCGGCGTGCGCGCGCTGGTCGGGGCGCAGCGCCGTGATGTCGCGGCCGGCCAGCCGGATCGAGCCGCCGAGCCGGCGCGTGACGCCGATGATTGAATTGAGCAGCGTGGTCTTGCCCATGCCGTTGCGTCCGAGCAGCGCAAGCGAGCTGCCTTCGGCCAGCGACAACGTGATCCCCGAGAGCACGGTCGCCTCGCCATAGCCCGCCGAGAGGCCCTCGAGCGCGAGCAGCTCAGGCATCGACCGCCTCCTCGCCGAGGTACACCGCCTTCACGCGCGCGTCCCGCGCGATCTCCTCGGGCGTGCCCTCGGCGAACAGGGTGCCGTTCACCAGCACGGAAATGCGCCGCGCGAAACTGAACACCAGGTCCATGTCGTGCTCGATGAACAGCACGGTGACGTCCTCTGGCAGCGCCGCCACCGACGCGAGGATTTCGTGGCGGTCTTCTTCGGGCACCCCTGCGGCGGGTTCGTCGAGCAACAGAACCCGCGGCCGGCACGCCACCGCGAGCGCGATCTCGAGCAGGCGCTGCTTGCCATACGGCAGCGTGGAAACGGGCTCGTGCATCGCATCGGCGAGGTGAAACCGCTCGAGCACGCTCGCGATATCCTGGTTGAGGCCGAGGCGGCTGCCGGCGACGCGCCACCAGTCGCCACCATGGCCGAGCCGCTCGGACACCGCCAGCCCGATGGTTTCGAGCGGCGTGAAATCCGCGAACAACTGGTTGATCTGGAAGGTGCGCGCGAGACCCAGGCCCACCCGGCGGTGCGGCGCGAGCCGCGTGATATCCCGGCCCTCGAGCAGGATCGAGCCCGCGCTGGGGCGGAGCACCCCGGTGAGCAGATTGATCAGCGTGGTTTTGCCCGCGCCGTTGGGCCCGATCAGCGCGTGGCGAGCGCCGCGCTCCACGCGCAGGGTCACGTCCTTTGCCGCGGCAATGCCGCCAAATTGCCTGGACAGCCCCGCTGTCTCGAGAGCGAACGGCATGTCAGCGCCGCCGAAGCATGTCGGGCACGAGTCCGCGCGCGCAATACAGCCAACCGGCCATGCGCTGGCGGCCGACCAGCACGATCGCGACCAGCACCAGACCGATCCAGAATTGCCAGTATTGCGGCGTCATCGTGGCAAGCCAGTCCTGCATCAGCTTGAACAGCACCGCGCCGATCAGCCCGCCATAGAGATAGCCGGTTCCGCCGATGATCAGCACCAGCAGCAGGTCCGCCGAGCGGTCGAACGAGAACACGTCGAGCGAGCAGAACGCGGAGATTTGCGTGAGCAGCGCACCGGCGATGCCGGCATAGCCCGCGGCCACCGTGTAGATCGCCACCAGCCGCGCGTTCACCGAGATGCCGATCGCAGCGGCACGCAACGGGTTGCCTTTCACCGAGCGCAGCGACAGCCCGAACGGCGAGTGCACCAAGCGCCGCGCCGCGAGGAACAGCAGGAAGGTGACGGCGAGCGCATATACGTAGGCGGCATGTCCGGTGATGTCGAAGGCAAAGCGCCCGAGCACCGGCGCGATGGTGATGCCCTGCAGGCCGTCGGCGCCGCCGGTCAGCGCATCGAAGCGGTTGGCGATCTCGCGCAGCATCAGCGCGACGCCCAGCGTCACCATCAGGCGCGTCAGGTCCGAGCCGCGCAGCACCAGGAAGCTCGTCGCGAAACCCAGCGCCGCAGCCGCGAGCCCCGACACGGCCAGCGCGAGCACCGGTTCGTCGATCAGGTGGTGCTGGGCGAGCAGCCCGGCGCAGTAGGCGCCGAAACCGAAGAACGCCGCGTGGCCGAGCGAAATGATCCCCGCGTAGCCCAGGATCAGGTCGAGCGACAGCGCAAACAAGGCGAGGATCGCGATCTCGGCGAGGATGATGTGCTTGCCGGGCAACAGGAACACGCTTGCCGCGGCCGCCGCCCAGAATACGATCTCGACCGGCTGCCAGCGCGCGCGCTGCGCCAGGCGGTCGGCGAGCGCGATGGCGACGATGCCTGGCGCCGTGCTCATCGTCCCTGTGCGCGCGAGAACAGACCTTGCGGACGCAGGATCAGCACCACGATCATGATGGTGTAGATCACGAAGGCGCCGAGCTTGGGCAGGTAGTACTTGCCGCCCACGTCACATATGCCGAGCAGGATCGCCGCGAGGAACGGCCCGGTGATGCTGGAGGTCCCGCCCACCGCGACAACAATCAGGAAGTAGATCATGAACTTGAGCGGGAAGTGCGGGTCGAGCCCGAGGATCTCGGCGCCGAGCGCCCCACCGAGGCCCGCCAGACCCGAGCCCACCGCGAACGTCACCGCAAACACCGCGTTCACGTGGATGCCCATGCCCTGTGCCGTGCGCGGGTCGTCCACGGCCGCACGCAGTCGGCTGCCGAAGGTGGTGCGCGTGAGTGCGTACTGCAGCCCCAGGGTCAGCAGGCCGCAGATCACGATGATCATCAGCCGGTACTTGCCGATGCCCACGCCGGCCAGGTCGAAGCGGCCTTCGAGCGCCTGCGGAATCTTCACGAACACCTGCTGCGAGCCGGCCAGGTAATCGGTCGCCGCCACCGCCATGAACGTGAGACCGATGGTGAACAGCACCTGGTCGAGGTGGCTCCGTGCGTACAGATGCCGATACAGCGTGCGTTCCAGCAGCACGCCGATGGCGGCGGGAACGACGAACGCAAGCGGCAGCGCCGCGAAAAACGGCACACCGAGCCGGTTGACCAGCACCACCGTCGCGTAGCCGCCCGCCATCGCGAATGCGCCGTGCGCCAGGTTGATGAAATTCATCACCCCGAGCGTCACCGACAGCCCGCAGGCCAGCACGAACAGCAGCATGCCGTAGGCGATGCCGTCGAACAGGATGGTCACCATGGACCCTCTTAAGACGGCAGAGAAACTGCGGGACGGGCGCCGGAGAGCGGTTCGCCGCGCTCCGGACCCTGCAGTGCTTACTTCTTCTCGGCCTTGACCGGGTCTTTGACCGCATTGACGGTGGCGAACTCGACGTTATAGAGTTCCCCGCCCACCTTTTCCACCTTGCGGATGTAGATGTTCTGCACGATGTCGCGCGTCTCCGGGTCGATGCTGATCGGGCCGCGCGGGCTCTCCCAGGCCATGCCCTTCATCGCGCCGATCAGCGCGTCGCCATCGGTCGAACCGTTGGTCTTCTTCAGCGCTTCATAGATCAGGTGCATGCCATCGTAGCCGCCCACCGCCATGAAATTCGGGCGCAGGTTGTTGTTCGCCTTCCGGAACGCATCGACGAACGCCTTGTTGGTCGGCGACGGATGCACCGCGGAATACATGTGCGCCGTCACGGTGCCGATCACCTGGTCCCCCATGCCGTTCAGCAGGTCGTCATCGGTAACGTCGCCCGGGCCAATCAGCCGGATGCCGGCCTTGTCGAGGCCGCGCTCGATGAACTGCTTGACGAAGGTGCCGCCCTGGCCCGAAGGCACGAACACAAACAACGCATCGGGCTTCTCGTCGCGCGCGCGTTGCAGCACCGGCGAGAAGTCGGGCACAGCCAGCGGAACCTTGAGTTCGGCCGCCACCGTGCCGCCGGCCTTGACGAAGCGCTCCGAGAACGATTTCTGCGCGTCCGCGCCGGGCGCGTAGTCCGAGACCAGCGTGACCACCTTCTTGATGCCGTTCTTCGCGGCCCAGTCGGCGATAATCACCGAGGACTGCGCCAGCGTGAAACTGGTGCGCACGATGTAGGGCGAGCGCTCGGTGATGATCGACGTGCCGGCAGCCATCACGATCAGCGGCACCTTCGCCTGCGTGGCGAGCGGCGCGGCGGCAAGCGCCGCGGGCGTTACGCCGAATCCGGCGATGAAGTTCACCTTGTCGTTGACGATCAATTCCTGTGCGATGCGCTTGGTGTTGTCGGGCACCGCGCCGTCGTCCTTGACGATCAGCTCGATCTTCTTGCCAGCGACCGTATCGCCCTTCTGCTGCATGTAGAGCTTGACCGCGGCCTCGATCTGCTTGCCGGTCGAGGCCTGCTGGCCGGTCATCGGCAGGATCAGGCCGACCTTGACCTGCGCGTGGGAAGTGCCGAGCGTGAATGCCGCAGCGATCGCTGCGAGCATTGGAACGAGTTTTGTGCGCTGCATTATATTTCCTCCGTTGTATGAGCGACCGGCGGGCATTCTACGGCGCTTTTACCCGCACTTACCAGCGCGCGTAGAGCGTGCCGTTCTCCAACTTGTCCTCGAAGCGCTTAAGAGGGCGATCGCCCTTGGCGATGCACTCGCCGGTCCGGGCGTCGAACTCCCAGCGATGCTTCGGGCAGGTCAGCCGGAAGCCCTGCAGCGCGAGATGCGGGATGTTCGTGACTTGGTGCGGGCAGCGGCTGTCGTAGACGCGGATGCCGGCCGCGTCGCGGTACACGAACAGGCTGCGCCCGTCGCTGTCGCAGTAGGTGACCTGCCCTTTGGCAATCCGCTCGGCGGGCCCGAGCGCATGCCAGCGTTTTTCCGCCCCGAGGTTCTCGGCGCGGAACTCCGGGATATCCATGTCGAGCAGGATGTCGATGGCCCAGACGATCTTGGCCAGCCCGAGCGCCGGAAACGCGTGCAGGATCGCGTCCATGATCTCACCCGGAGTTGCGCCGGCATCGAGCGCGCGCGGCAGGTACTGGCGGAAACCTTTCTCGGTCTGCGTCGCGACCTTGGTAATGACTGTGATCAGCATGCGGATTTTCGGGTCGAGCGACTTGCCCGTTTCCTTGAGGAACTTGAAATAGGCCTGCATCGCTTCCGGCCGCGTCTTGACCAGGTAATTCAGGGCGTCGCTCATTCGTGGTTCTCCTGACGATTGCCGCGTGAGACGCAAGTATAGAATGGGCCCAGGAAACGTCCCGATGGCGCAACTCCTCACCCTGACGCGCGCGGCACGCCTGGTGGGCGTGGCGCGAGGCGCGCTGCAACGGAAGATCCGGGAAGGCGCGCTCGCCTCGTTCGAGGGGATGGTCAGGGCCGACGATCTGGTGCGCACGTTTCCCGGCACGCAGCTCGAGGAAAACGCCGAGCTGGCGCGGGTCGAGGGAATCAAGGAACGGGCCTTCGGCAGGCGTGTCTACGAGCGCTCGCTGCCGGACAAGGAAGTGCTTGCGGCGCGGCTCGGCGAACTCGCACGCGAGCTGGTGGAGGTCACTGCGCGCTCCGCGCGTTTGCAAGCGCTGCTGCACGAACTCGGAAAGCGGCTTGAAGGGCATGCGCTCGGGGCGTGGCTGCGGCGCGAACTGGAGGCGGGCATGGCGGCAGGCGAAGACGAACGCGAGATCCTTGCGCAGGACGGCGTGATGCGGGTCATCACCCCGCACGTCAAGGTCGTACCCGGTGGCCAGGAGTTTTACGTGGAGGGCGCGGACACGATTCTCGAAGCCGCGCTTCACGCGGGACTGGCGATGGCCTATGGCTGCAGCAGCGGCATCTGCGGCGACTGCAAGGCGCGGGTGGTGGCGGGCCGCGTCAGGCGGGTCCGTCAGCACGACTTCCGCCTGACCGAGGCGGAGAAACTGCAGGGATGCGCGCTGATGTGCTGCTGCACAGCCCTGAGCGACCTTGTCATCGAGGCAAACATCGCGCGCGACGCCGCCGAGATCCCGCCGCAGAGCATCACCGCTCAGGTGCGCAAGATGGACAATCTGTCCGAGGACATGATGCTGTTGGAAGTTCTCACGCCGCGCGCGAGCCGCCTGCGCTTTCTCGCCGGCCAGAGCGCAGTCGTGACGCTGGGCGGAGTGAAGGCGACCTGGCCGATTGCCAGCTGCCCCTGCGAGGAGCGCCGCATCCAGTTTCACGTTCGGCGCGTCGCCGGAGAGCGCTTCTCCGACTATGTCTTCCACGACCTGAGGATCGGCGAAGCGGTGGCGCTCGAAGGACCGGTCGGCGAGTTCATGCTGCGCGAGGAGGCCTCGCGCCCGCTCGTGTTCGTCGCGTGGGGCTGGGAAGGGTTTGCGCCGGTCAAAAGCGTGATCGAGCACGCGATGGCGCAGGATGTGGCCGAGTCGATCGAGCTGGTCTGGATCGCTGCCGCCGCGGCCGACCACTACTATCCGAAGTTGTGCCGGGCGTGGGCGGATGCCATGGACAACTTCCGCTACACGCCGATTGTCGCCGCCCGACTGCCCGACCTCGGCGATCTCTCGGCGAGGGACATCTACGTCGCGGGCGATGCAGCGCAAGTGGAGGCCACGCGCGCCTACCTCGCCGGAAACGGGGTGCCGGCCGGGCGGCTGATCGAATGGGTGCCCCGTTGAACCCGCGTTGCCACGCGTAGAATGGTTCGCGGTCCGGCCGCAATCATGCGCGAACTCCATCCCCTGATCGAGGCGGTACAGAGGAACTGCAACATCGCCGACGCGCAGCATGCGCGCGAGGCGACGCTGTGCACCTACCTGCTGCAGATGCGCGAACTGTTCCGCTGGGAGCACGAGCTGGCGCTCGCCGCGCAGCCGCGCCGCGAAGAGCTGTCGCACTGGCTCACCGAGCGCGAGACGATGTGGAACGATCTCGAAGACGACCGCTACGGGCTTCTGCCGCTCGGCACGCGACGCTACGAGGCGTTCGAAGCGCATGCGCTCAATCGCGAGCTGGCCGCGGACGGCCTGGTCTATGGCGCGGGATACGGGCGCTTCCACCGGCCTCACTTCTTCCTCGCCGAGCTTGAGCGCGACGAGCAACGCGACGGCATGCGGGTGCTGGTCGCGGGATGCGAATTCGCGCGCGACCTCGCAGCGGCGCCGGCAGCGCTGCAGGGCGAAACGATCTGCGTGCGGCGCGACGCATTGCGCCGCTGGCTCTGGGAAAAGGTGGAGTTCTGGCAGACCCGCAAGGGCGAGGGCGCGCTGCAACGCGCGCTGGAAGCGTGGGACCTGGAGGCCGGCGGCGAGGCGGCGTTCGAGCACATGGTCGAGGCCGAGACCGAGACCATGATCCTGCACGAACTGGGCGAGGCGCGCGCCGCGTCGATCCTCGGTTGCGCCTGGGAGGAGATGCTCGGCGCGCTCACGGACCGGCGCGCCGAGTTGCTCGCGCGCGCGGTGCGCGACCACCTCGCCGACTGCCTGAGCACGCTGCCGGCGCTGCTCGAGCGCGACGCGCGCGCTTCGATCCATTTCTATTTCTCGCAGCTGGACGGGATGCGCCGCGAACTGTTTCCGGCGCTTGCCGCGGCCTACGGCGAGTGGCGCGATTCGGGCGCCGCGGAAGGGCTGCTGCAGACGATCGGCGCGGGCGCGGCGCACTGGGAGCGGGCCGCCCGAGAACTGCTCGCGGCTTCGCCGCGCAATGACGCAGGAGCATTTTCCCTTTGACCCAGGACAGCGCGCTCGAGAGCCGCGATCCGGCGGGAAGCGACCGGTTGCGGGCGCTGCAGGTCCTTGCGGAGGCCACCTCGAGCCTGCCCGGCGATTCGGGCGTCGAGGAGTGGCTGGGACGTTTCCTCGCGACCATGGTCCGGCTCGCGGGCGCCGCGGCCGGCGCGGTGCGCGTGGTGACCGGCGACGGCCGGCACCTGCGGCTCGTCGCCTCGGTCGGACTGCCGCCGGAGGTGGCGGCGCGCGAGAAGCTGATGCCCGTGGACTGCGGGGTCTGCGGGGCCGCGGTGGCCGAAGCCGCGGTGCACCTCGGGCCGACGGGCGCCGTCTGCGCCGGCGTCACGTCGCTCGCATGGTTCGGTCGTTTCGGCGGCATGGTGGTGCTGCCGCTGGTGCACCAGGGCCGCTCGCTCGGCGCCTGCAACCTGTTCATGCGCGACGCTCGCGAGATCCCGCCCGAAGTGGCGCTGCTCTACCGCTCGATCGGCGAGCATCTCGGCATGGCGCTGGAGAACGCGCGGCTGGCGCGCGAGAACCTGCGCATGACGGTGATGAACGAGCGCCAGATGATGGCGAGCGAGGTGCACGACTCGCTCGCGCAGACCATGGCCTACATGAAGATGCGGGTCGCGCTGCTGCTCGATGCGCTGCGCGCGGCGGAGAGCGGGAACGCCCGCGCGCTGAAGTACGCCACCGACCTGCAGGGCGCGCTGGGCGAAGCGTATGCCGACCTGCGCGAACTGCTCGCGCAGTTCCGCAGCCGCATGGACCCGATGGGCCTCGCGCACGCGCTGCAGGGCATCGCGGAGGGCTTCGAGGGACGCACCGGCATCCGGCTCTCGATCGAGAACAGCCTGGCCGAGCTCAAGCTCACGGTGGACGAGGAGGCCAACGTGTTTCACATCGTGCAGGAGGCGCTGGCGAACGTCGCGCGCCACTCGGGTGCGACGCAGGCGCGCCTGACCATCGGCGAGCGTGACGGCGACTACGAGTTCACGGTCGAGGACGACGGCACCGGCTTCTTCGCGCTCGGCACACGGCCGGGCGGCGAAGGCGAGCGGGGCCTGCGCCACCATCTCGGGGTCAACATCATGCGCGAGCGTGCGCAGCGGCTCGCCGGGCGGATCGAGATCGGCAACCTGCCGGGGTGCGGCGCTCGCATCCGCCTCGCGTTTCCCGCCGACCCGGCGGCCCGCGCCGCGGGGCGATGAGCGATTTCGTCAAGGTCATGCTGGTCGACGACCACCCGCTGTTCCGCCGGGGCCTGGCGGAACTGCTCGAGGGGCGCGACGCGATCCGGGTGGTAGCAGCGACCGGCGACTGCGAGGAGGCGCTGCGCCTGGTGCGCGAAAACGCACCCGACGTCGCGATCGTGGACCTCAACATGGCGCCACACGGCGGCCTCGCGCTGCTGCGGCGCCTGCGCGACGCGGGATGGGGCGGGAAATCGATCGTCCTCACCGTGAGCGATTCGGCGGACGACATGGCGAACGCGCTGGCGAGCGGCGCGAGCGGCTACCTGTTGAAGGACATGGAACCGGAGCAGGTCGTGGACGCGGTGCGGCGCGCGTTGAAGGGGGAGACCGTGGTCGCGCCCGCGATGACGCTGAAACTGGTCGATTTGCTGCACCCGAAGCGCGCGGCCGCCACGCGCGCAGACCTGTTCGCGCAACTCACCGCGCGCGAGCGCGAGATCCTGCGCCACGTCGCGCTCGGGCAGACCAACAAGACGATCGCGCGCGCGCTCGACATCAGCCACGAGACGGTGAAGCTGCACGTGCGCAAGATCCTCTCGAAGCTCAAGCTCTCCTCGCGCGTCGAGGCCGCGGTGTTCGCGGTGGAGCACGGCGTTGCGGCGCTGCGCGGGGACCAGGCGGTCCCCTAAGGCACAAACCAGTCCAAGGCGTTGCGCAACCGCACCACCCTCCCGATCACGATCAACGTCGGCGCTCTGAGTTGCGCCTCGACCGCAAGCCGCGGCAGCGCGGCGAGCGTGCCGGCGACGACGCGCTGTGTCGCGGTCGTTCCCTGCTGGATGATCGCCGCGGGCGTGCGCGGCGACAGGCCGTGCGCGATCAACTCGCGCGAGATCCGCTCCAGGCCCGGAAGTCCCATGTAGACCACGATGGTCTGGTCCGGCCGGGCCAGGGCTTTCCAGTCGAGTTCCGCGGCACCGCGGCGCCGCGATCCGGTCACTAGCACACAGGCCTGCGCGAGATCCCTGTGGGTAAGTGGAATCCCCGCGTACGCGGCCACCCCTGCGGCGGCGGTGACGCCCGGAACCACCTCGAAGCGGATCCCGGCGCGCGCGAGTGCCTGCGCTTCCTCGCCGCCGCGGCCGAAGATGAACGGATCGCCTCCCTTCAACCGCACCACGCGTTTTCCACGGCGTGCGAGCCGCACCAGCAGCGCATTAATTTTGTCCTGCGTCAGCGTATGCCGCCCGCGCTGCTTGCCGGCGTAGATCAGCTCGGCGCGGCGCGGCACCATCGCGAGGATCTCCGGAGCGACCAGATGGTCGTGCACGACGACTTCGGCGCGCGCGAGCACTCGCGCCGCCTTGAGCGTGAGCAGCCCCGGATCGCCCGGCCCCGCGCCGACCAGCCAGACCCGCGCCGCATTCACGCCGCGACGCTCCGCGCGAATTGCACGAAGCGCGCCGGCCAGTCGCAGCCGCCCGCGCCGCGCAGGTGGGTGTAGGAGGCGAGCAGGTTCTTCACGACGATGCCGTCGCGCTCGCCGTCGATGCCGTGGCCGCGCTTCATGCGGTAGGCATACGCGAGCCCCGGGTCCGCGTTCTCGAGGTTCGAGTAGTGGAACTCGTGCGCGCGCACTTCCGCCGCCTGCTTCCTCGCCCACGGGTGCGCGGCGGTCTCCTCCAGGCGCACGTAGCCGCGGCCGGTCGGCCGGTCGCGCATCACCACGTCGGCGGCGATCGCGCCCACCATTTCGCGCCGCTCGCCGCGCCACGTGATCGAGCGCGCCAGGTACATCAGCCCGCCGCACTCGGCGTAAACCGGCATGCCGCGCTCGATCCTCTGCCGGATCTCGGCGCGCAGCGGCGCATTGGCCTCGAGCCCGGCCGCGAAGCACTCGGGGAAGCCGCCGCCGATGAACAACGCGTCGGCCTGCGGCAGCCGCGCGTCGCGCAGCGTGTCGAACGGAACGATCACGGCGCCCGCGTCCTCGAGCGCCTCCAGGTCGTCGGCGTAGTAGAACCCGAACGCGCGGTCGCGCGCGACGCCGAGCCGGATGTCGGGCGCGGGGCGCGCCGGCCGATTCGCGGGAACCGCGGGCAGCGGTTTTTCGGCCGCCGTGCGCGCGAGCAGCATCCCCACATCCACCTGCCGCTCCACAGCCGCGACGATCGCCTCGATGCGCGCGGCCGCGGCGGCGGTCTCGTAGGCCGGGACCAGCCCGAGGTGGCGCTCGAAGATCCCGATCGCGGGGTCCTCGTGCAGGGCCCCGAGCACCGGCACGCCGGTATAGTGCTCGATCACCGCGCGCAGCTTCGACTCGTGCCGCGACCCACCGAGGCGGTTGAGGATCACGCCGGAGAAGCGCATCGCTGGATCGAATGCCTGGTAGCCGAGAATCAGCGGCGCGATGCCGCGCGTCATGCCGCGCGCGTCGATCACCAGCACCACCGGCAGCTCGAGCAGGCCGGCGAGCGCGGCGTTCGAATTCGAGCCGTCCAGGTCGAGCCCGTCGTACAGGCCCTTGTTGCCTTCCACGATGCAGACGTCGGCGGCAGCGGCGTGAAGCGCGAAGCTCGCCGCGAGCTCCTCGCGCGAAGTGATGTAGAAGTCCAGATTGCGACAGGGCCGGCCGCTCGCGAGCGCAAGCCAGAGCGGATCGATGTAATCGGGCCCCTTCTTGAACGCCTGCACCGCCAGCCCGCGGCGCCTGAGCGCGGCCGCGAGGCCGACGCTCAGCGTGGTCTTGCCTGAGGACTTGTGTGCTGCTGAGACGAGGAATCGGTGCATGACTCGGGAAGGAAGCGCAGCGCCTTCAGCGCGACGGCGATCAGCGCGGCCGCGAGCGCAACGCCGCCGAGTGCGAGGAAGACCTCGGGCAGGCTGGGCGCGTACGAATGGATCTCGCCGTCGAAGAAGCTGCTCGATTCCTGCCAGCCGGGGAAGATCGGCTGCGGCCATGCCTGCGCGCCGATGATGGTGACGTACATCTGCGCGAGCCCGCCCAGCACGACCAGCACGGCGGCCGCGAGCACTCCGCCCCGAGTCGTTCCGGTGCGCGGCGAATACAGCAGCACGAGCGGCAGCACGCCGCCGATCGCGATCTGGCCGAGCCAGAAAAGCAGCGGGTAGATCCCGCCCTGCACGAGCAGGAACGCCTCCACGTCGCGGGAGCGCGCCATGTAGAGCTTGGTCAGGTGGAACACCGCGGTCATGTAGAGCGCGGCCGCAACCAGCACCGCGAGCAGCCGGCCGAGCTTCGCAATGGTTTCGGGATCGAACGCGCGAGCGTCCCAGCGCGAGGCGAGATCCAACACGACCAGGAACGCCGCCGTCCCGTAGGCGAGCGAGTACACGACGAACGTCGGCCCGAGGAGCGCCGAGTCGTAGGCTTCGCGCCCGACCAGGAAGCCGAAGATCGAGCCGGTACCGGTGGTGAGAATGATGCGCCATACGAAGGCAGCGATGCCCGCGGTACCCGTGTAGCGGTGCATGCGCCGTTCCATCATGAACCACAGGTACACGCCGACGATCGCGAAGAAGCCGCTGTACAGGAACATGTTCAGCGCGAAGATCGACGTCAGGTTAAAGTGCGTCATCGCCACCACCAGCCGGTCGGGCCGGCCCAGATCGGCCGCGAGGATCGCGAGCCCGCCGGCCAGCAGCGCGAGCGAAACCAGCGCCGAGAGCGGCGCGAGCGGCTTGTATTGCGTGCGCCCGAACACCGAGGCCACCGAGGCGACGTTGAGCGCGCCCGAGGCGGCGACGATCAGGAACACCGCGAACACGTGCGGCAGGCCCCAGACGATCTGGTTGTCCATGCCGGTGACGAAGTGGCCGTTGGTCTCCATGTACACGAACGCGGCGAACCCCGCGGCGACCAATGCGCCGATCGCGAGCACGGGCCCGTAGAAACGCCACGCCTCCGCCGCGAGTTCACGATGAACGACGGCAGCCATTCCTATACTCCCGAATACCGGACGCCGGGATCGAGCCGCAGGTCCGCGCGCAGCTGGCGGTTGGGAAGCTCTTTCAGCCGCTTCGCGATCGGGCTGGCCGGGTCATTCAGGTCGCCGAACACCATGGCGCCGTGGCCCGCCGAAGTGCAGGCCTCCACGCACGCCGGCGTGCCGCCCTTGTCCACGCGGTGCACGCACAGCGTGCAGCCTTCCACGCAGCCCTTGCCGCGAGGCACCTCGGGCTTCTGCGCAGAAAGATTTTCGTGCACGAACGAGCGCGCCTTGTACGGGCAGGCCATCACGCAGTAGCGGCAGCCGATGCAGGTATGCCGGTCCACGAGCACGATGCCGTCGGCGCGCTTGAAGGAGGCCCCGGTCGGGCACACGTCCACGCACGGCGGATTGGCGCAGTGCTGGCACATCACCGGCGCCGAGTGCTGCCGGCCGCTTCTCAGGTCCTTGAGGTCGATCTTGCGGATCCACTGCGCGTCGGTCTTCGGCCGGCCGGTGTCCTGCAGGCCGTTCTCCGTCGCGCAGGCGCTCACGCAATCGGTGCACCCGGTGGCGCATTTGCTGCTGTCGATCAGCATGCCCCAGCGCACCTTGCCGCTCGCCGGCTCGTCGGGCGCGCGCGCCCCCGCGAGGTCGATCAGGCGGATGCCCGGCGCGAGCGCCACGCCGGCGAGCGCCGCGGCCGCGGTGCCGAGAAAGCCGCGGCGCCCGGCGTCGCTCACCGCTTCGCTCCCAGCGCGGCCGCCATGCCGCGCTTCGCGGCGTGGCACTCGAAGCAGTCGAGCCGCACGCTCGCGTAGTCGTGGCAGCTCTGGCAGAAACCCTGGGGGCCGAGCACGCTTCCGGTCTTCGTGCTCGCGTGGCAATCGACGCAGCCGGCGAGGCTGTGCGGCTTCGTGCGCACCCCCTCGCGCATGGTGCGGTCGCGCTGGTGCATCAGGAGTTTCATGTGGTCGCGCCGCATGAGGGCGGTGTCCTCGACGCACCGGCCCGGCTTGTCGATCGCGATCACGGGTTTCGCGACGCGATCGGCCGCGAACGCAAGGCCCGCGGCGAGCGTCAGCAGCACGATCCCCGTGAAACGCCGAATCACTCGCCCATGCCCATCTGGATGTAGCCGGTCGGGCAGACATCCGCGCAGATGTGGCAGCCGATGCACTTCTGGTAATCGGTGTCCACGTAGCGGCCGGTCGTGGACTTGTCCTTCTTCACGCGGAACACCGCAGTCTGCGGGCAGTACACCACGCAGTTGTCGCATTCGAAGCACATGCCGCAGCTCATGCACCGCTTCGCTTCGGTCACCGCGCGCTTCTCATCCAGCGCCTCGAGCCGCTCCTCGAAGTTGCCCAGCGCCTGCTCCGCGCTCAGCGTGGTGACGCTGCGCACGCTGCGCGGGGTGTACTGGAAATGCCCGAGGAAAAGCTCCTGGTGCGGGATCACGTGGCGCGCCGAGCGGTCGTCGTAGTTGTGCACCGCGAAGTCCGCGCTGGAGGTGCCGCGCACGTACTCGGCGGGCGCCTCCTCGACCTTCAGCCCCTTCTCCGCCATCTTGCGCAGCAGGTCGAAAGCGTGGACGTCGATCTTCGGCCGCTTCTCGGGCACTTCGCCGCGCAGGAACCGGTCGATGCCTTCGGCCGCGATCCAGCCGTGCCCGATCGCGGTGGTGAGCAGGTGCGGCCGCAGCACGTCGCCGCCAGCGTACACGCCCGGCTTGCCGGGCACCTGGTAGTTCTTGTCCGCCTGCATCATGCCCCTGCCGTTGTCGAAGCCGTCCAATCCGGTGAAATCCACCGCCTGCCCGATCGCGGAAACGATCAGGTCCGCGTCGATGACCTGAGCCGTGCTCTCATCGACCTTGATCTCGAGCTTCGGGCCGATGAATTTCGCCTCGCATTTCGCGATTTTCAGGCTCGTGGCGCGGCCGTCGGCACCGCGCAGCACCTCGACCGGCGCCCAGCCGTCGCGGAACGTGATGCCTTCCGCCAGCGCGTGATCGATCTCGTGCTTGTTGGCCTGCATGCCGGCGATCGTAAATACCGAGGTGAGCGTGACCTCCGCGCCCTGCCGCGCCGACACCTCGGCCACGTCCTGCGCGGTCTTGCTGACGATAACCAGCTCGGGGCGGTCTGCGGCCTTCGGGTTCTCGATGTGCCCCAGGCGGCGCGCCACCGTAGCAACGTCGATCGAGGTGTCGCCCCCGCCCACCACCACCACGCGTTTTCCCACGTGCTGCAGGCGCCCGTCGTTGAACGCGCGCAGGAACGCGGTGGCGGTCACGCAGTTGGGCGCGTCCGCGCCCGGGACCGGCAGCGCCCGGCCGCTCTGCGCACCCAGGCCCATGAATACCGCGTCGAACTCCTTTTGCACCGTATCCATGGCGACGTCGCTGCCGATGCGGGTTTTCAGACGCGTCTGCACGCCGAGATCGAGGATGCGCTTGATCTCCGCGTCGAGCGTGTCGCGCGGCGTGCGAAAGCCCGGGATCCCGTAGCGCATCATCCCGCCCAGCTCCTGGTGCTCGTCGAATATCGTCACCTCGTGTCCCTTCAGCGCGAGCTGGTAGGCGCATGAAAGCCCCGCCGGCCCGCCGCCGATCACGGCCACCTTCTTCCCGGTCGAAGTCGCGGGCTTCGTGAAGCCGAGGCCCTTGCCGATCGCATAATCGCCGAGGAAATGCTCGACCGCGTTGATGCCGACGAAATCCTCGACTTCATTGCGGTTGCAGCCCGACTCGCAGGGCGCCGGGCATACCCGCCCCATCACCGAAGGAAACGGGTTCGCCTCGGTGAGCCGGCGCCACGCGTATTCCTGCCATGCCACGCCGGCGGGCGGTTTCTCGGTGCCGCGCGCGATCGCCAGGTAGCCGCGGATGTCCTCGCCCGAAGGGCAGCTCGCCTGGCACGGCGGTGCGCTCTTCTGGTAGGTCGGGCACTTGTGCGTGTAGCTCGCGTTGAAAATCTGCTCGGACAGGCTGTCCCACTGGTTGTCGCCGTCCTTGTAGCGCCGGAAGGTCAGTTTCTCCGTTGCGGGCTTGCTGTCGATGGTTGCAGACATTGCTTCTTGTCCCTCGCTTTTCCTAATCGTTGCGCCCGAGCCGGATCGCGTCGCCCACCAGCTGGTGCACGCCGCCGATCATCTCCATGTCGAACTTGTAATACGGCAGGACCTTGGAGAACTGCGCCTTGCAGATCGCGCAGATCGCCGCCATGAAATTGACGCCATAGGCGTCCACCACCTGCTTGAGCGCCTCCATGCGCGGCAGCGCGCCTTTGACGCGCAGGTCGAGCAGCTCGTCGGTCAGCAGGCCGCCGCCTCCGCCACAGCAGAAGGTGTGCTGGCGGATCGTCTCCGGCGCCATGTCGTGGAAATGGTTGCACGCGGCGCGGATGATTTCCCTCGGCAGGATGAACTGGCCGCCCGGGATGCCACCCATTCCCGAGCCGCGCGCGACGTTGCACGAATCATGGAACGTGACCACGCGGTGGTCGTTCTTCTCGCGGTCGAACTGAATCGCGCCGCGCCTGATCAGGTCGTAAGTCAGTTCGCAGATGTGCTGCGGCACCGGGTAGCGCGCGTCGAGCCAGTCGAACGGGCCGATCAGCGTGTTCCAGAAGCTGTAGGCGACGCGCCAGGCGTGGCCGCATTCGCCGACCACGATCCGCTTCACGCCGAGCTCGAGCGCGGCCTCGCGCACGCGCACGGCGATCTTGCGCATCTGCTCGTAGTTGCCGATGAACAGCCCGAAGTTTCCGGCTTCCGAAGCGTGCGAGGAAAACGTCCAGCGGATGCCGGCCGCGTGAAACACCTTGGCGTAGCCGATCAGGCTGTAGACGTGTGGCTCGGCGAAGAAATCCGCCGACGGCACCACCACCAGCACTTCGGCGCCCTGCTCGTCCACCGGGAAACGCACATCCAAGCCGGTGTCCTCCTTGACTTCCTCCTCCATCGTCTCGAGCGTGTTCCTGAGCGCGGGGCCGGGCAGGCCCAGGTTGTTGCCGAGCTTGTGCACCTTGCCGATGATTTCGTTGGTGTACTTCTGCCCCATGCCGATGGAGTCCATGATTTCCTTCGCGGCCATGGTGATCTCGGCGGTGTCGATGCCGTACGGGCAGTACACCGAGCAGCGCCGGCACTCGGAGCACTGGTTGAAGTACTTGTACCAGTCGTCGAGTACCGACTCGGTCAGGTCCTCCGCGCCGACCAGCTTCGGGAACACCTTGCCCGCAAGCGTGAAGTAGCGGCGATAGACCTTGCGCACCAGGTCCTGGCGCGCCACCGGCATGTTCTTCGGATCGCCAGTGCCGAGGAAATAGTGGCACTTGTCGGTGCATGCGCCGCAATGCACGCAGGCGTCGAGGTACACCTTGAACGAGCGGTACTTCCCGAGCAGCTCGCCCATCTTGCCGATCGCCTTGGCCTGCCAGTCGTCGACCAGCTTGCCCGGGAACCCGAGCGCCTCGTTCATCTTGTCCGAGGCGGCGTACGGCTTCGACGCCGCCATCGCGCCCCGCTGCAGGATCGGGATGACCGGGTATTGCTTCAGCGCGGGTGCGAGGACGTCCGGCGCGGCCATGGCGCGTTACCCCTGGGCCCAGCGCGTGACGTGGCGCCGCTCGCGCGAGTCGTCGGCCTGGTTGAGCCCCGGGCTGAAGAACACGCCCGGCGCATGCAGCAGTTTCGACGCCGGAAAGACGGCCATCAGCGCCGCGACCAGCGCGAGGTGCACGAGCAGCACCGGGTGCGCGGGCAGCGGCTGCCAGTCGAACGCCATCAGGCCGAGCATGAAGGCCTTCAGCGCCACGATGTCGGTGTGCGACAGGTACTTCATCGCGAGGCCCGAGGCGGCGATGGCCGCGAGAAGCGCGAGCATCAGGTGGTCCGAGTATGTCGAGATGTAGCGGATGCGCTCGACCAGGAAACGCCGCGCCCACAGGCCGGCGAGCCCCGCGAGCATCGCGAACCCGGCGTAGACGCCGAAGGGCTGTGCGATCTCCACCACGCCCCAGACCGGCTGCGTGAAATAGCGCAGGTGCCGCAGCAGCACCAGCGCGAGCGCCACGTGGAATATCCAGCCGAACAGCCAGATCCACTTGTTGGCGCCAAACAGGCTCGCGAACAGCGTGACCTCGCGCAGGATCCTCAGCACGACCCCGCCGCGCGTGGCCGGGGCCGGCGTGGTCGGGATCTTGAGCGGCGCCGGCGTGCGGGCGTATCCCAGCATCTTGACCGCCAATCCCGCCACCAGCACCGCTGTCGCGGCGTAAAACAGGCAGGCGAAAAAGGCGGTCAGCAGCACGACAATCAGACGCAGCCGGTCGGCTTCGGCAAGCCGGCGATCTTGCACGCCTGTTTGGCCGGGCCGTACGGGAACAGCTCGTACAGGTACTTGCTGTTGCCCTTGTCGGCCCCGAGCTTCTTGCCGATCGCTTTGGTCAGCACGCGCACCGCCGGCGCGATCTGGTACTCGTTGTAGTACTCGCGCAGGAAGTTCACCACCTCCCAGTGGTTCGGGCTCATTTCGACGTTCTCGCTCTTGGCGATCTCGCCCCCGAGTTCCTCGGTCCAGTCCGCGAGGTTGACCAGATAGCCTTCCTCGTCGGTCTCGTACGTCTTGCCGCCAACTTCAATTGCCATGTGCTTCTCCTTCGGTTTGCCGGATGATCAAAGCCAGGACTGGCTCGTCCGGTGCTCCGCCACCAGATCGACGAACCCGCCGAAATCCACCACCTTCACGCCCTCGATCACGTTGCCCTGCATGCCGCGCGCCTCGAGGTCGGGCCCCAGTGCGTACACCGGCAGGTCCGCGAGTGCGCGCCGGATCGCGCCTTCCGCGACATTTCCTTTGGTCGCGCCATACACGGCATCCTCGATCAGCAGCAGCGCCCCGCCCTTCAGGGCGTGCGCCAGGCAACTGGTCAGCGAATTCTTCTCGTAGGGCGACTTGTTGACGATGTGGAGCATGTTCAGAACCCGATGATCACGTCCTGCTGTTCCATGAGCTGCGCCATTTCCTGCGCGCTCACCACCTGCACCGGCACCAGCAGCTGGTCTTCCCGCAAGCCGCGCGCCTCGAGCGATTCGCCCTCGACGTAGAGTTTCTCGACGTCGTAGCCCTCGAGCGCGCGGTAGGTGGGCGAGAAGTTCTTCACTTCGAGCCCCTTGGTCTGCTGGCCCTTCACCAGCTGGTACACGCCGTCGTCGAGGAACGCGAGGCTCACGTCCTGGTCGAAGGCGGCGCTGATCAGCACCACTTCGAGCCCCTCGAGCGCATAGATCGTGCCATACGGCGCCTTGCGATTGACGAACATGAATTTCTTGACGACGCTTTGCGCGTCCTGTTCCTGCTCGAGCGCCTCCGCTACCTGGGCCATCACCTCTCCCGTTCAGTCGCCGAACACGACGAAGCGGTCGGACTCGATGCCCGCTTCGACCAGCTGCCCCAGCCCGGAGATGCGAAAGCCCGGCGCGACGTTGTCCTCCACCAGCCCACGGCGCAGGCCCGCCGCCACGCACACCACCAGGTCGACGCCGTGGTCCGCGGCCAGCTTCGACCAGCGGTTGACGATGTGCCGGTCGTCCTGCGGCGGTTCGGTGAGCCGCGTCGCGTTGTTCACGCCGTCGTTATAGAAGAACACGCGCTGCACGCGATGCCCCTTCCCCAGCGCGGCGCGCGCGAACTGGTACGCCGTGTCCGCGGCCTGGTGGTTGTACGGTCCCTCGTTGATCAGCAGGCCGAAATTCATCTCTTTCGCTAGAAGCGGATGTGGTTGGAGGCGTTCAACGTGCGCCGCGCGCCGCGCCAGTCGTCGATGTGGTACTTGGTGAACGGCAGCCCGGTCTTCTCGAAGAAGCGCGCCCAGCCGATGCGCTCGATCCAGTCGATCATGCGCTCCCAGGAGCGTGCGTCGGCCTTGTAAGCGGCGAGGATCTTCTTCACCACCGCCGCCACCTCCGGCCAGCGCGGCGGATTGTTCGGCAGGCCCGAGGTGACCAGCTTGTGAAACGTGGGCTTGCCGCGAGCATTGGAATTCTTGCCGCCCACCCAGATCGCGATCTTCGTGCTGTCGGGATCGTTGATCTGCATCGGCGGGCACGGTGGATAGCAGGCGCCGCAGCACATGCACTTCTTCTCATCGATCTCGAGCGAGGGCTTGCCGTTGACCAGCGCCGGCCGGATCGCCGCCACCGGGCAGCGCGCCACCACCGCGGGCCGTTCGCACACGTTGGCGACGAGGTCGTGGTTGATCTTCGGCGGTTTGGTGTACTGCACGATGACCGCAATGTCGGCCTGGCCGCCGCAGTTGATCTCGCAGCACGAGGTCGAGAGCTTGACGCGGTTGGGCATCTCGCAGTTGATGAACTCCTGGTGCAGCTCGTCCATCAGCGCCTTGGTCACGCCCGAGGCGTCGGTGCCCGGGATATCGCAGTGCAACCACCCCTGCGTGTGCGCGATCATCGAAACCGAATTCGCGGTGCCGCCGATCGGGAAGCCGGCCTTGTTCAGCGCCGCAATCAGCGGATTGACCCTCGCCTCGTCGGCGACCATGTACTCGATGTTCGAGCGCGTGGTGAAGCGCACGTGCCCGTCGGCGTAGGTGTCGGCGATGTCGCACAGCGTGCGGATGGTGTACACGTCCATTTGCCGCTGCGTGCCGGCCTTCACGGTCCAGACCTGGTCGCCATTCGCCGCCCGGTGCATCAGCACGCCGGGGCGTGGATGATCATGATAAATCCACTTGCCGTAGTTCTTTCGCAACAGCGGATGCAGCAGCGGCATCGGGTCGGGCGCGCCGGTTTCGATCGGTGATCTGTGCTGGGCCATGAGACTCCCCTATGCGTTTGCCGTGCCGCTCAGGCGGCGCTCTTCTGCTGCTGTTTGTGCTCGATCCATTTGGCCACTTCCTCGTCCCAGCCGTCGGTGCGAACGTAGGGATTGGAGCGTGGTTCGGAGATCATGTTGGGATCGACCGGCAGCCCCAGCGCCTCGAGGAAATTCACCAGTCCGATGCGATCGACCGTCTCGCCGACGCGCTCGTGCTCGAGCGCGTTCTCGGCGAAGAAATCGAGCACCGAGCGCGCAAGCTCCTTCAGCTTCTCGTAGTCCGCGTCGGTTTCCAGCTTCATGAACGGCACGATGACGGTGCCCATGGAGGCGCCGATCTTGAGCACGCCCTTGCCGCCGACCAGGATCGTGACGCCGCGGTCCTTGCCCGGCAGCAGCCCGCCGCGGATCACGTTGATGCAGTGCACGCAACGCACGCAGTCCTTGTTGTCGATCACCATGCAGTGCTCGTCGTCAAGTTCGGCGACCGAGTGCTGCGGGCCGGCCTTGACCTCGCGCTTTTTCATCACCTGGATCGCCTTGGTCGGGCACCGCGTGACCACGTCGTTCACCAGGTCGGTCATCCCGTGCGCCTTGAAGTAGGCGCGCGAGTACTCGTTGTTCACCTGCATGTTGTCGCGCCAGGTGCCGATGGTGGCGAAGTCGGAGCGCTGGATCGAGTTGACGCAGTCGTTGCCGCAGCCGGAGAACTTGAACTTGAACTTGTACGGCAGCGCCGGGCGGTGCATGTCGTCCAGGTTGTTGTTGATCACCTCGCGCAGCGCGCGCGCCTCGTCGTAGCAGGAGACCTCGCAACGCGCCGCGCCGACGCAGGACATCGAGGTGCGCAGCGCGGGGCCTGCGCCACCAAGGTCGAAGCCGTTCTCATTCAGCTCGTCGAACGCATCCTGCACCTTGTCGGTGCGGATGCCCTGGAACATGATGTCGCCCGACTGGCCGTGGAAGGCGATCAGCCCGGAGCCGTGCTTTTCCCAGATGTCGCAGAGCTTGCGCAGCGTCTTGGTGTCGTAGTGCATGCCGGCCGGCGGCTGCACGCGCAGCGTGTGGAATTCGGCCGCGTCCGGGTAGACCGGCTTGCCGGCCTCGTCCTTCAGGTCGGTGAAGCGCGGGATCACGCCGCCGCCGTAGCCGAACACGCCGACCGTGCCTCCCTTCCAGTATCCCTTGCGCGTCTGGTAGGACGTCTCGAGCTGGCCGAGCAGGTCGACCATCATGTCGTTGTCCTTCGCCAGCCGCTTCAGGCCCGTGACAAAGCTGGGCCAAGGGCCGCCCTCGAGCTGGTCGAGCATCGGGGTGTCGTGGGTCTTTTTCGCCATTCCGCCTCCTCCTTGGGGACGACCGGGATGTCCGCGACTGTAGCGGCCCCGGACCAATGCTGGAATCATCCCCTGCGGGTATCCCGCATAACCCACATGGGGTATACGCGTTGCGCCCACCGGGGAATTGGCAGGGCCCGCGGCGGCCGGTTCAATGCGCAACGATGGCCGAAGTGACGCCTCTACAGAAGTTCACCGTGCCGCTCGGCGGGCAGGCGATCGAGCTGCAGGAGGTGGTTCACGCCGCGGGCGGCATGAGCCTGCTGCGCGTGCGCATCCGCGAGGGCAAGCGCTTCACGGTGTTCGACATCGACCCGGCCTCGGCCCGCGGATGGGGCGAAGCGATGGTCGCATGGGCGCACCGCCAGCCGGGGTGAAACACCTGGACATCGCTTTTGCGGTGTCCGGCGGCCGATTGCCGCGCGATCATTCGCTCGCGCTGTGGCAGGCGCTCGTGCAGGCCGCACCATGGCTCGGCGAGGACGACGCGGTCGCGGTGCTGCCGATTCGCGCCGCGTCGGCGGGCGATGAGGGGCTGGTTCTCCAGAGAGGCAGCCGGTTGCTGATGAGGCTGCCCGAGGCGCGCGTCGAGGCGGCGCTGGGTCTGTGCGGCCGGCGGCTCGAAATCGCGGGTACGCCCGCGGCACTCGGCGAGGCGAAAACGCGACCGCTCGCGCCGCACCCGACGCTCTACGCGTACCGGGTGGCGGCTGAGCGCGACGATGAGGAAAGCATCGTCGAGCAGGCGAAGCGCGAACTGGACCTGCTCGGGGTGAACTCGGAATTCATCGTCGGCCGTCGCACGCTGACGCGCGGCGCCCGCGGCGACTTGGCGGGCTACAGCCTGATGCTGGTCGAGCTGCCCGCGCGCCAGTCGCTCGCGCTGCAGGTCGCCGGGATCGGCGCGCACCGCGGGCTCGGCTTCGGCATCTTCGTAGGGCACAAGTAACGGACAACGGGAGCATCGCCATGGGATACACGGTCGGGGGCACCGAATACGAGGCGGACGCGGACGGTTACCTGCTCGAGCCCGAGTACGGCGACGAGATCGCCGGCGTGATCGCGCAGGCCGACGGCATCGAGCTGACCGACGCGCACTGGCAGGTGATCCGCTACATGCGCGAGAAGTACCGTGAGGACGGCCAGACGCCTAACTTCCGCAACATGCTGAAGGAGTTCGCCGAGCGCGTGCGCCCGGGCACCGACAGCAAATACCTGTACGATCTGTTTCCCGCCGGGCCAGCCAAGCAGGCCGCGAAGATCGCCGGGCTGCCGAAACCGTTGGGCAAAGGGGGATACTGACGTGAGAGGGGCCCTATCGTGAGCGCCGTGACCACCAAACCCGCCGTGACGCTGGATCTGTGCGGGCTGTCGTGCCCTTCGCCGCTGCTCGGGGCGAAACGCGTCCTCGACGACCTCGACGCGGGGCAGGTGCTGCTGCTCGTTTCCGACTGCCCCGGCACGCCCGACGATATCTCCGCCTGGGTCAACGTGACCGACCACGAGCTGCTCGGAACCGAGAAAGGCGAAGGCAAGCGGATGCTGTTTTTCCTGCGCAAAGGCCACCGCGCGCCGCCCAAGGCGACCGCAGTGCTCGACATCCGCGGCGTATCCTGCCCGGGGCCGATCCTCGAGGCGAAGAAGCTGCTCGAAGGGATGAAGTCCGGGGAAGTGCTGCACCTGATCTCGAGCTGCCCCGGCACCCCGGCGGACGTGCGCGCCTGGGTGAAGACCACCGGGCACGAACTGGTCGCCACGCGCGAGACCGGGCGCGGCGTCTACGAGTTTTTCCTGCGTGCGCGGTAGCGGTGCATGGCGCTCCGTGTAAAGACGATCTGGTTCAAGAACGCCGGCGGCCGCTCGGCGGCCGAGGTCGCGACTGTGCTCGCCTCGACCATTTGGCGGCTCGCGGACGCCACCGTATCGAACCTTTCCAAAGCCGATTGCGACATCGTCACGCCGGAGCGCGGCATCCGCATCCTCGGCGAGGTCGCGACGTTCTTGCTGCACATGAGCGACCGCTCGGTGTACGGGCGCATCCCCGATGAGGAACGCGCGCAACTCATCCAGTCGGCAGGGAAGCGCCTGGCCGAGATGGTCGTCAACAACCTGCGCGAGATGGGCATCGACGACGGTTTCGATTACCGCGCAAACTTCATCGACATGCTCAACCGGCGCGCCGAGGACTACGCCACCTTCGACTGCCAGTCCGACAAGCCGGGTTTCCCGATCCTGCGCTACCTCGGGCTCGCGGTGCGCGAGTTGATGCTCGAATCCGACCAGCCCTGGGTGATCGACCAGATCATGGAGCTCCAGGCGCCCGAGGCGCTCGGCACGCTGAAGAAAACGATCGACGGGTTCTACCCGCCTGCGCGAAAGGAGACATGACATGACCACCGAATTCCGCCACGCACCGCTCGAATGGACGCCGGAGAAGGCCCGCGAGATCGCGAAGCAGGAAGGCGTCGCGTTCGGCGAGGACCACTGGGAACTGCTGCGCGCCTTGCAGGAGTTCTACGCCAGGCACCACGCGGTCGCGATCAACATGCGCGAATTGCAGGACGCGCTGGAGGAAAAGTTCCACCACAAGGGCGGCATGAAGCATCTCTACACGCTGTTCCCCGGCGGCCCGGTGGCGCAGGGCTGCCGCCTCGCGGGGCTCAAGGCGCCGGCGGGCGCGACCGACCGCGGCTTCGGCAGCGTGGCCTGAGGTGGCGTCAGCCGCCGCGAACGTCGGCGAGGCGCGCGCGGAACCGCGCGGCTACGCCCTCTGGCGCGAGCGCAAACTCGCGAGCTACCCGAAGCGCGCCGAAGACCTGATCGTCGAGGTGCGCGACCCGCGTGCCTTGAGCGCGACCGAGCGCGGCGCGATCCTCGAGCGCTGCGCGAGCGCCAACATGGCGGTCTATGCGAGCCGCTGCGGCGAGGACGCCGACAAGGAGATTCCGCGCGCGCTCGGACAGCAGTTCGGCCTCGCGCGGCTCGACCCGAACTGGCTCGCCGACGACGACGGGATCTCGAGCATCGCGGTGCGCGACGCCGCGGCGCGCGGCGAATTCATCCCGTACACCTCGAAGCCGATCCGCTGGCACACCGACGGCTACTACAACCCGCCGGAGCGCCGCATCCGCGCGTTCGTGCTGCACTGCGTGCGCGGCGCGGCCGAGGGCGGGGAGACGCAGCTGCTCGACCACGAACTCGCCTATCTGCTCTTGAGCGAAGCCAATCCGGACTGGGCGCGCGCGCTGATGCGCGCGGACGCGATGACGATCCCCGAGCGCGCGAACGGCGGCGAGGTCGCGCGCGCAGCGCAATCCGGACCGGTGTTCTCGTTCGACGACGATGGCACGCTGCACATGCGCTACACCGCGCGCACGGTGAGCATCCAGTGGGCCGAGGACGCGGACACGGCGTCCGCGGCGAAGTTCCTCGCGCAGTGGCTCGGGGAGGACGCGCGGTTCGCGCTGCGCCTGAAGCTCGCACCGGGCATGGGCGTGATCTGCAACAACGTCCTGCACGCGCGCTCCGCGTTCAGGGATGAGCCCGGGAGGCCGCGGCTGCTGTACCGCGCGCGGTATTACGATCGGATTCGCGGGTAG
Source organism: Burkholderiales bacterium (assembly GCA_017880775.1). Lineage (GTDB taxonomy): Bacteria > Pseudomonadota > Gammaproteobacteria > Burkholderiales > SG8-39 > JADGRQ01. Next base: position 27,636 of record JADGRQ010000008.1, on the reverse strand, counting down.
TACCTCTTGAACACATCCTTCGAAATCTTCTCCAGGCGGTTGCTTAGCAGGTCGCGCAGTTTGTGCACTCTCGTTTTCTCAGAAGCTTTCATTCAACAACCTCCTTTGATCCGAGATCCCCCGCGATCAGCCTGAACTGCTCCAGTGCCGCCTCCAGATCATCGACAATCTCCTGCGCGATCACATCTGGCGGCGGGAGATTGTCCGAATCCGCGAGGCTGTCGTCCTTGAGCCAGAAGATGTCCAGGCTCGCCTTGTCCCGGGCGATCAGCGCATCGTAGTCGTACGGCCGCCAGCGCCCTTCCGGGTTTGCTTCCGACCAGGTGGGTATCCGCTCATGCCGGTTGGCCGGGTTGTAAAGCGTCACGAATTCGTCCAGATCCTCGCGCTTCATCGGGCTGGTCTTCAGCGTGAAGTGCTTGTTGGTGCGCAGGTCGTAGATCCAGAGCTTCTTGGTCCACGGGGTCTCAGAGGCGGGCTTCTTGTCGAAAAACACCACGTTCGCCTTCACGCCTTGTGCATAAAACAGGCCCGTGGGCAAACGCAGCAGCGTGTGAACGTCGCACTCGTGCAGGAGCTTGCGGCGGATGGTTTCGCCGGCTCCGCCTTCGAACAGCACATTGTCCGGCACCACCACGGCGGCGCGGCCATGAGGCTTCAACAGCGTCTTGATGTGCTGCACGAAGTTGAGCTGCTTGTTGGAGGTCGTGGCCCAGAAGTCGTCGCGCTCGATGATGTCCTTTTCCCTCGTCGCCTTGCCGTTCTCTCCGACGATCATCGTGCTCGACTTCTTCCCGAACGGTGGATTCGCTAGCACCACCTCGAAGCGCTCGCCGGGGTCGGCGGCCAGCGCATCGGCCACCTTGATGGGTACGCTCTTCTCGGAGCCGATACCGTGCAGAAGCAGGTTCATCGCGCACACGCGCGCGGTGGCCTGCACCAGCTCCCAGCCGCGGAAGGCGCCCTCCTTGAGGCGGCGCTTCTCGTCGCGGGTGAGGTTCGGGTTGTGCTGCGTGATGTAGTTGTGCGCGGTGAACAAAAAGCCGCCGGTGCCGCAGGCCGGGTCGCAGACCGACTCGCCGGGCTTGGGGGCGATGGCGTCCACCATCGCCTGGATCAGCGGGCGCGGCGTGAAGTACTGGCCGGCGCCGGACTTGGTGTCCTGCGCGTTCTTCTCCAGCAGGCCCTCGTAGGCGTCGCCCTTCACGTCGGCGCCCATCGAGGACCAGTCTTCCTCGTTGATCAGGTCGACGATCACGCGCCGCAGCTTGGCCGGGTCCTGGAACTTGTTCTGCGCCTTGTTGAAGATGAGCGCGAGCGTGCCCTTCTCGGCGCCCAGTGCTTCGAGTGCGTGGCGGTAGTGGTCGAACAGCTCATCGCCATCGAGGGCGAGCAGCGAGGGCCAGGCGTACTGCGCGGGGATCAGGCTCGGCTGGTTGTACGGCGGTCGCGAACGCTCATCGGCCATTTTGAGGAAGAGGAGGTACGTGAGCTGCTCGACGTAGTCGCCATAGCTCATGCCGTCGTCGCGAAGGACGTTGCAGTAATTCCACAGTTTCTGGACGAGGGTTGCGGAGTTCATGGGCTGGAATCGGAATGAGGGGAGTTCCGGGCCGATTCAGGGGAGTCCAAGCCGAATTGAGGGGAGCCTTGGGGGGAGTCCTCAGTCAATTGGGGGGAGTCCCCGGCAATCCGGTAGCTCACTACCGAAGCAAGGCAACGAAACTTGCCTGTTCGAAATGACGGTCGTGAGCAAGCGCTTCGGTCAGCCCGCGCTCACGCATCACGTTGAACGACACGCAGTCGGTCAGACTCCACTCCTTGTCGGCCATCGAGCGGTAAAGGTCGAACCCTGCCGAGAACTGTAGCGACGTTTGCGGGATGACTTCGACGTTCGGGTTCGAGCGAATTGCCTGGACGCCGCTTATCGCGAAAGGGCGGACTGGAACCTTCGCCAGCGCGGCGAGAAGCTCATCGAGCACCATTTCCGTCGTGAGCAGCCGCACCTTGCCGAGCGACACGGATACCTGCTGCGCCTTGACGTGCAGCTTGTCGTTCGGATTGAGCACCGCTTCCCAGTAGCCGGTATCGGCGAAGACGACCTTCACTGGCCGCTTTCTCCGTGGCCGTAAACGACCTCATCGATTCGCATCGACAGGTCGTCGGGCACGGACTCCCAAGTGCCCGCGGGAGCCTGCTTGCCGATGTTCGCCAACTGCTCCCAGATCGGCGCTGCGGTCTCGTCAAAGGGTACCGCGGCACTAGGTGCGAGTGCCACGTACTCGATCCGTGTCAGCCGCTTAATCTGCCGGTCACGGGTAGAAAACTCCGCTGTGCCCCGGACCTGCAGCCGAACGCTCCGATGATTCTTAAGCGCGTCAAGGACGAGCGCCTCCTGATTTGCGTCGAATCGACCTTCGACCAGCGCGCCCGTTTCGGCAATCTGGAGCCTGAAGGCACCAGGCCCGAGATTCGCCATGCGTACTTCCCCCACGAGATCCACCGTGTCCTCGTAGGTGGGTCCGATCCACTCGGCCAGTCGGGCCCGGGCGTTTGCCGTGTAGGGCGCGTCGCGATTGCAGTTACGCGCTCTGACAAACAACACTTCGTCGGGGTGCAGTGAGCGCCCGAACTCGCGAAACAGCGGGATGACGTTTGCGGGCAGCTGTTCCGGCATCAAGTCGTCCCGGTCTGCCGCCCAAATCGCGGAGTCAATCAGGGCGGCGGCCTCATCAAACTCGTCGCCAAGGTCAAGTTCTCCTTGCGCGACTTCGCGCACCCGCCTCAATGGAATGACGGCCGAGCCGGGGTCAACGCGGTCGAACTGCAGGCGAAAACCGTCCTCGAATCCTTTCGGCAAGCGCACTCGGCCGGGATTCTTGCGGCGCCAGAGTTCCTTTGCGCATTCGAGGACGAGCGTGCGATAGGCAACCAGTTCCTGCGTGCACTCGACATCGAGTGCATGGTCTTCGAATCGCTTGCCGTCGAAGCGCAGTGAAGCCAACTCGATAGTGGTGTCGTTTGCCATGTTGCGCCTCCTAGGAAGCTATTGTCCCGCTTCGGGCGTTGTGGTGAAAGCCCGGCTCATGGTGACCCGCCGAAGCGCCTGCGTGCGCGTCAGGTTCGCATCGACCTCGGACTCGAGTTCGCGAACGAAGGAGACGCGGCGGTCGACTTCGGCGACGATGCGGTGTTGTTCGGCGAGCGGCGGCAGCGGGAGACATACGGAACGCACGAGGGAGAGGTTCAGGTTCGGCTGCACGCCACCTGAGGCGACTTTGCGCATCTCTTCGTAGTTGTGCTCCAGAAACAGCCTCAGGTACTCCCTCACGCCGCCGACTGATTGAAGCGCCGCCAGCGCTTGATTGGTTGTCGCCGCTATTCGCAGCTCGGTGCACTTTCCACGGGTCTTGCCCTCGCCGTACATGGCAACGAGAAGGGTGCCTGGCGGGTAGAGCGTCAGATTGGTCTCTGCCAGCGCCCGCGGCGTGACGAACTCGGTGGCCCGGTCCACGAACGATTCGTTGACCGCGGCGCTCGTCACCCACGGGATCGTGCCGCTGTCGTAATAGGCGGCCCGGTCGCGCTTCGGCGTTGCGCCCGTTCCCACGTCAGCCAACTGATCAACATTGCACCAACCCCAGCCATCGGGCAGATCCGGGGGATTCGCACGAGCCGTAACGGACGGCTCCCTGTACCTTGCCCGGCCAGCGAACGATTGCCTGCGCTCCAGAAGGATGTGCTGCAGCAGTTGCGCACCGGTGTCGTAGCCGCGGCCTTCACGGCGGGCGAGTGCGGCTTCGGTGGGGACGAGGCGGCCTTCAACGGCGGCTTTGAGGAGGGCAGCCTTGTAGCGCTTGAGGTTGGCCTTGACTCGCTTGAGGTTGGCGACGGCTTCGTCGAGACGGGAGACCTGTTTTTCGATTTCGGCGACGATGCGGCGCTGGTCGTCCAACGGCGGTACGTCGAACTCGAAAGTACGAATGTCTTTCGGACGTACGGCGGGGTATAGCGCGCCCTGAACAAGCTCAGACATAGAGCCAACGAAGTCGCGCGTCTGTACACCGTAGTAAAGCCACTGCGGCAAGACGCCTTCACGTCCGCGGAGCACGTGAAATCCAGTCGAACCAATAGCGCCATCAAGTTCGGGTGGGACAAGTGCGACAGCGTTCAGATTCGGGCGCGTCATCGAAACGAGCACGTCGCCGGCGCGCAAGCGCTGTCGCGCTCGGCTTGGCGCAGCGCTTGCTGCCAACTGCTTCGGCTCGACGATGCGCTTTGCTTGGTTGTCGACGCTGCTGATGTCTACGTAAACGAACTCGCCGCTGGCGGGCGGCCCGGATTGCTCGATCTTCGGCTCGGTCAATTCGCCGAGAGTAATCACGCCGCCAACTCCTTGTTTAGCGCCTCAATCACCTGCGGCAGTTCCACGCCGAATATCTGATGCACCTTACCCAGCCCACCGCGCTGATTGAACGGCACAGATTCAAAATCCTCTGCCGCGATGCCGAGGTTCGAAGCGATGTGCTCGGCCATCTTCTCCAGCCACCACCGCTGCTCATCCGTGAAAACCTTGCCAGCAGCCTGCTGTTGAGCCATCCACGCCTTGAAGTTGGCCGCAACGCGCTCGGGGTACGGCACCAGCTCGTTTTCCTGGTGCATCGCATAGCGCACCAGCGAGACGAGGTCGGTAAGGATGCGCTTGGCACTCGCGCCCCTGACCTTGGATTTGTCCAGCGCGGCGTAGGCCTGCCAGAGCTGGCTTTCGGTCCACAGGTGCGGCGGGGCCTGCAGCGTGTCGGCCAGCGCCTTCAGGTCTTCAAACTTCAGCGGCGCTTTGGTTGGGCGGTTGTAGAGGATCTGCAGTGCGGTGATTTCATCTTTGTGCTGCTGGATGAACTGCTCGAAGGTGGTGACGAGTTGCTTCGCGCGCTCGCGGGAGGCTTCGGAGAAACCGGCTTCGAGGATGGCGTCCTGGGTGACGGTGTCAATGATCTGGTCGTTCTTCGCTTTGAGCGTGAGGATCAGCTCGCGTAGCTTGGGGTCGTAGAGCGGCTTCACCGCGGCTTGCTTGGCTGCTGCCGCTTGCTCGAACGGCATGTCGGCGCTCAGCGCGTTGACGATGCCGCGCGCCAGGTCCTTGAGCGTGGCGCCGCCGGCGGCCTGGGCAATCTTGGCCTGGTCGGCTTGCGGCAGGTCTTTCTCCAGCCGCGCGAGGCGGGCAGCGACCGATGAGAGCACCTCGGGCTCGGTGTTGCCCAGCGCAACGGCCTGCAAGAGCTTCTCCAGCGACACGGATTTCTTCTGATCCATGGGGCGCGAGTCGGTCATGTCTCGCTCGCACACACCCACGCAGTCCACGATCACGAAGTGGTCCTTGGCCTTGGCATCGGGCGTGACGCCCTTCAGGTCGTCGGGCGAGATAACACGCACACCACGGCCCTTCATCTGCTCGAAGAATGTGCGGCTCTTGACCGCGCGCATGAACATCACGATTTCCAGCGGCTTGATATCAGTCCCGGTGGCGATCATGTCGACAGTGACGGCGATACGGGGGTGGTAGCTGTTCCGGAAGGCGGCGATCAGCCGCTCGGGCGTTTCGCCCGTGGTGCGGTAGGTGATTTTCTGCGCGAATTCGTTGCCCTTGGCGAACTCCTCGCGCACGATCTTTACGATGTCTTCGGCGTGGCTGTCGTCCTTGGCGAAGATCAGCGTCTTGGGCACCTCGGTGCGGCCGGGGAAGATCTCGGTGAACAGCTTGTCGCGGAAGGTGCGCACCAGCGTACGGATCTGGTCCACGGCCACCACAGCGCGATCAAGCTGGTCGGGGTCGTAGGCGAACTCTTCGTCCAGTTGTTCCCAACGCACCTTCCTGGTCAACTTGTCGCGCAGGTCCACGTAGTAGCCGGATTCGACCTTGCCGCCCGCCTCGCTCACCTGCGTGCGTATACGGTAGACGTCGTAGTTGACGTTGACTCCATCGGCCACCGCCTGCTCGTGGCCGTACTCCATCACCAGATTCTGGTTGAAGAAGCCGAAGGTCTGCTTGCTGGGCGTGGCGGTGAGGCCGATGAGGTAGGAATCGAAATACTCCAGCACCTGCCGCCACAGGTTGTAGATGGAGCGGTGCGCTTCGTCGGTGACGATGATGTCGAAGGTCTCGATCGGGATGGCGGGGTTGTAGTCGATTGGCTCTGGACTCTTATACAGGGACTCGAGCCCTTCGGTGGAAACCTCGTCATCCTCCGGCGCGAGATCCCGGCCCTTGAGCATCGAGAACATGCGCTGGATGGTGCTGATGCAAACGCGAGCGGTCTTGTCGAGATTGTTCGAGGTGAGTTGCTGGACGATGTACTCCTCGCCGAACTTGAAGTTGTTATAGGGCGAGACGTACTGGTCGAACTCTTTCTTGGTCTGGCGGCCGAGGTTGCCGCGGTCCACCAGGAACAGCACCCGCCGCGCACCGGCGAACTTGATCAGCCGGTAGATGAAGCTGATGGCGGTAAAGGTCTTGCCGGAGCCCGTGGCCATTTGAATCAAGGCGCGCGGCTTGTTGACGGCGAGCGACTTCTCCAGGTTCTGGATAGCGGTGATCTGGGCGGGCCAGAGCTTGCGTTCGCTGCCACCATCGGCCCAATGGGCAATCAGCTCCGGCATCGCGCGAACGCGATGCAGGAAGGTCTCAGGCAACACGCCGGCATCGTTTGCGGCGCGCGCCGCGGTGCCGGCGCCAGTGGCGAGCACCGTGGCCGATGCCGGTGTGGCGAGCCAGCCGGCCAGCATCTCGGGCCGGTGAAAGGCGAAGACGTTGCGGGCGCGCGGCTCGGGGTCGAGGCCGTTGGTGAAATGGGTCTCGGTCCCGGTCGATTCATAGACAAACCGCAGCGGCCGCTGCCACGCCGGAAGCGAGTCAGGCAATCCCTTGGCATAGCGCCCGGACTGCATCTCGACTCCGGTGAGCGTAGCGCCTACTTTCTTCGCTTCGATTACGCCTGCTGCCTTGGCGTCAACATAGAGCAGGTAATCCGCAAATCCGAAGCCGTCCTTCAACGGAAATTCGCGTATCGCGACGCCGTGCGCGGCGTGGAGATCGGAGTCCCTCACAGCCTGCACCGCCCAGCCGGCCGCGCTAAGCAGCCGGTCGATTTCGGCGCGCGCCTGTTCTTCCGGCTTGGTCACCCCTGCGTCTCCCCTTGTACAGGGACAATACCCATCGCCCCATGGCGCCGCAAGGAAAACCGGGGAAATCGGGCTCAGTGAGCCCCTTGTCCGAAAGCCTGAGGAGAGGCGTGGCTCAGGCGATGAGCGGCCATCCTTGGCCCCCGGGTCAGCCCGGACGGCCGCCAGCCATCAGAGCGTCGACCTCGCGAATCAGCTTTGGGAGCTGGTGCTGCACCACGCTCCACACGAGGTCGTGTTTCAACAGGCTGTAGCCGCGGATCAGGATGTTCCGGAACGCGATGATTCTCGCGAAATCCGTGATCTTCGCCGCCGTATCATGACAGCGAGCCTGAGAACTTTGTCCGCGAGGTAATCCGCAAGCTGCTTGCCCGAAGTGATCTCGATGACATTCTGGCCGGCCTCGCGGATGTCCGCGAGGAACTTGCCCGAGTCAGGCCGCATACAAAAGCCGGCGGCTCTTGTTCATGGTGCCGAGGAAGTAAGGGTTCTGCGGCGCGCCGGCCATCACCAGATCCGATGCGCGGCCGAATAGCGCCTCGAGCGATTCCTTGAGCCCGAAGTACTGCTCGAATGGCGTCATTCCAGGCGCAGAATCGAACTCGACGAGGAAGTCGAGGTCGCTGCGCGCGGGATCGAACGCGCCCGCCGACGCAGAGCCGAAAAGCTCCAGCCGCCGCACAGAAAACTGCGTGCACAACCGCGCGATCTCATCGCGGCGCGCATCGATCTGTGCCTGAATCGCTTCAGTGCTCGCAACCATGGCCGCAATTCTAGCGCGGCACCACTCCCCCCTCTCCACCACGAGCGCGCTGCGAGCGCCCATGAACAGGCTGATAGTTCTGGCCGGGCCGCGTACAACGGCCCGGCCGGCGGTGTACTGTTCGCCCGGATCCGCCCCACTGGGGGAGCTCGCCATGACCGGGGCAGGGGAATCGAGCAACGGCGCCGCGCAAGCGCCGTTTCGCCACGCACCGGCGGACTGGACGCCCGAGGCCGCGCGCGAGATCGCGCGCAACGAAGGGCTGGAGCTCGGCGAAGACCACTGGGAGACGCTGCGCGCGCTGCAGGATTATTTCGCGAGGCACGAGGACGCAGGGATCAGGCGACGCGCGCTGCACGATGCGCTCGAGGAGAAGTTCCACTACAAGGGCGGCGTGAAGTACCTGTACACGCTGTTCCCGGGCGGCCCGGTCGCGCAGGGCTGCCGCATCGCCGGCCTCAAGTCCCCGTCCGGCGCTTTCGACCCCAGCTACGGCAGCGTGTCCTAGCGACGAGCGCTATTTCAGGCCGCCGTCGAAAACGGTGCCCGGCGTGAAGCCGAAAATGCGCTCGAGCTCCAGTTCGCGGATCAATTGGTCCACCGCGGCCTGCCCGTGCTCGCGCGACACCTCCGCGAGGATCAGCTTCGAGCCGTTGGCATTGTAGAACCCGCCGAAGCCGGCCTGCACTTTCAGGAGCTGCCGGGCGCGTTCGAGCGTCATCCGAGATCGCCCCCGGTCTTGCCCGACTGCGCGCCGAGGCGCTCCTTCTCGTGGTCGGCCTGCGAGCGCAGCACTGATGTGACGCAATCGAGCAGGTCGTCGTACTCGGCGTTGCCTGCGCCGAACTGCTCCTCGATCGCGTCCTCAGGGTAGAAGAACATCGCGCGCCAGCGGCCGTCTGCCACTTTCACGACGACGAACGCCGCGCCGCGCTCCTCCCAGTAGAGCGTCGGGCAGGCGGTAAGGGCTTCGTCGCCGGGCTGCAGGCGCAGTTCGGTGTCCGCGAGCTGAGTCGCCACGCGATGCGCGTAGCGTTCCCGCAGCGTGGACTCCACAACCCAGCGCTCGGCGTCGTCGATCTGAAGTATCCGTGCCATAAGGGGCAGTATGCGGGTTCTTCAGCTCGTCAGCCGCCGGTAGACATCCGCCACCTTCAGCGGCAGGCGCGCCACGTCTTCGATCACCGTGTAATGCGCCGCGCCGTACATGCGCGGCAGGTAGTCGCGCGCCTCGCGGTCGATGGTGATGCAAAACGAGTGTATGCCGGCGCGCCTGGCTTCGAGCAGCGCCTGGCGCGTGTCCTCGATGCCGTACTCGCCGCGGTAGCCGTCGGAAAAATCATCCGGCTTGCCGTCAGAGAGCGTGATCATCAGCCGGGTGCGCGCCTCCTGCGCGCCGAGGATTCCGGTCAGGTGGCGCAACGCAACACCCATGCGTGTGTAGTCCAGTGGCTGGATGCCCGCGATGCGCTGCTCGACCAGCGCATCGTAGCGCTCGTCGAAGCGCTTCACGCGATACACCTCGCAGCGCTTGCGCGTGATGCCGGAGAAGCCGTAGATCGCGTAGCGGTCGCCGAGCACCTCCAGCGCCTCGGCCAGCAGCACCAGCGACTCGCGCTCGCAGTCGTTGATCCATCCCTTGGTGGATCCGGACATGTCCACCACGAACATCACCGCCACGTCGCGCACGTTGCGTTCGCGCCGCACGAACAGACGGTCCCCCAGTTCCGCGCCGGTGCGCAGTTCCGCGAAGCCGCGCACCGCTGCGTCGAGATCGATCTCGTCGCCGTAGGGTTCGCCGCGCAGCCGCCGATCCTCGCCGCGCAGCGCCTCGAACGAGCGGCGCAGGTGCCAAACCTGCGCGCGGTAGCGCGCCAGAATCGACGCGACGAACCGCGGATCGCCCGGATGCACGTCGCGCTCGGTGAGCACGCACCAGTCCTTGCGGTAATGGCGGCGGCGGAAATCCCATTCGTCGTAGAAGCGCCCCCCTTGCGCGCCGTCCGCACCGGGGATCAGTTCGACGGCTTCCTCGCCGCCCCCGGCGCGGTAAGCGCCTTCGCCCGCCGCGACGAGGTATTCCTCGGGGAGTTCGCCAAGGTCCTGCAGGATCGATTCGACCAGTGCGGTGACTTCGGGGGGTGGCGCCATCGTGCGGCCGTCGAGCTCGACCGAGATCTCCAGCTGCTCGGCTTCGCGCAGCGCGACGCGCAGGCGCGGTGCGCCGGCCGTGGGCATCGGATCTCCCTCGGCAGCTGGCATTTCGGCACCGCGCATTTCGTTCTGCATGCGCGCCAGTGCGCTGTGCAGTTCCTGCTTGTCGCGCAGAAGCCGTGCGGCGCGGACCTCGAGCGCGCGTTGCGGCTCGAGCTTGCCGAGAAACGCCCAGTCCGGCGCGCGCGCGCCCGCCGGCAGCGTGCGCAGCGCATCGAGGCTGTCGGCAACGCCGGCTGACGGCGAGCGCAGCGGTCGTGCCGCCTGCTCGAACCGCGCGTCAAGCGCCGGCCGGCACAGCGCGTCGATGTCGCGGTGCAGCCCCGGCAACTCGCGCTCGAAGCGCGCCGCGAGGCGCACCGATTCCAGTACGCCGAGCAGCGCAAGCTCCCGCTGCGCGCCCGGATAGCGTGCGGCATCCAGCAGAAACGTGCCGCGGCGCGCCTGCGCCCACAGCAGCGCGGCAGTGACCTTGTAGGCGCGGAAGTTCTCCTCGCGCGTCGCGAACCTCGCGATACGCCGCGGCAGGTACACAGTCGCGGTATCGGTCCACGGCAGATCATCGGGTTCGAGCTTCATCGGCCGGCCCGACAGCCCGGCAAGGAAATGCTCCAGCACGCGCGCCACTTCCTCGAACGCCACCGCACCGGCCTGCTCGCGGCGCTGCAGGATGAATCCGGGCAGGTCCTTGAGCGACGCGGCCGCGCGGTACAGCCCCTCGCGGTCGAACACGTCCATCGCGGCGATCAGCCACTGCTCCGCGCCCGCGACACCCAGGGCCTCGATCGCCGCGGGCGCAACCGACGCGAACTGGTAGGCCAGTTCCGGGCTCGACCGGGCGGTGATCCCGACCCAGTGCAGCGTGAATTCCTGCACTGTGCGCGGCTGACCGGCGAGCTGGCCGGCGAGGCCGGTGGCCGTGCGGCGCGAGGAAAGCACCGCGCCGATCAGCTCTTCGAAGCGCTCCTCGATCTCGGCGGCGCCAAGCGGCGCGCTAGAAGACCGCGCTGACGAGTTCATGCACGGCGGACAGCATCTCGGGTTCATCGGTGAGCGCAAGCGCGATCGCGCCGCTGCAGGCCGCGCGCGGCTCCACCCCGTGCGCCATCAGTTTCGCCGCGTGCACCAGCAGCCGCGTCGAGGCGCCTTCATCGAGGCCGTTGCCCTTAAGGTTGCGCGTCATGTGCGCCAGCTTCACCAGCCGCGCGGCGGCGTCGGCGCCGATTCCGCTTTCGCGCGCGACGATCAGGCTTTCCGTTTCGGCAGGCGGGTAGTCGAAGTCGATCGCAACGAAGCGCTGCCGCGTGGACTGCTTGAGCTCTTTCATCACGCTCTGATAGCCGGGGTTGTAGGAGATCGCCAGCATGAACTCGGGCGGCGCCTTCAGCACCTCGCCCTTCTTCTCCACGAACAGCGTGCGGCGGTCGTCGGCCAGCGGGTGAATGACCACCGTGGTGTCCTTGCGCGCTTCGACGATTTCATCGAGGTACAGGATCGCGCCCAGCCTCACCGCGCGCGCCATCGGCCCGTCCACCCAAACGGTTTCGTTGGCGGTGATGAGGAAACGCCCGACCAGGTCGGCGGCGGTGAGGTCGTCGTGGCAAGCGACCGTGACGAGCGGTCGCGCGAGACGCCACGCCATGTATTCCATGAAGCGCGTCTTGCCGCAGCCGGTGGGCCCCTTGAGCAGCACCGGCACGCGGTTGTTCCACGCCGCCTCGAACATCGCGACTTCGCCGCGCAGCGGCTGGTAGTAAGGCTCGCGCTCGATCATCAGCGACGCGGCATCGTCCCGATGCGGCGCATTCATTCGCGCGTCTCCTTCATCATGCCTCCTCGCAAGTGGCTTACCGCCGCTACTTTACCGCGCCCGGCGCAAACTCCCGCGCAGTTGATGCAGATCAGAATCCGTGATGTTGTTCCGCGTCGCAATCATGACTTCGCTGATCAGCTGGGAACTCGGCCGGCGGCTCGCGACCGGAATAGGCGGCGCGCTGTTCGTCTAGGGCGCGCCCGCCTACTGCCCCTGCTCCTTGAGCGAGTCGTACAGCGCATCCTGCTGGTCGGCGAGTTGCGCCGCTTTTTCCTGCGCGTCGCGCAGCAGTCGCTCGCGGTAGGCTGGCAGGCGCCGCTCGGCGGCGCCCCCGCGCACCGGAATGGTCATCTCGCCGAACAGCGCCTGGCGCAGGAAGCGTATCGCGAACGCGAGGCAGGCGGCGTCATCGCTTTCGATCTGCGAGCACAGTTCGGGCGCAATTTCAAACACCGACGCGAATTTCTCCGACAGCGCGAAGCTCCTGAAGCCGTCGAGGTCGTAGCTCGCCAGGTAGAACAGCTCGAAGCTGCGCTGCGACGGCTTGCCGACCGTGGGGCCCGAGGAGCGCTTCTTCAGCACGATGTCGCGCCAGGCGCGATTCGCCTCGTCGTAGGGCTCGATTCCCTGCTCGCGCCGGTACTCGCGGATCGTCTGCTCGTGCGGCTCGTCATGGCCGAGGCAATGCGCCTCCTTCACGACGAAATACGAATCCTCGACCTCGCTCGATTCCTTCTTGCGCATCGCGACCGAGCCGAGCGCGTAGTAGCGGCAGGCCGCCGGCCGGTCGGCGTAGATGCCGCAGCCTTCAGGGGTGAGGTGGGTGCAGGCGGTCGAGCCTTCCTTTCTCGCCAGCTTGAGCGCCGGCATCCCGTGCGCGTCGATCTGCGCGTCGGTTGTGTAGCGGTCGATCGCCTCGCGCGCGGTGATGCCGAAGTGCCGCGCCATGCGCACGATGTCCCATGGCGTGAGCAGGATGTCGATGTTCTCGCAGCATTTGTTGAAGCAGGCGATGCCCTTGTGGCAGCGGAAGCGGAACTTGTCGTCGAGCCACAGCTGCACCGGCACCACGGGCGTGGCGGGGGGCATTTCGATGCGGAATTCGCTTGGTTGATCAGCCATGAGAAGTCCTAGACCGGGTAATCGAGCTCGCGTTGATGGCGAAAGCCGAGCTGCAGAAGGCAGGAACCCCCGCCGGGATCCCGTGCGGGGGTTCGAGATGGGTCCCCGCCTCCGCGGGGACGACGAGCGGCGTTATTTGATGACCTGCACGTACGGCACCTTCTTTATCGCCCATTTCCCGGTGTGCCGGTCATAGGTCGAGTTGACGAAGCACTTCCAGTTCTCGTCGTCGATGAAGTTGTAGTCCATGCGGTAGTAGAAACCCGGATAGCGGGTTTCCTCCCTGAACTGGATGTGCTTCATGTGCGCTTCCGCCGCGATGATGCGGTGGTAGTTCTCCCAGGCGCGCAGCAGCTCGTGCAGGTCCTTGGCGCGCATCTTGAGGGAATCTTCCTTGAGCATCTCGAGCTTCTTCTCCGCCATCTCGAGCAGCTTGCCGTTGGTGCGGTAAAAGGTGCCGACGCCCGCGACGTACTCGTCCATCAGCTTCTGCAGGCGGTACTGCAGCATCTTGGGCGTGATGTAGTGCGGGTTGACGTCGATCGCGGTGGTGTAGTCCTTGTGCTCGAGGAAGGTGCGCACCGGCCGGTAGATTTCCTCGACCAGGTCCATGGTGGACCTCTCGAGCGTAGGCTTCCAGTCCTTGTTGTCGAGCGCGAACTTGACCATCGCCTTGGCAGCGATGCGCCCCTCCGCGAACGAGCCCGAGGAGAATTTGTGGCCCGAGGCGCCCACGCCGTCGCCGGAGGTGAACAACCCCTTCACCGTCGTCATGCTGCGGTAGCCCCAGCTCCACTCCTTCGGCACGCCGGGCAGGTCGGTCGGACCCGACACCCAGATTCCGGCGCAGCCGGAATGTGAACCGAGCAGGTACGGTTCGGTCGGCATGATTTCGGAGGGCGTCTTCTCCGGCTCGATGTTCTCGCCCGCCCAGATGCCGCACTGGCTGATGGTCATGTCGAGGAAGTCTTCCCAAGCCTCGGCTTCGAGGTGCTTGACCTCCTTCGGCGTCATCTTCTCGGCGAGCTTGGCCATCGCGGCCGGCGTGTCCATCATGATCGGGCCGCGCCCGGCGATCATCTCCTCGAGCATGATGTGGTTCCGGAGGCAGGTGCCCGGCACGCCCTGTCCGTACTTGCCAAAACGCTTCTCGTCCTTGATCACGTCGCCGCGCAGCTTGTTGTAGTCCTCGCCGAAACCGTTCATCACCTGCGCCTTGAACAGCAGGAACCACGCGCCCACCGGCCCGTAGCCGTCCTTGAAGCGCGCCGGCACGAAGCGGTTTTCCATCATCGTCATCTCGGCACCGGCTTCCGCCGCCATCGAATAGGTGGATCCCGCATTCCACACCGGGTACCACGCGCGGCCCATGCCCTCGCCGATCGAGCGCGGCCGGAACACGTTCACCGCGCCGCCGCACACCAGCAGGCAGCACTTGAACTTGTACAGGTAGAGCTTGTGGTCGCGCACCGAGAAACCCGCCGCCGCCGCCACCCGGGTCGGGTCGTTCTTGTCGTTGATCAGGCGCACGATGAACACGCGCTCCTCGATGTTCTCCATGCCGAGTGCATTCTTGGCGGCCTCCGCGACGATCCACTTGTAGGACTCGCCGTTGATCATGATCTGCCACTTGCCCGAGCGCACCGGCTTGCCGCCCTGCCGCAGCGGCTTGTCCTCGTCGCCCTTGGCCTTCCAGATCGGCAGGCCCCAGTCCTCGAAGTTGTGCACCGAGTCGTCCACGTGCCGGCCGACGTCGTACACCAGGTCCTCGCGGATGATGCCCATCAGGTCGTTCCGTACGTAGCGCACGTAGTCGGCGGGGTCGTTTTCGCCGATGTAGGTGTTGATCGCCGACAGCCCCTGGGCCACCGCGCCCGAGCGGCTCATCGCCGCCTTGTCCACCAGCTTGATCTTCAGGTTCCCGCCGGAGGCCTTGACCCACTTGCCGATCTCGAACGCCGCGCCGCAGGCGGCCATGCCGCCGCCGATGATGAGGATGTCGACCTCTTCCTCGATGATTTCCGGATTGCCGAAGCCGTACTCAGCCATGATTTCTTCCTTTCCTCATTTCGCCGCGACGAACTGGCTCATGTCGCCCTTGTGCGTGTCCCTGGTGAACAGCACCGCGTGGTTTTCAAGATCCGCCATGTTTGCCTCGGGCTTGCCGCCGTACGGATCGGCCGAGCCCTCCGCCGTAGTGCGGATCGGGAACTTGAAGCGCTTGATCGTTCCGTTGCGGAACTTGATGGTCCACATGATCGACTCCGAGCCGCGCAGCGGCTGCACCGAGGCGCCCATCGGCACCACGTCCGCATAGTGGCGCACCTCGATCGCGTTCTGCGGGCAGATCTTGACGCAGGAATAGCACTCCCAGCACTGCTCGGGCTCCTGGTTGTAAGCCTTCATGGCGTGGCCCGTGGCCGAGCCATCCTTGTCGAGCATCATCAGGTCGTGCGGGCAGATGTACATGCACGCCGTCTTGTCCTGCCCCTTGCAGCCGTCGCACTTGTCGGTCCGAACGAATGTCGGCATGGCTTCTCCTTGGAAAAATCAGCGGGCGGAATGCCCGGAAAGCTTGACCTCGACGCGCTCGTGCGCTTCGAGGCCCTCGTAATATGCGCGCAGGATCTGCAGCACCTCGGGCCGGCTGAACTCGGCCGCCACCTCTCCGCCCTCCGAGAGCGACTTGCGCAGCTTGGTGCCGGAGACGAGCAGGCGGTGCTTTTCCTCGTGCGGGCAGGTGCGCGTCGTGGCCATCCCGCCGCAGACGTAACACCAGAACGTCCAGTCGATCTTCATCGGCCGGATCTCCAGCGCATCCTGCGGGATCTCGTCGAAGATCCGGTGCGCATCGAACGGGCCGTAGTAGCTGCCCACACCCGCATGGTCACGCCCGAGGATTTGGTACGCGCAGCCGTAGTTCTGGCGGAACACCGCGTGCAACAGCGCCTCGCGCGGGCCGGCGTAGCGCATGTCGAGAGGATAGCCCGACTGCACCACCGTGTTCGGCGCGAAGTACTTTTCGATCAGCGTCGAAATCGCGCGTGTGCGCACCTCGGCGGGGATGTCGCCCGGCTTGAGATTGCCCAGCAGCGAGTGCACCAGTACGCCGTCGCAGACCTCAATCGCCACCTTGGCCAGATATTCGTGGGAGCGGTGCATCGGATTTCGCGTCTGAAACGCGGCAACCTTCGACCAGCCCAGCTGCTTGAACGCCGCGCGCGTTTCGGCGGGCGTCATGTACAGGCCGGGGTAACGCTCCGGGAAGCCGCCTTGTGAGAGCACCTTCACCGGGCCGGCGATGTTCACCGCACCCTGCTCCATCACCATTTTCACGCCCGGATGCTCCGCGTCGGTCGTGCGGAACACCGACTTGCACTCGTACGCCCTGTCGATCGTGTATTTCTCGGCGACCGTCATCGTCGCCATGGTCTCGCCGCTCTCCGAGTCGACCAATGCCACGTCCGAATGCAGCCGGATTCCGTCAGCGGTCACGGCGTCGGCGGAAAGCGTAATCGGGATCGGCCAGAACACGCCATCTGCGGCGTGCATGGAGTCGCACACGTCCTTCCAGTCGGCATGGCCCATGAATCCGGCGAGCGGCGTGAATCCGCCGATGCCGAGCATGATCAGGTCGCCCTTCTCGCGCGAGCTGATCCGGAGCTTCGGCAGGGAGTGCGCGCGCCGCTGCTCCTCGCGCAGCGCTTCGCCGGCGAGGAGCAGCGGGCGTAGCCCCTTGCCTCCGTGCGGTGCCGGAAGTAGAACCATGGATGAAGGATAAGACCTTTCTTGTGCCTATGCGGCGTACCGGGAACCTAGCACGCCGGCCCGATAGCTCGCCAGACCGATTTGCTGATCCGTTGATAAGCCCCGCTCATCGTTGCGGGAGTGCGTCGGGTCGGCGAGAATCCGTGCCGTCTGGCGGCATTTCGCCGCCAGCCCGCGCGCCCAGCCGATGACCCCACCGACAAGAGATCCGAACTCCGCCGCGGGCGAGCCGCTGGGCTGGCTTTGTCTGGTCACCAACCTCCCGACCGAGGATCCCGGCGCCCGCATGCGCGCGTTGCGCACGCTCGAATCACTCGGCGCAGCCATCATCCGCGACGGGGTGTTCCTGCTGCCGGAAACTCCGGGCAACCGCCGGGCGATCGAAGGACTCGCTGATTACGTCCTGAAGAATGCGGGATACGCCTGCGTGATGCTCGTGACGCCCCTGGACAGCGCACAGCAGGAGACATTCCGGAACCTGTTCGACCGCAGTGCACGGTACGAGGCGCTGATCCGGACCATCGAGAGCCTGAAGATCGGCTTCGGGGTAGCGGATCCGAGCGCGATCTCACGCGTGTTGCACAAGCTGCGCCGCGAATTGGAGAGCATCGCAGCCCTCGATTACTTTCCTGGCGCGCTGCGCGTGCGGGCGAACGCCGCTCTGCTCGAGGCGCAAACCGCCGCACGCAAGCTGCTCTTTCCCGAACAGGCGGCGGCCGGCATGGCGGCCAATGAGCCGATGCTGGGCCGCGTCTGGGCGACCCGCCACCCGCTGTGGGCCGACCGGCTCGCTTGCGCCTGGCTGATCCGGCGCTTCATCGATCCCGAGGCGACGATGGTCTGGCTCGGCAAGGGCCAGGATTGCCCAGCCGGGGCGCTCGGCTTCGGCTTCGAGGGCGCGCATTTCGGCAACAGCGGATCGCGCGTGACCTACGAGGAGATGCTCGCGCGGATGTCTCTGGCGAAGAACCCTGCGCTGGCCAAGATCGGCAACATCGTGCACTTCCTCGAAGTTCGCGGCACGCCGGTGCCCGAGGCGGCGGGGGTGAATACTCTGTTGCAGGGGTCGGTTGCGCGCTGCGCGAGCGACGACGATTTGCTGCGCGAAACCGAGAGGACCTTCGACCTGCTCTACGAGGCCTACGAGGAAACGGGCAGGCGCTAACTAGCCGGTGCGCTACTTCTTGCACGCAAAGACGATGCTGCAGGCACCGTCTCCGCGCGCCGCGGAACCGGCGGCCTCGACCAGCGCGAATGGAAGCAGCAGACAGGCCGGAAGCATCCACAGCAGCATCTCCAGAACCCGAATGGGCGCCTGCTCGCTGCGCATCAGCTGGTAAAGCCGATTGGGCGCGCTGCCGGGAAGCCCGTTGAGGCAGCTTTGAACGAATCCGAAAACGTTCTGGACGGGGTCGAAGGTGCTGGACGCCAGCGCTTCATAGCCCTGTTGCCGCAGCAGGCGCAGCAGCCCCGCGTGCCCGAAAAAATGCAGGTGACGCGGCACGTCCAGGTGGAACCAGCAACGGCCGAAGAATCGCGCCTGCCAGCTCGCGTTGTTGGGCACGGCGATCAACAGCAGCCCGCCGGGCTTCATGATCCGGCCGATCTCCGCCAGAACCGCCTGCGGATTCCCAAGGTGCTCCAATGCATGCCATAGCACGACTGCGTCGAAACTCTCAGCCCGGAACCGCTGTTCGGTCAGCTCGCCAACCCGCAGTTCCATGCCTGCACGCCCGCGAAACGACGCAGGGGCAGCGCGCTCCAGCCCGACTCCCCGCGCGCCCAGTCCCGCCAGTTCGACAAGCAATGATCCTCTGCCGCAGCCGACGTCCAGCACCAGCGGCGCCGGCGTGCGATGCAGTGAATTCCGGATCGACCTCGCGCGCATCCTGGTCGACAGGTTCACGATTGCCTGCAATGGTGCGGCGAACTTGGAGTCGCCGCCACCGTAGTACAACGCATCGTAGTATTGGCTGAGGACCTCCGGGGGAGGAGGATTCACCAGCCCGCCGCTCCGGCAGGCCAAACAAAGGGTCAGACAATACTTGTCGACGCCCCTGTCGGCGTCGCGCACCTCCAGCCGGCCGAATTCGGCGTGCTTGCCACATACCCAGCAATGCATCGGGTTCGATCAGCCTCCCACGCGTTTCAGGTTCTCCCTCACCTTGTACAGGTTCGGATCGGACTTCAACGCCGCCGCGAAGAGTTGCCTCGCTTCGTCCAGCCGCCCCTCCTCTGCGAGCAAGATGCCGAGATTGTTCAGCATCCGGGCATTTCCCGGAGCCTTGCTCAACGCCTCGCGGAACAACCGTTCGGCGCCTGGATAGTCCTTCTTGGTCGCCAGCACGACGCCCAGCATCGCATAGGCCGCCGCCGAGTCGGAATTCAGCGACAGTCCCTTCAACGCATGCGCCTCCGCCTCCTGCAACCGTCCCACGCGCAGATTGAAGCCGGCAAGCATGACCTCGGCCTGGACGCTTTCGCCAACGACGTCGGTAGCGCGCGTGAACAGCATGTATGTCCCAGACCAGTTGCCAAGCTGGACCCATGCGATGAACGAGTAGAAGGCCAGCGCCGGCGCGAGCGCCAGCAGCGCCTTTCTCGACGCCGCGCCGCTCAGGCGCGCGACCGCGGCTCCGAGCGCCAGAAAAAGCCCGATCGACGGTAGATACATGTAGCGATCCGCATGCGACTGTTCGCCGACCTGGAGCAGGCCGATCACCGGCAGCAGCGTCAGCACGAACCAGAGCCAGCCGAACAGCAGCCACGGGTACCTGGTTCGCCAGCCAACCGCCGCGACGCTGATGGCGCCGAGCACGAGCAGCGACGGGAGAAACGACGTAATAGGATCGATCGGGAGCAGCGGATACAGGATGGAGAGCCGGGTCGGGGCAATCGTGTCGCGCAGGTAGGTCGCGTAGGCGACAACCGAGTTCACCAGCCGGTAGTCCAGCGGCACGCTATCCATCGCCACAATCACCGCCTTTTGCGCGGCCAGCGTCACGATTCCCGATGCCAGAGACAGGGCGAACAGGGGGATCTTCTCGGCGAGCAGCACTGCGTACGCCGGGAAACGCCTGCCCAGTACCAGCGCGGGCTCCCCGCGCAATCGACCAAGCGGCCAGAAGTCGAGCAGCAGCAACACGACGGGCAGCGTGACCGCCATCGGCTTCGAGAGCAATGCCAGCGCGAAGGCGCAGGCCGCCAACGCGTAGCGCCTCGCAGAGTGGCGCGCAGCGTAGCGCAGGTACGCGAGAATCGACAGCAGGAAGAACATTCCGCACAGCAGGTCCTTGCGCTCGGCGATCCAGCCCACCGACTCCACGTGCAGGGGGTGCGCCAGGAACAGATAGGCGACCAGCAGGCTGGCGAGCCAGTTGCGCAGCAGTGCCAGCGCGAGCAGGTAGACGAGCAGGCTGTTCACTCCGTGAAACGCGACGTTGACGAGGTGTGGCGGGCCCGGGGCGAGTCCGAACAGGGACACGTCGATCATGTGCGAGATCCACGTCAGCGGATGCCAGTTGCTCATGTGGAATGAGGTGAAGGCCCAGCGTACCCCATCTACCGTCAGACCTGCGCGAACCGGTTCGGTGGTGACGTAGTCCACGTCGTCGTAGTCCACGTAGTCGAACCCGCCGGCCCTGCCATAGATCAGCGCAAGCGCCAGCAGCAGCAGGACCACGGCGAGCACGTGCTCGCGGATCCCGCCGATCGCGGACGCGGCACGGTGCGCCGAGGAGTCCTCCGGCGGCGGAACTAGCAATGAACCGTCCCGGACCTGCCCGAGGTGCGGGCGCCGGCCGGACGAAAAATCGGAAACTTCATCAGTCCCCATACGTGCATCCGGTATTTCAGCGCGGTGCAGAGCACGCCGATGCCGTAGATGACGCTGCGCCTGAAATCGATCGATGACGCATCGTCGAAATACCGGGTCGGGCAGGAAATCTCGCCGATCCTGAAGCCGAAATAGTGCGCCTGCACCAGCATCTCGTTGTCGAAAACGAAATCGTCGGAGTTCTGCTCGAGCGGAAGCGACTCCAGCAACTGCCTGCTCCAGGCGCGGAATCCGGTGTGATATTCGGAGAGCTTATAGCCAATCAGTATGTTCTCGGCAAACGTGAGGAGCCGGTTCGCGACGTACTTGTACACGGGCATGCCGCCTTTCAGCGCTCCCCGGCCGAGGATGCGTGATCCGAGGACCGCATCGAACTCTCCGCTGGTGATCATCGCCGCCATCGCCGTGACCAGTCTGGGCGTGTATTGATAGTCGGGGTGCACCATCACGACCACGTCTGCGCCCTCGGCCAGCGCGGCCGCGTAGCAGGTCTTCTGGTTCCCGCCATAGCCGCGATTCGACTCGTGAAGAATCGTCCTGACGCCGAGGCTCTGCGCGAGTTGCTGCGTCCCGTCATCGCTCCGATCGTCGACCAGGATGACTTCATCCACCACGTCGGACGGTATCTCGTCCAGCGTCAGGCGCAGTGTTTTCTCGGCGTTGTAAGCCGGCATCACAACCACGATCTTCATGCTGTTTAGCATGATCGGACTGTCTCCATGCGGCAGCGCGGCCATGCGCGACAGGCGATGCCGCGCGACCCCGCATATGTTACTGACCCACTACACTACAAAGGCTTCGCGTCGCGCAGTTCGCGCGCGTGCTGCTCGCGCAGTTGTTTCAGGCGTGCGTCCACCGAAGACAGCTCATAGAAGGTCGCGTCGCCCGCGGTCTGCGCGAGTTGAAGCTGCTCGATCGCCGCAGGCAGGCTCCCCTGCAGGACGTAGAACTCCGCCTGCGCCTGATGCTGCTGCAGGCGCCGGCCGAGCGCCGAATAGGTCTTCGCCTGGAACTCGTAGAGATGCGGATCGTGCGGCCATGCGCGCAACTGCTCGCCGACCGCGCCCAGCGCTTCCTGCGGGCGCCCGGCTGCCTGGAGGGCGTCCAGCCAGGCGTAGGCCAATGGCCGAGAGTACGGATAGCGCTCCCGCGCAGCGCGCAGGATCTCGAATGCCCTGGCGGATTCTGCGGCGGCCTGGCTGGCACGTGCCGCGAGCAGCTCGATCATCGGACTCTTCACCGCGCCGGCGCGCAGCGCCATCGCTTCCGCCGCCGCCTCGGCCGGGCGCCGGTCGCGCAGCAGCGCGCTCGACAGGCCATAGCGCGTCGCCGTTTCGTCCGCATAGCGCCGGTCGCGTAGCGCGGCGGCAAAATGCACCGCGGCGTCGTGCGCGTCGCCGCCCTCCGCGCGCAGCTTTGCGCGTACCAGCTGGAATTCGATCGAATCGGCGTGCTGGCGGTACGGCGCTTGTGCCGCGCGGGCCTGCGCTTCCGCAATCCGCTCCGTGGTCACCGGGTGGTCCCGCAGGTAGCTCGGCATGCCGCCCTCGGAAACGCGCGTCGCGCGCTGCAGCCTTTCGAAAAACACGGGCATCGCGCTCACGTCGAATCCGGCCGACGAAAGCAAAGCGAACCCGAGGCGGTCGGCCTCGCGCTCGTAGCCACGCGTATAGTTGATCTGCGCCTGCACCGCCCCGGCCTGCGACGCCATAATCGCGCCCTGCGCGAGGTCCGGCCGGGAGCGCGCCGCGAGCATCGCCAGCAACATCGCGGCCATGGTGGGGATCGTCATGCGCTGCTGCGCACCCATCATCTGCGCGATGTGGTGCTGGGTGACGTGCGAAATCTCGTGCGCGAGCACCGACGCGAGTTCCGACTCCGTCTCCGTGAGGAGCAGCAACCCGGTATTCACACCGATGAACCCGCCGGGCAGCGCGAAGGCGTTGACCGAGCTATCCTGGATGGCGAAGAATTCGAAGTCGAGCCGCGCGCCGGGGCTGGCTGCGACCAGCCGCTGGCCCAGCCGATTGAGGTATTCGCCGACCTCGGGATCGTCGAGATAGCTCGGGTCGCGGAAGCGGATCTCGCGCGCGATGGACTCCCCGATGCGCCGCTCCATCTGCGGCGACAGCACGCCTCCGGACGGATCGCCGAGATCGGGCAAGGCCTGGCCCCACGCCCGCGGCGCAACCCAGAGTGTGGCGGCGATGAGCAACGTGAGAAACCGCATGTGTTTATGATACCTTGCGAGCGTCAGAGTTCCGACCGTGGCAAACGCCCGCAACCGCACCTCAGTGGCAGGAAAACTCACGCATTTCGACCGGCGCGGCCAGGCGCACATGGTCGACGTCGGCGCAAAGGGCGAAACCCGCCGCATCGCGGTCGCTTGCGGATCCATTGTCATGCAGCCGGCGACGTTTCGCACGGTGCTCGAGGGCCGCGCGAAGAAAGGTGACGTCCTCGGGGTGGCGCGCATCGCCGCGATCCAGGCGGCCAAACGGACCTCCGAGCTGATTCCGCTCGCCCACCCGGTCTCGCTGACCCGGGTCGCGGTCGAGTTCGAACTCGACGCCGCGCTCTCGGCAGTCACGCTCGTCGCGACGACGGAATGCCGGGGCCGCACTGGTGTGGAGATGGAGGCGCTGGTCGCCGCCAGCGCGGGTCTGCTCACGATTTACGACATGTGCAAGGCGATTGACCGGGGAATGCGTATGGAAGGCATTCAGCTGCTCGAGAAGCGCGGCGGAAAATCGGGCCGGTGGTGCCGCAGCCGCACATAGCCTCAGCCCATTGCCCGATCAGAACGATTGATTTAGGCTTGAGTTTTCAGCCCGTTAGAATGGTTTGGCGCAGCAAGACAAAGGAGAAGTCATGGAGGCATTCCGCAGGATGGTGCTTAGGAGAACCGGGGGGGGGGCGGCGCTCGCCATCGCGCTGGCCGCTGGGCTGCTCAAGCCGCAGCAGGCGCTCGCCGCCGGCTGGAACAAGGACGCGTTCGGCGCCAAGACCCTCGCCGACGCGCTGAAAGGTATCGGCGTGGCCAATCCTGCCGAGAGCAGCGAAGTGGTGATCGAAGCGCCGCAGATTGCGGAGAACGGCGGCGTGGTTCCGATCGAAATCACCAGCAACGTGCCGGGCACGAAGTCGATTGCGGTGCTGATCGACAAGAACCCCTTCCCGCTCGCCGGCAAGTTCGATTTCAAGGACGGCGCGCTGCCGTTCGTCAAGGTGAACGTGAAAATGGGCGAGTCCTCCAACGTACGCGTGGTTGCCGAAGCGAATGGCAAGTTCTACGTCGCGGTGAAGGAAATCAAGGTAACCATCGGCGGATGCGGAGGCTGACATGGCAGATCCGATGAAGGTGAGGGCCACCCTCAAGGGGGACACGGGCGAAATCCGGGTGCTGATGAACCACCCGATGGAAACCGGCCAGCGCAAGGACGGCAGCGGCAACATCGTGCCGTTGCACTTCATCCAGAATGTCGAGGTGAAGGTCAACGGGCGGACCGTGGTCGAAGGCCAGGTCAGCCAGGCGGTTTCGCGCAACCCCGTATTCTCGTTCCGGGTGAAGGGCGTCAAGGCCGGCGACAAGATCGAAGTCAGCTGGCTCGACAACAAGGGCAATACCAACAAGACGGAAACGGCGCTCGCCTGATGCGCGCATCCTCGGGCAGGGCGGGCGTTGCCGTCGCGATGCTGGCGGCTGCGACGGGGCTGGCGTTTGCGCAAACCACCGAAGACGAGGTCCTGAAATACCGCACGATGATCGCCGAAGACAACCCGGGCGAGCTTTGGGAGATTCGGGGCGAGGCACTGTTCAAGCAGAGACGCGGGCCGAAGAACAGCTCGCTCGAGCAGTGCGATTTCGGCATGGGCCCCGGCGTCGTCAAGGGCGCTTACGCGCGCCTGCCGCGATATTTCGCCGACGCGGACCGCGTGATGGACATGGAGACGCGGCTGGTGCACTGCATGGTGACGCTCCAGGGATTCACGCCGAAGGACGCGGTCAAGACCAAGTTCGGCAACCTGAACCGCGATTCGGACATCGAGGCGCTCGCCACCTACATTGCGGCGCAGTCGAACCACATGCCGATCGACGTGCGGCTGGAACACGCAAAGGAACGGGAGGCCTACAAGATCGGCGAGACGCTCTTCTATCGCCGCATGTCGAAAATGGATTTCGCGTGCGCCACCTGCCATGCCGACCAGGGCAAGCGCATCCGTTTGCAGGACCTGTACAACGCGACCAACAAGAAAGAGATCGACAACGTAATGCGCGGCTGGCCGGCGTACCGCGTTTCGAACAGCACCGTGCGCACGATGCAGCATCGCCTGTTCGACTGCGGATGGCAGATGCGGCTGCCGAACGTCGAGTTCGGTTCGGAATGGACGGTGGCGCTGCACACCTACCTCAGCCACGGCGCCAATGGGGCTGAGATCAACGTGCCCGGCATGAGACGCTAGGGGGACGGCAGTGAAGACCAGGAACATTGCATTGCAGGGAATCGGCGCCGTCCTGCTCGCGGCGTGCGCGAGCACGCCCGGGCCGGTAGTGACCGAGGAAACCATCCAGCGCGTCATCAGGTCGAGCTACTCGACGTTGGAGTACAGGTACCCGCCCGAGGTCATTGCGCGGATGAACCAGGACGATGGGCAGAAGATGTGTACCGCGGTGCGCAATGAGGTGGCGAAGATTCCGCGCGCGCAACTCGACGCCTTCATCGCCAGGGCGCAGAAGGAAATAAAGTACCCCGCGAGCGGGAAGCTGACGGGCGACTGGAAACAGGGCGAGCGCATCGCCCAGAGCGGCTTCGGCATGCGGTTCGGCGAGCAGACCGACGATCCCAAGCGCCCGAATGGCGGCAACTGCTACGCCTGCCACCAGGTCGCGCCGCAGGAACTTGCCTTCGGCACCATCGGGCCGAGCCTGCTCGGCTACGGCAAGCAGCGCGGCGCGAGCGAGGCGATGCAGAAATTCGTCTACGACAAGATTTACAACGCGTGGATCGTGTTCCCCTGCTCGAACATGCCGCGCTTCGGCCACCACAGGTTTCTCACGCCCGAGCAGATCACCCACGTGGTGGCGCTGCTGCTCGACCCGGCCTCGCCGGTCAACAAGTAAGCCTTGCAAAGACGCGAGTTCCTGCGCCTGCTGGCGCTCGCCGCGGGCGCCGGCGCCAGCCTGCGCCCGGCATTGAGCGACGCCGAGGCCGCGGACGAGTTGTACGCCGCGCCGCCCTTCGGAAACGTCAGCCTGCTGCACTTCACCGATTGCCACGCGCAGCTGCTGCCGACCTACTTCCGCGAGCCGAACGTCAACCTCGGTGTCGGCGCAGCCGCGGGAAAACCGCCGCATCTGGTCGGCGAGGCGCTGCTGCGCTACTTCGGCCTTGCATCCGGCAGCCACCAGGCGCACGCGCATACTCACCTCGATTTCGAGCGCGCAGCCCGGCGCTACGGCAAGGTCGGCGGCTTCGCGCACCTCGCCACGCTGGTGAAACGCCTGCGCTCGGAAAGGCCGAACGCGCTGCTGCTCGACGGCGGCGACACGTGGCAGGGCTCGGCGGTCTCGCTGTGGACGCAAGGCGCCGACATGATCGGCGCGCAGAAGCTGCTCGGCGTGGACCTGATGACCGCGCACTGGGAGTTCACCTACGGCGCGGAGCGGATGAAGCGGGCGGTGGATGAGGATCTCGGCGACATCGAGTTCCTCGCCCAGAACGTGAAGACCGCCGACTTCGAGGACCCGGTGTTCAAACCCTACAGCCTGCGCACCATGAACGGCGTGCCGCTGGCGATCATCGGCCAGGCCTTTCCGTATACGCCGATCGCCCATCCGCGCCACATGGTCCCGGACTGGACCTTCGGCATCCAGGAGCCGCGCCTGCAGAAACTGGTGGACGAGGTGCGCAACATCGGCGCGCAACTGGTGGTGCTGCTCTCGCACAACGGCATGGACGTCGATCTCAAGCTCGCAGGCCGGGTACGGGGCATAGATCTGATCCTCGGCGGACATACCCACGACGCAGTGCCCTCACCCGTGACCGTCGCGAACGGCGGCGGCAGGACGCTCGTCACCAATGCCGGTTCGAACGGCAAGTTTCTGGCGCTGGTCGACCTCCAGGTGAGCGGCGGGAAACTGGCCGATGTTCGCTACCGCCTGATGCCGGTGTTCAGCGAATTGCTGCCGCCCGACGCTGCGATGGCGGCCCACATCGGGCACACGCGCGCGCCGCATGCGTCGAAGCTTGCCGAAAATCTCGCGATCACCGAGGGCTTGTTGTTCAGGCGGGGCAACTTCAACGGCAGCTTCGACCAGATCATCCTCGACGCGCTGATGCAGGAGAAAGGCGCGCAGATCGCGTTTTCGCCCGGGTTTCGCTGGGGCACCTCGATCCTGCCGGGTGAGGCGATCACGCTCGAGCACCTGATGGATCAGACCGCCGTCACCTACCCGTTCTCCACGGTGAACGAGATGAGAGGAGCGCAGATCAAGACGATACTCGAGGACGTGTGCGACAACCTGTTCAATCCCGATCCCTATCTCCAGCAGGGCGGAGACATGGTCCGCGTCGGCGGGATGAGTTACTCATGCAGCCCGAACGCGACGATCGGCGCGCGCATCAGCGAAATGCGCATCGATGGCACGCCGATCGATGCGGACAAGACCTACAAGGTCGCCGGATGGGCGCCGGTCGCCGAAGGCGCCACGGGCGAACCGATCTGGGAACTGGTTGCGCGCTACCTGCGCGAACGGAAGATCATTGCGCGGAAAGCACTGAATCTTCCCCGCCTGATCGGGATCGAGAGCAACCCGGGCATCGGCTGAGGGTCCGCCGAACAATCGGGATAGGGGCGGCCAGATTACCTGACCGACCCCTCCCACACCACCCGGCATGCGGGTCCGCACCGGGCGGTTCGAGAAGTTGAGGTCATGAGAGA